>NZ_JADACK010000002.1:0-143984 GCF_015673035.1 Serratia sp. Res13-Sevr-LER1-36-b | reverse complement strand
CTCAACGCTGGATCAGGTAGCGAATGGTTGGCCCATCCTGCTGAATATCCAGCACCTTGTAGCCGTGGTTACGGGCATCGAGCGGGATATTATTGATCGACTGCGGACAGTCGCTGATCACTTCCAGTATTTCACCCGGTTTCAGCTGCGGCATCGCTTCTAACGTGGCTACCGCCGGATAAGGACAAGGCTCTCCCACCATATCCAACCGGTAATCCGGCACGATCTCGGTCTGTTTCATACTTCACTCCTTAAGTTCACCACCTGCGCATCTGGCTTGGCACGGAAAAAGCGTTTCTCCCACCACAGCA
Organism: Serratia sp. Res13-Sevr-LER1-36-b; assembly: GCF_015673035.1. Lineage (NCBI taxonomy): Bacteria > Pseudomonadati > Pseudomonadota > Gammaproteobacteria > Enterobacterales > Yersiniaceae > Serratia > Serratia sp. Res13-Sevr-LER1-36-b. The sequence continues at coordinate 143,673 of NZ_JADACK010000002.1, read as the reverse complement.
TCGCGGCAAAGGCGATGGCCAGTAACAGATAAGTCACCAGCAAACCACCGATCGGCCCGAAGGTGTCCAGCAGGTTAATCTTGTCGTAGTTGGTCGCCAAGGCTGGCGCCAGATCGTCCCAGTAGTAGGCTAACAGCGTGGCACCGATAATGTTGCCCAACCCCACCCACCAGTAATGGACCTGTCCTTCCACCGCACGATACATCCAACCGGTTTCGCAGCCGCCAGCCAGCACAATACCGAAGCCAAACAGCAGGCCGCCCAGTACCGCGTTGGGTCCGGCCCACATGATCTTCGGCGAGACGCCCAGTTGCACATAGCTGAAAATGCCGATGGCGCTGACCGCCATACCGATAATAATCGCTTTAGCCATATGCGTACGGCCAGTGATCCACAGATCGCGGAACGCCGAGGTAAAGCAGATCTGCGCCCGTTCAATAAGCAGGCCAAAACCGATACCAAACAGCATGGCGATACCGAGTTTCGGCGCATCAAACAGCGTCCATAATGACCAGGCCACCGTGAGGCAGAAAACCCCCATTCCCAAACGGAAACGACGGCGTGCCTGCTCGGGTTTTTGCGTCAATGGTGAGGCCGCTTTCACTCTTTGCAGCTTGACCGGAATACGGAACATCGGCAGCAAGGTGAATTTGGCACCGAAGTAAGAGCCGGCCGCCGTTGCCAGCGCAAAAAACCAGGCATGCAGCGAGAACTGTGGAATGCCGGTAAAGAAGGCCGCCAGGTTACACCCCATCGCTAAACGCGCGCCAAAACCGGCAATAATGCCGCCCAGCAATGCCTGTGCAATGCGGATGCGGTGCTGCGGCATACGTAATTTGATGTTGTTGGCCCACAGCGCAGCGGCGATGCAACCCGCAAACATACCAATAATCATGCGCCCATCAATACGATCGAGCGGTGTGCCCTGTAGGCCGATCACCTTAAAGTAACCCCACTGCTCGGGATGAAAGCCAAACCACTGCAAGATATGGCCCCCCCAGCGGGTAAATTCGCCGGTTACCGCCCAGAAGGTGCCGGTCATGCCGAAATAGTAGGTCGAGAGGATCCCGGCTGCGATCACCGCCGGTAAGGGTGCCCAAAAGCGCACCAGGTATTGAGATTTGAATTGTTGCCAGTTCACGGCAGCTCCTGTGCATCCGTAAGATAAACCTTGCGGATGATACGCCCTTTAGCAGTATTAACTGAGATACCAGGCAAAAAAAAACCAGTCCGAAGACTGGTTTTTAAGCTGATTAACCGTAAACGGTCAAATCAACGGTTATGCATCACCGAAACGGCGACGTGGTGCGGCAGGAGCTGCTGCATCGTCACGGCGTGGTGCTGGCTTATCACGGTTGAAGTTACCGCCACGACGTTCGCCACCGGCAGCATTACCGCCTTCACGACGCTCACCGAAAGAACGACGTGGTGCTGGTGCACCTTCGCGACGCTCACCGTTGAATGGACGGGCACCACCACGGCGCTCACCACCGTTACCACCGGCAGGACGCTCACGACGTTCATGCGGCTGTGCATCGCCCAGCAGTTGCATGTTCATCGGCTTGTTCAGAATGCGGGTGCGAGTGAAGTGATTCAGGATCTCGCCCGGCATGCCTTTTGGCAGCTCGATGGTGGAGTGGGAAGCAAACAGCTTGATGTTACCGATGTAACGGCTGCTGATGTCACCTTCGTTAGCGATCGCACCAACGATATGACGAACTTCCACGCCGTCATCACGGCCAACTTCAATGCGGTACAGCTGCATTTCACCCACGTCACGGCGTTCGCGACGTGGACGCTCAGCACCAGCTTCACGGCTGTCTGGACGTGCGTCACGACGACGGTCGCTACCACGTTCGTCACGATCGTTGAACTCACGACGTTGACGCGGTTTGAACACTGGATCTGGTGGCAGGATCAGAGGACGCTCGCCCTGTGCCATTTTCAGCAGTGCAGCAGCCAGCGTTTCCATATCCAGATCTTCACCCGGCTGCAGCTTAGCCAGCAGCGCACGGTACATATCCAGATCGCTGCTTTCCAGCTGCTGCTGAACTTTAGCGGCAAACTTGGCCAGGCGGCGCTCACCCAGCAGATCTGCGTTTGGCAGCTCGACTTCAGGGATGGTCAACTTCATGGTGCGCTCGATGTTGCGCAGCAGGCGGCGTTCGCGGTTTTCTACGAACAGCAGCGCACGGCCAGCACGGCCAGCACGACCTGTACGGCCGATACGGTGAACGTAAGACTCTGAATCCATAGGGATATCATAGTTTACCACCAGGCTGATACGCTCAACGTCCAGACCACGAGCGGCAACGTCGGTGGCGATCAGAATATCCAGACGGCCACTTTTCAGACGCTCCAGGGTCTGCTCACGCAGCGCCTGGTTCATGTCACCGTTCAGTGCGGCACTGTTGTAACCGCTGCGCTCCAGCGCTTCGGCCACTTCCAGGGTCGCATTTTTGGTACGTACGAAGATGATCGCCGCGTCAAAATCTTCAGCTTCCAGGAAACGCACCAGCGCTTCGTTTTTACGCATGCCCTGCACGGTCCAGTAGCTCTGGCTAATGTCCGGACGAGTGGTGATGCTGGACTGAATGCGCACTTCCTGTGGATCTTTCATGAAGCGACGGGTAATACGACGGATCGCTTCCGGCATGGTCGCAGAGAACAGCGCGGTCTGATGTTCAGCCGGGATCTCCGCCATGATGGTTTCTACGTCTTCGATAAAGCCCATGCGCAGCATTTCGTCGGCTTCGTCCAGAACCAGGCCTTTCAGGCCAGAAAGGTTCAGGGTGCCACGTTTCAGGTGGTCCAGCAGACGGCCCGGGGTCCCTACTACGATTTGCGGGCCCTGACGCAGAGCGCGCAGCTGCACGTCATAACGTTGGCCACCGTACAGGGCCACCACGTTAACGCCATGCATGTGCTTGGAGAAATCGGTCATGGCTTCAGCGACCTGAACCGCCAGTTCGCGGGTTGGAGCCAGTACCAGGATTTGTGGTGCTTTCAGGGCTGCATCGAGGTTGTGCAGCAGGGGCAGCGAGAACGCCGCAGTTTTACCACTACCGGTCTGCGCCATGCCCAGCACGTCGCGGCCGTTCAACAGGTGAGGAATACACTCAGCCTGGATCGGTGATGGTTTTTCGTAGCCCAGATCGGTCAGGGCAGCAATGATCGGAGCAGACAGCCCCAGGTCAGCAAAAGAGGTTTCAAGCTCAGTAGTCATGTACACGTGCCTCATTAATAATGGCAGCCAGTCTACATAACTCGTCGAGAAAATTTTCAGTCATTTTCATTGAAAAGTGTGAACCGGCTCAAATTAGATTATAAAACAGACAAAAAAGCCCTCGCCCGTTAAGGCGATTACTTTGGTCAAAAAACCAATGTAAATCAGGCTGATAAGTGTCCGTCAGCTATTGCTGGTCCGATTCCGATAGGTCGTCTTGTTCTTGGCCTAACAGCGCCAATTCCAACAATGCATAGCGGTGCTCAACAAAGTTATGAACGTTGTTAGCCACCGTCAGTTTGAACAGCGCCGAAGCGGTGTCCTTGTCCCCCAGACTTAGGTAGTGCTTACCTAAATAGAAGTCAGTTTCACTGAGATGCTCAGCGAGCGAAGTGTTATCCGTTGCATCTGCCTTGAGGCGTTCCATCAGCGTTTTTTCGCTGATTTTGCCCAGGTAGAATTCGACAATATTCCATCCCCATTGCCCTCTGTCCGATTTGTCATAACGCTGCTGGAGCGATACGGTAGCCATCTTGGGATCGATTTCTCTCTCCACCAGATAAAGCCACAGCGAACGGAAGGGATCGTTTGGGTCGTCTTGATAAAACGCCTGCAGATCATCCTGCGCCAACGGGAAGCGGCCGCCATAATACAGTGCGATGCCCCGGTTTAAACGCGCGTAATTGTAAGTTGGATCAAGCTCTAGTACAGAATCAAACGCTTCATAGGCAGCATCAAAATTGCCTGCCTGCGTTAAGTAAATGCCCAGGTAGTTGAAAACTTCTGGCATATCAGGACGTATCGCTAGCGCTTGTGAAAAGTCATTGCGCGCTAGAGCACGTAAACCTAGGCTATCATACAGCACACCGCGCTCATATAAAAGCTGTGCTCGCTCATCGTCCGTTAATGCCCGGCTGGCAAGTATTTGTTCCATGCGCGCCAGGATCACTTCCTGCTGCAGCGTAGGCTGCAACGGAATAGCCAGAACTTCGTCTTTACGCCAATCATGGTTGCTGCATCCTGCCAGCAATAGTGCTGTCGCAACGTAACACCAGCGCAAGAAAGGCTTCATTTCCCACTCCCGAAGACAAACATTGGATGAACGTCCTGTCCTCCGCTTGCTAATACGCGAGTATCCTACCCACGCGATAAGGACAGCCCCCAACCCTAACGGCAGGGAGCTGTAAAACTGCTGATACAGTTATTCTGCTTCTGGTGCAGGAGCCGCAGCGGATTCTGGCGCTGTAGCTTCTTTGATGCTCAGACGCACACGGCCCTGGCGATCAACTTCCATTACCTTAACCGGTACTTCCTGACCCATCTGCAGATAGTCGGTCACTTTCTCAACGCGCTTGTCGGCGATTTGAGAGATGTGCACCAGGCCTTCTTTACCGCCGCCGATGGCCACGAAGGCACCAAAATCAACGATACGGGTTACTTTACCCTGATACACACGGCCAACTTCGATCTCAGCGGTGATCTCTTCGATGCGGCGGATAGCGAACTTCGCTTTGTCGCCATCGGTCGCAGCAATCTTCACTGTACCGTCATCTTCAATTTCGATCGTGGTGCCAGTTTCTTCGGTCAACGCACGGATGACTGAGCCACCTTTACCGATCACATCTTTGATCTTGTCTGGATTGATCTTGATGGTGTGAATACGTGGTGCGAACTCAGAGATATCGCCACGCGGCGTGCTGATAGCCTGTTCCATCACGCCCAGAATGTGCAGACGCGCACCCTTGGCCTGGTTCAGAGCCACCTGCATGATTTCGCGGGTGATACCTTCAATTTTAATGTCCATCTGCAGCGCGGTGATACCATCGCGGCTACCGGCCACTTTGAAGTCCATGTCGCCCAGGTGATCTTCGTCACCCAGAATATCAGACAGTACAACAAAGTTTTCTTCTTCTTTCACCAGGCCCATTGCGATACCCGCAACGGCGGCCTTGATTGGCACACCTGCGTCCATCAGTGCCAGAGAAGCACCACAAACGGAAGCCATTGAAGAAGAACCGTTGGATTCGGTGATTTCAGACACCACACGTACGGTGTACGGGAAATCTTCTGGTTTAGGCATCATAGCTAAAACGCCACGTTTTGCCAGACGACCATGGCCGATTTCACGACGCTTCGGTGAACCTACCATGCCGGTTTCACCAACAGAGTACGGAGGGAAGTTGTAGTGGAACAGGAAGCTGTCGGTTTTCTCGCCCATCAGCTCGTCGATGTTCTGTGCGTCACGCGCGGTACCCAGAGTGGCGGTAACCAGCGCCTGAGTTTCACCACGGGTGAACAGTGCGGAACCGTGGGTACGTGGCAGAACGCCAGTGCGCACGTCCAGACCACGGATCATGTCTTTCTCACGGCCATCGATACGCGGCTCGCCACGCAGCACACGGCTACGTACGACGTTTTTCTCAACGGTGCCCAGGATGTCCTGAATTTCAGACGCGTCCAGAGTTTCGTCTTGCGCCAGCAGAGTTTCCACTACGCTGTCTTTGATCGCATCAACCTGAGCGTAACGCTCTTGTTTTTCGGTGATGTGGTAAGCATCGCCCAGACGGCTTTCGGCCAGCTCGGCTACGCGCGCATGCAGCGCTTCGTTAACCGCTGGTGCCTGCCAATCCCACTTCGGCTTGCCAGCTTCGGCAACCAGAGCGTTAATGTTTTCGATAACGATTTGCTGTTGGTCATGGCCAAACACGACTGCGCCCAGCATCTGATCTTCGCTCAGCACGTCCGCTTCGGATTCCACCATCAGCACTGCGCCTGCGGTACCGGCAACCACCAGGTCCAGACGGCTTTCTTTCAGCTCGTCGGTGGTTGGGTTCAGTACGTACTGATCGTTGATGTAACCCACGCGTGCAGAACCGATTGGGCCATTGAACGGAATACCGGACAGGCTCAGGGCAGCAGAGGCACCGATCATCGCTACGATGTCTGGGTTTACCTGTGGGTTCACGGAAACCACGGTGGCGATCACTTGCACTTCGTTCAGGAAGCTATCTGGGAACAGTGGGCGGATCGGACGGTCGATCAGACGGGAAGTCAGGGTTTCGCCTTCGCTCGGACGGCCTTCACGACGGAAGAAGCTACCCGGGATACGGCCAGCAGCGTAGGTACGCTCCTGATAGTTCACGGTCAGAGGGAAGAAACTCTGGCCTGGTTTGGCTTTCTTCTGGCCAACTACGGTGACGAATACTGCGGTGTCATCCATGCTCACCATCACGGCGGCAGTGGCTTGACGTGCCATCATACCGGTCTCAAGCGTCACGGTGTGTTGGCCATACTGGAATTTGCGAATAATCGGAGTCAGCAAAATTTAATCCTTAATTGGTGGCGCGCAATCGTTCTTCGACTCGACACGCCTGTGGTTCACTGACCTTCTCACTACATCCTCGCGACTAATGACAATCCTTATCTCTCATGAGATAAAGCCTCTCATTAGCCGCGCGAACCTCTGTAACGGAAGATCCTCAGTAATACATTAACCTGATTTGCTTATGCTTCCTAGAAGAAAGGGGCCAAATTTGGCCCCTTTCTACTGAAACTTGCTCGATTAGCGACGCAGACCCAGACGCTCGATCAGGCTGGTGTAACGTGCTACATCTTTACGCTTCAGGTAGTCCAGCAGCTTACGACGCTGAGAAACCATACGCAGCAGACCACGACGGCTGTGGTGATCTTTTTTGTGCTCTGAGAAGTGGCCTTGCAGATGGTTGATCTGCGCAGTCAACAGGGCAACCTGAACTTCGGTAGAACCGCTGTCGTTAGTACCACGACCGAAGTCAGCTACGATTTTAGCTTTAGCTTCAACACTTAGAGACATTGTCATACTCCAAAATTATAGATAATAAATACAGGCGCCGATCTCTAATTCAGCAACCCAATGCATAAGCTGCGCCATTCTACTCTTAGCGCAGGGCGATCGCAAGGCGGGCAGGTCAGTCGAAATATTCGACAACCAGGCGGCGCGGCGCGACTCGGCCATCATCGGCAATCTCGCCAATGCCGATAAATTTACGTTCTTCGCCTTCGGTAATGCGCACCAGACCTGAGGCCGGAGCCCCTGCGGCCTGCACCGGCTGCCCTTGCTTGACGTAACCCGCTACCGCTGGCAACAGGTTCACTTCAGGAAAGTCTTCGGCCGGGCTATCCATCGGCATCAGCAACGGATCGAGCAGTTCGCTCGGCGCAATGCTCTGCTCCTGTGCCTGCTCCACTAACGCATTCAGCTGTTCCAACGTGACCATGCGGGCGATCGGGTACTTCGCCACCTGCAGGCGGCGCAGATAAATCACGTGTGCGCCACAGCCCAGCAACTCACCGAGGTCATCCGTGATGGTGCGGATGTAGGTGCCTTTTGAGCAGTGAATTTCCAGCTCAAGCTCATCCCCTTCCCAGCGGATAAACTGCAACTCATACACGGTGATGCTGCGTGCTTCACGCGGGACTTCGATACCCTGGCGAGCATATTCATACAGCTTTTTGCCCTGGTATTTCAGTGCGGAATACATCGAAGGCACCTGCTGGATGTTACCCCTGAAGGTGTCCAGCGCGGTATCAAGCTGCGCTTGGGTGAAGTTTACCGGCCGCTCCTGCACGATCTGACCATCAGCATCCGAGGTATCCGTGCGCTGGCCCAAACGGGCAATCACGCGGTAACGCTTGTCGGAATCGAGCAGGTACTGGGAGAACTTGGTGGCCTCACCCAGACAGATTGGCAGCATACCGGTCGCCAGTGGATCGAGCGCGCCGGTGTGGCCCGCGCGGTTGGCATTGTAGATACGCTTTACTTTTTGCAGGGCATCGTTAGACGACAAGCCCTGCGGTTTGTCCAGCAGCAGTACGCCGTGAATGTCACGGCCGCGACGGCGAGGGCGACTCATTAAGCCTCCTCTTCATCGCCTGATGCATTGCGACGTTCGGCATCGTTCTTCACTACGTTGGTCACCAGGTTGGACATACGCATGCCTTCAACCAGTGAGTTATCGTAAGAGAAGGTCAGTTCCGGCACTACGCGCAGGCGCATCGCTTTGCCCAGCAGCGTACGGATATAGCCAGAAGCATCCTGCAACGCTTTAATGCCGTTGGTCACCAGATCCGGATCGTGGTTTTCGGTCAGCACGTTCAGGAAGGTGACGTAAACTTTGGCGTAAGCCAGATCGCGAGACACTTCAACACCTGAAACGGTAGCCATGCCGACGCGCGGATCTTTGACTTCACGCTGCAAGATCATCGCAATCTCTTTTTGCATTTCTTGTGCCACGCGTTGACCGCGGCTGAATTCTTTTGCCATTTGGAAACCCTCCAGACAAATCGGGGGGCACAAGGCCCCCCTAAAACAGATTTAAGCGTTTTTCGAGGCTTAAGCGATGGTACGCTGGATCTCGATGATTTCGAACACTTCGATCATGTCGCCAACGCGCACGTCGTTGTAGTTCTTAACGCCGATACCACATTCCATACCGTTACGGACTTCGTTAACGTCATCTTTGAAGCGGCGCAGGGATTCCAGCTCGCCTTCATAGATAACCACGTTGTCACGCAGCACGCGGATTGGGTTGTGACGCTTGATGTTGCCTTCGGTCACCATACAGCCGGCAACAGCGCCGAACTTAGGTGATTTGAACACATCACGTACTTCAGCCAGACCGATGATCTGCTGTTTGTACTCAGGCGCCAACATACCGCTCATCGCCTGCTTCACTTCGTCGATCAGGTTATAGATCACGGAGTAGTAACGCAGATCCAGGCTTTCTGACTCAATCACGCGGCGGGCAGAAGCATCCGCACGCACGTTGAAGCCCAGGATGATGGCGTTGGATGCCGCAGCCAGGGTCGCGTCGGTTTCGGTGATACCACCGACGCCAGAACCCACAATCTTCACCTTCACTTCGTCGGTGGAGAGTTTCTGCAGTGAATCGGAAATCGCTTCACAGGTACCCTGTACGTCGGTTTTCAGCACGATGTTCAGTTCAGAAACTTCACCTTCGGTCATGTTCGCGAACATGTTCTCCAGTTTAGATTTCTGCTGGCGAGCCAGTTTAACTTCGCGGAACTTGCCTTGACGGTACAGCGCAACTTCACGCGCTTTCTTCTCGTCACGCACGACGGTCGCTTCGTCACCCGCAGCAGGAACGCTGGACAGGCCCAGGATCTCAACTGGGATAGAAGGACCCGCAGAGGTCACTTCACGGCCCAATTCGTCACGCATCGCACGAACACGGCCATACTCGAAGCCGCACAGGACGATATCGCCCTTGTTCAGCGTCCCTTCCTGTACCAGTACGGTAGCCACTGGGCCACGGCCTTTATCCAGGAAGGATTCGATTACCACACCGCTCGCCATGCCGCTACGAACCGCTTTCAGTTCAAGAACTTCGGCCTGCAGTAGGATAGCATTCAACAGTTCGTCGATACCGGTACCGGCTTTTGCAGATACGTGGACGAACTGAGCTTCACCGCCCCACTCTTCTGGCATAACGCCATACTGAGACAGCTCTTGCTTAACGCGGTCCGGATCGGCTTCTGGTTTGTCAATTTTGTTAACCGCAACCACCAATGGCACTTTAGCCGCCTGAGCATGCTGAATAGCTTCGATGGTTTGTGGCATCACGCCGTCGTCTGCTGCTACGACCAGAACCACGATATCGGTCGCCTGAGCACCACGAGCACGCATTGAGGTAAACGCTGCGTGGCCTGGGGTATCCAGGAAGGTGATCATGCCGTTTTCGGTTTCTACGTGGTAAGCACCGATGTGCTGGGTAATACCACCTGCTTCGCCAACCGCCACCTTGGTGGAGCGGATGTAGTCGAGCAGAGAGGTTTTACCATGGTCAACGTGGCCCATGATGGTCACGACTGGGGCACGAGACTCGGCACCGGCGCCGGTGTCACGGTCGCTCATCAGCGCTTCTTCCAGCTCGTTCTCACGACGCAGGATAACTTTGTGGCCCATCTCTTCGGCAACCAGCTGTGCGGTTTCCTGGTCGATGACCTGGTTGATGGTGGCCATGGCGCCCAGCTTCATCATCGCTTTGATGACCTGAGAACCTTTTACCGCCATCTTGTTAGCCAGTTCGGCAACGGTGATGGTCTCGCCGATCACCACGTCACGGTTCACCACCTGAGCTGGCTTGTTAAAGCCCTGCTGCAGGGTGCTTGGCTTACGCTTGCCTTTACCGCCACGGGTCATGGTGCGAGCTTCTTCGCGGTCTGCTTTAGACTCGGAGAGCTTGTTGCCTTTCTTCTGTTTGGTCGCTTTGCCACCGCGAGTACGGCTACGGCGCTCACCTTCAACTTTGGCGTCGTTTTCGTCTTCGGCAGCACGAGCGTGCTCGGAGGTGGTTACGTGGTAGTCGGCTGTTTCAACCGCAGCGCTTGCTGCTTCGGCTTCGGCCCACTTCTCACCGTTTTCTTCGGCCATACGGCGCGCTTCTTCCGCTACGCGTTTGGCATCTTCTTCCACCTTACGGCGTACTTCTTCTTCCGCTTTACGTTTCAGTTCGGCGGCTTCGGCTTCACGGCGTGCTTTTTCTGCCTGAGCTGGCTTGGTCATTTCGTCGGTATGTTGATTGGTCACTTTTTCTTTTTCCGCTGAATTACGCTTAGCAATCTCCGCGGCCTCACGTTTGGCTTGCTCTTCGGCTGCGCGCTTAGCTTCTGCTTCGCGTTTCGCTAGCTCTTCCGCTTCGCGCCTTGCCTGCTCTTCCGCTTCACGCTGTGCCTGCTCAGCCGCTTCAGCCTGTTGGGCTTCCTGCGGATCGCGATTTACATAAGTGCGTTTCTTGCGGACCTCAATTTGCACCGATTTACTCTTACCGCCGGTGCTCGGAATATTCAAGGTGCTGCGCGTTTTGCGCTGCAACGTGAGTTTGCTTGGCGCACTACCGTGTTCACGGTTCAGGTGCGCCAGTAAGGTTTCTTTCTCATGCTGTGTCACAGAGTCGGTCTCAGACTTGTTAATCCCTGCATCAGCAAATTGCTGTACCAGGCGATCAACCGGTGTCTGTATCTCTGCTGCCAGCGATTTTACGGTTACATCTGTCGTCATGCTGTTCCTTCCTGCTACAGTTATTACGCGTTGTCGCCAAACCAACAGATATTACGTGCGGCCATAATCAGCTCGCCGGCTTGCTCATCGCTAAGCCCTTCAATATCAGCCAGATCGTCAACACCCTGCTCGGCAAGATCTTCCAGCGTACAAACCCCACGCGCGGCCAGTTTAAAGGCCATGCTGCGCTCAAGACCCGGAAGGTTGAGCAAATCATCAGCAGGTTTTTGGTCGCCCAGGCTTTCTTCCTGTGCCAGGGCCAGCGTGGTCAATGCAGCTTTGGCGCGATCGCGCAACGCTTCAACCATATCTTCATCCAGACCGTCGATTTCCAGCAGCTCTTTGATTGGCACGTAAGCCAGTTCTTCCAGCGTAGAGAAGCCTTCTTCGACCAGAACGGTGGCGAAATCTTCGTCGATATCAAGATACTTGGTGAAGGTATCAATGGCGGCATGAGCCTCGGCCTGATGCTTGGCCTGCAGATCGTCCGCCGTCATCACGTTCAGTTCCCAGCGATCATCATCACGATGCTGTTTCAACAGTTGGGAAGCTAAACGCACGTTTTGGCCATTACGGCCGATCGCCTGTGCCAGGTTGCTGGCTTCAACGGCGATATCCATCGTGCACCGATCTTCATCTACCACGATCGAGGCAACATCTGCCGGGGCCATGGCGTTAATGACGAACTGTGCAGGGTTATCATCCCACAGGATGATATCAATACGTTCCCCGCCAAGCTCGCTCGAAACGGCCTGGACGCGGGCACCGCGCATACCGACACAGGCACCGACCGGGTCGATACGCTTGTCGTTGGTTTTCACGGCAATTTTTGCACGGGAGCCAGGATCGCGGGCTGCCGCTTTAATCTCAATCACTTCTTCGCCAATTTCCGGCACTTCGATGCGGAACAGCTCTTTGAGCATATCCGGGCTGGAACGGCTAACGAACAGTTGCGCACCGCGCGCTTCCGGACGTACTGCGTACAGTACACCGCGGATGCGGTCACCCGGGCGGAAGTTTTCGCGTGGCAGCATATCTTCACGGCCAATGACCGCTTCAGCGTTGCTACCCAGATCCAGCGCAATGCTGTCACGGTTCACTTTTTTCACCACGCCGGTGACGATTTCACCTTCGTGTTGGCGGAAGGCGTCAACCACCATCGCGCGCTCGGCTTCACGTACTTTCTGTACGATAACCTGCTTCGCGGTCTGAGTGGTGATACGGTCGAAGGTCACAGATTCGATCTGATCTTCGATATAGCCGCCCAGTTCCATGGACGGGTCTTCATACTGTGCAGCTTCCAGCGTGATCTCACGCGTTGGCTGGGTCACTTCATCAACGGCAACCCAACGGCGGAAGGTGTCGAAATCGCCAGTCTTACGGTCAATGCTGACACGGACCTCGATTTCCTGCTCATATTTTTTCTTGGTGGCGGTGGCTAAAGCGGTTTCCAGGGCTTCGAAAATCTTCTCACGTGGTAGGGATTTTTCATTGGAAACTGCTTCAACAACAGCCAGAATCTCTTTGTTCATCCTAGTTGCCTCATCCAAACTTTAAAAGTGGGGTACCAGGTTCGCTTTCTGAATATTACTCAGCGCGAACACTTCATCTTTCCCATCCACAGTAACCGTGATCATCTCGCCTTCTACAGACTTGATGATGCCCTGCCATTTGCGGCGGTTTTGTATCGCCATACGCAGAACAACGCTGACTTCTTCACCGAGAAAACGTTGATAGTGTTCCGCGGTAAACATAGGGCGCTCAAGGCCAGGAGAGGAAACTTCCAGGTTGTAAGCGACCGTGATCGGATCTTCGACGTCCAGTACAGCGCTGACCTGGTGGCTGACATCAGCGCAATCATCAACATTGATTCCGTTGTCACTATCAATATAGATGCGTAGTGTCGATTGGCGCGCCCGAATAAATTCGATGCCTACGAGCTCAAAGCCCAACGCCTCTACCGGTGCGGAAAGCATCTCTGTTAATTTTTGCTCTAATGTGGACAAGCCCACCCCCAAGACATAAAAAAAGGGCCTAATAGCCCAGTGATTCTGTTGCCAAATAACAAAAAACCCCGAAAATTCGGGGCTTTATGCAACTGGACCCTGTTTGCCGCAAAGCGGCTTCGGTGCAACTTTCTAGCAAGTGCCATTTTCAAATGTTGATCGAGAAAAGCGGAATTCAATCGAAAAGTGTATTTGAAAATAAACACTTAAAGGAAAGTGGTTGCGGGGGCCGGATTTGAACCGACGACCTTCGGGTTATGAGCCCGACGAGCTACCAGGCTGCTCCACCCCGCGTCCGAAAACGTGGCAAATATTACGCCGATAATTGCAAAAACGCAAGTTATCTCTGGGATTTGGTACCGAGGATGGGACTCGAACCCACAAGCCCGTTAGGGCACTACCACCTCAAGGTAGCGTGTCTACCAATTCCACCACCTCGGTACTGATTTTTACTGCTAACGGCTGTTTCTGTTGAGGTCGAAAACAACCGTGTTCAAACTTTTCAGCGGCTTACTGCGGGATATCACTGACCGGTTTAGCTGGTGCTGCCGGAGTGCTAGTCTGCTCAGTTTGCGCTGGCTGACCCAGGTTTTCCCACTCGCTGCCTTTCTTGCCCTGATTGGTGCTCAGGTTGCCCAGGATCAGACTGATGACGAAGAACAACGTCGCCAGGACAGCCGTCATGCGGGTCATAAAGTTGCCTGAACCGGTCGATCCGAAGAATGTGCCAGAAGCACCTGCTCCGAATGAGGCTCCCATATCAGCGCCTTTACCTTGCTGTAGCATGATCAGAGCGACTAACCCGATCGATATCAGCAAGAAAATTACCAGAAGAGCTTCGTACATAGTGGTACCTGTATCCTTGCGGGTTCACCGCGTGCCAAATGCTTCTCACCCCAGATGCTTCCAAACTAAAGAAGGCGTGGCGTGTCACTAAAACAGCCCACTGAAGCGGGTGTGAATACTAACCAAAGCCATCAAAGCGCGCAAGGGCAATTTGCAACCGCCGATGCGTTTGCGGAAAAAAACAGCAAAAACAGGGCTGATCGGGAAATTACGCAGGCACTGACAACGTACCTGCGTAAAAACAGCATGTTAACCTGCCAGCTTGACCGCATCGGCGATACGGTGCGCCAGCGCGATAACCTGCTGCTCATCTTCGCCTTCCACCATTACGCGGATCAATGGCTCAGTGCCCGACTTACGCAGCAGCACACGGCCACGACCGGCCAATTCGGCTTCGACCTGCTCAGTGACCTTCAACACCGCCTCTGACTCCAGTGGGTTATGCTCACCGACAAAGCGCACGTTGACCAGGACCTGTGGCAGTAATTTCATACCGCTGCACAGGTCGTGCAGGCTCATGTTATTACGCACAATTGCCGTCAACACTTGCAGGCCAGCGACGATACCGTCCCCGGTGGTAGTTTTGTCCAGCAGGATCACGTGGCCGGAGTTTTCCGCCCCAATGCGCCAGCCCAACTCTTGCAGTTTTTCCAGTACGTAGCGGTCACCCACCTTGGCACGGGCAAACGGGATGCCGAGCTGCTTCAGTGCCAGCTCCAGGCCCATATTGCTCATCAGGGTACCCACGGCACCGCCGCGCAGTTGCCCCTGGCGCAGGCCTTCACGAGCAATGATGTAGAGGATCTGATCGCCGTCAACCTTGTTACCCAGGTGATCCACCATCATCACGCGGTCGCCATCGCCATCAAAGGCCAGGCCAACGTGTGCCTGCTCTTCCAGCACGCGCGCCTGCAGTTGGCGTACATCGGTAGCGCCACACTCTTCGTTGATGTTCATGCCATCCGGCTCACAACCGATAGCGATCACCGTGGCACCCAGCTCACGCAAAACGCTTGGGGCAATGTGATAGGTAGCGCCGTTGGCGCAGTCCACCACGATCTTCAGCCCGTTCAGGCTCAGTTCGCTCGGGAAGGTGCCTTTACAGAATTCGATATAGCGCCCTGCGGCATCGACAATGCGGCTGGCTTTACCCAACTCGGCAGATTCGACGCAGGTCAACGGTTTTTCCATTTCCGCTTCAATCGCTTCCTCCACATCGTCAGGCAGTTTGGCACCATCGATGGAGAAGAACTTGATGCCGTTATCATAAAATGGGTTATGTGAGGCAGAAATCACGATCCCGGCTTCCGCACGAAAAGTTCGGGTCAGATAAGCCACCGCGGGGGTAGGCATCGGACCGGTAAACGAAGCAGAC
Source organism: Serratia sp. Res13-Sevr-LER1-36-b (assembly GCF_015673035.1). Lineage (NCBI taxonomy): Bacteria > Pseudomonadati > Pseudomonadota > Gammaproteobacteria > Enterobacterales > Yersiniaceae > Serratia > Serratia sp. Res13-Sevr-LER1-36-b. The sequence goes on along the minus strand of NZ_JADACK010000002.1, from coordinate 128,161 downwards.
AGCCCCGCCGCCGCTAAACCGGCCTCCAGCGCTGACTCCAGCATATAGCCTGAGATACGGGTATCTTTACCGATGATGATTTTGCGGGAGCCATGGCGCGCCAATACCTTGCCGGCAGCCCAGCCCAGCTTGAGTACGAACTCTGGGGTTATCGGGCTGTCACCCACCTTGCCACGAATGCCGTCGGTACCAAAGTATTTGCGTTCGCTCATGTCTCTACTATCCCTTAGCTGAAAGTGTTGCCTCGACGACACGCATCGCCTCGACGGTTTCTTTGACATCATGCACTCTGACTATCTGCGCCCCCTGCATCGCGGCAATCACCGCACAGGCCACGCTGCCGATAACCCGCTGTTCGGGTGGGACATTCAATAGCTGCCCAATCATAGATTTACGCGACATCCCCACCAACAGTGGCAAGCCAAAGTGATGAAATTCCGCCAATCGGGCCAGAAGCTGATAATTATGCGCTAAATTCTTACCGAAACCGAAGCCTGGGTCGAGTAACAATTTCTGTTTTGCTATGCCGCCTGCAATACAGCGGTCAATATGCTGCTGGAAAAACGCATTAACGTCCGCCATCAGGTCATCGTAATGCGGTGCTTGCTGCATGGTACGCGGCTCGCCTTGCATATGCATCAGGCACACTGGCAGACCGCTTTCGGCGGCTGCCTGCAACGCACCAGGCTCCTGCAGCGAGCGAACGTCGTTGATCAGATGCGCACCGGCTTTAGCGGATTCGCGGATCACACCGGCTTTTGAGGTATCCACCGAGATAAAAATCTCAAACCGCTGCGCCAAGGCTTCCACTACCGGCACAACGCGCTCAATCTCTTCCTCTTCACTGACCTCGGCAGCGCCCGGGCGCGTGGACTCGCCCCCCACATCGATCATCGTTGCACCCGCCGAAATCAGCGCATGCGCATGCAGCAGAGCATCATTCAGCGAATTATGCCGCCCGCCGTCAGAGAAGGAGTCAGGGGTAACATTGAGGATCCCCATCACCCGAGGATGGTTGAGATCGAGGATTTGGTCGCGCACGGTTAACTGCATGATTAATCTACCTTGGAGTCAATACTACTCAGTTGCCTGGAGTGGATCCCGCCCCTCTCACCCAAGGAGAGGCAGCAATTTTCAGCCAGCAATAAAAAACCCCGGCTGGCCGGGGTTTTATTTTACGCTACAGCCGATGTTACTTGTCGAGCTGTTCAGACATGGTGTTGCCTGGGTTTGGTGTACGCGGCTCATCTACCGGCGTTGGCGCTTTTGGTGTGCCACCGTTGTCGGAGTTGTTGCTTTTCGCCACGTCGTCCCAACCTGCTGGCGGACGCACATCTTTACGGTTCATCAGGTCGTCGATCTGCGGTGCATCGATGGTTTCATATTTCATCAGTGCATCTTTCATCGAATGCAGGATGTCCATGTTTTCCATCAGCAACGCACGTGCGCGAATGTAGTTGCGCTCAATCAGGGATTTGACTTCCTGGTCGATGATACGTGCGGTTTCGTCCGACATGTGTTTCGCCTTGGCCACGGAACGGCCCAGGAACACCTCGCCCTCTTCTTCCGCATACAGCAATGGCCCCAGCTTCTCAGAGAAGCCCCATTGGGTCACCATGTTGCGGGCGATCGAGGTAGCGACTTTAATGTCGTTCGATGCACCGGTAGAGACTTTTTCCGGCCCGTAAATAATTTCTTCTGCCAGACGGCCACCGTACAGGGTGGAGATTTGGCTTTCCAGCTTCTGACGGCTGGCGCTGATCGCATCCCCTTCCGGCAGGAAGAAGGTCACGCCGAGCGCACGGCCACGAGGAATAATCGTGACTTTATGCACCGGGTCATGCTCAGGAACCAGGCGGCCAATGATGGCGTGGCCCGCTTCGTGATAGGCGGTCGATTCTTTCTGCGCTTCCGTCATCACCATGGAGCGACGTTCCGCACCCATCATGATCTTGTCCTTGGCTTTTTCGAACTCCACCATCGACACCACGCGCTTGTTGCCACGTGCTGCGAACAGGGCAGCTTCGTTGACCAGGTTGGCCAAGTCCGCACCGGAGAAGCCCGGAGTACCACGTGCAAGCACAGAAGCATCAACATCTGGCGCCAACGGCACACGACGGGAGTGCACCTTCAGGATTTGCTCACGGCCACGCACGTCTGGCAGCCCAACCACCACTTGGCGGTCGAAACGGCCTGGACGCAGTAACGCAGGGTCCAGTACGTCAGGACGGTTGGTTGCCGCGATGACGATAATGCCTTCGTTGCCTTCAAAGCCGTCCATCTCAACCAGCATCTGGTTCAGCGTTTGCTCACGTTCATCGTGACCACCGCCCAGACCTGCGCCACGTTGGCGGCCTACGGCGTCGATTTCATCGATAAAGATGATGCACGGTGCCGCTTTCTTGGCCTGTTCAAACATGTCACGGACGCGGGATGCACCCACACCGACGAACATTTCAACGAAGTCAGAACCCGAAATGGTGAAGAACGGGACTTTCGCCTCGCCAGCAATCGCTTTCGCCAGCAGGGTTTTACCGGTACCCGGAGGGCCAACCATCAGCACGCCTTTCGGGATCTTGCCGCCCAGCTTCTGGAAACGGCTCGGTTCGCGCAGGTAGTCTACCAGTTCACTCACTTCTTCTTTTGCTTCGTCACAGCCTGCAACGTCGGCAAAAGTGGTTTTAATCTGGTCTTCCGTCAGCATACGGGCCTTGCTCTTGCCGAAGGACATCGCGCCCTTGCCGCCGCCGCCCTGCATTTGCCGCATGAAGAAGATCCAGACCCCAATCAACAACAGCATTGGGAACCAGGAAATAAAGATGGAAGCCAGCAAACTTGGCTCTTCCGGTGGCTCACCAACAACTTTCACGTTTTTGGTTAACAACGTATCCAGTAACTTAGGATCGTTGACCGGGATGTAAGTGGTGTACTTGTTGCTGTCTTTACGGACAACGTTGATTTCACGCCCATTAATGCGCGCTTCACGGATCTGATCTTGGGTCAGTTCGGTCATGAAGGTAGAGTAATCTACCCTACGGCCATTAGACTCGCTGGGCCCAAAGCTCTGGAATACCGACATCAAAACGACCGCGATGACTAGCCAGAGAATTAGGTTTTTCGCCATGTCACTCAAGGGATTAACCTCATATTACAACTGTGTTAACAAACAGCGTTAGGGTACTACAGTTTCCGCCCTGTCGCTACAATGTACACTTCACGCGAACGTGCGCGAGAAGCGTCTGGCTTACGAATCTTAACCTTCGTAAACAGGGAGCGAATTTCCCGTAGGTACTCGTCAAAACCATCTCCCTGGAACACCTTCACCAGGAAACTACCGCCTGGTGCGAGAACATCACGACACATTTCCAGTGCTAATTCCACCAGATACATCGATTTTGGGATATCGACCGCCGGGGTGCCGCTCATATTCGGGGCCATGTCAGACATGACTACCTGAACCTTACTATCACCTACACGTTCCAACAGTGCTTTGAGGACCAGTTCATCACGAAAATCGCCCTGAAGGAAATCGACGCCAACGATAGGATCCATTGGCAAAATATCACAGGCAATGATACGCCCGTTACCACCAATCTGGGTTACCACATATTGCGACCAACCGCCCGGTGCAGCCCCCAAATCAACGACCGTCATACCCGGCTTGAACAGTTTGTCACTTTGCTGGATTTCATCAAGTTTAAACCAGGCACGCGAACGCAGCCCTTTTTTCTGCGCCTGCAGCACATATTTATCGCTAAAGTGTTCTTGGAGCCAGCGACTGGAACTGGCCGAACGCTTTTTATTTGCCATCGAGTATTCCAACTATCCTAAAAAGAGTCTCATGCCAGGTTCGCTTCTCACGTAAACTCAATTCGGTGCAGACCGATTTGGTGATACACATGAGATGGCGGTAGAATGTACCGTTTTCAATCCCAACTTAAGCAAAAAAGACAATGAATCTGAATAATAAACAAAAACAACACCTGAAAGGCCTGGCACATCCGTTAAAACCGGTGGTCATGCTGGGTAATAACGGTCTCACCGAAGGGGTGTTGGCTGAAATTGAGCTGGCTCTGGAGCATCACGAGCTGATCAAAGTAAAAATTGCAGCCGAAGATCGCGAAACCAAAACCCTGATCGCCGACGCTATTGTGCGTGAAACGGGTGCCTGCAACGTGCAAGTGATCGGCAGTACGCTTATTCTTTACCGCCCGTCGAAAGAGCGCAAGATCACTTTGCCGCGCTAATCCGCAATCTGTTTGCTGAGACGGTGCCATGCGCCGGGCTCAGATAAAAGGCCGCTTGCGGCCTTTTTCCTTTCTTTACAAAACCCTGCTGAACTTTTAACCAACTCGGGCGAAATTAAAGATATTCCACTTTCAGAATTTCGTATTCTACATCACCACCCGGGGTTTTGATGACAACAACATCATCTTGCTCTTTGCCAATCAGGCCACGAGCCATCGGTGAGTTGACAGAAATAAGATTTTTCTTAAAGTCTGCTTCATCATCACCCACGATGCGGTAAGTCACCTGATCTTCGCTATCCAGGTTCATCACCGAGACGGTAGCACCAAAAATCACGCGGCCAGTCTGAGGCATTTTGGTGATGTCGATCACCTGCGCATTGGACAGTTTGGCCTCGATTTCCTGGATACGTCCTTCACAGAAACCCTGCTGTTCACGAGCGGCATGGTACTCGGCGTTTTCTTTCAGGTCACCGTGTTCGCGTGCGGTGGCGATGTCGGCAATGATTTTCGGGCGACGCACACCTTTCAAATATTCTAGTTCTTCACGCAGCTGTTCTGCGCCAAACAAGGTCATCGGGATCTGTTTCATCGTTAAATACCTCTAAATCTATCCTGTTCAAATATACCCGTGGTGTTGCGAGCTAACCGCAGCTCAACATCCCCAGGGCATTAGCGTCATCCTGACGTGTTCGTATGAAATTACGGCAGGCGTTGCGCCTTCCGTCTCCAGGCGATAAACAAAAGAAACCGAGCTCGGAGGTTTGCTCCAAGTCAGCGTCGATTTTGCATTTTGATACGCATTTTAGCCTAGAGTTCCTTAAGGGTCATCGTTTACTTTATCCCTTGATGCACCGTAGTATGACAGCACGTTATCCAGCTGTTACCCCGAGATTATGCGTTTTTCACGAATTGTCAGTGTATTGGCCTGCGCATTTGCTGTTAATGCCCATGCGGCCCCGGTTGAAGATTACACACAATATTTGCCTGATGGGGCGAACCTGGCCCTGATAGTTCAGAAGATTGGCGCGACCACGCCAACCATCGACTATCACTCACAGCAAATGGCACTCCCGGCCAGCACCCAGAAGGTGCTTACCGCGCTGGCGGCTTTGTTGCAGCTCGGGCCGGATTATCGCTTCACCACGACACTGGAAAGTCAGGGCAACATCACGGATGGCGTGTTGCGTGGCAACCTTATCGCCCGTTTCAGCGGAGATCCCACCTTCAAGCGGCAGAATCTGCGCAATATGGTGGCGGAACTGAAAAGACAGGGAGTACGCGAAATCAGCGGCGATGTGCTGGTCGATACCTCGGTATTTGCCAGCCATGACAAAGCGCCCGGCTGGCCCTGGAACGATATGACCCAATGTTTCAGCGCCCCGCCAGCGGCGGCAATTGTCGATCGCAACTGTTTCTCGGTTTCCCTTTACAGCGCCCCTAACCCCGGTGAGATGGCGTTTATTCGCGTGGCCTCATTCTACCCGGTCAATATGTTCAGCCAGGTAAGAACGCTGGCGAAAGGCTCTGCGGATGCACAATATTGTGAGCTGGATGTGGTGCCGGGCGAATTGAACCGCTTTACACTGACCGGATGCCTGACCCAGCGTAGTGAACCACTGCCGTTGGCATTCGCCATTCAAGATGGAGCCAGCTATGCCGGTGCCATCCTGAAAGATGAGCTGGTCAAGTCAGGGATCCAGATTGGCGGCCATTTGAAACGCCAAACCCAGCCAGGCATGACGGGCACGGTGATCGCCCAGACACAGTCCGCACCGTTGCATGACCTGCTGAAAATCATGCTGAAGAAGTCGGACAACATGATTGCCGATACCGTGTTTCGCACCATCGGCCATGAACGCTTTGGCGTACCGGGCACCTGGCGCGCGGGAGCAGATGCAGTTCGCCAGGTTCTGCGCCAGAAGGCCGGGGTAGACCTAGGTAACAGCATCGTGGTGGACGGCTCTGGCCTGTCGCGCCACAACCTGCTGGCACCTGCAACCATGATGCAGGCGTTGCAATATATTGCTCAGCACGACAGCGAGCTCAACTTTATCTCGATGCTGCCGCTGTCCGGTTATGATGGCACGCTGCGCTATCGCGGTGGCCTACACGAAGCCGGGGTCGACGGTAAGGTTTCTGCCAAAACCGGGGCGTTGCAAGGGGTCTATAACTTGGCCGGCTTTATCACTACGGCCAGCGGTCAGCGCCTTGCCTTTGTCCAATATCTATCGGGTTACGCGGTGCCACCAGAAGATCAAAAACAGCGCCGAGCGCCGCTGGTGCGGTTCGAAAGCCGGCTGTATCGGGATATCTATCAGAACAATTGAGGCCCAAGGGCATGAAGCTACTGATTGTTGAGGATGATGAGTTATTGCAGCAAGGCGTGGCGTTGGCAATGTCCAACGAAGGCTACGCCTGTGATTGTGCGGCCAGTGCTGCGCAGGCCAATAGCCTGATCGTCACCAGCCAGTACAGTATGGTGATCCTTGACCTCGGCCTGCCAGATATTGACGGTGCCACCCTGCTGCGGCAATGGCGTCGTCAACACATCAGCATCCCGGTGTTGATCCTCACCGCACGCGACGCGTTGCAAGACCGTGTCGATGGCCTGGACGCCGGTGCCGATGACTATCTGGTCAAACCCTTTGCGCTGATTGAGCTGCAAGCCCGGGTACGGGCACTGCTCCGCCGCTATCAGGGCCACAGCGATAACCTGCTGCAACAGGACGATCTGACGCTCAACCTGTCCAGCCAGCAGGTGTATCTGCAGCAGCAGGCGATAGACGTCACGCCGAAAGAGTTTGCCATTCTGTCGCGTCTGATAATGCGGGCCGGGCAAACCGTCAACCGTGAGCTGTTGCAACAGGATCTCTATACCTGGAACGACGATCTGGGCTCGAATACCCTCGAAGTGCACATGCACAACTTGCGCCGTAAACTGGGCAAAGATCGTATCCGTACCGTTCGTGGCATCGGTTACCGTCTGGAGCCCGCATCTTGATCAGCATGCGCCGTCGTTTGCTGCTGATGTTGGCCCTGATCCTGCTGGTCACCCAGCTCATCAGCGCGTTTTGGCTATGGCATGAAAGCCAGGAGCAGATCAGTTTCCTGGTGGATGAAACCCTGTCGGCCAAAGTTCGCAACGAGCGGGTCGATACCGAGATTGCCGAAGCGATCGCTTCCCTGCTTGCCCCTTCGCTGATCATGATGGTGGTGACCCTGCTCGCCTCCTTCTGGGCCATCAGTTGGATTATCCGGCCGCTGAATCAACTGCAGGAAAAGCTGGAGAAACGTTCCGCAGATAATCTGACTCCTTTGCCAGTATCCAACGACAGTCTGGAGATGATGGCGGTTACCAAGGCATTGAATCAGCTTTTTTCACGCCTTGACCATACCATCCAGCAAGAGCGGCTGTTCACTGCCGATGCAGCCCACGAATTACGTACGCCGCTGGCGGGGATCCGGCTGCATCTGGAACTGATGGAGCAACAGGGGATTGCGGGCAGTAAACAGTTGATCGCCCGCATTGACCAACTGATGCACGTGGTCGAGCAATTGCTGATGCTGTCACGGGCCGGGCAGGATTTCGCCAGTGGCCATTACCAGCAGTTTGACTGGGTAACCAACGTTGTTCAGCCATTGCAGGAAGAGTTGAAAGAGCTAGCCGCTCTGCGCGGGCAAAAGATTGTCTGGCAACTGCCAGCCAATGCCCCGACCCATGGCGATCCGGTGCTGCTGCGTCTGATGCTGCGTAATCTGGTTGAAAATGCGCACCGCTATGGCCCCGAGAAGAGTGTCATCCGTGTTCAGCTCACCCCCGAGAATAATGGGCAACGATTACAGGTGCTCGATGAGGGGCCGGGTATCAAGCAAGAAATGGCGGGAGAGTTGACTCAGGCCTTCCGCCGGATGGATCAGCGTTATGGCGGCAGCGGGCTGGGATTGAATATCGTGATCCGTATCGTTCAGTTGCACCGTGGCTGTCTACGCCTGGAAAACCGCACCGATGCCAACGGCCTGGATGCACAGTGCTGGTTACCCGATAATATTTTGAATCACTAACGTCACATCATCGATTGAGGTTTCAGCAACCTCAACAAACAACAAGGGCCCGGTTCACTGAACCGAGCCCTTGTTTTATTACGCAGAATTACTTCTGGTAGACGATTTCGACGCCTTCGTCGTCATCTTCATCCCAGTCATCATCCCAATCGTCATCCGCTTCAGCTTCCACTTCAGCGATCTGCTCACGGTGGTAATCATCCCACATGAACTCGACTTTTTCCGGCGCGCTTTCTTCGATCGCCATGGCTTTAGGTTGCGTATTGATGAAGTTCATCACGTCCCAGCACAGCGCGTTAACGCCTTCGCGGTTCGCAGCGGAGATCATGTAGTACTTACCTTCCCACCCCATGCCTTCTACGATCGCCTTGGCGCGCTCGGCGGCCTCTTCCTCGTCCAGCAGGTCAACTTTGTTGAACACCAGCCAGCGTGGCTTGTGTGACAGATTCTCGCTGTACTGGTTGAGCTCGTTGATGATGACCTTGGCATTCTCTACCGGATCGGACTCATCGATCGGAGCAATGTCCACCAGATGCAGCAACACGCGGCAGCGCTCCAGGTGTTTCAGGAAACGGATCCCCAGGCCAGCACCTTCATGTGCACCTTCGATCAGGCCAGGAATGTCCGCCACCACGAAGCTTTGTTCATGGTCCATACGTACCACGCCCAGGCTCGGTACCAGCGTGGTGAACGGGTAATCCGCCACTTTTGGCTTGGCGGCAGAAACCGCGCGAATGAAGGTCGACTTACCGGCGTTCGGCAGACCCAACATGCCCACATCCGCCAGCAGCAGCAGCTCCAGCAGGATATCGCGCATCTCGCCCTTGGTACCCAACGTTTTTTGGCGCGGAGCACGGTTTACCGAGGATTTGAAACGGGTGTTACCCAGGCCGTGCCAACCGCCCTTCGCCACCATCAGACGCTGTTGATGGCGGGTCATATCGCCGAGGATCTCACCGGTGCCCTGATCCTGCACACGGGTACCGACCGGAACTTTGATTTCGACGTCTTTACCGCGTTTACCGGTACAGTCACGGCTCTGACCATTCTGGCCACGTTCGGCACGGAAGGATTTTTCAAAGCGGTAATCGATCAGGGTATTCAGGTTTTCGTCTGCCACCAGGTAGACGTCACCGCCGTCACCGCCGTCACCGCCATCTGGCCCACCGTTCGGGATGTATTTTTCGCGGCGGAAGCTGACGCAACCATTACCGCCATCACCTGCCACGACCAGGATCGCTGCTTCATCTACAAACTTCATTTACCGTCTCCGTAACTCATTCACCGGGCCGCTTCAAAGAAGCAACCAGGTTGGTTTCTGCCCGTCGCGGCCACCAACGGTGACCAATTGCGGAAAACATGGCGCCTGCAACCACCACAAAAGCACCTACATAGCCAACGACATTCAATGCCGGGGCCGTAAATACCTGTGGCCAGGCCAGCGCCAATAAATCTGAAAACAGCAGGGTAAACAGGGGAGTCAGCGTGATTAACGCACTCACCTGGGCCGCCTGCCAGCGCGCCATCGCTTCCGCCAGCGCACCATAACCAATCAGCGTGTTAGCGCCACAGAACAGCAGACAGGCCAATTGCCAGCCGCTGAGCTGGAAAATCACCGCTGGCTTCGCAAGCGGAAATAACGCGATCGCACATAAAGTGTACAACAAGACCAGGATCTGCGGTGAGGCCAATCGACGCAGTAATACTTTCTGCGCCACGCCATAGGTCACCCAAACCATGGCTGCACACACGCCCAACAACACACCGAGCGTGTAGTCTGTGAACTGAGTGAAGATCTCGATCAGGCTGACGTTGAAAAACAGCATCAGCCCGCAGATCAGCATCAGAGCGCCAATCACCTGAGTGATACGCATCCTTTCTTTCAGGATCAATACGCTGGCGAACATCATGCCCACCGGCGAGAGTTGGCCGATAACCTGCGAGGCTGTCGGACTCAAATATTGCAGCGAAGAGCTGAAGAAGACAAAGTTGCCCAACAACCCGGCAGTGGCGATCGCCAGCAACAGCAACCAGCGGGGTTGACGGAACATTTTCACCGGAGGTAAACGCCCGCGCACTGCCAGGATCATCCCCAGGCCGATGGCGGCAATCGTAAAGCGATACCAGACGATGGTAAACGGCTCCATCACTTCCAGCACTTCTTTCATTGCGATAGGCAGGGCGCCCCAGCAAACCGCTGTGGTGACCGCCAGAAAAATACCAACGCCAGCCTGCTGTTTTTTTTCCATCTTCTCACTGTCTGTGCGTTGTGCCGCCAAGCACAAGCAATCTATAAATGTAAAAAGCCCCGCAACGAATTGCGGGGCTTAACATCTATTTCGTAAGGCTCGAAAAATTATTCAGCTTCGATGCTGATAAATTTACGATTGCTCGGGCCTTTAACTTCGAATTTGACTTTACCGTCTTTCAAAGCAAACAGAGTGTGGTCTTTGCCGCAACCCACGTTGGTACCAGCGTGGAATTTGGTGCCGCGCTGACGAACGATGATGCTGCCTGCCAGTACTGCTTCGCCGCCAAAGCGTTTTACGCCCAGACGTTTAGCTTCTGAATCGCGACCGTTACGAGTCGAGCCGCCAGCCTTTTTGTGTGCCATTAATCCGCTCTCCTAACTTAAGCGCTGATGCCGGTGATTTTAACATCAGTGAACCACTGACGGTGACCTTGCTGCTTACGATAGTGCTTACGACGACGAAACTTAACAATCTTGATCTTTTCGCCACGACCGTGAGCAACCACTTCAGCTTTGATCTTACCGCCATCGACGAAAGGAACGCCGATTTTGATATCTTCGCCATTAGCGATCATCAGAATCTGGTCAAACTCAACCGCTTCACCAGTTGCGATGTCCAGCTTTTCCAAGCGAACGGTCTGACCTTCGCTTACTCGGTGTTGTTTACCACCACTTTGGAAAACCGCGTACATATAAAACTCCGCTTTCCGCGTGCCCAACTGTTCAGTACAGAGCGCGCTATAAATATTCACAATAGGGCGCGAATTCTACGCAATAATCCCGCATATGACAAGAGCAGATTAGGGCCAGAAGGTGAAAAAAGAAGAAAAAAAACACAGTTTCTCTCACAACGTTTATCTGGGCCGATTTTCAAGTACAATCAACAGGACAGTTACCGCCATGTACCGATGTGAGCAGCGTTCTCATCGCGGTCAACAGAAACACAGCTGAAAAAAATACAATGAACCTAGAACAAATTACTGAGTTAACCGCGCAAGATATGGCGGCCGTGAACGCAACAATTCTCGAACAGTTGAATTCCGATGTCACGCTCATCAATCAACTTGGCTATTACATTATCAGCGGTGGCGGTAAGCGCATTCGCCCGATGATCGCCGTTCTGGCGGCGCGGGCCTTGCACTATCAAGGTGATAAACACATTGCCGTCGCTGCCCTGATAGAGTTCATCCATACCGCTACCCTGTTGCACGATGACGTGGTGGATGAGTCCGACATGCGCCGTGGCAAGGCGACTGCCAACGCGGCGTTTGGCAATGCTGCCAGCGTGTTGGTGGGTGATTTCATTTATACGCGTGCTTTCCAGATGATGACCAGCCTGGAATCGCTGCGCGTGCTGGCAGTCATGTCCGAAGCGGTCAACGTAATCGCCGAAGGTGAAGTGCTGCAGTTGATGAACGTCAACGATCCGAATATCAGTGAAGAAAACTATATGCGGGTCATCTACAGCAAAACCGCTCGTCTGTTTGAGGCGGCAGCCCAGTCATCAGCCATCCTCTCCGAGGCTAACCCGGCCGAAGAGCAGGCGCTGCAAGACTATGGCCGCTATCTTGGCACGGCATTCCAACTGATCGACGATCTGCTGGACTACAGTGCAGACGGCGTGACCCTGGGTAAAAATACCGGCGATGACTTGAACGAGGGCAAGCCGACGCTGCCGTTGTTGCATGCGATGCATAATGGCAATGCCGAGCAGTCTGCGATGATCCGTGGCGCGATTGAACAGGGGAATGGCCGCCATCTGCTGGAGCCGGTTCTGGCTACCATGCAGGAGTGTGGTTCACTCACCTATACACGTCAGCGCGCTGAAGAAGAAGCGGACAAGGCAATCGCCGCATTGCAGATTTTGCCCGACTCTCCTTATCGAACTGCACTGGAAGGATTAGCGCATCTGGCGGTTCAACGAGACTTTTAAGAAATTTAAGTTTCTTAATATTCAAATAGGCCTGTTTTGCAGGCCTATTTATTTGCCTTGCTAATGAGATCCAGCAGCCCCGCAGCCCCATTCTCCGCCAGAAAACTCAATAAAACCGCGTATTCATCAGATTTCATACCTGCCAGATAGCTCTGCAAACGTGCCCAAGGAACGCCATCACGGGAGACGGTATAAGCCGCCGGTTTCTCTGCGGCAAGGGGATATCGCTGGGGATTCAACTCGTTTTGAGTCGAGAGGGGTAGGCTGCTGATATGATACTCCTTAGTCACCCCCTGCTTGCCAAAACGCCGCTGCCATCGCCAGTTTTGCTCACGTGCTCGCTTATTGATCCCTTGTGGGGAGCAGCCCAATTCGCCCTTCTCTTTCAGTTCGTTGGCGGTAAACCACTCCTTGTTCATTCCTCCTCCTTGATCTCGGCGTTGCCCCTAACTGACTTATCAGGCTTTTCAGTTGCATGAACAACTAATGCCAATAAGTTAGTTATAACATTAACCAGGCCGTTGCCAAAAACCAAAAACCGGGCGAAATACTCAAGAAAAATTTATCAAATAAGGAGCAAAAAACACGGAGGCGATGCAGAAAGGAGCTTGGCGGGAGCAGCTTATGGCTAATCGGACGCAGCATGCAGCGCCCCTATGTAGCGCAGGTCAGTTGAGGAATGACTCACTGCTTATTTTTTTCAGCAATCCAGGTCAGCAGGCTATCCATACCTTCGCGCATCAAAAACGCCATCACTTTGCCACGCTCACTGTCTGAAAGTTGGTAATAGTATTCAACCCACACTGCAAGTGGGTCCTGACGCCCGGCCTCGTAGATCGCAGGCTCTTCGCGCAATACCAGCAGATTTTTGACGCCGGTTGGCAAGCTGTCGATATGATATTCCAGCGCCTTGCCTTGCACGCCTTTGCGGCGACGGCTGAGCCAATTTTCGCGCCGGGCCATCAGATTGATTCCCTGTGTAGAGGACGGTAATCCTGCGATGCCTATCAGCTCCTTGGCAGCAAACCACTCGTTTTTCATAGCCATGATCTCGGGACAATAGTGTGGCAAGACAAATTTTTCAGAAACCATAAGGTATTTTTGGGAAACTTGGTGGTATCCTAGTTTCTGAATAAACGCTTCACGTTGTTCAAACGATTAATACTGACCTGTTAGTTATACCACTAACAGAACTTTCTCTAATCAAAAAAGGAATGAAAATATGAATTCACGGGACCCAGATTGGCATCCAGCAGACGTCATCGCGGCTTTGAAGAAGAGAGGTACCACTCTGGCAGCGGTTTCACGGGGGGCAGGGTTAAGTTCATCGACGTTGGCCAACGCGCTGTCACGTCCTTGGCCCAAGGGAGAGTGGTTGATTGCTGATGCACTGAACGTACATCCGGCAGAGATCTGGCCGAGCAGGTATTTTGATCCGCTTACCCATCATCTGCGAGATCGGAAAAGTCGAATCAAATCATGATAAACATAAGAAAGCCGCCGGATTCGGCCCGGCGGCTTATCAAAACATCACATACTGAGGGATCAGTTGTTGATAAACTTCTCGCCCAGTTCGATATCTTTGTGCAGTACGTCCAGCATTTCGCTCAGCGCTTTTTGCTCGAAGGCGCTCAGGGTACCGATGTCTTTACGCTCTTCGATACCGTTTTTGCCCAGCAGCAGTGGCTGTGCAAAGAAGCGGGCATATTTGCCATCCCCTTCAACATAGGCACATTCCACTACGCCTTTCTCACCGCTCAACGCACGCACCAGAGACAGGCCAAAACGTGCAGCAGCCTGGCCCATAGATAAGGTTGCAGAGCCGCCACCGGCTTTGGCTTCAACCACTTCGGTACCCGCGTTCTGGATACGTTTGGTCAAATCAGCCACTTCCTGATCGCTAAAGCTTACGCCTGGGATCTGCGATAGCAGAGGCAAGATGGTCACGCCTGAGTGGCCGCCAATCACCGGTACGTTAAGTTCTTCCGGTTGTTTGCCTTTCAGTTCAGCAACGAAGGTGTTTGAACGGATAATATCCAGCGATGTGATGCCAAACAGTTTGTTTTTGTCGTACACACCCGCTTTCTTCAACACTTCTGCCGCAATGGCCACCGTGGTATTCACCGGGTTGGTGATGATACCGATGCAGGCTTTCGGGCAGGTTTTGGCCACTTGCTCAATCAGGTTACGTACGATGCCAGCGTTAACGTTGAACAGATCGGAACGATCCATCCCTGGTTTACGCGCAACGCCAGCAGAAATCAGCACCACGTCCGCACCGTGCAGCGCAGGGGTTGCATCTTCGCCACTGAAGCCTTTGATTTTAACTGCGGTTGGGATGTGGCTTAAGTCAACGGCAACGCCTGGGGTAACAGGGGCAATGTCGTAGAGGGAGAGTTCAGAACCTGAAGGAAGCTGGGTCTTGAGTAGAAGGGCGAGGGCCTGGCCAATACCGCCAGCAGCACCGAGAACTGCAACTTTCATCCTATACTCCTTTATTGTCTTAAATATAAAAGCGCCGTGAATTCTTTGGTCACGGACCTTAATTTATCACGCCTTTAAAAACAACCTCTTAACAGTCGGTTTTAGATCTGGCGCAATAAAATGGCCGATGTTGCGAGCATTTTAAAGTAAATAGCTTATGCATTAAGGGCATAGCGCACACTAATCGAAAATAGTGCCAAGCTTTTCACGATCGCGTTAACCGGCGGTTACATTACACCCTTACGTAACATCAGAACAACATCATTTTAATAACATTTTCGTTACCGGAGAGCTGACTCGCTTCCCGCACCGAAAGGGCATATTCATGAGCAACGGATTTTGTTAAAATCGCGCTCTTGCCTTTCTGTCTGGGCATTTTTGATTTTCCAGACGGCCCCTATATTGCATAAAAATGCATTTATATGCATAATAATCAGCTCTATTACCAACATTCCACGGTGCAAAATGCGTAATCCCGCAAAGCAGGAAGATCTGATCAAGGCGTTTAAGGCGTTATTGAAAGAAGAAAAATTCAGTTCTCAAGGCGAGATCGTTTTGGCGCTGCAAGAAGAAGGCTTCGAGAACATTAACCAGTCCAAGGTATCACGCATGCTGACCAAGTTCGGGGCGGTACGCACGCGTAATGCAAAAATGGAGATGGTGTACTGCCTCCCGGCCGAACTCGGAGTCCCAACCACCACCAGCCCACTCAAGAATCTGGTGCTGGATGTGGATCATAACGACGCGGTGGTGGTGATCCATACCAGCCCAGGTGCGGCGCAGCTGATTGCCCGCCTGTTGGACTCACTGGGCAAATCCGAAGGGATCCTGGGCACCATTGCCGGTGACGACACCATTTTTGTCACTCCGGCCAGTTCATTTACCGCACGCCAACTGTTTGAAGCCATTCTCTCCTTGTTCGAACAGGAACTTTGATGCATTCAGCGCAGCCTGCGGCTCTCCGTCGCGGGCCGCTCATCCTTTATTAACCCTTCATTTACTTCTTCCGCACTGCCTACCACGTTTAAAACTGCCAATAAGCCGACTTGCAGCACATTTCAGTGACATTTCTGGGTGACTGGTGATAGTGACTGGAAGCTTCCGCACTTTTAGTCAAAAGCACTTAGCTCATTGAAATTACAAAAATTTAACATCAAAAGTGTATTTTATCGCCGTTTTTTATTCCATTAGGTTATTAAAAGTCACGGCCACCCCAATAAAGTTTCACTAGAAACTGTTAGTCAGCTATTAATTTTTGCCGTTACTAGATGTATACTCATTTTCGTGACGTAAATCACAGTTCATTGGAACTGATAAAAGAATACGAAGAGGATAAATCATGAAAATTAAAACTACCGTAGCAACAATTAGCCTGCTATCCATGCTGTCTTTCGGTGCATTTGCAGCACAATCCATTGATGCTTCACAGGCTGAAAAACTGCAGTCTGCCGGTACCATCACCGTGAGCGGCGTCGGTGCAGCACCTTCTGATATCCGTCAGGCGCTGTCTGCCAAAGCCGATGCTCAAGGCGCTACCGCTTACCGCGTGATCGAAGCTCGTAACGAAGGCAACTACCACGCTACCGCCGAGATTTACAAATAAGTACAAGATGTGATGTGAGCATTGCACGACAACTCTCTGGTAAAAAACAAGCAGATAACCGCCTTCAAGTATAAAAAACGCTGTAAAGCCCTTCCAGGCCGTTATCTCTGAACGATTAAGGATCGAAGTATCATGAACATGAAAACTACTCTCGTTGCACTTAGCCTGCTGTCTGCCGTTTCTTTCGGTGCTTCTGCGGCTAACCTGGTCACTGATGCCCAAGCCAGCAATCTGCAGTCCGTCGGCACCATTACCGCTAGCGGCGTGGGTGGCGCACCTTCTGATATCCGTCAGGCGCTGTCTGATAAAGCGGACCAGCAAGGGGCCAAAGCCTACCGTGTGATCGAAGCCTATGAAAATGGCAACTGGCACGCAACGGCTGAAATCTACAAGTAAAAAACCGAGGCCGCGTTTACTGAACTGACTACCCTCGTCACTGCCACTGCCGAGTTCTCAGGTAAACGCTAGTATCTTGGAAATTATCGTCGTCCTATCCGACGAACCCCATTGCCCTCGCTCGCGAGGGCTTTTTTATGGGCGTAAAAAAGGCCGCATCAGCGGCCTCATATTGGTAGGGTCGCCGCATGCGGCGCCCGTTTAGCTAAACGTCAGTAGGTTTCTTTCGGTTCGGCCTTGTTAGCCAACCCTGCCAGCAGTTTGTCATGAATGCCGCCAAACCCGCCGTTGCTCATCACCAGAATATGGTCACCCGGCTGCGCGGTTTTCACAATCATCTCCACCAGCGTATCCAGATCGGCACTCCAGTGCGCGGGCTGGACGCAAGCTTCGGCAACTTCCGCTACCTGCCAAGGGATGTGGTGAGGCTGGAACAGGAACACTTCATCGGCACGGCCAAGCGAGGGTGCCAGATCGTTTTTGCTGATCCCCATTTTCATGGTGTTTGAGCGAGGCTCCAGCACGGCCAGGATGCGTGCGGTGCCGCCCACTTTGCCACGCAGCGCCGCCAAGGTAGCCAGAATGGCGGTCGGATGATGGGCAAAGTCGTCATACACCGTGACGCCATTGGCTTCACCGCGCAATTCCAGACGGCGGCGGGCATTGATAAAGTCACCCAGCGCTCGGCAGGCATCGGCTGGCTGTACGCCAACATGGCGGGTGGCGGCGATCGCCATCAGGCCGTTATGCATGTTGTGTTCGCCCACCAGCGCCCAGTTAACCTCACCCACCTTCTCGCCGTTGAGGAACACTTCGTAATGGCTGGCATCCGTCGTCAGTTTGTGTGCACGCCACGCGCCCCCTTCCCCGACCCATTCCTGTTCGCTCCAGCATCCCATCGCCATCACCTGTTTCAGATGGGTGTCGTTTTCCGGCAGGATAATCTTGCCTTGCCCCGGCACCAGGCGCACCAGGTGGTGGAACTGTTTCTGGATGGCTTTCAGATCGTCAAAGATATCGGCATGATCAAACTCGAGGTTGTTCATGATCAACGTGCGCGGGCAGTAATGAACAAACTTGGAGCGTTTGTCGAAGAAGGCACAGTCATACTCATCGGCTTCGATGACGAAGAACGGGCTACCGCCAAGACGGGCCGAAACATCAAAATTGCCCGGTACGCCACCGATCACAAAGCCCGGCTGATAGCCGCAGGCTTCCAGGATCCAGGTCGCCATCCCGGCGGTGGTGGTTTTACCGTGTGTTCCCGCTACCGCCAGCACCCAGCGATCGCGCAGGACATAATCATGCAGCCACTGAGGGCCAGACATGTAAGGAATGCTCTGTTCCAGCACCGCTTCTACGCAAGGATTACCACGGCTCATGGCATTGCCGATAATCACCAGATCCGGAGCCGGATCCAACTGGGCAGGATCGTAACCCTGGATCAGATCGATCCCCTGCTTTTCCAGCAAGGTGCTCATCGGAGGATAGACGTTGGCATCTGAACCGGTCACCTCGTGCCCCAGTGAACGAGCCAACATGGCTAGCCCACCCATAAAGGTGCCGCAGATCCCAAGAATATGTATGCGCATTAGGTTTCTCATTTTAGTGCATCGATTTACTGCCTATTCTAGCGCTCAGAATCGCTCAGAAGAAATGGATTTGCCTATGAATCGCAAGTTGCTTTGGGCTACACTGCTGACGAAAACGTTGGCGGTATGTTAACAAGCCGCTATCCATCCGTAGATTCAGGGATTGTGTCATGAAAACGTTAGGCGAATTTATCGTCGAGAAACAACACGACTTCTCTCACGCCACCGGTGAGCTGACCTCATTACTTTCTGCCATCAAACTGGGTGCCAAAATCATTCACCGTGATATCAACAAGGCAGGTTTAGTTGATATCTTGGGGACTAACGGCATTTCCAACGTTCAGGGCGAAGTTCAGATGAAGCTGGACCTGTTCGCGAACGAAAAGCTGAAAGCAGCGTTGAAGGCTCGTGGTGAAGTTGCGGGCATCGCTTCGGAAGAAGAAGACGAGATCGTGATTTTCGACGGCGAGCGAGCTGAGAATGGCAAGTATGTGGTGCTAATGGATCCGTTGGACGGCTCGTCCAACATTGATGTGAACGTCTCGGTCGGGACGATCTTCTCTATCTATCGCCGCATCACCCCGATTGGCACGCCAGTCACCGAAGAAGATTTCCTGCAGCCTGGCCATGCACAGGTAGCGGCCGGATATGTGGTTTATGGCTCCTCCACCATGCTGGTATACACCACCGGTTATGGCGTACATGCCTTCACCTACGATCCGTCTCTGGGGGTGTTCTGCCTCTCCCACGAGAAAGTGCGCTTCCCGGAAAAAGCCAATATGTATTCCATCAACGAAGGTAACTACATCAAGTTCCCGCTCGGGGTGAAGAAATACATCAAATACTGCCAAGAGCAGGATGAAGCCACCCAGCGCCCTTATACCTCACGCTATATCGGTTCACTGGTTGCCGACTTCCACCGTAACCTGCTCAAAGGCGGCATCTATATCTACCCAAGCACCGCCAGCCACCCACAGGGCAAGCTGCGTCTGCTGTATGAATGCAACCCGATGGCGTTCCTGGCTGAACAGGCCGGGGGTAAAGCCAGCGATGGCAAAAACCGCATTCTGGATATCGTGCCGCAACAGCTGCACCAGCGTGCGCCATTCTTCGTCGGAACCAAATCGATGGTAGAAGACGCCGAACGCTTTATTGCTGATTTCCCGGACCAGTAACGCTATAAAAGGGGCGGCATGCCGCCCCTTCACATCACAGTTTGAACACAGCCATACTCTGTGCCAATAGCTGCGCCTGCTCTTCCAAAGAGCGCGTTGCAGCCGCAGACTCTTCCACCAGCGCCGCATTCTGCTGTGCCACCTGATCCATTTGCACTACCGCCAGGTTGACCTGCTCGATACCACTGCTTTGTTCGCGAGTGGCCGCCGAGATTTCACGCATCAGCGCCGTGACGCGTCCGACTTCGCCGGTTATTCCGTTCATGGTCTTCGCCGCCGTCGCCGCCATCTGTTCACCTTCCCGTACGCGGTGTTGTGAAACTTCGATCAGCCCTTTGATCTCTTTGGCCGATTGCGCACTGCGTTGGGCCAGGCTGCGTACCTCACCGGCCACCACGGCAAAACCACGGCCTTGCTCACCGGCACGTGCCGCCTCTACCGCCGCGTTGAGCGCCAGGATATTGGTCTGGAAGGAGATACCGTCCATCACGCTGATGATGTCGGCGATGCGTCGAGAGCTGTCGGTAATGGCCTGCATCTTGCTCATCACCTGGCTGACCACGTCACTGCCCTGCTCGGCAATATCGGAGACGCTCAGTGCCAACTGGTTGGCCTGTTCGCAGTTTTCAGCATTCATTTTCACCGTAGAGGTCAACTGCTCCATACTGGCGGCGGTTTGCTCCAGCGAAGCGGCCGATTCCTCCGTACGCTGCGCCAGATGAACGTTACCCGCAGCCAACTCGCGGGAGCCGGTATCGATCTGGCTGCTGGCATCGCGGACTTTACTGACCGACATCACCAGCGATTGCTGCATACGTTGCATAGCGCGTACCAGGCGCCCCATTTCGGTATCTCCCTCACTGCTAATTTCGTGGGTCAGATCCCCGGCGGCGATATGCTCCAATTGGACGATCGACTCATCTAACGGGCGCAGCAAGATCACACGCATAGCAAACCAGGCCAGCGCCGCCAGTAACACGCTGAGCAGCCCAGCCGCAACGATCAGGATAATCTTGGTGCTGGCATTACTTTCTGCCTCATGCGCATGCTGCTGGCCAATATCCATGGCAAACGCGCGGAACTCACTAAGATCGGCTTCAAAAGCAATGCTCAGCTTAGAGATATGATTTTCTTGAATGGCGTAATAGTCATCCAACTTCCCCGCCTTTATCGCCGCCGCCATGGGCGCAATGCCTTGCTCCAGATAGGCGCGATAGCTCTCCTGCATCCGCATTGAAAATTGGCGACCCCGTTCGGTCACCGTTCCCACGTCGACAAAGCGCGCCATTTCCTTTTTCGACTGTTCCAGGTAGCCATAAATACGCCCCACCGAGGCGTCAGCATCCTCTATCTGACCAATCTCGCGTTGGCGTACTGCAAGCGAGGCCGCCGTTCTGGCCCGCAGCGCCAGGTTGGAGCTGTTGGCCAACGAACCCAGTTCTTCCCCCAGGATCTGGTTCAAAGTCTGTAGCGAACGTGTTCCGTCGTTAATGGCTTTAACCCCGATGATGCTGACAACAATCAACAGCAACGTCATCAGGCTCAACAGGGCAATCAGCCCGGCCTTAACGGTGATCTTCTTTAACATGAGTGTTTCCCGGCTTTAGAAAAAAGTAGCTTCAGATGTAGAGGAGGCAAGAAGGCAGGGTCAGCTAGCTGCTGGACCGTTATTATTTGAGGAAGTTATCGGCAGCCGGGGAGTAAACTTCAATCATTGAGGGATTAATCTGGAAAAGTTGCTGTTATCGACCAGGCAGCAGCTCATTGATGAAAAGGGCGGGAAATCGCAAAAGACTCCGCTATAATAGCCGCCACTCCATTTCTGGTTTGATTAAAGGAAACCGACATGAGCTTGAACCTGGTCCCTGCTGGCAAAGACCTGCCAGAAGACATCTACGTAGTTATCGAAATCCCGGCTAACGCCGATCCAATCAAATACGAAATCGACAAGGAAACCGGCTCGCTGTTCGTTGACCGTTTCATGTCCACGGCGATGTTCTACCCGTGCAACTACGGTTACATCAACCACACCCTGTCACTGGATGGTGATCCGGTAGACGTGTTGGTGCCAACCCCATACCCACTGCAACCAGGCTCTGTGATCCGCTGCCGCCCAGTTGGCGTGCTGAAAATGACCGACGAAGCCGGTGAAGATGCAAAACTGATTGCCGTACCGCACAGCAAACTGACCAAAGAGTACGATCACATTAAAGATGTGAACGACCTGCCAGAACTGCTGAAAGCGCAGATCAGCCACTTCTTTGAACACTACAAAGATCTGGAAAAAGGCAAATGGGTGAAAGTGGAAGGTTGGGCAGACGCTGCCGCAGCCAAAGCTGAGATCGTCGCCTCTTTCGAGCGCGCCAAGAAGTAATTCTCGCCCGAACTGATAAAAAAACACCGCCCAGATGAGCGGTGTTTTTTTTTACTGCTTTTCGTCAAGACGCTTCAGCCAGTCACCGCTTTCAATCCGCGGGAAACCGTCCACGCTGTGTCTATACAGGTAGATCCACGCACTGCCATAAGGCGTGCGGATCAGCTCGCGCTTGTAGTCTTTGGTATTGCTTTTCAACTCGTCCAGCTCGGCCAGAATCGATGAGTTAATACGATACACTTCGCAGTGTACCGTGCCCTCTCCAGGGATCGCCGCCGGGTAGTGCCCCAGATTATAAAGCTGGTAGCCTTCTAACTCATGTTCACCCAACCATTGGGCGTTGGTCATCCAATGGCTGTTTCCCTGTTTGCGTCGTAAACTGCCGTAGACAATTATTCGCATAGCTAAAACTCAAACTGATAGAGCACATCCAGTGCCTGGTCGAGACCAGACACCGCTTCCAGATACAACCTAGGCATCAGGCGGTATCGCAACGTCAGCGTGGCCAATGAGTCGAAGATCCCCACCCCATATTTTACTTGTAAGCCAGGGAGGACATAGCCGCTCACCACTACCTGAGAGCTGTCGCCAACTCCCTCGGTATCAAGGGCCAGATTACTTACGCCAAACGCCTCGCCGATTTTACCCACAAGTTGACCACTTTGTGCAACCCCCATACCAATTAACATTGAGGTCATGGCATTGCCATCGGCACCGCCAGCCCCTAATCCCTGGCCGCGCAGCAGGTAAGACAGCGCTTCTTGCTGAGACATGGCTGGATCGGAGAACACTTCCAGCCTTGGCGCATCGGCCATGCCAGTCACGCGGACACCGGCGGTCACGTCATTCTCCGTAGCATCCGGATTACGGATCGCCTCAATATTCAGCAGCGGTTGATCCGGTGGCCCAGAGAAGAGCAGTTGCCCTTTACGCACGATCAGATCCTGGCCATAAGCATGGAAACGCCCCGACGGAATATTAATCTGACCATGCACCCCCAGACCATTCTGATCCTGTGCCACACGCAGATCGCCACGCAGTCTGGCTTTCAGGCCAAATGCATCCAGACGCACGTCGTTACCCACGCGGATCGTCAGATTGCTGTTGATTGGGATCCCTGCTGTCGCCGGTTGGATCGGCTTGAGCTGGTTATCCAGCATCACTTCATCAGGAGAAACCCCGACTGCGCTTTCTGGCAGTTCCTGCACCGTGATGCGAGCCCAAGGGATAGCTACGCTACCATTGAGTGAGAACAGCTGCGGTGTGGCTTCGAACACCACATCCGGTGAAACATCAATACGGACCATTGGTGGCAAGGTCACCCGCAACCGATCGCCCTTGGCTGCAATACGTGCACGCCAGGCATTGATATCCCGCCAGTCGGCATCCCCAGACAGATTGAGCTGCCCATGCGTGGTCGCCAGCAATCCTTCCAGGGTCGAGGTCATACCGTTGAAGTTCAGCGCCAGGCGGCCTTCGGTCATATCGAACGGCATCCAGTGGCCAACGATCGCCACCTTATCCAGCGCCAGACGGCCAAACACCAGCGGGTTCTGCGCATTGCCGCCTAATTGCAGATTGGCATTCAGCATCCCCGCGGCTTTCTCGCCCTGCGTCAGTATCGGGTTAAGCAGCGCCAGCGAGACATTGGTGATATTTACATTGCCGCTGATGGTACGACGTACCTGCGGATCGGCGATCTGAACGTTACCGTTAAACTGCCCGTTATTGGTCAGCTTGATCAGCCAGTCTGCCTGGGCCCGGCCATTGTTCAGGCCAGCATTGAGGTTTAGCGTGTCAAAGGCGATCGGCAATGCGGCACCCTGCACCTGCTGCACCACTTTCACCCCTTTGCCCACCAGTGAAACCTTCGCCTGTGGCAATGCGCCCCCTGGTTGCCAACTTACGTCAGCTCGGCCAGTAAAGACCCCGTTCATGGCGGTATCCGGCCCCAGGAACGGTTTGATCATTGCCAGGTCGAAGCGGTTGAGTACTACGCTAGCCTGGCCGCTGGCTCCCGCCTCGATGGTTCTAGGTACGCACAGCTCGGCATTCGGGTTCACCCAGCAATGTGGCCCTACGCTGATCTTCTGTTGCGTATTCAGGTAATCCAACGCGATAGCACGGCTAAGACGCCATTCACCCACCGGTGTATCAAAGCGAGTGTTGTTCAGGTTGCCTCGCCAGCGCTGTTGCTGACGATCAAAGCTGCCCTCCAGGGCCAATTGCCCGGAAACAGGCTTGCCGTCGATATTCACTTGCAGCCGATGTTGGCGCTCGCTGCCTCTGGCATCCAACGTCAACAGATTGACCTGCAACTCATCCTGTTTGAGCTGTTCAACCCGCACCGCCAATTGCCCCTGGATCTGATCGCTGGAACGGACATCACCGTTGACCTTCACCCGATTGATGTGTAGCGCCTGCCATTGCAAGCCCGTCGCGGTAAGGTCTGCCAACAGTTGCGGTGCCTGCAAATTCCCGCGCAGCTTCAACTGCCCGCGGACATTCCCAGCAAGGCCCGGCAAAGCGCCGTCGAGATGCGCTGCATCAACATTGGCATCCAGCACCCAGCTTTTCTCATCCAACTGGCCTTTAACGCTGAGCGTATTGCGCCCTAACGCCAGATCGATACCCGGGATCGTCCACTGCCCGGCCGCATTACCACGCAAAGAGCCCCGCGCCGATACCTTGTTTTGTTTCACATTGCCGTCGAGCTGCAGCACCGGTACCTGTAATTGCCAACTGCCGCCGTGCAGGCTGCCACGGGTGGTGATTTTCCCTTCCAACCGGGCTGGCCATTCCGGCCATTGCTTGGCGGTATTAATGCCCGACAGCGTCAGTTGTGACGTCCAGCTGATCGCTTTACTCCAGTCCACCAGCGCCGTCAGATCGGTGTTCCCCTCCAGCGCAACCAACCGCAGGCGCTCAAGTCTGAACTGTTCAAGATTACCTTTACCATCCAGCTGTAGCACTGCCGGTGGCAGATCCTGACCTTTGAAATTGGCGCGGGCAGACAACGCATAATCTGCGGCCTTGCCATTAAAACGCAGGCGGAAATCATTAACCTGATACTGTGCCTCGCCGGTCAGCGGCCATTTCAGCTGTTTGCTTTGCAGCGTCAGCGCCAAGGGTAAACCCGCCTCTGCCAACTGGGTTTGCACATCCAGCTGCGCACCAACGGGGCCAGACAGGTTAAGCGCTACTTTCAGCTCTTCACGCAGCCCACCAGACACATTCAGCTTCACCTTCTCGCCTTTCAGCGGATCGATATTCAGCGTGCTGTTGGCCACCATTTCCACCGGCCAACTGCCGGTCAGCGTTGCCTGTCCTTTGGCGGAAAGCATGCCCTGCGGCGATCTCACGTCAAAGCGATCCAGCTGAATATGCTGATCTTTGGTGCTGGCCTGCAACTGCAAGCGGGTGATCGACACCTCGGTATCCCCGGTCAGATGTAGCTGCTCGCCGTTGATTTCCTCAACGGTAATATCCAACGGCAGGCGAATTTCTGGCAGGTCCGGCAGCAGTGGTTTGGCAAACAGCGCTTTCAGGGTTTCGCCCAACGGTTTCTCTTCCACTGGCGGTGGCACCAATGCTGGCGCAACCGTCGTTTTCTCAGCGACCTTGTCCGCCACTTTCTCCGCTGCGGGCTGCAGCGCTTCCGGCAAAGGGTTCACCGGCGTTTTTGGCAACGCGATCAGCAAAGCGCGAACCGTAGTTGGCATCAACGTCAACGCTCGTTCCTGCCACTGTGCGCCAGTGCTGAATTCCCCCAGCGAGATCGCCGTATCGTCCACGGTAACCTTGACGTTATTCAACGCCAGCTTACGCAGGGTAATGGGATAAGGCGTGCTGAGATCGCCGATCGGCTCGTTGCTTTCCTCAACCGGCGCAGAAGGCGCCATTTCGGCGGTTTTCACCACTACATCTACATCCTGAGCGGTCAGCGCATTGACGCACAATGAACTGCGTTTAAAACAGGAGAGATCGAGCGAGAGATGGAACTGCCCGGCGTTAACCGCCACACCCGGCATCTGATACTTCACGCCTTTCAGGGTCAGATCGCGCCAGCCACCGCTGACCGCCGCAATTTCCAGCCCAGGTACCCAACGGGCAGCGCCGTTGATCAACATATGCAGGCCAGAAGTGGTGCCAAGCAGAAACGCCAACGTGCCGATCAGCAGCAACAGCAGGATCAAAAATCCCAGACAAATCTTTTTTATCAGGCTCATAGTTCAGGCCCCAAACCGATATAAAACTGTAGGCCGTGGGTATCTTGATCCCCAACCGGTGCGGCAATATCCAGTTTCACCGGCCCTACCGGCGACTGCCAGCGCACGCCAACGCCCGCACCGGTCTTGAAATTGCTGTCTTTGAAGTTGTTAACTGCCTGCCCAGAATCGACAAACATCGCCCCCCACCAACGGCCAGTGACGTTATATTGGTACTCCAACGACCCCGTCACCATTTTAGAGGCACCGGTCAGCTTGCCGTCATCTCCACGCGGGGAAATGCCCTGGAATTTATAACCACGGATGCTGCGATCGCCACCGGCGAAGAAGCGCAAATCCGGCGGCACTTTGTCAAAATCGTTGGTTTCGATCCAGCCGACCTGACCACGGACCACAAAGCGGTTTTTCTCGCCCAAGCTACGGATCCAGACGTTTTGTGCCTGCAACAGCGCAAAGTCCACCCCGGAGCCCCAGGTAGTATCCGACACGTCAATGGAATAGCGTTGGCTATCGCCCCACAAGGGCATCAGGCCTCCCCGTGAACGCGTACGATTCACGGTCACCCCAGGGTAAAGCAGCATAGTGGTATTGGTGACGGACCCCTGGGTAAAGTGGTCCAGACGCCAACTGAGGTTCACCGCATGCTGCCAGCCGCTGGAGAGATCCCAGTTACGCGAAGCCACGACCTTGGTACTGTCAGATTGAGTGTCATTCAGATCGGTACGTTTGAAACCGCCCTGTAACAGGTAATACTGTTCCAGCGGGTTGCGTAGCAATGGGATTTTATAGGTCAGATCCAGCTGCTGCTCCGGCTGAGAGATACTGGCGGCGGTTACCAGGCTGTGGCCACGATCGTTCAGCCAGGGCTTTCTCCAGGTTCCTAGCACCCGTGGACCAATATCGGTAGAAAAACCACCACCTAGCTCCACGATATTGCTGCTACGCGGCGTCACCACCGCATCTAGCGGCAGGATCTTGCTCTCTTTAGAGTCGGTAAAGTCTGGAGAGACCACCACCGAGTTGAACCAGTTGGTGGCGGATAAACGGCGGTTCAGCTCGGCAAGATCGTTCGAACTGTAATAATCCCCCTGATGGAAGGGAAGCAGGTTTTGCAGGTAGTCCTCACGGATTTGCGAGCCCTTGAAAATCACTTTGCCGAAGTGATAGCGCTCACCGCTGTTGAAATCTATGTCCCAGAACGCCTTATGCAACTCTTCCGCCACGCCAAGTTGGCTCTTGAGCATTTGAGCATCAAAATAGCCTTTACGCAGCGCCAGGTTGGTCAGCGAACTTTTAAAACTGTCGAACTGGCCATGGTTGAGGATCTCGCCAATCGTTGGCCGATCGGTTCTGACCAGATTCAGGTAATCTTCGTCGGTTCTGGCCCCGCCTTGCAGCTGGATATCCACACCTGCAATACGCACCGGTTCACCTGGATCGACCTTGGCGATCAATACCGGGCGCGAAAGCTTCGGGTTATCATCAAAGGTGAATTCAATCGTAGGCTGATAATAGCCCAACGGCCGCAACCCCAGGCGGATGGCAGCATCCACCCGAGCGCGAAAACGCCCCTCGGCATTAACCTCTTCCGGCGTGATCGCCGAAAGGCGCACACGAACGTTGCGCTCCAAATCCCCACTCAGGCCGTCAACCTGCAGCCGCACATTCGCTGCTAACACCGACGGCGTAACGAATAGCGCACATAACATGCAAAGGACACGATATCGTGGCACAGGTGCTCCTTAATTGATTTTTCTGTCCTGTCAGTACCTTTGCTCTGGTGCTGGGGCGGTGCTATCAGACTGCCCCCCTTACCTTTAGATCCCAGCCGTTGCCCATACGGCATCGGCCGTTACCGAAAACAAGACGCATTCTTAGCTTTTGGCGCTCAAAATACTGCGTTAAGCTGATACATAAACCTTAGATAGGGCTTATTGTGGGCAAAGAAGCGGCCAGTTACAACTGACACGCGTTCCTATTAGGCTAATTCTTATTATGGCAATGGGAGTCAAACATGGTGCAATCTCTTGATAAGTCTCACAACATCGATAAGGCAAGTGCGCTTCCTGGCCGTACTACGCCGATGCCCGTCGCTACGCTTAACGAGGTGACCGGCCATTCCATGACCTTCGTGCCCGAGGGGATGGCCACAGCCATCTTCGGCATGGGTTGCTTTTGGGGCGTTGAACGCCTGTTTTGGCAGCAGCCGGGGATTTATAGCACTGCCGCAGGTTACAGCGGTGGCTATACGCCAAATCCAACCTATCGCGAAGTATGCAGCGGCCAGACTGGGCATGCCGAAGTGGTACGTGTAGTCTTTGACCCGCAGGTCATCAGCTACCGCCAGCTGTTACAGGTATTCTGGGAAAACCACGATCCTGCGCAGGGCATGCGCCAGGGCGGAGATATCGGTACCCAATACCGTTCTGCTATTTACTACCTGGATGCAGAACAACAGGCCGAAGCGGAGCAAAGCCTGCAAGCTTTCCAGCAGGCGATGGATAAAGCGGGCGATCAGCGCACCATCACCACCGAAATCGCACCGGCACTGCCTTTCTACTATGCAGAAGATGACCACCAGCAATACCTGCATAAGAATCCGGGCGGCTATTGTGGTCTGGGCGGCATCGGGGTGTGTCTGCCTCCACAGGGTTAAGCTGTTAATTCTTAACCACTGGCGGCCCTCACGGGGCAACTGCTATACTGTGTTGGGCCGCGTTTGCGGCCCGCTTTTGTGGGCGCGTGATATAACGGCCCTTGGATCCACCTTTTTAAACGGTATTACCCCTCCGAAAGATCGCCGACATCCCGTCGGTACGAATGGATAGACTATGTTAAACAGTATTTTACTGATTCTTTTTCTGATCGCAGTGAGTGCGTTTTTCTCGCTTTCAGAAATCTCCCTGGCTGCGTCACGCAAGATCAAACTCAAACTGATGGCTGACGAAGGCAACATCAATGCCGCCAGAGTCCTTAAGCTGCAGGAAACCCCAGGCCTCTTCTTTACCGTGGTGCAAATCGGCCTCAACGCCGTAGCCATCCTCGGCGGGATCGTCGGCGATGCCGCCTTCTCCCCTAGTTTCAAATTGATTTTCGACCGCTTCCTGTCACCTGAGATTTCTGAGCAGGTAAGCTTTATGTGCTCGTTCGTGATGGTGACCAGCATGTTCATCCTGTTCGCGGATTTAACCCCGAAGCGCATCGGTATGATTGCACCAGAGACGGTTGCCGTCCGGATCATCAACCCGATGCGTTTCTCGATCATGCTGTTCCGCCCGCTGGTCTGGTTCTTCAACGGCATGGCCAACCTGATTTTCCGCATGTTCAAGCTGCCGATGATGCGTAAAGACGACATCACCTCCGAAGATATTTACGCGGTGGTGGAAGCCGGCGCGCTGGCCGGGGTACTGCGCAAACAGGAACATGAGCTGATTGAAAACGTCTTCGAGTTGGAGTCGCGCACCGTGCCCTCTTCGATGACGTCCCGCGAAAGCGTGATTTACTTCGACCTGCGCGAAAGCGAAGACAGTATTAAAGAAAAGATCTCCACTCATCCGCATTCCAAGTTCCTGGTGTGCGACGGCCATATCGATCAGGTCGTTGGCTATGTTGACTCCAAAGACCTGCTGAACCGCGTTTTGGGCAACCAGAGCCTGGTACTGAGCAGCGGCGTGCAGATCCGCTCGGCGCTGATCGTGCCGGATACGTTGACCCTGTCAGAAGCGCTGGAAAGCTTTAAAACCGCGGGTGAGGACTTTGCGGTGATCCTCAATGAATATGCTTTGGTGGTCGGGATTATTACGCTGAACGATGTGATGACCACGCTGATGGGTGACCTGGTAGGCCAAGGTCAGGAAGAGCAGATCGTGACGCGTGATGAGAACTCGTGGCTGATTGAAGGTGGGACGCCAATCGAAGACGTGATGCGTGTACTGCATATCGATGAGTTCCCACAGGCTGGCAACTACGAAACCATCGGCGGCTTTATGATGTACATGCTGCGCAAAATCCCGAAACGCACCGACTTTGTAAAATATGCCGGGTACAAGTTTGAAGTGGTCGATATCGACAGCTACAAAATTGATCAGCTATTGGTCACCAGGCTGGTCGACAAACCGATCACGGTGCTGCCAAAAGCCCCCGACGAAACACCTCAGGCCTAAATCCCCCTACGGTAGAAACATTAGCGGCCCCTTCGGGGCCGCAGTTACTTTTCTTTGCAGGGTACTCCATAGATTGCGCTTTAGCCCATTTCGGCCTGCAGTAACAACACCTGCCGGTTAACTTCTGACATCACGTTGAAGTGGCGCTTGTCACGAACCTTCGGCAACAGGATTTTCCCCTTGTCGAATTCGAACGCCCCCACATCCTTGATGTACAGCCGCCCCCGGAACAGGGTTTTTACATACGTAGCCACTTTCAGTGGGTTATAACGCTGGAAGATTCTCATAGTTGTTACTCTCCTCCCGTTGGATCCATGCGCTCAGCGAGCGGCCAAAGTGGCCACCTCGACATTCGGAACGCAACTTGATTGCTTTCTAGTAGACTGAGTAAAGACCATTTTGTTCAACTCCGCCTGGATTTCTATCCTGGATTTACACTTACTGACAGAATTGTGTATAGCTATTTATAACCTTTGCAGTATATCCATTCAAAAACCGCGTGATTACCCCCAGAAGGAAAAACTGCGATCCGGTTAACAGGACAGACCTCGGATGAGCACCTATGCTTTAATCACCTTGAGTCATATTGAGACTTATTTCCCTCTGCAGGAGAACGCATGAAAAATAGCATGCTGATAATATCGCTGCTGTTGGCCCCGATGTTGGCCTCTGCTCACAACCTTCAACTCCACCAGCGCGTGGCACCGATCGGCGTCAGCGATAAAGGCGAGTTGGACTATGTTGATAATAAGTTTAGCTACAAAGGTTGGAATAGCGCGCAGCTTGGTGGAAAAGTGCGAGTAGTGCAGCATATTGCTGGCCGCACTTCGGCCAAAGAGCTCAACGACCCGCTGATTGAAGCTATCAAAGCCGCTAAGCTACCGCACGATCGTTACCAAACGACGACCATCGTCAATACCGACGACGCCATCATCGGCACCGCCATCTTTGTGCGTAACAGTATTGAAGACAGCAAGAAAGAGTTCCCCTGGTCGCAGTTCATTGTCGACAGTAATGGCAACGTCAAAAAAGCTTGGGACCTGCAACCAAAAGGCTCGGCAATTGTGGTGCTCGATAAAGAAGGCAAGATCCAGTTTGCCAAAGATGGCGCACTGACGCCGCAAGAGGTGCAGCAGGTGATGGAGATGCTGCACCAGTTGCTGAAATAGCGCTTAAACGGCGTCCCGCACGGCGATGAGCGGGACGCTGCCTAAAACAGAGAAACCCTAAAGCCAGGGTTCAGGAAAGACTCACGCGGGGTATATAACAGAGGCTTGCCCTGCCAATCGTGGATCTGAGCCCCGGCTGCTACCGCTACCGCGTGCCCTGCCGCCGTATCCCAGATGTTGGTTGGCCCAAACCGTGGGTAAAGCTGCGCCCGCCCTTCCGCCACCAGGCAGAACTTCAGCGATGAGCCTACCGAAATGGTTTGGTGTTCGCCCAACTGTTGCAGGTAATCCTGTAATTCCTCATCGCTATGAGAGCGGCTGACCACCACCAACGGTAGTTCGGCATTACTGACGCTAATCTCACGACGTCGGCCACCTTCTTCCTTCCAGGCCTTGCCTCGTTCGGCCAGATACAGCACGTCCATCGCCGGGGCATAGACCACTCCCATTACCGCCTTACCCTCTTCGATCAGCGCGATATTGACCGTGAACTCACCGTTACGGTTTAAAAACTCTTTGGTACCGTCCAGCGGATCGACTAGCCAGTAACGCGTCCAGTTGCGGCGGACTTCCCAGGCGGGAGGGTCTTCCTCTGACAGCAGTGGGATCTCCGGCGTCAGTGCCGCCAGACCCTGTTTGATAATATGGTGCGCGGACAAATCCGCGGCGGTCACCGGTGAATCATCTTTTTTCTGTGCCACATCAAGCGGTTGTTCACCATGATATACCGCCATGATCGCCGTACCCGCCTCGCGGGACAGCTGGCAAATCTGCTCCAACATAGTGCACCTCAGACATTAAGTTCCGTGGGACATTTCCCCTTTCTATAGCTTGCAGCCTAGTTTTTTTTGGGCGGAATATCCATCTCAACTCGCTAAGCTGCGGTATTTATTCAAGTCTTCTCCGTCACAACTTTGCATATCTGTCCGTTACATTCGGCCAGTTTATGCCAGACTTCACAGTTTCCTGAGAGAGGTAGTGGTAATTACATACCCCTTTGAGATGCCCCTCGAAGAATAATCCAATGGAGATAACCATGATCAAGCGCCCTTTGGGACTATCTGTCCTGGCCCTGCTGGTCTGCGCCTCAACGCAGGCAGCCACGGTTGACCTGCGCGTGCTGGAAACCAGCGACCTACACGGCAATATGATGGACTTCGACTATTACAAGGATAAGCCCACCGACAAATTTGGTCTGGTGCGTACCGCCAGCCTGATCCAACACGCTCGCCAGCAGGTGACCAACAGCGTACTGGTCGATAACGGTGACATCATCCAGGGTAGCCCAATGGCTGACTATATGGCCGCCAAGGGCTTGAAACCTGGCGACATGCACCCGGTCTACAAGGCGATGAATACCCTGGATTATGTGGTAGGCAATATCGGTAA
The DNA here is from genome assembly GCF_015673035.1 of Serratia sp. Res13-Sevr-LER1-36-b. NCBI lineage: Bacteria > Pseudomonadati > Pseudomonadota > Gammaproteobacteria > Enterobacterales > Yersiniaceae > Serratia > Serratia sp. Res13-Sevr-LER1-36-b. The sequence goes on along the minus strand of NZ_JADACK010000002.1, from coordinate 95,091 downwards.
TCACGAGTTCAACTACGGGCTCGACTATCTGAAGAATGCCCTGGCTGGCGCCAAATTCCCCTACGTCAACGCCAACGTTATTGATACCACCACGCAAAAACCGTTGTTCACTCCCTACATTATTGTCGATACCCCGGTAAAAGACCGTGATGGCAAAGCTCATACTTTACGTATCGGCTATATCGGCTTTGTGCCGCCGCAGATCCTGGTATGGGATAAAGCCAACCTTCAGGGGAAAGTGACCGTAAACGACATCACCGAAACGGCCAAACGCTACGTACCGGAAATGCGCAAACAAGGGGCCGATCTGGTCGTCGCGATCCCCCACTCTGGACTTTCCAGCGACCCCTATAAGGCCATGGCGGAAAACTCGGTGTACTACCTCAGCCAGGTTCCAGGCATCGACGCCATCATGTTCGGCCATGCGCATGCGGTATTCCCCAGCAAGGATTTCGCCAATATCAAAGGCGTGGATATCGATAAAGGCCTGCTGAACGGCGTGCCTGCGGTGATGCCCGGCCAATGGGGCGATCATCTCGGCATCGTGGATCTGCAATTGAACAACGATGGGGGAAATTGGAAGGTTACCGCAGCGAAGGCACAGGCCAGACCGGTTTATGACAAAGAGAACAAGCGCTCGTTGGCAGCGGAAGATCCCGCACTGGTCAAAGTGTTAGAAGAAGATCATAACGGAACGCGTGAGTTCGTCAGCAAGCCTATCGGCAAGTCCGACGGCAATATGTACAGTTATCTGGCCCTGATCCAGGACGATCCTACCGTGCAGATCGTCAACAATGCGCAAAGAGCCTACGTTGAGCACTATATTCAAGGCGATCCGGATCTGGCCGATCTGCCGGTATTGGCCGCAGCTGCGCCGTTCAAAGTGGGTGGCCGCAAGAACGATCCCGCCAGCTTTGTCGAGGTAGAAAAAGGCCAGCTCACCTTCCGCAATGCCGCCGATCTCTATCTCTACCCCAATACCTTGGTGGTGGTGAAAGCCAGCGGTAAGGAAGTGAAAGAGTGGCTAGAGTGCTCCGCCGGGCAGTTCAACCAAATTGACGTTAACAGCAGAAAACCGCAGGGGCTGATCAATTGGGACGGTTTCCGCACCTATAATTTCGACGTGATCGACGGCGTCAATTATCAGATCGACGTCAGCCAACCGGCACGTTACGACGGAGAATGTACGCTGATCAATGACCAGGCGGAGCGTATCAAGCAGCTGACCTTCAAGGGCAAGCCGATCGATCCTGACGCCCAGTTCCTGGTTGCGACCAACAACTACCGCGCCTACGGCGGCAAGTTTGCCGGAACGGGCGATAAGCATATTGCCTTTGCTTCACCGGATGAGAACCGCGCGGTATTGGCGGCCTATATCAGCGAAGAAACCCAGAAGCACGGCGCGGTGCATCCACAGGCGGACAATAACTGGCGTTTGGCCAGCTTCCACAGCCCACAGCCGCTGGATATCCGCTTTGAGACCTCCCCTAGCGAGAAGGCTGCTGCATTTATTAAGGATAACGCCCAGTATCCTATGAAATCGGCGGGTAACGACAGCATCGGCTTTGAGCTGTATAAGATCGACCTACAAGCCAAATAATTGAGCGTTAGGCGCGTTACGGCGCGCCTTTTAGCCTCTACCCCTTTTTAACCATGGCGCACCCTTTAAATTGCATTTAAAATGCATGTTATAGTTTTCTTCCTTTAAAGGGGCATCATCATGGATTACCGTAACCAATCCCTAGGCGCACTCGCCATCGCAATCCCACGTGCCAGCAAGCTGTTCCGCGACTACGATCTGGACTTCTGCTGCGGGGGTAAACAAACCCTTGAGCGCGCTGCCAGCCGCAAAGAACTGGATCTGGATAAGTTGGAAAGTGAGTTGGCCGCTCTGGCTGCAGACCCGGTGGATACCCGCGATTGGCGCCAGGCTCCACTGGCTGAGATCATCGATTACATCCTGCCACGCTTCCACCAACGCCACCGTGAACAGCTGTCAGAACTGGTGTTGATGGCGGAAAAGGTTGAACGCGTTCACGGCGACAAGCCCACCTGCCCACGCGGGCTGGCCAAGCAGCTAAACCTGATCCGGCTCGATCTGGAAAATCACATGATGAAGGAAGAACAGATCCTGTTCCCGCTGATTAAACAAGGCATGGGGCAACAGGCGGCAGGGCCGATTTCGGTGATGGAACATGAACATGATGAGGCTGGCGAGCAGTTGGAGGTGGTGAAATTCCTCACCAACAACGTCACGCCACCTGATGGGGCATGCAATACCTGGCAGGCGCTGTACAGTGGTATCAATACGTTTATCAGCGATCTGATGGAGCATATCCATCTGGAGAACAACCTGCTGTTCCCACGCGCACTGAGCGGCAAATAAAACCAGGGCGCCGTGAGGCGCCCTTACTGTAACACTAGAAGCCGATTACAGAATTTCGAGCAGCTCAACGTCAAACACCAGCGCGCTGAATGGCGGGATGGATGCGCCTGCACCACGCTCACCATAGGCCAGGTTGTGAGGGATATACAGCTGCCACTTGGAGCCAACCGGCATCAGCGTCAGGGCTTCGATCCAGCCTGGGATCACGCCGCTGACCGGGAACTCGGCAGGTTGACCACGTTCAACGGAGCTGTCGAACACATCACCGTTGATCAGGCGACCGGTGTAATGCACACGCACGCGATCCTGACGTGATGGGATTGGGCCATTGCCCTGCTCCAACACGGAGAACTGCAGGCCAGACTCGGTCAGCGTCACTTCGTCACGCTTGGCGTTATCTTCCAGGAACTTCTGGCCTTCAACGGCCATCTCCTGCTGGCGCTCAAGGCGAACAGCATCCGCACGTTCGTGGATTTCGCGCAGCGCACGATGGACCACATCTACCGGAACCGCCGGGGCATTCCCTTCCAGCGCGTCACGCAGGCCAGCCAGCAGAGCTTCTGGTTGTAAACCTTGCAGGCCGGACTCTTGCAGTTGCTGACCGACCTGTAAACCAATCCCGTAACTTGCTTGCGCTTCAACGCTATCAAAAGAAGGGGTTGTCATGGGGTTTTCCTTTAGTCTGTAAAAAGTCGAAAGCGCAGCATAACAGCGCGGCAAAGCCGGGTAAAATCTTGTGTGGAGAATGATGACTTTTGTCGTAGAAAAAGAAACAATAACCTGCTGTTAACGTTTGGTGTCATTATTCTCTCGGCTACCAATCGCTTCAAACAGTTAGCGATATAGACCCGGTACGGCTCAAGGCTGGCACCGTAGTGGCGCAGTACAGAGACTATTCGCCCCTCAAGGTGCACAAGTGCACTGCGGCTTGAAACCATAGGGTATACTGGGGTCAGCGATACACTTTTTGTAAAGTGACAATTTTACGCAGTTGAAGAGAGGTCACCATGGGCAGAATCGCGCCCAGGAGAAGGAAAACCACCCGTGTCTACCAGCCATTGCTGCGCGCCTGGCTGAACCTGAGCCAACGCCTGAAGCCTGGCCCGGCACCGGAAACGCCAGCAACCACCGATGAGCCGGACTCACCACCGCCACAGCAGAGCGGCAAGGGGCAAAGGCTTAAAGCGTTGTTGCTGAAAATATGGCACCTGCCGGACAGCCTCCACTGGATGGAACCTTTGCCCTATTTTCACCGCCGTTGGGTGATTATTTTTGGTGCTATCCTGCTACTGTCGCTGCTTTGGCCGTATTCCGACGATAACGCACGTCCGTTCCCGGTTACCAGCCAGGAAAACCAGATACCGTTGCAGGCTCAGTTACAAAACGATGGTCAGCAAACGGCAGGCGAAAGCGATAGCTGGCAGCGTTATCAGATCCAGGCTGGCCAAACTCTGGCGCAGCTGTTCCGTGACAACAACCTGCCGGTGAACGAGGTGTTTGCCATGGCGCGAGTTGAAGGCAACGATAAGCCACTCAGCAATCTGAAGGCCGGGCAAGAAGTGCGTGTCGAACGCAATGCCAACGGTGTGATCACCGCGCTCTCAGTCACCACAGTGGATAACAGGGAAGCCCTGTTCCGCCGCCAGAGCGATGGCAGCTACCTGCGCATTCGCTAATCTTTAAGCTGGTCCAGCAAAAAATCACGCAGTACAACCCCCTGGTTGTGCTGTGTGTCCTTGCTGCCATACAGCAGGGTCAACGGCTCACCTTGCTTTAACAACGCCACCAGCGGCTGCCAGGCCTCATTGGCGACCAGCTGTTGGCGATAGAGTGCAACAAACTCATCCCACTGGTCGGTATGCTGATGAAACCACTGGCGTAACGCCGTATCCGGTGCCACCTGCTTAAGCCAGATGACGCCCTGCAACCTTTCCTTACTCACACCGCGCGGCCATAGCCGGTCGGTCAGATAACAGTGCTCCGGTGCCGGGCCGCTGAAATCGTAGACTCGCTGTAAGATAATTTCTGCCATTTTCGCCTCTCCTTGCCAACAGATGGCCTCAGAGTAGCGCGTTTTACCCGGCGCTGAAAAGCAAAACGCCAGCACTAGGCTGGCGTTTTAACTTGGTGTACTAAAGCCGATTAAGCTTCAGCAACCACAACTACATTCAGCTGTGCGAACACGTCGCTGTGTACCTGGAAGTGCACTTCGTGCTCACCAGTGGTACGCAGAACGCCGTTCGGCAGACGAACTTCGCTCTTGGCAACTTCAACGCCTGCCGCAGTAACTGCGTCAGCGATGTCGCGGGTGCCGATAGAGCCGAACAGTTTACCTTCGTCGCCTGATTTAGACGCGATGGTGACTGAACCCAGTTCGTTGATCTTGGTTGCGCGAGCTTCAGCAGCAGCCAGAACGTCAGCCAGTTTGGCTTCCAGTTCAGCACGGCGTGCTTCGAAGAACTCTACGTTTTTCTTGGTAGCAGGAACAGCTTTGCCCTGTGGTACCAGGAAGTTACGGGCATAACCCGCTTTAACGTTAACCTGATCACCCAGGCTGCCCAGGTTTGCTACTTTATCAAGCAGAATAACTTGCATTACCTTATCCTCTCAAAGTCGTTAATGGACAGTGGCCGATTACTGATGACGATCAGTGTACGGCAACAAAGACAGGTAGCGCGCGCGCTTGATAGCACGGGCCAGCTGGCGCTGATATTTTGCACGAGTACCGGTGATACGGCTCGGGACAATTTTACCACTTTCAGTGATGTAGTTTTTCAGCGTAGCGATGTCTTTATAGTCAATCTCTTGAACGCCTTCCGCGGTGAAACGGCAGAACTTGCGACGACGGAAATAACGTGCCATTTGGCTAGTCTCCAGAATCTATCAATTCAATCTGCTCGGCATGCAGGACCAATTTGTTCAGCCCGTTGCGCCCTTGATGGCAGCTAACGAAGCCTTGAACGGTAACCTGACTGCCGACCGTTAATCTTTGAGTTAAAGCTTGTGACTGTTGTCCGCTGACAACCACGGGCATTCGGCACCATGCTTGCCTGCTGAATCCGGCTTCCATCTGCGACGATCGGTGCTCAAGCACAAATTGGCAGTGGGGTATCCCGGAAGGACTCACTTTTCGCACCGGCGTCTTGCACACTGTGCCAGACAACACCAGACGATTAGCCGTCACGACAGCAATTACTCTTCAGAATCCCCAGCATCTGCATCATCTGCGGTTTCGTTAGCGAAGTCTTCGCGGCGATCGCCACGACGTTCGTCTTTCGCTTTAACCATCGGAGATGCTTCAGTTACCGCGTGCTTAACGCGCATAACCATGCTACGGATAACGGCGTCGTTGAAGCGGAAGTTAGTTTCCAGCTCATCGATCGCTTCCTGCGGAGCTTCAACGTTCAGCAGAACGTAGTGGGCTTTGTGCAGTTTATTGATCGGGTAAGCCAGTTGACGGCGGCCCCAGTCTTCCAGACGGTGAATCTGACCTTGCGCGTTAGTGATGGTAGCACTGTAACGCTCGATCATGCCCGGAACCTGTTCGCTTTGGTCAGGATGGACCATAAAAACGATTTCGTAATGACGCATCGAATTGCTCCTTACGGATTATTCAGCCTCCTGTCAGGGTCAACCGCGGCCCATGGAAGCAAGGAACGTGTGTATGTGTGCGGCTGAAAAATGACGCGTAATCATACCGGCGCAAGGGGGGGAACTCAAGGACTGAGTAGGATTTATTGAGGTTTATGCGTAAGGCCACGAGAAATAGCACGATTTGCTGACAGAAAAAGCGATGTATGCCGATCCATAGGTTTTAAAAATCCTTCAACAAAATCATCGGCCCACTGGAAATCATTATCATTTTATTTGAACAAGGCCATCAAAATCTCCCCCTTTTTAATCCTGACTATCGGACTAGAGTTAAATTATCCGCCGCAGAAAGCGCAGCGATAAAGGGTTGCAGTTATTCAAGATTGATAAATAACTTTTTGCTTAATGAACAGTATATCGGCAGCGAGCCAAGTGACACGCCGCTGTAGCAAAGGGTTAAGAGAGGTGTCTATGAAACGTATCACCATCGCTACCGCTATCGCGTTGCTGCTTTCCGCCAACGCCATGGCCGCCACTGAGATCACCGCACACCAGGCCGCAGAGCGCCAAAGCATTGGCTTCGTCAGCCTGACTCAGGAAGTGGTTTCACCCGACGACGCGACGTCCCAAATCAACAAGATTGCCGATCAACGCGGCGCCAGCGCTTACCGGATTGTTGCGCTACATGAGCCAGGCAGCACCGCGTCTATCCACGTCAGCGCCGAGCTTTATCGCTAACCGAAAAATGCAGCACCAGGGAACCCTGCCGCACCAAGAGGCGGTCGATCAGTAAAAGTCATGCCTTGCCCCCTCCCTCGGGGGCTTTTTACAGTGAATCCTGGAAGAAAGCTGCGGTAGCGTTCAACGCACCAGGGGTAATACGATGGCGTACTTCCGCTTCAGTGAGGTAGGTCAACCTCCGATCCAGGCCGCGCTGGCGTAACTCACCGGCCAAGCGCTCACTCTCCACCGCAGGCACCACATCATCGGTTTCGCCATGCCATAACAACAGTGGCCGCTCGGCAAAACTCTCCCAATGATGTTCAACTTCATAAGCGGCCAGTGGTGCAAGACGTGCCATGAGCGCGGACTGCTCCAGCGGCTGGCCATGCGCATCCAATGGCGGATACAGCGTCTGCGCCAGTGACGTAAAGTAGCCCGACCCCATCAGGCTGGCGGCCGCTTTCACCCAAGGATAACGGGTAAAGGCACCCAAAGTGGTCATGCCCCCCATCGAAGCGCCCGCCACGCCAATGCGATCCCCGGCAATTAACCCACGCTGCTCAAAGTGCGTTTTGAGAGCGGGTAACTCATCGATGTTACTTTTGAGGATTTCCCAGAAATGCGCCAACCGCCGGGCTTCATCACCATCAAACCGCTCACCGTGCATCGCGCAATCGGGCAGCACCACCCGGAAACCGACCTTGGCCAATGCATAGGCAAAATAGGCGTACACCTCTTTCGATGAGGTATACCCGTGATAGAAAAAGATCGTGGGTAACGGCTGATCATAGCGCCCGGCTGGCACCGCATGGATCACCGCAACGTCACCCACCCGCTCATCATGGATCTCGATCATGTATTCCCCCTGCGCTCAATCTTCTCTATGATGGCAAATATCGGCCCGAAACCGTAGTTCAAACCGTTCTACTCTATGCTAAATAGCGATGAGGCCAGCATGAATCTTTCCCGTTCGTTGATCACCCTATTGCTGTTTGGTTTGTTATCCGGCTGCAGCGTATTTAAAACCACGCCCAAACCCCCACCGCCGCCTACCTCTCAGGCACAAGAGATCACCCGCGCCCAAACCACCGAGTTGGAGAAGATGGGGACGATCAGCGCGCTAGTGCATGGCAGCCCGATGAACGTGGAAGCCGAGATCCAGCGCAAAGCTAACACCAGCGGGGCACGCTATTACATGATCATCATGAACAGTGAAACCATCGTGCCGGGCCAGTGGTATTCACAGGCGATACTTTATCGGTAGCACCAGCTCTGAGATAGAAGTAAAAGCGGGTGCCTGATATAAGCACCCGTAAGGGAGTTTGCGCAATTACTCTTTGATTACCGGCCCACTTACATCACCGTTATTGGTGTATCTCCCCGTCAGGTTCAGTTTCACACCTTCCAGGCCGCCGATCACCGCACCACGCCGGTTAGTAAAATTCTGACTGTTGATCGTGGTGACCTTGTCGGACCATAATTGACCGCTGTTGGTCAACGCCCCGTTGACGCGAATATCCAGCCCTTCACTACCATGGACTAAACCGCTGTTGGTAAAGGCTGAAGTCACTTCTACGCTACTGCTACCTGTTGAAGAAATTGTGCCATTGCCGTTATCCAGGCGGTTAGCCAGCAGCGACAGATAAGCCACACTTGAAAGGGTGCCGCGGTTGTTATCCACGTTGCCAGCATACTGCATGTTCAAGTTGCCGCCGCTGGCAGCAATCAACCCCCGACTGTTGTACACCCGGTTACCGGCCATACTCAGATCGCCCATACTGATAATGCCTCCTTGGGTGTCTTCCGGCATATCGATATGCACCCCCATCACTCGACCAAAATTCTCACCATTACGGTTATAGAGAGTTACCGCCTTTATTTCTGCCGTCTTATCGGCATAAATCAGCCCCTCGTCATTGCGCAATGTGTCGGTATGCACATGAACTTCCTGCCCCCCCAACAAGCCCGCATTGTTGTTGACCGTGCTGGCGTACACCTCCGTGCTACCCAGCGCGCTACGGATCACGCCATAGTTGTTATTAAGGGCATTTTGGATGCGAACGTCATTGCCCTTGTCCAGGGTTAACCCACCCGTGCGGTTATCCAGGCTGTTTGCTCGCAGTAACAGCTTACCCTCACCGCTAACACTGCCATCCCGGTTGTCCATGGCGTTGATATTGGCGAGCTGGATATCCCCCATTGCAGAGATCTGCCCACCCTCGTTGAGCAGGTTACTGCCGTTGGTGTTTACGTTCAGCATCTTGGTCGCTTGCAGACTACCGGTTCTATTGGTGAGTAGCCCACTGTTGATATCCAACGCCCCAGCCGACTCAATCAAGCCGTTGGTGTTATTGAGCGCAGCGTTGTTTGTTGTCAGCTTAAAATCATCACCCGCACTCATTTTGCCGTTAGCGCTATTGTTCAACGCACTGCTGGTAGACAGATTTACGTGATGTTGAGCCGCTATTTCGCCGCCACGGTTATCAAGCGTGCCGCCAACGGTCATCGACAGATCGGACAACGAAGAACCAAAGGCAAAAATCTGCCCATTACGGTTATCCAGCGCACCGCTGATGATAGTGGAGTTACCACTGGTGGTGATCAGGCCATTGTTATTGTTCAACTGACCCGTTTTCAGGGTCATACCCAAGGTGCTGTAAATGCCGGTATCGTTATTGCGGCCAGTATTGGTCAGCAACTGCCCATTGGTATCGATAGTAATCTGTGAACCGGATTGCACCATACCGTTGGTATTGTTCAATTGCCCACTATTGATGCTCACAGAGCCGATGGCGGCTATGTTGCCGTTGGTATTGGTAAGGCGGTTTTTATGGGTATTGATAGTGATACCACCGTTACCACCGGTGATTTTCCCCCTGGTATTATTAATAGTACCTGCGGTGTTCAGTTTGTTGGCGTGTGCGGCGGATAGGGTCCCTGAACGGTTATCCAGCACACCATTAACGTCCATCATCAGATCTGAAGTGGAAGCCGCGATGGTACCGGCATTACGAACGCCCACTCCGCTTTCTGTCCCCACCAAGGTGATCTTGCCGGCATACATCCCCCCCAAAGCAGCAACGTCAATCCCGACACCGGGTCTGCCCAACGCCGAGGCCAGCGCAGTCGCCTGGGTATTATCCGCATTGACGTTATTACGGCCAGTGGTCACTTTCAAATCCTTGGCCCAGACACCGGCATTAATCGCCACGGAGCGGGCAATCAAATCGGTATAATTACTGTCACCGCTGTTCAGGCCATTGCCATTAATAACAATGCTGCCCTTTTCCGTTTTATATCCCTGTATGGCACCATCGGCAATCTGGGCAGTACCGGTGGTCAGCGTTGCTCTGCCGGCATTAATAAATCCGCAGCCGCTACAGGTAATACCGGCCGGATTGGCAATAATTACCTGAGCCTGCTGACCTGCAACTTCCACCATGCCATTTAACACGCTGGCCCGATTAGAGTTGACCTCATTAAGGATCACCGAGGCCGCCCCACCGCTTAAATTCGCATTACCCGCAAGACTCCCCGCCAGTTGGCTATTCGCACCATCGACGCTGTTATTCAGCACCACACCGTTTTTATCAACGTTGAACTGGTTGAAGATATTATGCGAAACACCCCCTTTACCCGCAGCGTTAATATTCACCACGGTCGAACCATTCGCCCCGGCATTAACCCCAGGGCTAGAGGCCTGCCCAGCGTCGGCAACGATTGCCGCATTAGCCTCGGAGACGCAGCCAAAAGCCAGCAGCCCGGCAAAGTAGAGTGGCGAAAGATTCATCCGTAGAGATGAATTGCTCTTTTCCTTACGTGTCGATAAATCGGTTGTGGACGAGTAATTACTATATGTCATGCTGTGAATTCCTTTTACACAATAGGAAAGTCAGTAGATTGCCGCGAACAAGCCGCAATAAAAAAAGACTTTCCCAAATAAATAATTAGCACAGATTGGCACTCACGAGCCGTGCTTAATCTCCATTACATTAAAAATGTAACATACAACCTGTTACCCACTCAGCCAATTAGTTAAGCAGAACCCAAAAAAGGGTATATCCCGCACATTAACGAGAATCATCCTTAAAATTACAGCAGAACACATCTTAGGCGCTCAGACGAAATTAATATCATGCGAGATATTTCTATAATTAATCATTCAAGCTGAAATCAGACAGGAAATTATACATCCAATACCATCAGCATATTATCTGATGGCATTTCCCTCTAGGCTATAAGCCCCGAGTTCCTGTTTATCCCCCCATAGCCCGCTGGAGCAGCGTATCGCACACCTCCGCGGGCAACACTCTATCTCCACGATAATCCAGCGTTAAGTGGCACCAGGCTTCCCCAATTGGCGGGCTGGCATGCTGCAGCAGTTGGGCGGCACAGCACAGATCGAATAACTGCTGGGTTAACAAACGCCCCATTTCTTCACGCGGTTGGCGCATACGCTGTTGCCATTGCCGCCAGGCGCGATCGAACAACCGGTTCTGCCCGCGCACCGGCAACAGTTCCTGCTGCAGCAACTCTAGCGCACCAGGCAACTTATGCAGACTACGCATGACGTCCAGGCACATGATGTTGCCCGACCCTTCCCAAATGCTGTTTACCGGTGCTTCTCGATACAGACGCGGCAACTCGCTGTCTTCGCAATAGCCGATCCCTCCCAGCACTTCCATGGCTTCCCCGATAAATGCCGCGCCTTGATGACAGATACTGTATTTTGCCGCCGGGGTCAGTAAGCGGCTGTAGACCACTTCGCCTTCATCCCCCCGGCTTTCCCAGGCTCGCGCCAAACGGAGCAGTAAAGCGGTATGCCCTTCAAGCCGTAACGCCATGCGGGCCAATACCTGCCGCATCAATGGCTGTTCAATAAGGCATTTACCAAACGCTTGCCGTTGCAGGGCATGGTACAGCGCCACCGAAAGGCCGCGGCGCATCAGTCCATGGCTACCCAAAGCGCAATCGAAACGGGTCATCCCCCCCATCTTGAGGATTTGCCTGACGCCATCCCCTTCATCGCCCAATAACCAGGCCGTTGCGTCCTGAAACTCGGCTTCGCTACTGGCATTGGAACGGTTGCCTAGCTTGTCTTTAAGCCGCTCCAGACGGATGGCGTTACGCGTTCCATCAGGCAGGAGCCGAGGCAGGAAGAAACAGGAAAGCCCTCCCTCCGCCTGTGCCAATATCAGATGGGCATCGCTTTGCGGCACCGAAAAGAACCATTTATGGCCCACCAGGCGATAGGCCTCCCCATTGCCTCGACTAGCGAGCGGTACGGCGGTGGTGGTATTACTCAGCACGTCCGAGCCGCCCTGCTTTTCCGTCATCCCCATGCCGATCAACAGCCCGCGCTTTTGTGCACCGGGCAGCAGATGAGGGTCATAACGATCGGAAAGTAAAGGGGATAGCCAGGATTGATACTCTTTTGGCAGGGAACGCTGTAGCAGTGGGATAGCGCCATAGGTCATGGTGATTGGGCAGAGCGTGCCGGCCTCCACCTGAGCGTGCAACACAAAGCGGGCAGCACGGGCCACCAAGGAGCCAATACGGGCATCTTCCTGCCACGGCAGGTTATGCACCCGGTTAGCGACCAGCCCCTGCATCAGGATGTGCCAGGCTGGATGAAAGCGCACGTCGTCCAGGCGTTGCCCGGTAGCGTCATAGCGCAGCAACTCCGGTGGGTTGGTATTGGCCAGCCGCCCCAACTCCAGCGACTCCTGCGTGCCTAACTGTTGCCCAAGCGAGGCTAGAACATCGCTATCCCAACCCGCCAACTCGCGCTGCAACGCTTCACGCAACGGCGTATCGGACAGGAAGAGGTTGCTGTTGCCCAAGGGCTTGGGTTGGTTAAAGACGGTATGCGTAGTCCAGACCATGAGATTGCTCCCTGATTAACGCTTCAGGGGTAATTATGGTCATTAGCTGGATTTCTGCCGCTGGCGGGATCACAAGATAGGAGATTAGAGGTAGGGGTGACAGATTTCACCCCTATTAAATCATCAGCTGCGCTGACGCACCGCTTCAAATAGACAGACACCGGTCGCTACCGAGACGTTCAGCGAGGAAACCGTACCGGCCATCGGAATGCTGATCAGTTCGTCGCAATGTTCACGGGTCAAACGACGCATACCTTCACCTTCCGCACCCATTACCAGCGCCATCGGGCCGGTCATTTTGCTTTGATACAGCGTGTGGTCGGCTTCACCCGCCGTGCCCACGATCCAGATGTTCATCTCTTGCAGCAAACGCAGGGTACGAGCCAGGTTGGTGACGGTGATCAGTGGGACATTCTCGGCCGCACCGCAGGCCACTTTCTTCGCCGTCGCATTCAGTTGGGCAGAGCGATCGCGTGGGACGATCACCGCATGGACACCGGCAGCATCGGCACTACGCAGGCAAGCCCCCAGGTTATGGGGATCGGTAACGCCGTCCAACACCAGCAGGAATGGCGTTTCAACGCTTTCCAGCAGCCCAGGCAAATCGTTCTCCTGATATTTCCGCCCTTCACGCACCCGCGCAATAATGCCCTGGTGGACGGCCCCTTCGACCTTCTCATCCAGCCATTGGCGGTTAGCCACCTGGATCACAATACCGGTCGCTTCCAGCTCGGCAATCAAAGGCTGTAAGCGGCGATCGTCACGCCCCTTGAGAATAAACACTTCCAGGAAACGTTGTGGATCGTTGTCTAGCAGGGCTTTGACAGCGTGAATACCGTAGATAATTTCGCTCATGATGCTCTTTTAACTGTGCGGCCGGGATGACCCGGCCGGGGATAATAACGTGCGGCAGGTTAACCCTGCTCGGCACCTTTCTTCTTACTGGCACGCTTGGCTTTGGTCGCGGCCGCTATCTTTTTGGTTTTATCAGACGCTTTTTTGGCTTTTGCCTTCGGATCGGTTTTCGCTTTCGCCTTCGGGTCTGGCTTCACCTTGTCTGCAGGTTTGGCCTTGGCCCCATCTTTTTTACGGAAGGCGCTGTCTGGCTCAAAGTTGGCAGGCGTCTTGCCGCCACGGCGTTTACGTTGAGCCTGACTGCGGCCCGCTCCAGCACCGTCGCGCAGCGTACGCTGGCCGCCATTCTTGGCACGTTCGCGCTCGGTTTTGCCTTCACCACGCGGTTTGCGGGTGCTGGAAACCAGGGCGAAGTCGATCTTGCGTTCGTCCATATGCACGGCCTCAACGCGGATCTCCACCGTATCTCCCAGGCGATAGACCATGCCGGAAGATTCGCCGATCAGACGCTGGCCGATATTATCGTAGCGATAGTAATCGTTATCCAGCGTAGACACGTGTACCAGACCATCGATAAACAGATCGCTCAGGCGGACGAAGAAACCAAAGCCGGTGACGCTGGCAATAACGCCGCTAAACACTTCACCGACGTGATCCTGCATAAAGTCGCACTTCAGCCAGTCCGCTACGTTACGCGTAGCTTCATCGGCACGGCGCTCGGTCATCGAGCAGTGCATACCCAGTTGCAGCATCTCTTCCAGATCGCTGTGCCAGCCTCCGGTTGGCGTCCAGCGCTCTTTCTGTTCACCTTGCTCCTTCGCCAACACGTACTTGATGGCGCGGTGCAACGACAGGTCCGGGTAGCGACGGATCGGCGAAGTAAAGTGGCCATAAGAGGCCAACGCCAGGCCGAAGTGGCCACGGTTTTCCGGATCGTAGATCGCCTGTTTCATCGAACGCAGCAGCATGGTTTGCAGCATTTCACGGTCCGGACGTTCCGATACTTCATCCATCAAAGTGGCGTAATCTTTCGGCTGCGGCTTCAGGCCGCCACCCAGGGTCAGGCCCAGTTCGCTCAACACGCTGCGCAATGCGGAAATGTGATCGTCACTTGGACGATCGTGCACACGGAACAGCGCAGGTTCGTTATGCTTCTCAACAAAGCGTGCCGCCGCAACGTTCGCCATGATCATGCACTCTTCGATCAGTTTGTGCGCGTCATTACGTACCGTTGGCTCTACGCGCTCAATACGGCGTTCGGCGTTGAAGATAAACTTGGCTTCTTCGGTTTCGAAGGCGATACCACCGCGTTCGGCACGAGCCTGATCCAGCACTTTATACAGCGCATGCAGCTCCTGCAGGTGTTTGACCAACGGATGATACTGCTCGCGCAGCTCCTGATCGCCCTGCAAGATATGCCAGACCTTGGTGTAGGTTAAGCGCGCATGGGAGCTCATTACCGCTTCGTAGAATTTAAACGAAGACAGACGGCCCGATGCGGAGATGGTCATCTCACTCACCATACACAGGCGGTCGACCTGCGGGTTGAGCGAGCATAGGCCGTTGGAAAGCACTTCCGGCAGCATTGGCACCACTTCCGACGGGAAGTAGACCGAGGTGCCGCGGCTACGGGCTTCGTCATCCAGCGCCGTGCGCGGGCGCACATAGTAGCTGACATCGGCAATCGCGACCCACAGGCGCCAGCCGCCACCGCGTTTTTTCTCGCAGTACACGGCATCATCGAAATCGCGGGCGTCTTCGCCATCAATGGTGACCAGCGGCAGGTGACGCAGATCCACACGCCCTTTCTTGGCGGCTTCCGGCACCTGCTCACTGAGGTCGGCAACCTGCTTCTCCACCTGAGGTGGCCAGGTATGCGGGATCTCATGGGTACGCAATGCGATATCCACCGCCATGCTGGTGCCCATTTTATCGCCCAGGATCTCGACGATCTTGCCCACGGCTTTGGTGCGGCGCGTTGGGCGCTGGGTCAGCTCGACCACCACCATAAAGCCCATCCGCGCCCCGCTGACCGAATCGGCAGGGATCAGAATATCGAAGCTCAGGCGGCCGTCATCCGGCACCACGAAGCCGGTACCGGCATCGGTGAAGTAGCGGCCAACAATCTGGCTGGTTTTGGGCACCAGCACGCGCACGATACGCGCTTCACGGCGGCCTTTGCGATCTTCGCCCAGCGGTTGAGCCAGCACCACATCGCCGTGGATGGCCATTTTCATCTGCTCGGCGGAGAGATAAAGGTCGTCTTTACGCCCTTCAACCCGCAAGAAGCCGAAGCCATCGCGGTGGCCGATCACCGTGCCACGCAGCAGGTCCAGACGCTCCGGCAAGGCATAGCACTGGCGGCGGGTAAAGACCAACTGGCCATCACGCTCCATCGCACGCAGGCGACGGCGCAGGGCTTCCAGCGCTTCTTCGCCGGATAAATTCAGTTCATTGCCCAACTCTTCGCGGCTGGCCGGCGTTTCACGTTTCGCCAAATGGGCCAGAATAAATTCGCGGCTAGGAATTGGGGATTCATATTTTTCTGCTTCTCGTTCCAGGAATGGATCTTGTGACATTGAGGTTCCTCCGTTGTCATCAGCAGGGTGTCGCTGAGCCTTGTCTTCTCAGTAACGCTTTATTCGACAAGCAAAAGCTTGTAGAGCGGTGAATTGTCTTCGACCATGTCGGCCAATGTGTGACTATCCAGCTCCTCAAGGAAATTCTTTACCGCCTGCTGGAGCACTTGCTTCAAACGGCAGGCTGGGGTGATATGACAAAAATCGCTGCTGCAGTTAACCAACGAAAGCGGCTCCAGCGCCCGCACCACGTCGCCAATACGGATGCTCTCAGCCGGTTTACCCAAGCGTATACCGCCGTTTTTACCCCGCACGGCGGTTACAAAGCCTTCACGGCTCAGCTGATTGATAATTTTTACCATATGGTTACGGGAAACCCCGTACACCTCCGTAACCTCAGAGATGCTGGTCATTTTGTCCGCAGGCAATGATGCCATATAGATCAATGCCCGTAGGCCATAGTCAGTAAAACTTGTTAACTGCACGTTTACCTCTGGGTATCTGCCGATTTTCGGCGATTTTCTTTACTATCTTATTGGATGATAAACCAGCCGGAGAGTTCGCAGCTAATTATTTAGTACATAGCCGACTCTCAACCGGAGCAACGAAAGGATTTTGTGAGGTGAAAACGCCATCGGGGAGGATACATGAGGCAAACAAACCGGGACTTGGCCCGGTTTGTTTGGTGACAGTAGGTAAACAGATTATGCGTCGAACGGATCGCGCAGGATCATGGTTTCGCTACGGTCTGGGCCAGTAGAGATAATGTCTACCGGTACATCAGTCAGCTCTTCGATGCGTTTGATGTAGTTCAGCGCTGCCTGTGGCAGTTTGCTGTAGTCTTTCACACCAAACGTCGTTTCGCTCCAGCCCGGCATGGTTTCGTAGATTGGCTCAATACCTTCCCAACCTTCTGCAGCCAGCGGCGTGGTGGTCATTTCGCGGCCGTCCGGCATGCGATAACCCACACAGATCTTCACTTCTTTCAGGCCGTCCAACACGTCCAGCTTGGTCAGGCAGAAGCCAGACAGGGAGTTGATCTGCACGGCACGGCGAACGGCAACCGCATCCAGCCAGCCGGTACGACGGCGACGGCCAGTGGTAGCACCAAATTCATTACCCTGTTTGCACAGGTATTCGCCGGTTTCGTCGAACAGTTCGGTTGGGAACGGGCCTGCACCTACACGGGTAGAATAGGCTTTCACGATGCCCAGCACGTAGTCCACGTAACGCGGGCCAATGCCAGAACCGGTTGCTACGCCACCAGCGGTGGTGTTGGAAGAAGTCACGTACGGATAGGTACCGTGATCGATATCCAGCAACGTACCCTGTGCACCTTCGAACATGATCAGATCGCCACGCTTGCGCGCACCGTCCAGCAGTTCGGAGACGTCAACTACCATCCCGATCAGGATATCGGCAATCGACAACACATAGTCAAGGGTGGTCTGGTAATCGACGGCTTCTACTTTGTAGTAGTTAACCAGTTGGAAGTTGTGGTAATCGATGATGTCTTTCAGCTTGGTAGCGAAGGTAGCTTTATCGAACAGGTCACCAACGCGCAGACCGCGACGGGCAACTTTGTCTTCGTAAGCCGGGCCGATACCGCGGCCGGTGGTGCCGATGGCTTTGGCGCCACGCGCTTTCTCACGCGCATTATCCAGGGCGACGTGATAAGGCAGGATCAGCGGGCAGGCTTCAGACAGTAACAGACGTTCGCGTACCGGGATGCCGCGCGCTTCGAGTTCACCCATTTCCTTCATCAACGCGTCTGGCGCCAGAACCACACCGTTGCCGATGACGCTGGTCACGTTTTCACGCAGGATACCTGAAGGAATTAAATGAAGAACGGTTTTTTCACCGTTGATAACCAGAGTGTGGCCAGCGTTATGGCCACCTTGGTAGCGCACAACATATTGAGCCCGTTCAGTCAGCAGGTCTACGACCTTACCCTTACCTTCGTCACCCCATTGGGTGCCCAGTACGACGACGTTCTTACCCATTTTAAAATCACCAGGTTGCTTAAAAATGGATTCTACCACCCTAATTCTTCAGTTTCAGCACTTTTAGCATACGATTGCGTACTTTTTCGGCTAAACTTTAAACCCCCGCGTGTGCACGCAACATGTAGTAGATCACACAGCCTGCAACCACTAATCCCCCACCAAAACGCCGCAGCGTAGCATCGGGTAGTTGCGACATTGCCTGAACCATTTTACGCCAAGCCTGTGGGAACAACATCGGCCCCAGCCCTTCCAGCACCAAAACCAACCCAAGCGCCAGCCAGATTGTCGAATTCATCCTTCCCCCAAAAAAAGAAAGGCCCGCGTTTAAACGGGCCTTGGTTCTACCCCTGTTCTTTCAAACCATGGCCTGAAAGCTATCGGGGATCGCCATCATGCTGACGTTATCTGTTGCGCGTAGCAACCGGCGACTTCATGTAGCGGAAGAAATCGCTGTCCGGGCTCAGCACCAACACGTCCTGGTTGCCAGGGCCGAAGCTGGTTTCATAAGCACGCAGGCTACGGATGAAAGCGTAGAAATCCGGATCCTGACTGAAGGCATCGGCAAACAGTTTAGCTGCTTCCGCATCGCCCGCACCGCGGGTTATACGCGCCTGACGCTCGGCTTCCGCGATGGTACGGGTCACTTCGTAGTCGGCGGTGGCTTTGAGCTTCTCAGCCTCTTCCTTACCTTGTGAACGGTGACGACGGGCTACCGCCTCACGCTCTGCACGCATACGCTGGAAGATCGCATCGGACACTTCCGCAGGCAGGTTGATCTGCTTGATACGGACGTCCACCACTTCAATACCCAGTGCTGCCATGCTGTTCGGGTTAACCGCTGGCTGTTTGCCATTGGTTTCACGCTCAACACGGGCTGCCGCAGAAGCAATAGCGTCATCGGCTTCGGTAGCGGCGGCTTCTTCGCCGTCACCCACGGTACCGGTGTTCAGCGCATCACGCACGTCTGCCATCAGACGGCCACGGGAGTCGGTCACGATGTCACGCACGTCCAAACGGCCAATCTCGGAACGCAGACGGTCGTTGAACTTGCGTTTCAGCAGCAGTTCCGCCTGAGAAACGTCACCACCACCGGTGGCCAGGTAGTAGCGGCTGAAATCACTGATACGCCATTTCAGGTAGGAGTCGACGATCAGGTCTTTCTTCTCGCTGGTCACGAAGCGATCGGCCTGGTTGTCCATGGTCTGGATACGGGCATCCAGCATTTTCACGGTTTCAATAAACGGGATCTTGAAGTGCAGACCCGGTGCATAAACCAGCGGTTTGTTTTCGCTGTCGCGCAGTACTTTACTGAAACGCAGCACGATGCCGCGCTCGCCTTCCTGAACCACAAACATTGAGGCGTAAAGGGCTACCAACACCACCGCGAGGATAACTATGAAAGACTTACGCATTGATTATTCTCTCCCTACGCGTGTGTTGTCGCTACGCTGCGCATTCGCCCGGCGTTGGTCCATGATGGAACCACTGCTGGAACTGTTGGTGCTCGCATCCGATGAAGGAGTCGAGGCTGGCGCAGGGGCGAGAAGGTTCTGTCCGGCATCTTTGCTGCCTTCGGTAACCGGCTTACCGGCACCGCGCAGCATTTGATCCAGTGGCAGCACCATCAGACTGTTATTGCCTTTGTTGTCTGCCACCAACACCTTACGGGTGTGGCTCAACACTTTTTCCATGGTTTCGAGGTACAGACGCTCACGGGTAATTTCCGGTGCGGCTTTGTACTCCGGCAACAGCTTGGCGAAACGAGCAACCTCACCCTGGGCTTCCAGAACGGTCTGGGCCTGGTAGGCGCGCGCATTTTCCAGCAGGCGCTGTGCAGCACCGTTGGCACGCGGCTGAACTTCGTTGGCGTAAGCTTCTGCTTCACGAATGGATTGCTGCTCGTTCTCACGTGCGGCGATCGCGTCATCAAACGCGGCTTTCACCTCTTCCGGCGGACGTGCAGCCTGGAAGTTGACGTCCAGCAGAGTGATCCCCATTTTGTACGGACGGATGGTATCTTCCAGTACACGCTGAGTGTCGCTACGGACGATAGTACGGCCTTCGGTCAGGATCTTGTCCATGGTGTATTTACCGATAACACCACGCAATGCGCTGTCTGTCGCCTGTCTCAGGCTGTCGTTGGCATCGGTTACGCTGAACAGATAGGCTGCCGGATCGGAAACGCGATACTGCACGTTCATCTCGACACGCACCACGTTCTCATCGGAGGTCAGCATCACACCGGACGCGGACAGGTCACGGACCGACTCCACGTTAACCGGGCGAACCTGATCGATAAACGTCGGTTTCCAGTTCAGACCTGGTTGCACCAGATGGCTGAATTTACCAAAGCGAGTGACCACACCACGTTCGGCTTCTTTGATGGTATAGAAACCGCTGGCGGCCCAGATCACCACCACCGCAACCGCAGCGATGCCGACAATCTTGCCACTGAAGCCAGGCCCGATTGAACCCGTTCCACCGCTGTTATTGCCGTTGGAGCCTTTGCCACCGCCGGTCAGGCTGCTCAATTTCTTGCTCAGCTTACGGAAGATGTCGTCTAAATCCGGTGGCCCTTGATCGCGACCGCCTTTATTGTTACCGCCAGAGTTGCCGCCATTATTATTGCTGCTCCCCCACGGGTCGCGGTCCTGTCCGTTATTACCGGGCTGATTCCACGCCATGTTTTAGCTCCATTATTCTGTGATTGGGTACTTCAGGCTAATGCTTAGCCCACTCTTCTATTGAGCGGGCACACAAATGTAACAGGATATGATCATACGATAAAGTTAATCAGTTCCTGTTCCTGCTTGCAGAGGCGGCGCCACTCCACGATCGGCATACGCACCACCACGCCGATACTGCCGTCCTCTTCATTCCACTCTTTTTCGATCGCCTGAAGCTGGTAGAAACGGCTACGAAGACGGCCTGCCTGTGGCGGTAAGCGCAGCTCATAATGCGCGATTTCCCCCGATAAGCGCTCCGTCAACGCCTGAAATAGCAACGGGATACCTTCACCGCTGGCGGCGGACAGCCACACTCGGATCGGTAAATTTTCCTCGTTGCGATCGATACGCGGGACAAAATCATCCAGCATATCTATTTTGTTCATCACTAACAGTGTAGGTATCTCATCCGACTCAATCTCTGCCAACACGGAGTTCACCGCTTCAATGTTTTCATCCACCCGGGTATCCGCAGCGTCGATCACATGTAACAACAGAGAGGCCTGGCGCGTCTCTTGCAGTGTCGCTTTGAACGCGGCAACAAGATCGTGCGGCAAGTGCCGGATAAAGCCTACGGTATCCGCCAACACGGTATCGCCTACGTCCGCCACGTCAATACGCCGCAGGGTAGGATCCAGGGTGGCAAATAGCTGGTCCGCCACATACACTCCGGCAGACGTAATTCGGTTAAACAGGGTTGATTTGCCTGCGTTGGTGTAACCCACCAGCGATACGGTTGGCACATCGGCACGGGTACGCGCTCGTCTCCCTTGATCGCGCTGCTTCTCTACCCGCTCAAGGCGGCGCAGGATCAGGCTGATGCGATCGCGTAGCAGACGACGGTCAGTCTCTAACTGGGTCTCTCCCGGCCCGCGCAGGCCAATCCCCCCTTTCTGACGTTCAAGGTGAGTCCAACCACGAACCAGACGAGTGGCAATATGGCGCAATTGCGCCAACTCTACCTGCAGCTTACCTTCATGGGTACGGGCACGCTGGGCAAAGATGTCGAGAATCAACCCGGTGCGATCGATCACCCGGCATTCACACAGACGTTCGAGATTTCTCTCCTGCGCTGCGGAAAGGGCGTGATCAAACAGGACAACAGACGCGCCGCTGGCTTTCACCGCATCTGCAATTTCTTCGGCCTTTCCTTCACCGACAAAGTATTTTGGGTGAGGTGCTTTGCGGCTACCAGTAACCACTTGCAAAGCCTCAACGCCCGCAGAGGACACCAGCGATTCGAACTCACTGAGATCTTCTGTATCTTTGTCTTGCGAGAAATAGATATGAACCAGGACGGCCTGCTCACCGGCTTCATAACGGTCAAACAAGCGTGCAACCTCTCAAACGGAACAAAACCGCGAGTTTGGGGGACATAAACAGCACTGCGCTGCTTATGCTCCCCGTCATGGTTGACTCGCAACGCGCTTTATTCAGCGTCATCGCTTTCCTGCTGCGGCTGTTGCGGCGCAGACGGGTTGTTACCATGGTGATAATTGCTGGTGCCGCCGCTGCTCGGGGTGTTGCTGTGGTGCGATACCGGGCGCGATGGAACAACGGTAGAGATAGCGTGCTTATAAACCATCTGGCTCACCGTGTTCTTCAACAGGATGACAAACTGGTCAAAAGACTCAATCTGGCCTTGCAGCTTAATACCATTCACCAAATAAATAGAAACCGGAACACGTTCACGACGCAATGCGTTCAGGAACGGATCTTGCAAAGATTGCCCCTTAGCCATTCTATCTTTTCCTTATTTGTTTGTTGTTTTTAACCAAGAACCTGTCGGCTCAAAATAAACGACCTAAAAAATTTGCGCGCTGAATACTCATCAATTGTACACAATCACTCAACCTATGCACTAACAACCTGTGTTACCGAGTCTAAAGCCTCTCCCGGCTTTTCACTGTCCAACCACCGAACCGACTCCCAACCCCGTAACCAGGTCATCTGGCGTTTGGCCAACTGACGTGTTGCGCAAATACCTCGAAAAACCATCTCATCGTAACTAATCTCGCCAGAAAAATATGACCACATCTGGCGATAACCGACACAGCGAATGGAAGGCAAATCCGTATGCAAATCACCCCGTGCAAAAAGTGCACGCGCTTCCGCCTCAAAACCCGCCGCCAACATCTGATTGAACCGCAGCTCGATACGTTGATGCAACAACTCCCGGCTGACTGGCGCTATCGCAAATTGGTGAACATGATACGGCAACGATTCACCCGAAATTTTAGTCAGTTCAGTTAAAGTTTTACCCGAAATCAAAAAAACTTCCAGTGCTCTGGAGAGTCTCTGTGGATCATTCGGATGAATACGTAAGGCTGCAACCGGGTCTATCGCCTGCAATTGGCGGTGTAAAGCCTCCCAACCCTGCTCCGCCGCCTGCTGCTCAATCTGCTCGCGCACGGCGGGATCGGCAGAGGGTAACGGCGATAAACCTTCCAGTAACGCCTTAAAGTAAAGCATTGTGCCCCCCACCAACAGCGGAATACGCCCGGCGGCAGTAATATCAGCCATTTCCCGCAACGCATCGGCACGAAAATCGGCCGCCGAGTAAGCTTGCGCGGGATCGCGGATATCAATCAAACGGTGTGGTGCCTGGGCCAACTCTTCCGCCGAGGGTTTAGCCGTGCCGATATCCATACCGCGATAAATCAGGGCGGAATCGACACTGATCAGTTCGACGGGCAAGCGCTCACGCAGCGCCATCGCCAAGGCGGTTTTGCCTGAGGCCGTTGGCCCCATGATAAAAATGGCTGGGGGACGAGGGGTCATTTCAATTTCAGTCATGCTTAAGTGCTGCCAATGCAGCCTGCAAATCAACGGGTTGTAAAAGAGCGGCAGGAGGGGATTTGACCAGTTGCGGGCAAAGTCGTTCAACTTCTGTCAACAATTGTATCGCTTGCGAGCTGTTCCACACTTCATGTTCGCTGCCTAATTGGCTGGCGATCCAGATGGATAGCACCGTTGGCGACATCTCCTGATGTTCGGCCAGATAGCCTAACAGCTCGGGTATCAACTTTTGTAAATTTTGTTGGCGTAATGGTAAAGGTACTGCGCGCAAAGTCACACGGCCGTGATCGGATTGCAGCTCCAACCCCATTTTTACCAGCAGCGCCTGATGTTGCACACAGGCGGCCGCTTCATTTTTATTCAACGTCAGCTTAATCGGGATCAGCAGCGGCTGTGGCCGTAATCCCTCTTCAGGCGGGCAAAGCTGCGCCTGACGCAGCCAACGTTCGGCCATGGTCAGGTTCAGTAACGCCAACTGCTGACGCTGTTCAACCAGCGCATAGCTCGGCGGGCAAATCATCAGAACGCGGCCAAAACTGTGCTGACTACCGGCGAGCGGTGTTTCCTGCACGGCGTTAACCGGCGGGAACAGCGGCTGTTTTACCGTATCTGCTGGCGGCGTAGCCTGCAACAGCTTGCCATACAGCTCGCCTTCACGCTTTTGGTAACCCGCACCGGCCTGATAGGCTGGCTGCGGGGCACGTTCACGGGCAGCGGAGAGTTCAGCAGGCTGACGTTCACGCTGTGGCGCAGGCTGGGAGAAGTGGTTACCACCGGCGGCAACGCGGTTCTCCGGCTGCCAGGCGGGAGCCTCCTGCGCAGCGGACTCTTCAGCCAATGGCAGCGCGGCATTACCCGCCTGCTGCAACACCGTGGTAACCGCCTGATAGATAAAATCATGTACCAGCCGAGCCTGATGAAAACGCACCTCATGCTTGGCCGGATGAACGTTGACATCTACCTGATGCGGATCCACTTCCAGATACAGCACATAGGCAGGCAGTTGATCGTCTTTCAACTGATCCTGATATGCCTGACGAATGGCATGATTAATCAGCCGATCGCGCATCATCCGGCTGTTGACGTAGCAATACTGCATTTCGCCAAGCTGACGCGCTCCTTGCGGATCCGCCACCCAGCCGCGGATGCTGAGATCGCCATGCTGCCAGGAAATCGCCAGCGCATGCTGCAAGAAGGCAGGGCCACAAATGCTGGCCAGACGCCGCTCATGCTGGCTTTCTTCTTTTGCCGCGCGATACTGACGCATCAGCTTGCCGTTGTGGCTGAGGTTGATCGCCACATCGAAACGCGCCAGCGCAATGCGCCGCACCACTTCGTCGATATGGCCAAATTCGGTTTTTTCGGTGCGCATGAACTTGCGCCGTGCGGGGGTGTTGTAAAACAGATCGAGCACTTCGAGCGTGCTGCCCACCGGATGAGCTGCCGGTTTGACGGTGACCGCCTGATCGCGCCCTTCCGCGTAGGCTTGCCAGGCTTCGCTCTGTTCCGCCGTGCGTGAGGTCAACATCAGACGGGAGACCGAGCTGATACTGGCCAACGCTTCGCCGCGAAAGCCCAGGCTGACTATGGCCTCAAGATCGTCAAGCGTACTGATCTTACTGGTGGCATGGCGCGCCAGGGCCAAGGCCAGGTCGGCTTTGGCAATGCCGCAGCCGTTATCACGGATGCGGATCAGTTTGGCCCCGCCGCGTTCGATATCAATATCAATCCGCGTTGCCCCAGCATCCAGGCTATTCTCTACCAGCTCTTTGACTACCGACGCAGGCCGTTCGACCACTTCTCCGGCGGCAATCTGGTTGGCTAGCTGTGGCGGTAACACCTGGATAGGCATGGGGCTCCCTCTGTTGTTGGCATCAAGCCTACGGAATGATCAGCGTCCGATCCAGCGGCGCAACATCCGACTTTAATTTGTTAACCCGTTTAAGCTCGCTGACGCTGACGCCATATCGCGCAGCGATGGATGACAGCGTATCACCGCGAGTCACCTTATGTTTGCTCGGTTTAGCGCTTTTTGCCTTGGCCTTGGCCTGAACTGGTGCTGCCGCCGTTTTCCCAGCGGGGACCTTCAGACGCTGGCCAACCCAGACGCCGTCTTTTTTCAGCTTGTTCAGCTCACGTAGCGCCGCCATGCTGGTGCCATAGCTATCGGCAATGCCGGAAAGCGTTTCCGCCCGCTTCACCACATGGATCTGCGTTTTTCCTACACTGGCGCTGCTTCTGGCCGGGCTGGTCACCGGCTCAGGCTGTCTGAGATCCTCTGTCGTGGAGTTAACCGCCGCTGCGACGTCCAGCGGGCGGTTTTCCACCTTTGGGTCGGCTTGTAGCGGATGCGCCAGGAAATAACTGCGTAGGCCGTTGTGGATCGCCCGTGCAATTTTATCCTGATATGCGCTACTGCCCAGCAGTCGCTCCTCCGTGCTATTACTGATAAACCCGGTTTCCACCAGCAGCGATGGAATATCCGGTGAACGCAGCACTCCCAGGCTGGCGTGTTCCGGACGGCGTTTGTGCAATGAACCTACGACCTGTAACTGTTGCAAGACCTTAACGGCCACGTCATAACCGACGCGCTGCGAATGACCAAACTGCAGATCCAACACCGCCTGACTCAGATAAGGGTCGGCCTGGCTGTTGGCCAACAGATCGCCCGCGCCGCCCAGCAGCTCGGACTGTTTCTCGTGCTGTTCCAACCAACCGGCCATCTCGCTGTTAGCCCGGCGATTGGACAATACCCAAACCGAAGCCCCTTTGGCACTGCGATTCGGCGCGGCATCCGCGTGGATAGACACCAACACGTTGGCCCCCTGCTTGCGCGCCACGTCAGAACGGCCCATCACCGAAATAAAGTAATCCCCGTTACGCGTCATCACCGCTTTGAACATCGGGTCGGCATCCAACAGCGCACGCAGACGATGCGCGATAGCAATGGTGACGTTTTTCTCTTTCAGGCCGTTTGGCCCGATAGCGCCAGGATCTTGTCCACCATGGCCGGCGTCGATCGCCACCACTACCCGATCGCCAGAACCGGCGGACACCCGGCTGCTACGTGGGGTAATGCTGGTTGCCGTGCCTGATACCGCAGCCGACTTCGGAGTAAATGGATTGGCGCTACTCGACGTGACCGGCGCTTTACGTACTGGCTCACTCACCACCGGCACAGGCACAGGAACCGGCGCCTTACGGACAGTGTTGGTCGTCGTCTTGGCTTCTGAGGTGATGGTGAAGACGACAATGTAACTGTTACCCTCTTGACGCGTCGCCACACGGGTTTTGGCACGTTGGGTTAAATCAAACACCAAGCGTACGGTTTGCGCATTTTTCGGCTGACTGGAGCGAATTCTTTTTACCAGGTTTTGGCCGCTGAAGTTCAACGGCAGGCCGCCCACCTTGCCCGTTTGGGTAACGTCCAGCACCACCCGATCCGGGCCATGTAACGTAGCGAAGGTATACTCCGGAGGACCGGTAAAGCTCACCGATACCGTGGCTTCACGCTGAGCATTGGTCACTTTGACGTCCGAGAGGGACGATGCCGCCCAGGCACCAAACGGCCCCAGCAACGCAAGCAAGGCAATTACAGCAAATCTTCTTAACCCATACATCATTGCTGCGTCATCCTTGTTGCCTCTGGATACTTTCTAATAATTGTTCGCCATAGGCGGAAACCGCCTGGAGCTTCGCCTGACGCCCTTCGTCTTGGTAACTGAGATGCAGCTCCAGATCGGGATCGGGCAGCACGCCGGTACCCTGCTGCGGCCACTCCACCAGGCAAATCGAGTCCTGGGCAAAATAGTCGCGGATACCCATAAATTCGAGTTCTTCCGGATCGGCCAAGCGATAAAGATCAAAGTGATAGACCGCCAACGGTTGCAGCGCATAAGGTTCCACCAGCGTATAGGTTGGGCTTTTCACATTGCCCTGGTGGCCTAACGCCTGCAAAAAGCCGCGGCTGAAGGTGGTTTTACCGGCACCCAAATCCCCATAAAGATAAATCACGCTGGCACGATCGCACGCCAGGGCCAAGACGGCCCCCAGTGCGACTGTGGCTGCCTCATCCGGCAGCGGTAAAACGAGTTCTTTCATTCGATAATGTCTATTTTGCCAACTCAGGGTTAACGTAATGAGGGATCACCGCCAGCAGATCGGTGGCCAGTAATCCCCTTGTTCCTTGTTTTGCAGCAATATGATCCGCCGCTGCGCCGTGCACTACGCAGCCCGCGCAGGCAGCATCATACAGCGGCAGCTTTTGTGCCAACAAACCGCCAATGATACCCGACAGCACATCTCCCATGCCACCGGATGCCATGCCAGCATTGCCAACGTCGGCGATCGCCATCTGTCCATGCTCATCAGCGATCAAGGTGCCTGCGCCTTTCAGCACCACAACGCCGCCGAATTGCGCGACCAACCTGCGGGTTGCAAGTAAGCGATCACTCTCAATATCAGCGGTGCGGCAGCTCAATAATCGCGCGGCTTCACCAGGATGCGGGGTAATAATACGATTCTGACGCTTCTCGGGGTGTAATGCCAGTAAGTTAAGCGCATCTGCGTCCCATAATGTTGGTTTATCACTGGCTTGCAGCTGTTGCAACGCATTGCGGCCCCAATCGCCCTGGCCAAGTCCCGGGCCAATCACGACCACATCGGCCCAGTCCAGCGCCTGTTGCAGGATATCATCACTCAGGCGCTGCACCATCAACTCAGGCCGAGCGGTCAGCAGCGGCCCAATGTTTTCACTGTGAGTAAGCACTCGCACTAGCCCAGCGCCGGACCGCAGTGCCGCTTCCGCGGCCATGCGGATTGCCCCGCCAAAGCCGTGATCGCCCCCCACCAACAGTAAACGACCATGCTCCCCTTTATGAGAACAAGGGCGGCGAGGCTTCAGCCATCTGCCCAAATCGCCAGCCGTAATACGCTCGATCTGCGGGGACTGTATTGCCAGCCAATCCACCAATCCTAGCGTACTGTAATGCAGTTGCCCCACCCAATCACGAGCCTGCCCGGTCAGCAACCCTGGTTTGAGTGCAATAAAAGTCAGCGTATGGGCCGCACGGATCGAGACTCCCGGTACGGATCCGCTTTCAGCCAGCAGGCCAGAAGGAATATCCAGAGCAACCACTGGCGCATCGGCTCGGTTGGCCGCTTCGATCAGGGCATCATAGGGCGCTCTGGGGGCCGCCCCCAACCCAGTGCCTAACAATCCATCAATGATGAGATCGACATCCTCTGGCCAACGGCTGGTCGCGGGCAGGACTTCTCCGCCGCTTTCCAACCAGGCTTGCTGGGCGGTAGCGGCCTCTGGCGGCAATGGACGAACGCCTTCGCAGGCAATGAGCGTCACCTTGATGCCCGCCGCACGGGCCAGACAAGCAACCACATAACCATCGCCACCGTTATTGCCATGCCCACATAGCACCAGCCAATGCCTGCTGGCCGGATACTGGTCGCACGCCAGCTCATAAGCCGCCGCACCGGCACGCTCCATTAACGAATACAAGGAGAGGCCCAGCGTTGCGGCAGCAGCAGGTTCAGCCTGGCGGATCCAGTCTGCAGACCAAACAGAGTGTGGTAAACTGGAACAGTATTGTTTCTCACTATGGCCCGTCATGACACACCCCCTCGATCTCGATCAACTCGCCCAACATATCAAGCAATGGGGGCAATCGCTAGGATTCCAGCAAGTAGGGATCTGCGATACCGATCTCAGCGCGGAAGAACCCCGATTGCAGGCATGGCTGGATAAGCAATACCACGGCGAGATGGAGTGGATGGCACGTCACGGCATGATGCGCGCGCGGCCACATGAATTATTGCCCGGCACACTGCGGGTGATTAGCGTGCGCATGAACTATCTACCCGCGAAAGCCGCGTTCGCCAGTACGTTAAAAAACCCTCAGTTGGGCTACGTTAGCCGTTATGCGCTGGGGCGTGATTATCACAAGCTGCTACGCCAACGGCTAAAAAAACTCGGCGATCAAATCCAGGCTTATTGCGGTGAACTGAATTTCCGGCCCTTTGTGGATTCGGCCCCCATCATGGAGCGAGCCTTGGCCTCAAAAGCCGGCATCGGCTGGGTTGGTAAACACTCACTGATCCTCAACCGCGACGCTGGCTCCTGGTTTTTCCTGGGCGAGTTGTTAATCGATCTGCCCCTGCCGGTGGATAAGCCGCAGGAAGAGCAGTGTGGCCGCTGTGTCGCCTGCATCACCACTTGCCCCACCGGTGCGATAGTTGCCCCTTACACCGTCGATGCCCGGCGCTGCATCTCCTACCTGACCATCGAGCTGGAAGGCGCTATTCCAGAAGAATTCCGCCCTCTGATGGGCAATAGAATCTACGGCTGCGACGATTGCCAGCTCATTTGCCCGTGGAACCGCTTCTCGCAGTTGACGGATGAAGACGATTTCAGCCCCCGCGCTGCGCTGCATGCCCCGCAGTTGATCGAGCTGTTTGGCTGGAATGAGGAGAAGTTTCTCCGTATCACCGAAGGCTCTGCCATCCGGCGTATCGGCCATTTGCGCTGGTTACGCAATATCGCGGTAGCACTCGGCAACGCCCCTTATCTGGATCAGATCGTTATCAGCTTGCAGACTCGGCAAGGTCAGGATCCGATGCTGGACGAGCACATCAGTTGGGCACTGGCTCAACAGCTTGCACGCCGTGAAGCCCTGGCGGTTGAGGTGCAGACTATGCAGAAAAAACGTTTAATTCGGGCGGTTGAGAAAGGATTACCGAGGGATGCTTAGAAAACCCTCAGACTCTCCCTGTGGATTTGTGCATAAAAATAAAAATGCGTTGTCTTTCAAGCGTCACAAAAAGAGCAAGTGATCGAGATAACGTTTTATAAGAAATAAATGTTGATTATTATCAATAAGATATAAATTTCATTTGTGAGGCGTTGCAATTTTGCACAGAAGGTATTATGTACAGAATCTGTGGATAACTCTGTTCACAACATATTTTCGGAGTATGTATAACTGAAAGAAAGTCACACCGGAAGCGGCGTAGGATTGAATCTAACTGGAGATAAATTTGGAGCGGGAAACGAGACTCGAACTCGCGACCCCGACCTTGGCAAGGTCGTGCTCTACCAACTGAGCTATTCCCGCATTGATATGCTTGAAGCATCCGGCCAACAATCAACAGCATGGCCTTTGAAATTTTTGGAGCGGGAAACGAGACTCGAACTCGCGACCCCGACCTTGGCAAGGTCGTGCTCTACCAACTGAGCTATTCCCGCGTCGCATGGGTGTTACTTTAACTACTTTTTCTTCATCATGCTACATCAGCAGCATTTTTGAAGTTGGAGCGGGAAACGAGACTCGAACTCGCGACCCCGACCTTGGCAAGGTCGTGCTCTACCAACTGAGCTATTCCCGCCCGGCGTAACGATGGTGTAATAGAACGAAATTCTTCATCGGTACGGGGTGCGCATTATACGAGAAATCCTTTTCGCCGCAAGCCCCTGAAAGCAAAAAAACGCGAATTTTGTTTGATTGCTGCTTTAAGCACCTAAATGGTGAATTTTCATGCCGGGATAGGCAAAAACCTGTTTTGCGGGACTTTCATCCTGCTGTCCACGGCCCCTTACCTGCACTCAGACTTTGTCATTGATATTGATTTCCAGCATATCGCGCTGATTCAACTGTTTACAGGGGTTGGGGCTGACACTGTTTATCATGTCGATAAACGCTATCTTGCTATCCGCTCTCAGGCGGGACGAGATTGTGGCAGGCTCATGACTGGCCGCACAGATCGCCTTCAATGATATTTCATATGCGTTGGCTGGCGTGTTTCTGCTAGCCATCGTGCTGGTTTGGTTTGCCAAACCGCCCTTCGTCCCTAAAGCCAAACCCTAGAACCCCGCAATAGAAAAGGGGGCGTGGATTAATCCTCCGCCCCCTTTTAACTTGATCCCGACTACAGCTGAATAAAATGCTCGCGGTAGTACGCCAGTTCCGCAACGGATTCGCGGATATCATCCAACGCCTGATGGGTGCCCTGCTTCTTGAAGCCTGGCAGGATCTCCGGTTTCCAGCGGCGCGCCAGCTCTTTCAGGGTGCTGACATCCAGATAACGGTAATGGAAGTAGGCCTCCAGCAGCGGCATATAGCGGAACAGGAAACGGCGATCCTGGCCAACGCTGTTGCCACAGATTGGTGATTTACCCGCTGGCACCCACGCTTGCAGGAAAGCGATAGTGGCCAGCTCGGCTGCACGATCGTCATGCTGGCTGGCTTTAACGCGCTCCACCAGCCCACTGCCGGTATGCGTGCGCACATTCCAGTCATCCATCCGCGCCAGTTGCTCATCTGATTGATGCACTGCGATCACCGGTCCTTCGGCAAGGATATTCAAATTGGCATCGGTCACCAACGTCGCGATCTCGATAATACGATCGCGTTCAGGGTCCAACCCGGTCATCTCCAGATCGATCCAAATCAGGTTGTTTTCGTTTCCTGTCATGATTTTTCCTGCGTAAAAGCCGAAAGATAAATAAACCACGGGCAAACCCGCGGCTAATGCCAGCGTGCGTGGCGGTCAAGAACGGTTATTTAATATAAAATAGCGTGTATCATAGCCTTTTTGCTCGCCCCGAGCGATAAATGCCGATTCAAGTGAGGCTCAGTGAGTAAGAACAAACTGTCCAAAGGTCAAGAACGCCGCGTACAGGCCAACCATCAGCGTCGCCTGAAGCGTACTGACAACAAGCCGGAGCTGGATGATTCCCAATTGGGCGAACCGCAGGACGGGATCGTCATCAGCCGCTTTGGCATGCATGCAGATGTGGAAGCCGCAGACGGCGTCCAGCATCGCTGCAACATTCGCCGCACCCTACGTTCGCTGGTTACCGGCGATCGCGTGGTCTGGCGCCCTGGTGTAGGCACTCATGCGGGGGTCAAAGGCATCGTAGAAGCGGTGCATGAACGAACCTCGGTGCTGAACCGCCCTGATTTCTACGACGGCGTTAAACCCATCGCCGCCAATATCGATCAGATCGTCATCGTGTCGGCCATTTTGCCCGAACTTTCACTCAATATGATCGATCGCTACCTGGTCGCCTGCGAAACGCTGCAAGTCGAGCCTCTGATCGTGCTCAACAAGATCGACCTGCTGGACGCCGAAGCGCGTAAGGTGGTCGACGGAATGATGGACATCTATCGCCATATTGGCTATCGCGTTCTCGAAGTGTCCAGCCAGACCCGCGAAGGGATGGAAGCCTTTGAACAGGCACTGGTCGACCGTATCAGCATCTTTGCCGGGCAGTCCGGCGTGGGCAAATCCAGCCTGTTGAACGCTCTGCTGCCGCAGACGGAAAAGCAAATTCTGGTAAATCAGGTTTCCGACGTCTCCGGCCTGGGGCAACATACCACCACGGCGGCGCGGTTGTATCACTTCCAACATGGCGGTGATGTTATCGACTCCCCTGGCGTGCGTGAATTTGGTCTGTGGCATCTGGAGCCAGAGCAAGTCACCCAGGCCTATGTCGAATTCCGCGACTATTTAGGCGGTTGTAAATTCCGCGACTGCCGCCACGACACCGATCCGGGCTGCGCCATTCGCGCCGCGATGGAAAGTGGCGCGATAGCCAAAGAGCGTTTCGACAACTATCACCGCATCCTGGAAAGCATGGCGCAGGTTAAAACCCGCAAAAACTTCTCGGACGCAGATAACTGATCCACAGTGCGGGGGTGGCGCTAATCGCCATCCCCGCCCTTATATCCCCTTTCAAGAGGTTAATGTGCTGGATAGCATCAAGATAAAATTACAGTATTGGCTGCCAAAGCTGGCGTTAACCCGCCTGGCGGGCTGGGGCGCAGA
This sequence comes from Serratia sp. Res13-Sevr-LER1-36-b, assembly GCF_015673035.1. Taxonomy (NCBI): domain Bacteria; kingdom Pseudomonadati; phylum Pseudomonadota; class Gammaproteobacteria; order Enterobacterales; family Yersiniaceae; genus Serratia; species Serratia sp. Res13-Sevr-LER1-36-b. The sequence goes on along the minus strand of NZ_JADACK010000002.1, from coordinate 61,701 downwards.
TAAAAAGGCCGGCTGGCTGACGAAGCTGGTGGTAAAAGCGTTTGCCCGCTATTACCGCGTGCAGATGCAGGAAGCACAGAACCCGGATTTAGCCTCCTATACCACATTCAATGAATTCTTTGTTCGTCCATTACGTGATGGCGCACGCCCGATCGTAGCCGAGCCTCACGTGCTGGCACTGCCGGCAGATGGTGCCATCAGCCAGCTCGGTGCGATCCGCGACGATCAGATTTTCCAGGCCAAAGGCCATAATTACACGCTGGAAGCCCTGCTGGCTGGCAACTATCTGTTAGCGGAGCCTTTCCGTAACGGCCTGTTCGCCACCACCTATCTGGCCCCAAGCGACTATCACCGCGTCCATATGCCTTGTGACGGCATACTGCGCGAAATGATCTACGTACCGGGCGATCTGTTCTCGGTTAACCCGCTGACCGCCGCCAACGTGCCGAATCTGTTTGCGCGCAATGAGCGTGTGATCTGCGTATTCGATACCGCCTTTGGGCCGATGGTGCAGATCCTGGTCGGTGCGACTATTGTGGGCAGCATCGAAACCGTCTGGGCCGGTACCGTCACGCCACCCCGCGAAGGCATCATCCGCCGCTGGACCTATCCAGCCGAAGGCATGGAAGGCACGATCCACCTGGTTAAAGGTGAAGAGATGGGCCGCTTCAAACTCGGTTCCACGGTCATCAACCTGTTCACACCTGGCAGCGTGCAGTTCGCACCGCACCTGAACAACGGCACCATAACCCGGATGGGCCAGGCTTTTGCTGAAGCCACAGCTGCACCAGACGCCACCTTCGAAGGGAATTAATGCTGTGCGCCTGATTATCGCTTTATTGCTCAGCCTGCTACTGATCCAGCCGGTTCTCGCCGCCGCGATCCCCAACGAGTCCCAGTTACGGCAAGAACTGAAGCTGGCCGAGGGCAATAAAAACGCGCCTAATCAGGCGGAGGTGGTTGAGGCGCTGCAAAGCGCCATCAACTGGCTCACCGAACGCAAAGAGTCGCAGGACAATTCACAGCAGTATCAGCGGGTTATTGACGATTTCCCGAAGATGACGCAGGAACTGCGCCGCCAGCTCACCCTCGAAGAAGCCAAAATCCTGCCCAACGGCGAAAACCTGCCCGCCAGCGATCTGGAACAGTTAATTCTGCAAACCAGCAGCCAACTGCTGGAACAGGCCCGCCTGTTGCAACAGGAACAGGACCGGACACGCGAGATCAGCGACTCTCTCAGCCAACTGCCACAGCAACAAACTGAAGCCCGGCGAGCGTTAACGGAAGTTCAGCGCCGCCTACAGGCTCAGGGCAATAACCAAACCACGCCATTGGCACTGGCGCAGCTTGCTCTGTTACAGGCAGAGGCAGCGGCACGTAAAGCGAAAGTGGATGAGCTGGACCTGGCTCAACTCTCGGCCAATAACCGGCAGGAACTGGCGCGGATGCGTGCCGATGTCTACAAAACGCGGCATGAAAAAATTGATGTCCAGTTACAGGCGCTACGTAACAACCTCAACAGCCAACGCCAGCGAGAAGCGGAACGGGCGCTGGAAAAAACCGAGCAATTGGCCGAACAGAATGGCGATTTACCCGCCAGCCTGCGCAAGCAGCTGCAAATCAACCGTGAACTTTCTGCTGCGCTGAACGATCAGGCGCAACAGATGGATCTGATCTCTTCCCAACAGCGCCAGGCCGCCGCACAAACGCTGCAGGTACGCCAGGCGTTGAGCACCATCATTGAGCAGTCCCAATGGTTGAGCGCCTCTACTGCGCTGGGGGAAACCCTGCGCGCCCAGGTCGCCATCTTGCCAGAAATGCCAAAACCCCGGCAGTTGGACAGCGCCATGGCCGATCTGCGCGTTCAACGCCTAAATTTTGAAAACCAACTGGAAAGCCTGCCACAGCGAGCCAAAGAGTTTAAACAAGATGACGGCAGCCCCCTGACCAGCGCCCAGCAGCGTATCGTCGATGCCCAGCTACGCACCCAGCGTGATCTGTTGAACTCGCTGCTGTCCGGCTGCGATACCCAGATCCTTGAGCTGACCAAGCTGAAGGTGGCCAACACCCAGTTGGTCGATGCGCTGAACGAAATTCAGGATGCAGCGCACCGTTATCTGTTCTGGGTGCCAGACGTCAGCCCTATCACCCTGTCATACCCGCTCAATGTGGCACAGGATCTGACCCGTGTACTGTCACTGGATACCCTGACGCAGCTCAGCGGTGCCTTCGTGATGATGGTCACTAGCCGGGAAACCTTGATCCCGCTGTTTGGTGCGGTGCTGTTGGTGATTTTCAGCATCAGTTCGCGCAAGCATTACCATGCGTTTCTGGCGCGGGCCAGCAGCAGAGTGGGCAAGGTCACGCAAGATGAATTCCTGCTGACGTTGCGTACCGTATTTTGGTCGATCCTGGTGGCCTTGCCGCTGCCGGTATTGTGGGCAGCGCTGGGCTTCGGCTTGCAAAATGCCTGGCCATATCCGGTTGCTGTCGCCATCGGTGAGGGCGTCACCGCCACGCTGCCAGTGCTGTGGATCTGTATGATCAGCGCCGCCTTCGCCCATCCGCAAGGGTTGTTCATCGTGCATTTCCGCTGGCCGGTGAAACAGGTTTCCCGCGCCATGCGTTATTACCAGATGTCGATCTGGCTGATCGTGCCGTTGATTATGGCGCTGATCACCTTCGACAATCTCAACGATCGCGAATTCGCCAATACCCTTGGCCGCCTGTGCTTCATTCTGCTCTGTCTGGCGCTGGCGCTGGTCACCAACAGCTTGAAGCGGGCCGGTATTCCGCTGTATCTGGATAACAAAGGCTCCGGCGAAAACCTGATTAATACCGCGTTGTGGGGGCTGTTGCTTTCCGCACCGCTGATTGCCGCTCTGGCTTCCACCGTCGGCTATCTGACCACCGCACAGAAACTGCTGGCACGCCTGGAGACCTCGGTTGCCATCTGGTTCCTGCTGTTGGTGATTTACCACATTATCCGCCGCTGGATGCTGATCCAACGCCGCCGCATCGCCTTTGACCGTGCCAAACAGCGCCGTGCCGATATCCTGGCGCAGCGTGCCAAAGGCGAAGAAGAATCTTCACATACCCCTAACAGCATCGAAGGTGCGATTGAGGTGGATGAGACGGAAATCGATCTGGATGCCATCAGCGCCCAGTCGCTGAGGTTGGTGCGTTCGATCCTGACGATGGTGGCGCTGGTCTCGGTGATCGTCCTGTGGTCAGAGATCCATTCGGCCTTCGGCTTCCTGGAAAATATCAAGCTCTGGGATGTCAACTCCACGGTGAATGGCATTGATATCGCTCAGCCAATCACCTTGGGGGCGCTGCTGATCGCCATCCTGGTGCTGATCGTCACCATGCAGCTAGTGCGTAACCTGCCAGCATTACTCGAGTTGGCGGTGTTGCAGCACCTGGATCTGACGCCCGGCACCGGCTACGCCATTACCACCATCACCAAATACCTGTTACTGCTGTTCGGGGCGATCCTCAGCTTTTCCTGGATCGGTATCGAGTGGTCGAAACTGCAATGGGTGGTCACCGCGCTCAGCGTGGGCTTGGGCTTTGGTATGCAGGAGATCTTCTCCAACTTTATTTCAGGCCTGATCATTCTGTTTGAAAAACCGATCCGCATCGGCGATACGGTGACAATCCGTAACCTGACGGGCACCGTCACCAAGATCAATACCCGCGCCACTACCATTTCAGACTGGGATCGCAAAGAGATTATCGTGCCTAACAAGGCCTTTATCACCGAACAGTTTATCAACTGGTCCCTGTCGGACACGCTGACCCGTGTGGTGCTGACCGTCCCGGCACCGGCAGAGGCGAATACGGAAGAAGTGACCAAGATCCTGATCAACTCGGCCGAGCGTTGCTCACTGGTGCTGGATAACCCAACACCGGAAGCCTATCTGGTCGATCTGCAACAGGGTATTCAGATCTTCGAACTGCGCATCTACGCCGCCGAAATGGGCCACCGTATGCCGTTACGCCATGAGATCCATCAGTTGATCCTGGCGGGTTACCGTGAACACGGCATCACGCTGCCATACCCACCGTTCCAGGTTCGCACCGAAACGCTGTCGCGCATGACCAGTAATGGCCGCACGCCGCCTTCAACCCCACCGCGCAACACGCGCCGCGAGTCGGGCGGGCTATAAAAGCAAAAAGGGTTCGGCAAGCCGAACCCTTTTTCATGGAGGCGAAAACGTTATGCCCGGCTGACCGGAAACGCGATCACTTCGCTCAGGCTTTCGGCTCCCAACGCCAGCATCACCAAACGATCGACGCCCAATGCCACGCCAGCACACTCTGGCATACCATGCTTCAAGGCATCCAGCAGGTTGTTATCAATCGGGTGCTCCGGCAAGCCACGCGCCACGCGTTTACGATTGTCCTGCGTGAAGCGCTGGCGTTGCTCATCGCCATCGGTCAACTCGCGGAAACCATTCGCTAGCTCAAGGCCTTTGAAATAAACCTCGAACCGCTCTGCGACACGGTGATCTTCGGTGCTGATCTCTGCCAACGAGGCCTGTGATGCCGGGAAGTGGTAAACGAATGCCGGTTTATCACGACCAATATGGGGTTCTACACCCACGGTAAACAGCAGTTGCAGCAAGGTATCTCGGTCTTCTTCCGTATCGGCAATATTGCTCAGATCGAGCTTGGCCGCAGCCTCGCGCAGCTGCGCCTTCTCCGCCGACAGCGGATCGAGATCCAGATGGCGCAGGAACGCCTGCTGATAGGACAGGGTTTCGGCACTGTCGCAATCCAGTACCTGTTGCAGCAGATCGTCCACCTCGTTCATCAGGCGATACATATCATAGTGCGGGCGATACCATTCCAGCATGGTGAATTCAGGGTTGTGATGCCGCCCCGCTTCTTCATTACGGAAGCTGCGCCCCATCTGATAGATCGGGCCGCTCCCTGCCGCCAGCAGGCGCTTCATGTGGTATTCCGGGCTGGTCATCATGTACAGCGTCAGGCCATCTGCCGCGCCCGGGCCGACGAAACGCGTCTGGAACGGGACCAGGTGGATGTCGGTGACTGTCGCCTGGCTCATCGCCGGGGTCTCCACCTCCAATACGCCACGATCGGCAAAGAAACGCCGGATCTCAGCCAGTATCGCTGCGCGTTTCAACAAATTGGCGATGGGTGCACTTGGCTGCCAGCTTGCCGTTTCGCTCATGGTAATTACTCCGAAATCAAACAGGGGGTGCAGTCTACTCGCATCCTCTCATGCAAACAAATTCTTGGCTATTGTGTGCGCTGGTCTACATTAAAATCATAAAAAACATATAAGCCATATAAACCACCGACAATCCTACTAATCAAAGATAAAGGCGAGGCAACACCTTATTTTTGCAGGAATGCCTCTTGCGTAACGCTTAAAAGGCAAAACAATCGATCACATCAAATTTCTACTACTTAACTTTAGGTATAGTGATAACCCTATATTCGGTAGCAGTTATCTATCCTTAGTGTTTAGTTTAAAAAGTCACTGAATTTAGCTTAGCACCCGAAGCACCTTTATAAATATTAAGCATAGATTAATTAAATTGTCGTTTTAACGAGAACATTGGAGGAGTGCAGTGCAAACCTTTAACGCCGACCTAGCCATCATTGGTGCCGGGGGAGCTGGTTTACGGGCCGCTATAGCCGCCGCGGAAGCCAATCCCCAACTGAAAATCGCGCTGATATCTAAAGTATATCCAATGCGTAGCCACACGGTAGCCGCCGAGGGGGGCTCCGCCGCAGTCACTCAGGATCACGACAGCTACGACTATCACTTCCAGGATACCGTAGCCGGTGGCGACTGGCTGTGTGAGCAGGACGTGGTCGATCACTTTGTTCACAGCTGCCCACGTGAAATGGCCCAGTTGGAGCAATGGGGTTGCCCATGGAGCCGTAAGCCAGACGGTTCGGTCAACGTGCGCCGCTTTGGTGGCATGAAGATTGAACGTACCTGGTTTGCCGCCGACAAAACCGGCTTCCACATGCTGCACACTCTGTTCCAGACTTCGCTGAAGTACCCGCAAATCCAACGTTTCGATGAGCACTTCGTGCTGGACGTGCTGGTGGATGATGGCCAGGCGCGCGGCGTGGTTGCCATGAACATGATGGAAGGTACCCGCGTGCAGATCCGTGCCAACGCGGTCATCATGGCCACCGGCGGTGCAGGCCGTGTTTATCGCTATAACACCAACGGCGGCATCGTCACCGGCGACGGTATGGGGATGGCGTTCCACCACGGCGTGCCACTGCGCGACATGGAGTTCGTGCAATATCACCCAACCGGCCTGCCAGGCTCAGGCATCCTGATGACCGAAGGCTGCCGCGGTGAAGGCGGTATTCTGGTTAACAAAGACGGCTACCGCTACCTGCAAGACTACGGTATGGGCCCGGAAACCCCGCTGGGCGAGCCAAGAAACAAATATATGGAGCTGGGCCCGCGTGACAAAGTGTCGCAGGCTTTCTGGCATGAATGGCGTGCTGGCCGCACCATCGCCACCCCGCGCGGCGACGTGGTCTATCTGGATCTACGCCACCTGGGCGAGAAGAAACTGCTGGAGCGTCTGCCGTTCATCTGTGAACTGTCGAAAGCTTACGTGGGGGTCGATCCCGTTAAGGATCCAATCCCGGTCCGCCCAACCGCGCACTACACCATGGGCGGTATCGAAACCGACCAGAACTGTGAAACCCGCATTAAAGGCCTGTTCGCCGTCGGCGAATGTTCCTCGGTTGGCCTGCACGGCGCGAACCGCCTGGGTTCCAACTCGCTGGCTGAGCTGGTGGTGTTTGGCCGTGTGGCAGGTGAACACGCAGCCCGCCGCGCGCTGGAAAGTGGCCCGGCCAACGGCAGCGCTTTGGAAGCACAAGGCCGCGACGTGGAAACCCGCCTCAGCAACCTGATGAAGCAGGAAGGTAGCGAGAACTGGTCGAAAATCCGCGATGAAATGGGTCTGTCGATGGAAGAAGGCTGTGGTATCTACCGTACGCCGGAGCTGATGCAGAAAACCATCGATAAGCTGGCGGAGCTGAAAGAGCGCTTCAAGCGCGTCAAAATTACCGACAACTCCAGCGTGTTCAACACCGATCTGCTGTACACCATCGAGCTGGGCTATGGCCTGGACGTTGCCGAATGTATGGCGCACTCGGCCTTCAACCGTAAAGAATCGCGCGGCGCACACCAGCGTCTCGACGAAGGTTGCACCGAGCGTGACGACGTGAACTTCCTGAAACATACGCTGGCGTTCCATAACCCGAACGGTGCACCACGCCTGGAGTACAGCGACGTGAAAATTACCAAACTGCCACCGGCCAAGCGTGTTTATGGCGCCGCAGCCGAAGCGCAGGACAAAGAGAGAAAGGATAAGGAGCAGGCGAATGGCTGAGCTGAAAACCCTGAAAATCGAGGTCATGCGCTATAACCCGGAACGCGACGCCGAGCCGCATTTCGAAACCTTCAGCGTGCCTTACGATGAGCAGACTTCGCTGCTGGATGCACTGGGTTATATCAAAGATAACCTGGCGCCAGACCTGTCCTACCGCTGGTCGTGCCGTATGGCCATCTGTGGCTCTTGCGGCATGATGGTCAACCGCGTGCCCAAGCTGGCCTGTAAAACCTTCCTGCGTGAATATACCGATGGCATGAAGGTTGAGGCGTTGGGCAACTTCCCGATCGAGCGCGATCTGGTGGTGGATATGACCCACTTTATCGAGAGCCTGGAAGCGATTAAGCCGTACATCATCGGCAACGATCGCAAACCGGAAGATGGCCCGAACGTGCAGACCCCGGCGCAAATGGCGAAGTATCACCAGTTCTCCGGCTGCATCAACTGTGGCCTGTGCTATGCCGCTTGCCCACAGTTCGGCCTGAATCAGGAGTTCATCGGCCCGGCGGCGATTACGCTGGCGCACCGTTACAACCTGGATAACCGCGACCACGGCAAGAAACAGCGTATGCCGCTGCTTAACGGCCAGAACGGTGTCTGGTCCTGTACGTTTGTTGGCTACTGCTCTGAAGTCTGTCCAAAACACGTCGACCCGGCCGCTGCGATCCAGCAGGGCAAGGTAGAGAGTGCCAAAGACTTCATGATCGCAATGCTGAAACCGCAATAAGGGAGGGGAGACAGCAATGACAACACAACGTAAGCCCTATGTGCGTACCATGACGCCAACCTGGTGGCAAAAGCTGGGTTTCTACCGTTTCTATATGCTGCGTGAAGGCACTTCCGTGCTGGCGGTGTGGTTCAGCATCGTGCTGATCTACGGCGTCTTTGCCCTGAAGGGCGGCCCTGAAAGCTGGGCCGGGTTTGTCGGCTTCCTGCAAAACCCGCTGGTGTTGCTGATTAACATCATCGCCCTGCTGGCCGCCGCGCTGCATACCAAAACCTGGTTCGATCTGGCACCGAAAGCCGCCAACATCGTAGTCAACAGCGAGAAAATGGGGCCGGAGCCAATCGTTAAGGCGCTGTGGGCAGTGACGATCGTCGTCACCGTGATCATTCTCGCCGTAGCGTTACTGTAATCCGGAGGAAACATGATAAATCAATCACCTAAGCGCTCTGACGAGCCGGTTTTCTGGGGATTATTTGGCGCTGGCGGTATGTGGGGAGCGATCGTTGCTCCGGCTATCGTGCTGCTGGTCGGCATCCTGCTGCCACTCGGCCTGTTCCCCGGCGAAGCTTTAGGTTATGAGCGCGTCCTGGCATTTTGCCAAAGCTGGATCGGCCGCCTGTTCCTGCTGCTGATGATTATTTTGCCATTGTGGTGCGGGCTTCACCGTATCCACCATGCCATGCACGATCTGAAAATCCACGTGCCTGCTGGCAAATGGGTATTCTATGGCTTGGCAGCTATCCTGAGCGTCGTTACCCTGATCGGGGTCGTCACGCTGTAAAACCTCTGGCGGCCAACTCCCGTTGGCCGCCTATTCCGCAATCCCCCCCTGTCGACTACACTGTCTATCTGATACCGGTAAACAGGAGTCACTCATGCGTTTTTGGTCAAAACTTTGCGTCATATTATCTGCCCTCGTTTCCGTTGCCTGCAGCGTGACACCCCCGAAAGACGTCAAGGTTATAGATAACTTCGATAGCAAACGCTATCTGGGCACCTGGTATGAAATCGCGCGTCTGGATCATCGCTTTGAACGAGGCCTGGAGCAGGTTACAGCCAATTATAGCCCGCGCACAGACGGCGGTCTGAAGGTGATTAACCGGGGTTTCGATAGCAAAAAACAGCAGTGGCAGGAGAGCGAAGGCAAGGCGTACTTTATCGGCTCGCCGCAGACGGCCTCGCTGAAAGTCTCATTCTTCGGGCCTTTCTATGGCGGCTATAACGTCATCGAACTCGATCCGGAATACCGTTATGCGCTGGTTTGTGGCCCAAACCGCGACTATCTGTGGATATTGTCGCGCACGCCGACGTTGGACGCCGCCACGCGCGACAGACTGGTGCAGATTGCCAAGGGCTACGGCTTTGATACCGAAGCGTTAATCTGGGTCAATCAGCAGCCCACTCATTGACTGCTGAATTTTAGCCCCAGGATCCCGGCCACGATCAGGCACAGGCTGAGAATACGCATGATGTTGGTCGACTCACCGAGCAGCACCATGCCCATTACCGCCGCGCCCACCGCCCCAATCCCGGTCCACACGGCGTAAGCCGTGCCCGCAGGCAACGTTTTCATGGCGTGTGCCAGCAACACCATGCTCACCACCATCGCGGCGACGGTAATCAAACTGGGGGTCAAACGGGTAAAACCGTGGGTGTATTTCAGGCCAATAGCCCAGACGACCTCTAACAGGCCCGCAAAAAGCAAAATGATCCATGCCATGACACTGGCTCCAGAACTGATGGGGTCGTCCCCAGACAACAGAAGCGCAGGCGGGTCGTCCCACTTGGCTGATTGAAGACGTGGATTATAGCAAACAAGAGAATTAAATGGGTATTCCACGGAAGGGAAAATCAAGCGCTGCCGTGGAATACCGTTGAACCCAAAGGAATTTACTGTGCGCTACGCTGGATCGCCTGACCACCAGCTTCAACATCTTTGCCCACACCTTCGGTAGTATTACAGCCCACCAGCGATGACAGGATCAACAAGGAAAAAATGGCGAAAATAGTTTTCTTCAGCATAAGATTACCCTTATTCGTTATTAGTGAAAAAGTGTAGCTCTCTAAGCGTAGTAAAAATCAGGAGGGTTGCCGGAATAAACGGATTTTTCTGTATTATCCGATAAATGGCGCTAATTGATTTCAGCCAGCGCTGCGGGAAATCGCGCCGCCGAGGTGCTGAACGTCTTCACCAAAACCACGGAAGGTATTACAGCCGCTGAGAGACATCAGCAACAACAGAGAGACCACGGCCAACAGCGTTTTCTTCATCATGCGGTTCTGCCAACGTGTGACGGGAAGGGATAACACAGAGGAACCACGGGGGTTCCTCTGTGCTGAAACTTATTTAACGCGGGAGACGTATTCGCCAGAGCGGGTGTCAACCTTGATCACTTCGCCAATCTGCACGAACAATGGCACTTTAACCACTGCGCCAGTGCTCAGGGTAGCTGGCTTGCCGCCGGTACCTGCAGTGTCGCCTTTCAGGCCTGGATCGGTATCAGTGATTTCTGCTTCGATAAAGTTCGGTGGCAGCACAGCGATAGGACGGCCATCCCACAGGGTGACGATACATTCCGCGTTGTCCTGCAGCCATTTAGCCACGTCAGAAACGGTTTTCTCTTCAACCTGATGCTGTTCAAAAGTCTCAGGGTGCATAAAGTGGTAGAACTCACCGTCGTTGTACAGGTAGTTCATGTTGGTATCTACCACGTCCGCGCCTTCGCAGGAGTCGGTAGACTTAAAGGTTTTCTCAACGCGGGTGCCGGTCAGCAGGCGACGCATTTTTACACGCGCAAAAGCCTGGCCTTTACCTGGTTTGACGAACTCGCTGGATTCGACAGCGTAAGGTTCGCCTTCGAACATGATTTTAAGACCCGGACGGAAATCGTTGCTAGAATAAGTCGCCATGATGGCCCTCTGAAAATTTAAACTGGTAGCTTAGCCAAAAAAATGGCACACATTATAACCCAAAACACGGCGCATAGAGAAGATTGGTTGCATCAACTCGCCGATGTTATTACCGACCCCGATGAATTACTGCAGCTTCTGTCACTAAATACGCACCCGGAACTGCCACAGGGGCGCGATGCACGCCGCCTGTTTGCGCTACGCGTGCCGCGAGCCTTTGCCGCGCGTATGCAACCTGGTGATGCCAATGACCCGCTACTGCGCCAGGTACTCACCGCCAGTGCAGAATTCATCGATGCCCCAGGCTTCACGACCGATCCGCTGGATGAACAGCGCAGCGTGGTGCCGGGGTTGCTGCACAAGTATCGCAACCGTGCCCTGCTGTTGGTAAAAGGCGGCTGTGCGGTTAACTGCCGCTACTGTTTCCGCCGTCATTTCCCCTATCAGGAGAACCAGGGCAACAAGGCAAACTGGCTTCAAGCGTTGGAGTATATCCGTCAACACCCGGAACTGGATGAAATTATTTTCTCCGGGGGCGATCCGCTGATGGCCAAAGACCATGAACTGGATTGGCTGATCGGGGAACTTGAGGCCATCCCACATCTCAAACGCCTGCGTATTCATACCCGCTTGCCAGTGGTGATCCCCGCCCGCATCACTGCTACGCTATGCCAACGCTTCTCGGCATCGCGCCTGCAGGTGCTGATGGTTACCCATATCAATCATGCCAACGAGATTGACCCACCGCTGCGCGCCAGTATGGCACAGTTGCGTAGCGCCGGAGTGACGCTGCTGAACCAAAGCGTGCTGCTACGAGGGATCAATGATAACGCGGATACGCTGGCAACGCTGAGTAACGCCCTGTTTGATGCGGGGATCCTGCCCTATTACCTCCACGTGTTGGATAAGGTGCAGGGCGCGGCCCACTTTATGGTCAGCGATGACGAGGCCCGTGCGATCGTGAAAAGTTTGCTGAGCAAGGTTTCCGGCTATCTGGTACCACGCCTGACCCGTGAAGTCGGCGGCGAACCCAGCAAAACGCCGTTGGATCTGCGCCTCACGCAAAGCTGAGTGGCCGACATGAATGCAAAAAGAGGAATGCCTTGGCATTCCTCTTTTGTTTTATACGGGTGCTTATGCCAGCGTTACGGGCACTTATACACCTGGCCGATCATTTTGCTGTCCAGTGGTGCAAAACTTGAAAGCAGGTTCTGGCTTGGGCTAGTAGCACCGTAAATCACGTTGCCGCCCATTGCCGCTGCCTTGTTGCGCAGATCATTGGCCGCGCCACGCATGGAACTGCCCTCACCACCACTCCCCGACAGCCAGTTGCTTTGAGTGCCGGTGACTTCGCCTACCAACTGACATTCTGCAGCAGGCTTGGTGTCGGTAAATTTGACCTGTTGACCTGCGGCGGTCAGTTCATTGGTGCTGCTGCACCCTGCCAGCAGCAGCGCTGCCGATAGACCCAGTAAGGCTTTAATCCGCATCTTGTTCCCCATATGATGTTGAGAATTACGCAAAAGCTTATCAGAAAGCGTTGCCATCTCTTAAGCATCCGTTGCCAGCGGCCACTGGTGCCTGGTCAACGTCTTGAGCGACAGCTGATGAACTATCAGTTTACACGCTTAATAGATACGGTCTGCAAAAATATCATCAAATTCAGCACTGACGCATCAGTAGCCGCTGACGATGAAAAACACGGGCGCAACAATCAGCCCCGCACAGAAGAAAGGAATAAAAAAACCCGGCCGAAGCCGGGTTTTGTGGTTAGCTCACAGAGGTGAGGGGAATTACATCATTCCGCCCATACCACCCATGCCGCCCATACCACCAGCGCCACCCATGTCTAACTTGTCTTCTTTCGGCAAGTCAGTGATCATGCACTCGGTGGTGATCATCAGGCCAGCTACAGAGGCCGCGTACTGCAGAGCAGAACGGGTCACTTTAGTTGGATCCAGGATACCCATCGCGATCATGTCGCCGTATTCTTCGGTGTAAGCGTTGTAGCCGAAGCTGCCTTCGCCTGCTTTCACCTTGTTAGCAATCACAGAAGCTTCTTCACCGGCGTTGATCACGATCTGACGCAGTGGAGATTCCATCGCACGCAGGGCAACTTTGATACCCACGTTCTGGTCTTCGTTATCGCCTTTCAGGCCAGAAATTTTGTCTGCTACACGGATCAGCGCTACGCCACCGCCAGCAACCACGCCTTCTTCTACCGCAGCACGGGTAGCGTGCAGGGCATCTTCAACGCGGGCTTTCTTCTCTTTCATTTCAACTTCAGTTGCGGCGCCAACTTTGATAACGGCAACGCCGCCAGCCAGTTTAGCAACACGCTCTTGCAGTTTTTCACGATCGTAGTCAGAGGTCGCTTCTTCGATCTGCTGACGGATCTGGGAAACGCGGCCCTGAATGGTGGTTTCGTCGCCCACGCCATCGATGATGATGGTGGTGTCTTTGTTGATCACGATGCGTTTTGCCTGACCCAGATCTTCCAGGGTAGCTTTTTCCAGCTCCAGACCGATCTCTTCAGAGATCACGGTACCGGCAGTCAGGGTAGCGATGTCTTGCAGCATGGCTTTACGACGGTCGCCGAAGCCAGGTGCTTTAACTGCAGCCACTTTCACGATGCCACGCATGGTGTTAACCACCAGGGTCGCCAACGCTTCGCCTTCAACATCTTCTGCAATGATCAGCAGTGGTTTGCCCGCTTTCGCAACGGCTTCCAGCACTGGCAGCATTTCACGGATGTTGGAGATTTTCTTGTCAGCCAGCAGGATGAACGGGCTTTCCAGCTCGATAGAACCGGTTTCTGGCTTGTTGATGAAGTACGGAGACAGGTAGCCGCGATCGAACTGCATACCTTCAACCACGTCCAGCTCGTCTTGCAGACCGGTGCCTTCTTCAACGGTGATCACGCCTTCTTTGCCCACTTTCTCCATCGCTTCTGCAATCAGTTTACCCACGGTTTCGTCGGAGTTTGCAGAGATGGTGCCTACCTGAGCGATAGCTTTAGAGTCAGAGCAAGGTACGGATAATTTTTTAAGCTCTTCAACCGCAGCGATAACCGCTTTGTCGATACCGCGCTTCAGGTCCATCGGGTTCATGCCAGCAGCCACAGCTTTCAGGCCTTCGGTGATGATGGATTGAGCCAGTACGGTTGCAGTGGTGGTACCGTCGCCCGCAGCGTCGTTCGCTTTAGAGGCAACTTCTTTCACCATTTGTGCACCCATGTTCTCGAACTTGTCTTCCAGTTCGATTTCACGAGCAACAGATACGCCATCTTTAGTGATGGTAGGAGCGCCGAAGGATTTATCCAGCACTACGTTGCGGCCTTTCGGGCCCAGAGTCACTTTTACTGCATCAGCGAGAACATTCACACCGCGGAGCATCTTCACGCGAGCATCATTGCCGAATTTTACATCTTTAGCTGCCATTGGTATTTCCCTTCAACTCGTTCAGTTCAGAAGATTTATAAAGCGCTATTACGCTTCAACAATTGCCAGAATGTCGCTTTCGGACATGATCAACACTTCTTCATTGTCGATCTTCTCTGCTTTCACGCCGTAACCGTCGTTGAAAATCACGATGTCGCCTACTTTCACATCCAGCGGCTGGATGTTGCCGCTTTCCAGAACACGTCCTTTACCAACGGCTACCACTTCACCACGAGTAGATTTACCCGCTGCAGAGCCAGTCAGAACGATGCCGCCAGCAGATTTTGATTCAACTTCTTTGCGCTTGACGATAACGCGGTCATGCAATGGACGAATACTCATTGAACGCTCTCCTGTAAGAAGGTTTCTATCAGATTTAGGGTTGTCCGCCGGATTATTGATACCGGCTCCGTGGGATTTGAAATGGGGGCGTTCCATCCCCCTTCAAGGGGCAGCAGCAAAAAAATTTTCGATTTGATGGCCTACGGTGAACGCCACTAGCAAAAACGCGGCCGATTGGCCGCGTTTGGGGGAATTATCAGCGATCGTCACGCTTGTCGCGATCGTCAGGTTGATGATCCAAGGTGTAGCGGTCGTCTTGCTTGCGCTGGAATTCACCGTCGAAGGTATTGCCATTGGCAGCCCCGCCGTTCTGACCCCAACCGCCTGGGCGATAAACGGCGAGATGCGGCATCAACTTCAGCGTCAGCGATTTCTGCACCGGCGGCAACAACAGCAACAGGCCAAGGAAATCGGTGAAGAAGCCCGGTATCACCAGCAGGAACCCCGCCAGTACCAGTGAAACGCTTTTCACCATCTCCGCTGCCGGGCTTTCGCCCGCCGCCAGCTTCTGTTGCATCTGCACAAAGGTCTTCATGCCCTGATTACGCACCAGGGAAACGCCGACGCAGGAGGTAAACACCACCAGCAGCAGCGTCATTGCCACACCGAACACGGCAGCAACTTTGATAAACAAGGATATCTCTATGTAAGCCAGTAGAAATATCAGCAGTAACGGTAACCAGCGCACCTGGTTCTCTCCTCTAGGTAGAGTCGGCGTACCCGCCCGATGGCGCATACGTGATAAATGGGGCCACTAATCGGCCAACCTTCATACAATGGGGGCTTCCCGCCGCCATTTCAACCGGGCGATCTTTTTTATTCTCTTTGCCGCAAACGTGAAGCCCTTCACAGAAACCAAAAGCTGTCATTTGCTGAAGCACCATATAGTGATCTACGTTCATTCATTTATTACCAACCAGCATATGATCTGGGTAGCGACAATAGCTGCGGTCAATACTTCCGCAGTAGACCCGCTCGGCAACATTATTTTGTTATCCTGCACATAATTATATTCGGCAGCAACATAGAGAAGGTTCTCATGTCAAACAACATTCGTATCGAAGAAGACCTATTAGGAACACGTGAAGTCCCAGCAGAAGCCTACTACGGTGTTCATACTCTGCGTGCGATTGAAAACTTCTATATCAGCAACAGTAAAATCAGCGACGTTCCTGAGTTTGTACGCGGCATGGTGATGGTAAAAAAAGCCGCCGCCATGGCAAACAAAGAGCTGCAAACCATCCCACGTAAAATTGCCGACGTCATCATCCAGGCATGTGATGAAGTACTGGATAAAGGCAAATGCATGGACCAATTCCCGGTGGATGTGTTCCAGGGCGGTGCTGGCACCTCGCTGAACATGAACACCAACGAAGTACTGGCAAACATCGGCTTGGAGCTGATGGGCCACCAGAAGGGTGAATACCAATACCTTAACCCTAACGATCACCTCAACAAGTGTCAGTCTACCAACGACGCTTACCCAACCGGGTTCCGCATCGCGGTTTACGCCTCCAACCAGAAACTGATCGATGCTATCAACCAACTGCGTGAAGGGTTTGACCGTAAAGCCAAAGAGTTCGAAACCATCCTGAAAATGGGTCGTACCCAGTTGCAGGACGCGGTGCCAATGACCCTGGGCCAGGAATTCCATGCCTTCAGCGTGTTGCTGAATGAAGAAACCCGTAACCTGCACCGTACCGCTGAGTTGCTGCTGGAAGTGAACCTTGGCGCAACGGCGATCGGTACCGCGCTGAATACCCCGGAAGGTTACCAACACCTGGCTGTTAAGAAACTGGCGGAAGTCAGTGGCCTGCCGGTGGTACCTGCCGAAGACCTGATCGAGGCCACCTCCGACTGTGGTGCCTACGTAATGGTGCACAGTGCGCACAAGCGCCTGGCGGTCAAACTGTCCAAGATCTGTAACGACCTGCGTCTGCTGTCTTCCGGCCCACGCGCTGGCCTGAACGAAATCAACCTGCCTGAACTGCAGGCCGGTTCTTCAATCATGCCAGCCAAAGTGAACCCGGTGATCCCAGAAGTGGTTAACCAGGTTTGCTTTAAGGTGATCGGCAACGACACTTGCGTTACCATGGCCGCCGAAGCAGGCCAGCTGCAGTTGAACGTGATGGAACCGGTGATTGGCCAGGCGATGTTTGAATCGATTCACATTCTGACCAACGCCTGCTATAACCTGCTGGAAAAATGCATTAACGGTATTACCGCCAACAAAGAAGTGTGCGAGTACTACGTATTTAACTCTATCGGTATCGTCACCTATCTGAACCCGTTCATTGGCCACCACAACGGTGACATTGTCGGCAAAATCTGTGCTGAAACCGGCAAGAGCGTACGTGAAGTCGTGCTGGAACGCGGTTTACTGACCGAAGCTGAGCTGGATGACATCTTCTCCGTAGAGAACCTGATGCACCCGGCATATAAGGCGAAACGCTATACAGATGAAAATGAACAATAATAGACTCATCCGGTAGCCTGAAAGGCACGCTAATCCTCTGGATAGCGTGCCTTTTTTCTTTCTAACAATACAAAGTTGCAACCTTTGGTTTTCATAAAAATCCATTTTAAGGGGTAAACACTATGCTAGTAGTAGAATTGGTGATCGTTCTACTGGCCATCTTTTTGGGGGCCAGACTGGGCGGTATCGGAATAGGCTTTGCAGGCGGTCTTGGGGTATTGGTGCTGGCGATGATCGGCGTTAAGCCAGGCAGCATTCCCTTCGACGTTATTTCAATCATTATGGCGGTTATCGCCGCTATCGCCGCCATGCAGGTCGCTGGCGGGATGGACTATCTGGTGCAGCAAACCGAGAAGCTGCTGCGCAAAAATCCAAAATACATCACTATTCTGGCCCCAATCGTCACCTATTTCCTGACCATCTTCGCCGGTACCGGTAATATCTCCCTCTCGGCCCTGCCGGTGATTGCAGAAGTGGCCAAAGAGCAAGGCATCAAACCTTGCCGTCCACTGTCTACTGCCGTAGTTTCTGCGCAGATTGCCATTACCGCTTCGCCTATCTCGGCAGCGGTGGTGTACATGTCTTCCGTTATGGAAGGCCATGGTGTGAGTTATCTGCATTTGCTGATGGTGGTGATCCCTTCCACTTTCCTGGCCGTGATACTGATGTCGCTGCTGGTCACTTGGTTGTTTGACTCCAAGCTGTCTGACGATCCTGTGTATCAAAAGCGCTTCGAAGAAGGTCTGGTTGCCCTGCGTGGTGAGAACGTAATCGTGATCAAACCGCGTGCGAAAACCTCCGTGCTGCTGTTCCTGGCTGGCGTACTGAGCGTAGTGGCTTATGCCATCATCAACAGCCCAAGCATGGGTCTGGTGACGACGCCGCTGATGAACACCACCAATGCCATCTTGATCATCATGTTGAGCGTGGCCACCCTGACCACCATCCTGTGCCGCATCGAAACCGACCTGATTTTGAACTCCAGCACCTTTAAGGCCGGGATGAGCGCCTGTATCTGTATCCTGGGCGTGGCCTGGTTGGGTGACACCTTTGTGCAGGCCAACCTCGACTGGATCAAAGAGACTGCGGGTACCGTGATCCAATCCCATCCTTGGTTACTGGCGGTGATCTTCTTCTTCTGTTCGGCGCTGCTGTACTCTCAGGCCGCCACTGCCAAGGCGTTGATGCCGATGGCGCTGGCCCTGAACGTCACCCCGCTGACGGCGATCGCTTCCTTTGCTGCCGTTTCTGGCCTGTTTATTCTGCCAACCTACCCTACCCTGGTGGCGGCGGTACAGATGGACGATACCGGAACGACGCGCATCGGGCGCTTCGTGTTTAACCACCCGTTCCTGATCCCTGGCACCTTGGGCGTGGCGTTTGCCGTCATCTTCGGCTTCCTGATTGGCAGCGTTATTCTGTGATCCTCAAGCGGGGCTTCGGCCCCGCTTTCTGCTCCTCATTCCTCTGCTGCTGATAATCTAACCTTCTAGCCAACACCGCTTCAGGGTATAGTGCCCTGTTACCAAACCTGGTTGAGAGGGCCGAAGATGTCTGATTGCGAAGCTATCGTCATACTCTGTACCGCACCCGATGAAGCCACAGCGCAAGAGCTGGCGGCACGCGTCCTGGGGGAGAAACTGGCGGCCTGCGCCACGCTGCTGCCTGGGGCAACATCGCTGTATTACTGGGAAGGGAAACTGCAACAGGAATACGAAGTGCAGATGCTGTTTAAAAGCGATCGCCAGCATCAACAAGCGCTACTCACCTACCTGAAACAACATCACCCGTACCAGACACCCGAACTGTTGGTACTGCCGGTGATGGCTGGAGATAAAGATTACCTGTCATGGATCAACGCCTCATTAAACTGATATTGCTGCTGTGCAGCCTGTTCTTCCTGCCCGCTGCGGCTCAGGCTTCACTGTTCGGCCAAAACGCGGGCAACCAGTTCGTCCCCGTCGATCAGGCATTTGCCTTTGATTTTAAACAACAGGGCCCCCAACTGACGCTAAGCTGGCAAATCCGCCCTGGTTATTACCTGTACCGTCAGCAAATCAAGCTGGTGCCACAGCAGGCAACGCTAGGCCAGTTCGAGCTGCCCGCCGGGCTAAAGCATAAAGATGAATTCTTTGGTGAAGTGGCGATATTCAAGGAGCCATTGGCCCTGAGCATTCCCCTGTTGCAGGCGGGTGACAATGCCAGCCTGAGCGTCACCTATCAAGGGTGTGCTGAGGCCGGTTTCTGCTATCCACCGGAAACCCGCGTGATCCCACTGAGTGCAGTGCCGCTTGCCGCAGAGCCCGCAGTACCGGTAACCGTAGCACCAGCAGAAACAGCACCAGCCAATCTGCCCTTCTCCCCTCTGTGGGCCTTGTTGATTGGTATCGGTATTGCGTTTACTCCTTGCGTGTTGCCGATGTATCCGCTGATTTCCGGTATTATTCTGGGCCGTGAGCGGCCACACAGCAGCGGACGCATTCTGGTGCTGGCCGTGGTATATGTGCAAGGCATGGCGCTGACCTATACCCTGCTCGGCCTGGTGGTTGCCGCCGCCGGGTTGCAGTTCCAGGCCGCGCTGCAACACCCTTACGTGCTGATCGGTCTGTCGGTGCTGTTTGTCGCCCTGGCTCTGTCCATGTTCGGCTGCTACTCCTTGCAGCTCCCCTCTTCACTGCAAACGCGGCTGGCCAACTGGAGCAACACCCAGCAGGGTGGCTCGCTGGTGGGCGTGTTTGTGATGGGCGCTCTGGCAGGCCTGATCTGCTCTCCATGCACCACCGCCCCGCTCAGCGCCATCCTGTTGTACATCGCCCAAAGCGGTAATATGTGGGCCGGTGGCGGCACGTTGTATCTGTATGCATTGGGGATGGGTATCCCGCTGGTGATCGTGACGCTCTTCGGCAACCGCCTGCTGCCACGCAGCGGCCCGTGGATGCAGTACGTCAAAGAAGCCTTTGGCTTTGTGATCCTGGCGCTGCCTGTATTCCTGCTTGAGCGGGTAATCGGCGACGTCTGGGGGCTGCGCCTGTGGAGCCTGCTCGGCCTGGCCTTCTTCGGCTGGGCATTCGTCCTGAGCCTGAAATCATCCCGTGGCTGGACGCGAGCCATCCAAGTGCTGCTGTTAGCGGCGCTGGTGATTTCGGCGCGCCCATTGCAAGACTGGGCATTCGGCAGCACGGCCTCTGAGCAGGCGGCCCAGCCACATCTGAACTTCACCCGTATCAGTAACGTTGAGCAGCTTAACCAGGCGCTGCAACAGGCGCAGGGCAAGCCGGTAATGCTGGATCTGTATGCGGACTGGTGTGTCGCCTGCAAAGAGTTTGAGAAGTACACCTTCAGCGATCCGGCGGTGCAGGCCCAACTGGCCGATACGGTGTTGCTGCAGGCCGACGTAACGGCCAACAATGCCGAGCAGGCTGCCTTGCTCAAGCACTTGCAGGTGCTTGGCTTGCCGACCATTTTGTTCTTTGACCGAGAGGGCAAAGAGTTACCCGCAGCTCGCGTGACGGGCTTTATGAACGCAGAAGCCTTCGACGCACATTTGCAGAAAACCACTCGGTAAACGACACTGAGTTTCAGAACATTTTTTGGAGGGAGCACTAGTGCAACGTGAACAGGTTTTAAATACAGCCTTGGAGCTGTTGGAAAAACAGGGCCTGGCGACCACCACCTTGGAAATGCTGGCAGAAAAACTGGGTGTGCCATACAGCGATTTCAAACCGTTCTGGCCAGACCGTGAGGCACTGCTGTATGACTGCCTGCGCTACCACGGCCAGCAGATTGATACCTGGCGCCGCCAGTTGCAGCTTGATGAGACGTTGAGCCCGCAGCAAAAGCTGTTGGCGCGTTATGACGTGCTGGCAGAGCACGTACAGAATGAACGCTACCCTGGCTGCCTGTTTATTGCCGCCTGTAGCTTCTTCCCTGAGAGCGACCACCCGATCCATCAACTGGCCGAGCAGCAGAAAATCACCTCGCTGGACTTCACCCGCGATCTGTTGCGTGAGATGGATGCCGACGACGCCGACTCGGTAGCGCAGCAAATGGAGCTGGTACAGGAAGGCTGCCTGAGTAAACTGCTGATAAAACGCCAGTTGCAGGATGTTGCTGTCGCCAAACGGCTGGCCGAAGATATCTTGCATATTGCCCAGTGCCGTCAGTTCGGTGCGTTAAGCTAAAGCGTGAAATGCAGTGACCGATGGTAACAGAGGCAGAATTACGCGGCCTTTGCCTGAAAAGCCAGCAATCGGCGCTGTTTTCACGTTTTTCGTCACAAATCCGTTGACGCCGCACGGCCAATACGGTTTAATGCGCCCCGTTGCCCGGATAGCTCAGTCGGTAGAGCAGGGGATTGAAAATCCCCGTGTCCTTGGTTCGATTCCGAGTCCGGGCACCATCATTTAGAAGAACCCGCCTATGGCGGGTTTTTTGCTTTTGGGTTAAAACTCCCCCGCTATAAGCCCGCTAAACGTTTTCCTCTACAAAAAACCCTGACTGATTAAAAACTGCCACCACGGCATTCCAATCATCACGTGTACAACGAACGTGAGTAAGGCAATCACAGTCCCGGTGATCCACCATGATTTGATGTCATTATAGCCAGCAGAAAAAACGATAGGCCCAGCGGCTCCACCATAGTGGGTAATGCATCCGCCATAGGAGTTGGAGAATAATATGGCTAAAGCCAGGATCATCGGCGGTGCCCCAGCCACCATGCCGACAGTGGCAAAAACCGGTACCATCGCGGCGACATAAGCACCGCCGGAAGCAAACAGATAGCGGATAAAAATGCTGATCAACAGCAGTATAATCACCACATAATTACCTGAACCGCTAAAGGTAAAGTGATGAGAAAACCAATCGGCTAACCAGGTGAAAAAACCGGTCTTGGATAAGGTACTGCTCAGGCCAATAATCCCGCCATACCAAATCAGCGTGCTCCATCCACCTTTGTTTTTTAGAATATCATCCCAACTGACCACGCCAGAAAGCAAGGCAAGCACCATCACAATAATCGCAACGGTCGCCGCATCAATCCCTAACTCACCGGAGAATATCCAGCCTAGCAATGCCAACAGAAATATAATCATCAACCCTTTTTCCCTCTTCGTCATAGGGCCTAAGGTAGCCAAGCCTTCAGCAGAAAGGGTTTTATTGTCGATACATTTCAACTCTGGGGGTGAGATCTTATAAGTGATGTAGGGAATAACCGCCAGCATAATTAACCCCGGTATCCCTCCGGCCAACGCCCAACCCAGCCAACTTATCTTGATATGAAAAATGTCGGACATCAGGCTCAATGCCAACGCATTGCCAGCAAAGCCCGTTAAGAACATATAACTGGTGGTTTTCGTTACCATATAGATATTGATCATAAGAAAACGCCCGGCCTTACACGGACTCTTCTCGGGATCGGAGCCTAAGGCCACCGCGATACTATTGATGATAGGAAAAATTATGCCACCAGCTCGGGCGGTGTTTGACGGCGTCGCCGGGGCAAGGATCAAATCAAGCAATACCGTGACATAGCCGAGCCCCAGCGTGGTACTGCCTATCCGCCCAATCAGTTTATAGGCAATACGCTTTCCAAGCCCTGTGGTGACGAAAGCAGCGCTTAGGGTAAATGCGGCAAAAACCAGCCAGGTGGTCCCTGATGCATAGCCACTTAACGCTGCACTAAATTTTAGTTTGCCGTCACCCAGCGTTTCAATCACCACAGCGGATGCGGCAACCGCAGTCAATAACACCACCGGTTCGGGGTAGGGCTTAATCACCAATCCGATAATCGCGGCCAAATAAATCCCCAAAAGCTGCCAGGCCATCGGAGAAAGGCCTTCGGGTGCGGGAATAGCAAACACCAGAAGAGGGATTACCAAGATCACCCCCATTTTCCATACATTGGTTTTTATCATAATCATTCACCTAGATATCATATTAATCGCTTAAATAATTGGCTATAGAACTCACCACCCTATTTCCTCTCAAACGGATTAAGATAATATTTGATAATATTGACGCAAATGCCCCTCAGGCATTGCCCGATAAAAGCCTGAGAGGCACGACCTTTTAATCAAGAATGCAACGCGTACCGATTAATTTAACTGGCATTACCCCCCAGATAAAAAGGCATGGTGTTAAATGATAAATAGCGATAAGTATCCTGAGCGGTATCACTTATATTCGCCATGTAGCCAAGATATTCGTCCACCTCAGGAAGTTGCCCCGTCATGGCCGTTATCGCACTTAATTCAGCAGAGGCTAGATAAACCTTGGCATCCACACCTAACCGATTGGGGAAATTACGGGTTGAGGTTGAAACGACATGGCTTCCCGGTTTAACCCTGGCCTGATTCCCCATACAAAGTGAACATCCTGAGGGCTCGATCCTGGCTCCTGACTTGATAAAATGACTGAAGTAGCCTTCATTGCTCAATTGTACCGCATCCATTTTTGTTGGCGGAGCTAGCCAGAAACGTGTCGCAACCTCACCTTTGTGCTGCGCCAACAGCTTACCGGCGGCACGAAAGTGACCGATATTGGTCATGCATGAGCCAATAAACACCTCGTCAATTTTTTCGCCTGCCACTTCAGAAAGTAAATGAACATCATCAGGATCGTTTGGCACACACAGGATCGGCTGTGTTATTTCAGACAAATCGATATTGATAACAGCGGCATACTCGGCATCAGAGTCTGCACTCAATAACTGAGGGTTGGCCAGCCAGTCCTCCATCTCCTTGATTCGTTGCAGCAGAGTCGACCGATCCTGATAACCCTGAGCCACCATCCATTTCAGTAACACCACGTTAGATCTTAGATACTCTTCAACTTCGGGTTGGCCGAGTTTAACCGTACACGCCGCCGCAGAGCGTTCAGCTGAAGCGTCGGCCAGTTCAAATGCCTGTTCAACCTTCAGCCCCGTCAACCCCTCAATTTCGAGGATACGGCCTGAGAACACATTCTTTTTATCCTGCTTTGCAATCGTCAGCAGGCCCTCTCTGATGGCGAAATACGGAATAGCGTGCACTAAATCGCGCAGTGTGATCCCCGGTTGCCTCTCACCATGAAAACGGATCAAGACCGATTCGGGCATATCCAATGGCATAATCCCGGTTGCCGCCGCAAAAGCCACCAGCCCCGAACCTGCAGGAAATGAAATGCCTATCGGGAATCGGGTATGGGAGTCAGCCCCAGTCCCCACAGTGTCCGGCACTAGCATACGGTTTAACCATGAATGGATGATGCCGTCACCGGGGCGCAGTGAAACCCCACCTCGTTGGGTCATAAAGTCAGGTAATGTCTGTTGCAGATTAACATCGACTGTCTTGGGATAGGCCGACGTATGGCAAAACGATTGCATCACCAGATCGGCAGAAAACCTCAGGCAGGCAAGGTCTTTCAACTCATCCCTCGTCATGCCACCAGTAGTATCCTGCGAGCCTACCGTGCTCATTTTTGGCTCGCAATACTGCCCCGGGCGCACCCCTACGGTGCCACAGGCTTTGCCCACTATTTTTTGTGCCAAGGTATAGCCGGTGTGCTTTTCTGCCGGCACAACAGCCTGCCGAAATACGTCACCAGTCGGCAATCCCAATGAAGTACGCGCTTTAGCAGTGAGATCACGGCCAATAATCAGCGGAATGCGCCCGCCCGCCCTGACCTCATCCAAAAGTACCGGGCTTTTTAATACAAACCGGCTCACGACTTCTTCACTGTCATGGCGACGGATCTCGCCTTGGGCTGGATAAAGGTCGATCACATCGCCCATCGCCAGTGAGGTGACGTCTACTTCAATCGGCAGAGCTCCCGAGTCCTCCAGCGTATTGAAGAAGATCGGCGCGATCTTACCCGCCAGCACTATACCGCCACAGCGTTTACCCGGAACAAAAGGAATATCCTGGCCGATATACCACAAGATCGAATTGGTCGCCGATTTGCGCGATGAACCAGTGCCGACAACATCCCCCACATAGGCTAAAGGATGACCGGCCTGGCTTAACGCCGCTACCTGGCTGACTGGCCCGATGATGCCTGGCAGATCGGGCGTGATGCCCTCACGAGGAACACTCAGCATCGCCAGCGCATGCAGTGGAATATCAGGGCGTGACCAGGCTTCTGGCGCAGGAGATAAATCGTCAGTATTGGTTTCTCCCGTCACCTTCATGACCGTTAAGGTGATTTTTTCTGCTACCGCGGGGCGAGAGGTAAACCATTGCGCGTCGGCCCAAGAACGAAGAACCTGCTGAGCCAGTACATTACCTTGCCGGGCCTTGCTTTCAACCTCGGCAAATTTGTCGAAAACCAGTAACGTCGCAGCCAGCTCTTTGGCAGCCAAAGGGGCTAATACCTCATCATCAAGCAAGTCTATCAATGGCTGTACATTATATCCCCCCTGCATCGTACCTAAGAGGCGCACCGCTTCTTCTCGGGTTATCATCGGGGAGTCAGCTTTTTGCTGCGCAATATGGTCAAGAAATTCCGCCTTGATTTTTGCGGCATCGTCCACCCCGGAGGGCACGTGGTGAGCTAATAATTGCAGTAAGAAATCCCCTTCGTCCGGTACCGTTGATTGCAGCAATTTAACCAGCTGGGCCACTTGTTCGGCCGTTAACGGTTTGGGTGGGATGCCTTTTTCGGCGCGCTCAGCGCTATGTTGCTTATAGTCGGCTAACATTGCTTTCTCCTGAAACCCATTAAAAATTCATGTTAAAAATATTTTACTCATTGAATTTATTGATCACTTGCTTAGCAAACTGCCCCACCCGTGTCAGGCCATAGTCCCAGGAACCAAACCCGGATTCCGCATTGATATGCCCTGCCTCACCGACATCAACCAGCTCACTACCCCATACCCGTGCCCAATATTCTGCGCGGGTAAAACGCATTAACGGGTCGTTATGGCTGGCAAATGCCAGGCTCGGTACCGCCAAAGGCTGGTTATTGATGCGCTCTTCTAATTCAAAACGTAGCGGCTCGGCCGGTGCCACCAATACCACTCCGGCCACTCCCGAAATCCCACTCTGGACGACGTAACATGACGCCAAGGCACCAAAGCTGTGTCCGATCAAAATAGCCGGTTGCTTACAGGCCAATAGCTCCCGCCGGATAGCTAATCCCCAACTGTCCAAATCTGCCTGAAACCAGTCCCGCTGGCGGATCCTGCGCCACGATGGAAAACGCCGGGACCAGTAGCTTTGCCAATGCTCCTCACCGCTGTCGCGCACCCCAGGGACCAATATCATGGTCAGGTGTGCCGCCACCTCGGCCAGGGCGCTGTCCACTTCTGTCATGTGCATCAGCCTCGATCCTTGTTAAACCCCGTCAGCATGGGTACTGAGCCAATAGCCAGGTCACAGCCAGCAGATCGGCACTGCCACCCGGGCTGAGGTTATCCGCGGTCATCCGTTGATCCAGCATAATCAACGCCCTGCGACGCTCGGCGAGCCCTGCGTCCTGCATCTCTAACAGTTGCCGGGCCTGGCGTTGTACAAAACGCAAACCAGCAAGCCCGCCACGCGACACCAGATTGGTATCGCAGTTATGCGCCATCAGCGTCAGCAGCACATGCCATAACACCTGCTCTTCCGCATAGCCGGCTTTGCAAGCCTGCTGCCACGCAGGTAATGCGTATTGCCGTACCGTCATGAACCCGCTGGCGGCTTCCCCCCTGGCCCCCTTCATGCCGTATTGCTGATACAACCGCTCGCCAACCGTGGCAACCCGACTCCCCTGAACCAGCTCCTTCTCCACCAAATGAGCGCTCAGGGACGACACTGCCTGGCAAAGTGTGGTGCTGGTAATCGCCTGCTGCTGCCCCGCCAGACGCCCCGCCGCCGTACACAACAAACCCAGCGAGAAAATGCCCCCCTTGTGAGTATTCACTCCGCCAGTAGCCCGGAACATATCCTGCTCACACGCCAGCCCCACCGGCCTCACCTTGCTTAAGGCCACGTAGCCTTTCTCGTTGGCCGACAGTTCACCCGCCGTGACGAAACGACTGAACCAGGGAGCTATCGCCGCGATGCTGCGGCGAAACAACGGCAAATCCATGTCACGGTGAGCGCCATTACTTTCCCGGTCCACCAATCCCGGTTTGGGAGTCAGTTCCACTTCACGTCGTAAAGCTTCGACGGCCCATTGCGCAATGGTGCCAGCAGTAATGGGCTCACACTGATGAGCTGTTGACGTAGTCATCAATCTTGTCCTCTATACTCTGTAACAACCGCGATAGCGGGTGTTTGCCAGAACGGGCACAAGCATGTGCAGGTTCATCGCAAACCAGACAGGTACGAGCGGGCTGCCCGAAACGACCGCGGCTCAATAACCCCTCCTGTGGGCTAAAAACATCCATATCCCATAACCGCCCTAGAGGGTGATGGTTTTCCAACGCAACCGTGGCACGTTTTACCGCCACTGCTGGCGCCGTTACCGCCCAGAAAGCCTCCGCGCCTTCAGGCAACCAGAAAACCTGATGCTGACTGATCCCCCACCCGGCTCCCTGAACCAACTGCCCAAACGTCATTAGTGCCACCTGCATGACCTGACGAGCTTGTGGGCTATCTTTAACCTCGCCAGGCCAGACCAACGTCAGTGAAACCAGGGTCTCTTGCCAGCGCTCCAACCAGAGTCTTTGCCGTTCGGCCCGTCGATCCCGTGCTGCCAACAACGCCTCCAGAGTCACCGGGGTTGGCGCAACATCAGGTACGCTACTCATGGCTGTTTAACCTGGCGGACGACGTCAATAACGCTACCGTCGCGGTAACGGATCACTCCGACAATGCGATCCTCAAACTCGATGGGTTTCGGCTCACCGGAAATTTCCAATGTCCGCTGATGCAGTGCTTCAATGCTCATTAGAGGCAGACCGGCAACCAACAGGCGTTGGTATACCTCAGGACGTGCAGGATTCACCGCAATACCATGGTCGGTGACCAACACATCAATGCTTTCGCCAGGGGTGACGCAGGTCGTCACGTGGCGCACCACCGTAGGAATACGGCTGCGGATCAAGGGGGCGACCACGATGGTCAGATTAGCGGCGGCAGCCACATCACAATGCCCACCCGAAGCCCCGCGCATGACACCGTCCGATCCGGTTATCACGTTAACGTTGAAGTCGAGGTCAATCTCCAACGCACTGAGGATGACGATATCCAACTGGTCACAACAGGCCGCTTTGGCCGCCGGGTTGGCGTAAACGCTGGTCGAAATTTCCACATGTCGCGGATTTTTTGCCAGTGAGGAGGCTGCGCTACTGTCAAAGCTTTGCGTATCCAGCAGGGTTTCAATCAAGCCTTTCTCGTGCAGATCGACGAGGCTGCCGGTGATCCCCCCCAACGCAAAACTCGCCACAATGTTTCGGCGTAACATGCGGGCTTCAAGAAAACGGGTGCAGGCCGTTGATGCAGCACCAGAGCCGGTTTGTACCGAAAAACCGTTGTTGAAATAGCCTGAATGCTCGATCACATCGGCAGCTGTTCGGGCAATCATCAGCTCGCGTGGGTTACTGGTCACACGCGCCGCCCCTACGCTGATTTTCGCCGGGTCACCAACCTCTGTGACCTGCACTATGCTATCTACCTGAGTCTGAAGAATACTGGCTGGCAGGTTGGGGAATGGGACGATTTCCTCGGTCAGCAGCACCACGTGGCGAGCATACTGTGCATCCACCATCGCATAACCCAGTGAGCCACAGCGTGACTGACCTGCAGTCCCGTTGGCATTGCCATACTCATCGCTGCAAGGCACACCGAGGAAGGCCACATCAATGGTGATTTCACCACTTTCGATCAGCTTCACCCGCCCGCCATGAGAATGGATCTGCACAGGTTCCTTCATCAGCCCGTTAGAGATCGCCTCTGCCAGTGGGCCACGCATGCCCGAGGTATAAATTTTGCTGATAACGCCGTTGCGAATATGTTCGATCAGCGGCGCATTGCAGGTCATCAGAGAGCTGGAAGCCAAGGTGATGTTTTTCAGCCCCTGCCTGGCCAGAGCGTCCACCACGGTATTGATGACTTTATCACCCTCACGAAATCCATGATGAAAGGAGATGGTCATACCGTCGCGCAAACCACTGCGGGTAATGGCGTCTTCCAGGCTGGTACACAGTTTGCGCTCATGCTTTTGACGGGCATCGGCCAGGTAAGGAGTATGGGCGTTAGCACCACTGAATAGCGTCCAGTGATGCTCATCGGCACAGTGCTGGCGCAATGAATCAATTACATTAATCATCGACGTTTCCCGTTGGTTCCGTTTATTCATCATTGGCGCACACCTGATGCATGGGCGCGATCGAGTACGATGCGGGCATGATTAATGATCGGGGCATCAATCATTTTCCCATTCAGTGAGATGACTCCAAGACCTGCACGCTCACCTTCTTCTGCAGCGGCAATCACCCGCACTGCGTAATCCACATCTTCCTGTGTCGGCGCGTAGGCGTTGTGCAACAACTCTATCTGGCGGGGATTAATCAGGGATTTGCCGTTAAAGCCCATCCGGCGGATCAGGTCCACCTCACGTAGGAAACCCGCTTCATCATTGATATCGGAATACACCACATCAAATGCATCAATTCCTGCCGCCCGTGCCGCATGCAGCACCGCGTTACGCGCATAGAACAGCTCGGTTCCATCACCCCGTTCAGTTTGCATATCCATCACATAATCAAACGCGGCCAAAGCAATCCCCATCAGACGTGGAGAAGAGCGGGCAATTGCCACCGCATTGATTACGCCAACCGCCGATTCAATCGCCGCCATCAAACGGGTTGATCCCACAGGGCGACCGCAGGACTCTTCAATGCGGGCGACTTCATTTTCCAGTTGGTAAATATCATCCGGGCTGTCGGTTTTTGGCAGACGAATTACATCAGCACCGCCGCGAACCGCTGCCTGCAAATCTTTCAAACCAAATGGCGTATTTAGCGGATTGATGCGTACCACCGTTTCAATGTCGCGATACATCGGGAGTTGCAGTGCATGAAAGACCAAAATGCGGGCGCTGTCTTTTTCCCGCAGAGACACCGCATCTTCCAGGTCAAACATGATTGAATCCGGTTTATACACAAATGCAGTCGACAACATGGCCGCATTTGAACCGGGGAGAAATAACATGCTTCGACGCAGCTTTTTCATCACAGCACCTCCCAGTTGAGCGTCTCTTCCTGTGTACCGCGTAACACCGCACACTGAACCCTGGCTCGGATAACACAATCCAGCGCCCCTTTGTCATCAATGATCACCAGCCCATCCGTGACATCTAGCGCCTTCAGGGTTTGGTGCACGACTGCCGCTATCTGCTCACCAAACTGCTTGAATACTTCACTGTTAATGACGACGTCCAGCCCTCCCTCTGACGGACTCACCTTGACCAACAAATCGCTGGACTCAAAGGTGCCGGCCAGAGCCGCCTTAGTTATTTTCATGGTATGAATTCCTGCCTCGAGTCATTTGTAAAATGGATAACCTTATTGACGGTTGATGAACGCATTTCATGATGTACAGACCGGTAAGCAATAGGGTTGCAGATAGGGCAGCGTGGTCTTGGGCACAATGTCCTCAATAGCCTCTGCCTGGTGTTGGCGTAATAGCTGGCGTACATCGGAAGCAGAAATCGCCCGGCCATTCATGGTGGTTTTACGGTCGATCTCCACCACGCTTACTGCCCGTGAGGTTGTGTTGTCTGAGCCTTCCAGCCAGTAATGCATAGCATCGTTATATTGTGCTGTGACTGCGCAATGGGGTTCCGTGCCGACAAAACGGTGAGTGATCCCTAACGCAGGCGCGATATAGCGGCGGAAAACCAGCAGATCCATCGCTGAATAGGTTTCGTTAACCACCTTCTGTTCTTTGAGGAAATAACTGGGGAATGTTGCCCGTGAAATCAGGTAACAAGTGCCGGGGTGGACCGTCAGACCACTGAGGTCGGCCACGCCTTGGCGTACCATTTCCAACCGTTGCGCGAACGGGAACAGTGAAACATCCTCACTTACGACAAAGATATGCAACCAATCACAGGCTTGCAGTGCCTGTTCTACCAAATAACGGTGGCCAAGAGTGAAGGGGTTGGCATTCATCACGATACAGCCGATACGCTTGCCCGGTTGCCTGAACGGCTGGAGCGAGGCGCGATACCGGGCTATACCCACTGGCGTGTTTTCCAGCAACACGCTGATACCTGGAACCTCGGCTATCGGGAAAAAACCGCATCCGCGGAAGAAAACCTTATTTTCAGGACGGGTATACAAGAAAAGGTGTAGGTTGCCACGCTGTGCTGCCAACTTAGCCACCTCTTCGACAATCCGTACGCTGAGCTTTTCCCCACGCCAGGCAATATCCACGGCCACACACTTGATGGTGTTACCCGCCAAACCGGCACAGGCAATGATGTTTTTGCCCTTGCGGGCAATGACAAACAGCTCAATGTCCCGATCTACCCCGAGATGGCAATGCTGTAAAAACGAGTGTATCTCTCCGATCCAAACGACATCATCGGTAACTGAAATCACTTCAAATTCAACAGAGTCAATGATATCCATCAAGGGCACTCCCAGACTGCCGTCCATAACGTCACTCCCACCTTTTTGACATCTCTGCTGATGTTCTGGAGCCCGTTTTATTACGCAGGAATGTTGCATCGTGAACTGGCTTCAACAATTGAGTTACGTAAATGACCAATGTTTTCAATCTCTACTTCGATACAATCCCCCGGTTTCATAAACAGTGGAGGATTACGTTTTTTCCCAACCCCACCCGGCGAACCAGTGATGATGACGTCACCTGGGCGGAGGAAGGTGAAAGTACTGATGTACTCAATTAATTCAGCGACTTTGTAGATCATGCTGCTGGTATGGTCGTCTTGCACCAAGTGGCCATTCAGATAGGTACGGATAGATAAAGCATGGGGATCGGGAATTTCATCGACCGTGGTGAGAAAAGGCCCAAAAGAGCCGGTTTTACGCCAGTTCTTACCGGCGGTATACCAACTGTGCTGCCAGTCACGTACCGAGCCGTCCATATAACAGCTGTAACCCGCGACATACTCAAAAGCCTGCTCACGTCCAATGTTCTCACCTGATTTACCAATAATGACAGCCAACTCACCTTCGTAATCAAACTCCTTGGTTAACCAAGGTTTGATAACATCGGTATCGTGGCCGGTTTGAGAGTCGGCAAAGCGGACGAATAACGTGGGCGCAGGGTTCTGTTCATTAAACTCTTTACGTTTTTCCGCATAATTCATACCGACACAA
The DNA here is from genome assembly GCF_015673035.1 of Serratia sp. Res13-Sevr-LER1-36-b. Classification (NCBI taxonomy): domain Bacteria; kingdom Pseudomonadati; phylum Pseudomonadota; class Gammaproteobacteria; order Enterobacterales; family Yersiniaceae; genus Serratia; species Serratia sp. Res13-Sevr-LER1-36-b. Next base: position 29,141 of record NZ_JADACK010000002.1, on the reverse strand, counting down.
AGGATTTTACCGGGCTGTTCAATTACCGGTAGGAAGGTAAGATCATCGAGCGAAATATCAGGCTGGCAACGGATAAACTCACGAGCCAATGCAAGAGCATCACCTTCCAATAATGATTTCAAAGTGGGGTAGCGCGCACCCATTCTATCCCCCAGATCGATAATGCCGTTGGGAGTATAAATACCGTAACTTTTTTGACCACCGTGGCTATAGCTTGCGAGTTTCATAAAAGGGCCTATTGGATTTTCCTGGGCCAGCAATTAAAATGCTCATTGCCGGCAATAGTAATTCACTGCTTAAATATGGGGCTACTTATTACTCTTGGCGGGGACGAGTAGGATGTTACCTACCGCACCTAAATAATTGGCCACCACAATCCCAACCCCTAGCAAGGCGATAATGAACCCGGTCATCCCAGGCCAGCCGAATGTGGCAAAAACCTGTCCATTGCAATAACCGATTACCGAGCCGCCCATATAGTAGAAGAACAGGTATAACCCCGTTGCTTGCCCACGAGAATGGGTCGCATTTTTGCTCACCCAGCTTAAGCCGATAGAATGACAGCCGAAGAAGCATCCGGTAAAAATGACTGCACCAACAATGAATACGGCGGTATTTTGTGTCAACGTCAGCAACATCCCGACAATCATCATCACGAAAAGGCCAGCTAATACTTTCATTCCACCGAACTTCGCTGATAAACGCCCTGCCTGTGGTGCGGTGAAGAAACTTAAAGCAAAACTGAATGAAATCAATCCAGCTTGCGCATGTGACACATTAAACGGTTCTTTAGCCAAGAAGAAGGCAAGATAGTTATACAAAGAGGTAAACACACCGAAAATAATAAAACTGACTACAAACATTAGCGCCAATTTTTTATTTTTAAAGTGCTGTGCACCTTCTTTCATAACACGGGTAAAATTAATATTTTTTGATGCCTGGAATTTTTGGGACTCCGGCAAGACAAAATATACCATCAGCGAGACCATCATCAAAAGCACGGCAAAGCCGTAGAAGATGATGTCGATGGAGACATAATCAATGAGTTGGCTGGCCAAAACACGTCCTGACATACCACCTATCGAGTTACCAAATACAAAGTATCCGGTGACCACCCCAGCCACGACCGGAGCGACCTCCTCACTGATATAAGCGGTCGCCGCTGCCGCTATACCGCTGAGCGCCAGCCCAATAACACCGCGTAGCATCACCAACAACGCCCAGGATTCAACGAGGGGACATAGGAGAGTGAGTACGCCCCCGGTAAACAGCGATACTATAATTAACCGTTTCCGTCCAAATCGGTCTGAGAGCGTGCCGGTAAATAGCAAGCCTATCGCCAGTAACGCGGTCTCCGCGGAAAGAATAATACTGACATGGCTAACGGCAACGTCATACTCAATGGCTAAACGAGGAAGCAGAGGTTGTATAAAAAATAAAGAGGCTAGTTCAGCCAACCCTGAGATAGCCAGGGCCAATATTACGCGATAATAATTTCTGGCACTAACACCACTGCCTTTTCCTGGCAGATCAGCCGATTTGGACACAGTCATTATGACCTCATAGTTATATTGAGTGTAGGTACAGAGAGATAAGTCACAGTTAAATAAAACATGTCTAATCATTGAGGTAATACGAAATCAATAAACGCCTTCCGTTTCTAAATCCCCTTCAGCCACACACACATTGCCAACAAATAATTTCCGGGCAGTCCTTATCACTGAGGCGCGAACACTTTCCATTTCACTACCTGTTTTAACTAAAGAGATATCAATTTTTCCGCTGGGGTGCTCAATGACGACGTGTTCGAGAAAGTCACCCGCCGGTTGGTCAACGAATTGATTTGCTATACTCCCTGGCATTAGGCAAGCGGTAGCAATGCCTACTGATCCCGTAATGGCTAATGATTTATGACAATTATGGGGCATAAAATAACGGACTTTTAAGGTACCCCCCGCGCTGGCCTCGCTTACTAATACCGGCTTAGGTATCACCTTTTTACTGACATCGCCTAACCCCATGGCCAAACCGGCTTTTAATCTGATGCTTTCGAGCATCTGAAGAAAATTTTTATCCGCGTCTAAAGCCTGTGGCGATTCGTCACCACGCTTACCTAAATCGCAGGCGTTGATTAATACCATGGGCATAGCCATATCAATGCAAGTCACACCGATACCCTCAATAACATCGATGACCTTACCTGTCGGGAGTAATTTACCCGTTTTGGAGCCAGCAGAATTCAAGAAAGTCAGCCCAACCGGTGCCGCACTACCTGGTACGCCATCGATCGTGGTATCGCCTTCGTAGGTCACAATTTTATCAGGGGTCTGAATATCAGCATCGATCAGGGTGCCGGTATTGAGATTACGAATTCGCACCCGGGTCACGGGATCGGTAGCAACCACCAACCCCTTTTCAATAGCAAAAGGCCCAACGGCACACAGCATATTGCCGCAGTTTGGCGTGGTATCCACATGCCGCTCTTTTACCATCACCTGTGCAAACAGATAATCGATATCAGCATCAGCGCTGGTCGATGGGCTCACTATCGCCACCTTACTGGTTTGCGGGCTTCCACCACCGATACCATCGATTTCAAGTTCATGACCGGCCCCCATCAAGGACAAGAGTATTTCATCTCTTGCTTCACGTTCCTGAGGTAAATCACTGGCCAATAATACGGGACCTTTAGAGGTCCCTCCACGCATGAGCACACAAGGGATCTGCAACATAATTAATCATCTCGGCAGTGAACAACTTTTGATGACACAAGATTCCCATAAGGTGATCAATTACTCTAATGCCGAAAATCGGGAGATTGATTCGATTTTGACATTAATACCGATGCTATCATTGTGGTTAAACAGGCCTCTTTCTTCATTTAGGATTACGCTATGCAGCATGAGCTACAAGGGATCCAAGCTTTTGTAAAAGTTGCAGAATTTTGTTGCTTTACCAAGGCAGCTGAGGTGCTGAACGTCACTCAACCTGCGCTGACGCGTAGAATTAAAAAGCTGGAAGAGAGCCTGGGTACGCCGCTGTTTGAACGTTCGACTCGCCGGGTCAGTCTGACCGCTGTCGGAAAGAGTTTTTTACCTAATGCACGGAATTTGCTAAATTTATTTGAAAATTCCGTGTTGAACATTAAAGAGATGGCTTCGCACCAGGTTGGGAAAGTCACGTTATCTTGTCTGCCTACTGCAGCATTCTATTTCCTGCCCACCGTTATTCGTGACTACAATGCCTCTTATCCAAATATTCGTGTGCGGATCCTTGAGCACGGTACAAATAATTGCCTGGAAGCGGTGCTAAATGGCGATGCTGACTTCGGCATTAACATGATCAATGTCACACATCCCAACGTTGAATTTATGCCGTTAGTTAATGAGCCCTTTGTGCTGGCTTGTCGACGAGACCATCCTTTGGCTCAAAAGCCATTGGTAATGTGGGAGGAATTAGATGGGTATCCACTTATTGGTGTGAGACGCTCAAGTGGTAATCGCCTTCTCATTGAGAAAGCCCTGGAGAATACCAAGTGGGATCCGAATTGGTTTTACGAAGTTCGCCATCTTTCTACCTCGTTGGGGCTGGTTGAGGCGGGCTTGGGGATTGCAGCGCTTCCCAGTCTGGCCATGCCCAAAGATGACCACCCTACCTTGGTGAGCCGCCCCTTGATTGAACCGGTGGTGAGAAGAACACTCGGTTTGATTCAACGCCGTGAGGCCTCACTTAGCCCGGCAGCAGAACGATTCAAGGAGATGCTGTTACAACTGTGGTCAAACGACCGGAATAGCCCTTGGGTCGGGAAATTTAACCTGTGACTCTAGAGGTAGAACTTCACGACAGCAATACGAAGTTCCAGAGTGTGGCGGGGTTTGCCCATAAAAATGCACCTTACTCAGTTGGTGCCCAACTTTTTGGGGTGCAGTTCATGTACGGCGGGGAGCAGTTACCCAAGCGAATGGGAAAATAGATTAAACGCCAACAGGTTTATCTGTAACTGGCTGTGTAGCAGCATGATGAAAAAGATCAACAAGGTACATACCATTTGAGTACTCACCGCGTTATGTAAGCGAGAAGTATTCTCGTCCCAACCGGGTTCGCCGGGTTGCAACGTGGCCAAAGCCTTGTTTGCAGGATCGCGCAAGCGTTTTTCGGCAAGTGAATCAATGATAAATACCAACACACTGAGGATGAACCACAGTTGAAATACTCGATGCCAGTCTTGTAACCAAAACATGACGATCCCACTAAGCATAAGTACCCAACCGGCAATATTGTAATAGGTATCAGCCACACTCAAGCCGTTTAACAGCAGGGTTTTATTCCCCCCTTGGCAACGTTTTAAACGTGCGGAAAGCCAAGGAGAAAACAGCAATGGCCCAGTTGCAGCAACAGCCGCCAGAACATGTACTACTTTGATAAAATCGTAATTTAACATCATTTTCTCCATTCATATCAGCATTGCGCTATACAGTACGTGAGAAAATAAATGGCAGGAATGTTCAAAATAAACAATTTATAGAATGAAACGGACAATTTGCCGTTGTCTGATTAATCAATCTTACGCAAGGGATAATCCTGCAAACATTTCCGGACTCTCCCTGGGCAATTAGCGGCGACTCGTCGAAACCAATGGCCAAAAGAATCTCCAGAGGAGAAGCCTAACATTGCAGAGATCTGACCGTTAGAAAGCCCTTTAGCCAACCCCTGCCAGGCTACTGCAAGCAGTAGACGATTATGCCACTCGGTATAACGCATCCCGGTCTCTTTGAGAAACAGGCGGGCTAGCGTGCGCTCTGTTGCCCCAACCAGACTCCCCCACTCACTCAGGCTACGGCGCTGGGCTGGGTTATCTATTAGGCTACAAGTGACCTTTTTAAGGCGACTATCTTTCGGTAGTGGCAAAGATAGATTGCTATCGGGTTGTTCTTCGATCTCTTCAAACAGCATTTGCAACATACTGTTGCGACGTGCCTCTGTGAGAGGCTGCTTAGCAGCCGCCAACCGCTCACATAACGCCACGATAAGTAATGAAGAATCAAGCAGTTTAATTTGGGAAGTGGGTGCGTAGCACAGTTCTGGCGTAATGTAGAAGACTGTCAGATCAACACGGTTATAGGCCCGTCCCCAATGTATTGTATTAGGAGGTATCCACACGGCCATCCCGGGTTTAAGTAACCAGTGTTGCTCCGGCGTATGTCCGTAAAGTACCCCGTGATTAACCAAAACGAATTGCCCAAGCGGGTGGCTGTGGGGTAAATTTTCCTCCGCCACCACCCTGTCTAGCACTCGTTCAATCACCAATGCATCGTAATCTGTTGTTTCATCCATTTCTTCCACCAAATACTTATTTTTTCGGGTATGTGCGGGGCAGTAACAGCGTAAAACACAAACCCACCAGCATACTCACCCCCAGAATACCGAAGCAAACCTGAAAAGCATGAACATCGGACAAATGAAGCTGTATGGTAGCCAGAGCATTTACCCCCAATGCAGCCCCCAAATTACGTAAAAACTGCACGGTTGCGGTCCATGTTCCTAAACGATTGGTTGGTGCTATATTTTGTGTAAAAACCAACGTGGTGGTAGCCGTAAAGCCCATTCCCAGCCCGATCAACAGAAGCGCAAAAGCCACCAACGCGGTCATATGGTGCCCCAAGGCTGGGATCATCAAAAGTGCTCCTGCCGCCAGCAAAAGCATGCCGAAAAGCGCCATATACAAATAGCCTGTTCGGGACAACTTACTGCCACAGAATGCCGCCCCTATCACCCATCCCATCGCTGCCAGCATAATCAGTAGACCAGCTACTACTGCCGAACCCGCTTGTTGGCTCAGAGCCAAGGGTATCAACGTGACCGAGGCATATAAACACGCACTGGAAAGTAACACCAAAATAATGACTGAAAACAATGCCCTACGCTGAAGGAATGGTAACGGAATGGGACTACTTTCTGGACATGCGCGAACACGCAACCCTAACAGCAGCAGAGACACCAACATCATGCCCCATAATATCGGTATGATCCCGTTCATACCTTTAGGCTGGCTCAAGAGCAATAACAGGCTGCTTGCTAAAATCATCAACAGCAATTGTGCCAATATATCGACACGTACCCTGCCCCCCCCTTTTCCTACCGTCGGGGTTACCCATAACATCAGCAATGCCAGAAGGCCCACAGGGAGATTGAACCAAAAAATCATGCGCCAACCAAGCGTGCTTGCAAGCACGCTTCCCAATAGAGGCCCCACAATCGCAGAAAGCCCCCATACCCCACTCAACATGCCCTGCATTTTCCCTCGTTTCTCAATGTCAAACAGGGCTGCTAGCAGCGAATAAGACAATACAATAATGCCTCCGGCCCCCACTCCCTGCAACGCCCGCGCCAGAATCAATACAGGCATGCTTGGGCTCAATGCAGCGAGAACCGAAGCCGCTAAAAATAACATTAGGAAAAGCTTGAGCGTTGCTGAAACACCGAGTCTATCGCCACAGGCTCCCGCTAACGGAGCCACCAAAGCAACTGGTAACAGGAAAGCAGACATGACCCAGGGGTAGAGGGCAGGATGGCCCAATTGTTGACCGATTGTAGGTAGCACAGTGGCAACAATAGTGCTATCCACGGCCGCCAAAAATAGCGCGGCGATCACTGCCAATACGCCCAAACTCTGCTTCTTTTGCGGTATTTCTGCCGCTATTAATGTTTGCTCTTTCATAAATGCCTCAACCCCGTATGAACCCGCGACGCCTGAGAGAACTGGCGAACAATTGCCGCAGTCTCTTCATCCATATAGTCATCCACTTTGCGGATCAAATCGCCAGACTGAACGATTTCACGAAAGCGCATGGTCATATCCAACTGGGTTTTCGCCGCGTGATTCCCTTCTGTGTAATCCAAATCAAACGCCGCTTTCACCGTTTCAGCACTTGCCTTCGCCAATTGAGTATTCAGCGCTTCCGTTTCTTGGATCAAGTGATGCATGCGCTTACGTTCTGCCGCCGTGAAGGTAGGGATTACCTGCTCAAAAATAGCGTGGTCACACTGAATATGGCGCGCTTCGTCGAGCCCATGGAAATGCAGCAGCTTCGTCAGGAAACTATGTTGCATAGGATCCAACACTTTGAGCCGACGCTCGAAGACAGTAATAATCGATTCGCCCACATAAGCAGTGGAGCATAATGCCGCCAGCTTAATTAGCGGTGCATCATTCTCATCGCAGTAAAGTTCGACACGCTGTTTGAACAGGTTGTTCTCCAGCTTGATATCGCGCCCCGATAGGTGGCGAACATACTGATAGAAACTGTTGGCGTGGTTAATTTCCTCCGCTGCGAAACACGAAACCGCGTGATAAAGGCCATCCTCCGCCATAAACGGAGTGTTATCGGCCTGCAATTCACACAAAGTGCGGCTCATAACAGTGGCCACATGCATTTCAATTTCAGCCAATTGCGCAAGTTCTTTGTACAGATAGGCCACGGCCTTATCTTCCTGACCAGCTTCTCCTACCAACGCGCACGAAAGGAAATCCAGTTCGTCACCCACTGCCGCTTGCTCCCACGGCATTCGGTTAGGATGTAGATAGTTGAGATGAGCGTATTCATTGATCTGTTTGAAAATATTCATGAGGAATGTTCCATCAGGCAATATAAGAAAGCGCATTGAAAATAGTGCGGGATTTATCTTCGATCTGGCGGCGACCATGCATCACGCGGGTGTTGTCGATCAACACGATGTCACCGTGCTGCCAACCAATGTCATAAGTGAAGCGATCGCACACAGCCTCGGCTTCTGCGAGTAGATCAGCCGGGATTTCCTCGCCATCAGCAAAAGTGATCAACGGCTTCTCATAGTTGTTGGATGGCCCAAATATGCTGTTAGCAAAGTTGAGTGCCTCACGCGGATTAATGCGGCTGGAGCGGATAGCAGGCGTCTCGAACTGATAGCGAATAGCGCCGTCATCGTTAAGCGTAATACTCGCCCCTGGCGTACCCACGACCAGCGATAATAGGTGATCCAGTGTGGTCTCCTCTATGCTGGCAGGAGCATTTGGCTGACTGGCAAGCACGTGGAAAGCATACGTTTTCCACTTTTTTTCTTCCACGCGGCGGGAGTACATGATGTCTTGTGCGCTAAACGCAGCACGAGCATGCGGGCTAAGGTGCTGATAGACCTGTTTGCCATCGCAGACGGTGGTTTGTGAACCATGCTCAGGTGCCTTCTGACAATAAAACCAGCAAAGATCGGGCCAAAACGGGCTGTTTCCATTCTCACAGTGCAGGCCTACTTTATCGTAACCGGCATCAACCTTTTGCGCTGTATCACCGTTAAAGCTACGAGCTGGATCAAGACTAATACGGCCACTAGTTTGGCGTACCAGACGCGAGAAGAGTTCAATGCTGTGTTTAAAACCACGTAATACAATATAACCGTGCCTCGTAAGTTGTGAGAACAGGTAATGTGGCAATAGACTGGTGACATCACCCTCGTCCAGAGAAGTAACTATCAGGCCGGTATCACTGACATGTGTAGTTTCACGAATATTCATGCTATGGCAGTCTCATGTTGGGCAAAAAATCAAATACGGCGTTACGGCGCGGGCGACCAGTAACGGTAAACAGGTGTTCCATAATTTCGGGGCTATGTGGTAGTAAGACCGGTTCAGCAATCTGTTCGATCTCATTGAGATTTTCTCGGGCAAACGTAATGATGGCCTGACGTATGGTTTGGGCTTGTGCAATGTCATCCACCACAAAGATGCCGCTGAGGAACTGCTGCTTGTCACCATAGACGATGGCCTGCAAAACTCCGGGTACAGTGCGGTAGGCTGACTCCAGCCACTCAGGCGAGATGTTGCGTCCATTCGCAGTAATGATCATGGTTTTCTTGCGGCCAATGATCGAGATATAGCCTTCGTCATCCTGGGTCGCCAGATCGCCCGTATGCAGCCATCCGTCCTCATCGATTGAGCAACTGCTGGGATCTTCATTCGAATAGCCTGCAAATAGTGAAGTGCTACGCAAGCAAAGCTCACCCTCTTCACTGATTCTGACTTCGACGTGTGCTAGCGGCTTACCCACGGTGCCAATACGGTTGGCATTGCGCGAGTTCCAGGTGGCAACAGAACTGTTTTCGCTCAAACCATACCCCTGATAAATTGGGATACCGAGCCGCTCCAACTCGAACAAGATATCTGCGTTAACCGGTGCACCACCGGCTGCCAACAGTGGCACCGTTTCTCGCCCAAACAGTGCAGTCATCAGGCCCGGCTTATCGCCATGTGCCTGCGCTTTTTCTGCCAACGCCTCAACCAACGCAGGGGTTAACGTCAGCGATGAAGGGCTCGCCTGGCGAAGGATCGCCAACCGTTCTAAAGCCGTGACTCCTGGGCTACCCAGCGGGGGCATATCACGCGGCGGCATTACCACCGCACCGCCGGAGGTCAATGGCATATACAGAGCTGTCACCTGTTCAATCAACAGGCTCAATGGCACCAGATTCAGATAGCGCTGGTAATCATCCTTTGCGGCTCGCAGCCAAAGCGCGTCAACCAACGCATCTAAACCGTGGCGACGTATCAGTACGCCCTTAGGCTGCGAAGTAGTACCGGATGTGTGAATCACTTTAATAATGGTATCTTCAGCCATACGTGCAGCAATATGCCTTAGTGGCTGCGCCTGCGTCGGCGTTTCACCGCAGGTTACCGCCATCACCGCACCAGCGAGTTGCAATCCGCTCTGCTGCCAATGCGCTAAGCGTTCGGCCCCAATCTCATCGGTTAAGATGACTTGGCAGTTGAGCAATAACCAAGCCGCCTGCTCACCTGAGAATGCCAACGGAACCGGGACTTCAATCAAGTTGGCCAACAGCAGTGTCACATCAGCCAGCACCCACTCCGGCGTATTCCCCATCACCACGCCTACAAGAGCTCCTCCCTGTATATGCGCCAACAGCTTTGCGGCCAGTTGGTGCGCCTCATGAATAAGTGCCTCATAGGTGTAGTATGTCGTTTCCCGATAATGGCCATCTTGAGCTCTATGTAGTTGGATCACTGCCGCCGCCTGCGGATTTTTTTCAGCCTGGGCCAAAATTGCATTCAGGATATTCATGCCGCTACCTGCGATGATCCCAGGGCTGAGCGCACCAGATGTTCAAACTCGGAGAAAACCAAACGCCCGCAAAAGTGATTAAACAAATGCCCACACTGCTCTAGCAAAATCACACCGGTTTGTGGTGCCTGATCGTAGTAGCTACCCCAGGCGACTTTCTCTTCTGGTGAAAGACGTGCGGAAGATGCTTCTGCTAACATGGTGAAGGGGATTTGATGGAAGGCCAATAATTTACGCAGGCGTCGGGTGGAGGTACACAGAATCGCTTTGCTGCCCATTAACCACGCAATAATGGGAACAATGCGGATGAAATCTGCGGCGGCGTTGGGATTATCAGAAGCTAGCGAACCAATCTCCACCACTTGATGGCGAGATAATACATGGTCCGTTTGCTGAGAAATTAATACATCAAGCGGCGCATCTAGATAACGTTCAGAAAATAAGCATTGACCTAGCGCAGAAAAAGAAATACCGGTACAAGCGAGCAACTCCCCAGAATCTTTATCCTTGCAAGCAATAATAATATCCGGATCAGGATTAGCTGTAGCCTTGTAATTATCATGATAAACCCTAGAAATATATTCCCGTGATTTCTCAGCTTGTTCATCATGTCGCCCAATAATTTCTATCTGCGTTGAGAGTATATCACCGCACTGTTGTTTATGCATAAAAACACTCATTTTTAGCATTTCCTCAGGTTAAGTACTGCTGTAAGTGATGCTAATGCTTGGTTGTGTATTTGAAAATGACTCATTAAGACAAAAACTCGAACGAAACAGACAACCAGCCAACCCTTGTGAATTTAATTATAAAAAATCAATTAATTAGCGCATGGAAATTGACAGCATGAATACTGTAAAAATAAAGAACATTTAATTGAATCAAGAAAACAGGAATTAAAGCATTAGCAAAATGTGACCATTAATGAATTGCGACTACATTGGCAATAGATTGAGTTTCTTTTTCCGCAATCCGCCATTAATGAAAAAACTGGCTGCGCATTCAAAAAAAACCAATGATCACAAATAATTATAGCGAGCATTTCGTAATACCTTTGTGTCAAGCGCCTTGTAATCAAGAGAACGAAAGGTCGAGTTAAGCTCTATCTGCTAAATTCAAGCTGTTTACTACATAGGGATATAACCCTGAATCCTAGGAGTTCCCATCAGTTAATCGGATACAACGAGTAACCTGCTCGCTGTAGACATCGCCATCTGGAGATTGATTTTTGTTCGTTCACTTGGCCTTGGGGGGCTGGCCATTATGATGTGGGATACCGGGTTACTGGGGCGCCTGTATGCGAAAGAGCTTGAGGCCGAAGATCGCACTCCCGAAAAAGGCTCGACGCAGTTGGTACCAATGGCCTGTAAAAGCATAGCTTCGCTACCTTCACACAAACTTTTCCGACCTTCCTGGCTTTAAGCCTATTTCAGATTGCATCCCATACTCGTTCGGCTACTGTGCTGGGCTTTGCCGGCGCAGGCGATGTAGGTCTTACGAGTACCTCATTAAAACAGCATAAAAAAACACCTGATTGTCCCCCGGTCAGCAAGGAAGCAACTATTGTTAAGGTACGGGCTGTTTGTCTGCTTAAGGCTCTCACCACCGATGTTAGCGGAAAGCCCCCAAAGAAGCCGTACCACCTAAATAATATTGTCATTTTGCGAGGTGCACATGCTTTATGTTGATATCCCTAGCCGTGAAGAATATTCCTATTTAGCTGATATTCATGCGGATGCTTGTATCTCGATTTATCTTGAAACCTCGCCTCTACGTCAGCACTTAGAGGCCAGTAAAATTCAACTTGGTAACTTCATCAAGGAGGCGCTGCTGCAGGTTGCAGACAGTGGCCTGGATAAACGCCGTGTTGCCTTGTTGGAAGAACAGCTTTGTTCTGTGTTGGAAGATGAGTCATTTTGGGATCTGCATGCACGCAGCCTGGCGGTGCTTGCAACACCAGACAGTATCCGAACTTACCGGCTGGCAAATGAGCTATCCAATCGACTAGAGGTGGGCAAACGTTTCTACCTTAAACCACTACTGCGTGCGTTAACCTTCCCACATTCGGCCTACATCCTTGCACTCTCTGAAAACCAGACGCGCCTGATCGAGTTTTTTGCTGATGCTCCCGCAGAAGAGATGACAGTGCCAGAGATGCCCACCTCCATGAAGGATGCTATGGGGGATGCAGCATTGAATGACCACCATCATGGAGCGACACATCATAAAGTGCGACTCGCGCAATATACTCGCAAAATTGACCAGGCGTTACGTCCACTGTTTGCCAGACATGATTCTCCGCTTCTCCTTGTCAGTACCGAGCCGCTGGCCTCAATCTACCGTTCAACAAACTCGTTGGCTAACCTGGCAGATGAAACGCTGTTCAAAAATGCAGAGCACCTTGGTACATCTGAATTGGTAACGTTGGTGCGGCCGTTAATGGATAACTATTATCAGGAGCAATTGAACGCGTTAGCCTCGCGCTTTGAAACGCGCTTAGGAGAACGCCGGGTCACTCAGGATCTTTCAGATGCGGCAAGAGCAGCCACATTCGGCGCCATTGATTTGTTACTGATTAACCTCGACTGCAAGCTGAAAGGCACCATTGATGAGCAGGGATTAATCACTTTCAGTGACCACGATGAGGATGACACCTACGATTTAATTGATGAGATTGCCAAAAGAGCGATGGCGACCGGTGCAAGAGTTTTAGCAGTACGCAGCGACGATTTACCTTCCGGTGCAGATCTTAACGCCATATTACGTTTCCCACTATAAGGACTCTGTCTGGTTAAGGAAGGTGCGATCAAATTAGGTCGCATCTTCTTGGGAACAATCTTCCGTAGTATCAATTCTCATCAGAGAGAAGTTTTAAACACGCCGCTTTGACTTCATCCATCAGTTGTTTAGCCAGCGGGGTCAACCCATGTTGTTGTTTATGAATCAGAACATATAGGGCATCAGGCAGTTTTTCTTTTATAGGTATAACTGTGATAAGATCTTTTACATAAGAGACATCGAGAACCGCCTTGGGGCCAATAAAAAAATAATCCTCATTTAACACCATTTGCTCACCAATGCTCAATGAGTCACCATAAATCACGATATCTGTGCTTCCCTTCCCTTTTGGGAAAATAAATTTCTCCAGCTCTTTATAATATCCTGTTCTGGTACTAGGGAAATACCATTTCGCCCCTTGCAATTCGCTTAATGAACGACAGTGAGAGAGAGGATGCCCCTTTCTGGCAATAATACAAAATTCCGCTTTGATCGGTTGCTCAACAATAAACTCGCTCATTGATATCTCAGGTGACGCGATTCCAATAAAAAAATCCAATCGCCCTAGCCGAAGTGAATTCACCAGTTCACAAAGTTGCCCTTCAATGATGGTAATATTGGATGTTGGGTGTTGGACTTGAAATTTATTAACCAAAGAAGGGAGCACACTTAAAGCAGGCAAGTGTGAACAACCAAAGACTACGTTGCCCTGAGATTGTTGACTCAATTGATGCAACTCATCTACGGCTCTTTCCAGATCGTTAAGTAGCGTGTTAACCCTATGTTCAAAAACACGCCCCATCTTGGTCAAAACCATGCCCTGCGGACCTCGGGATAATAATGACACTCCCAAAATCCGCTCTAACTCCTGAATACTTTTGGTCATCGCAGGCTGGGTTTTGAACAAGGCCTGTGAAGCGGTTCTGATGTTTCCATAATAGATAATCGCCTGAAAATCCCTGAGCTGATTGATTTTTGGAAGTTCTTTCATAGTCCACCATCTATTTTCAGACTAAATAACAACTTGAGAGTGAATAAATTTAAGCTTAGATGCTGAACCCAAAAATGTAAACACCAACTATTTTTGTCTCACAGAATCCATTTAGTCTTCGGTAATATTATTAAATATCAATTTATTACAACAAGATAGCGGGGAGGCGTAACGATTTATGCTCATGTCACTTCAAGTTGCGGCTACTCACCACCGCGGCAACTTGAAGGACGACGGGTAAAGCCATTGATTATTCAACCTCACTGGACCAAGGATAGATCTTACATTCCCTTTGCAGTTTATCTATCATGGTCCTGGCATGCATCGTCAACGGTAAACGATGAGAGTAGATAAAACTGTAGGACGCATCGGGTAGTTGCTCTTCGATCGGTATTATGCACAACTGCTGGCTTAGATAAGGTACCTGAAGCATCTCTTTCGCGGCCACTGTCAAAAAGCCAGCATTCATCACCATTTGCAACGTGATGGCCGCCGTGTCCCCCCGGATAATGGTCTGTGTATTCTCTTCCCCTTCGGGGAACAGTAGTGCATCAAGTTCACCGAAGTAACCAATTTTCGCCGTGGGTAAATACCATTTGGCCTGTTTGAGCTGGCTCAGCGAAGTACTCTTAGCCAATGGATGATCTCGGTGTGCCACCACGGCAAAAGGAGTGGTAAAGAATGGCTCTTCAATAAATTCGCTAGCCAGGATCGTTTCAGGCGACGTTGCGCCGATGACAAAGTCTAATTCCCCTCCCCTCAGTGCAGGTAATAGCTCGGAAATTTGTCCTTCCGTAAGATTGATGTTGACCTGCGGAAAGCGTTTATTAAAACGCTGGATTGCAGCTGGTAACATGGTAAAAAAAGGTAACGACGAACTCCCCAACTCAATGGTTCCCTGAGAGGTGGCGCTAAGTTGCTTTGCTTCATTGACTGCGCGCTCCAACTCTTTCAGCACCAATTGAACTCGGGGTTCAAAAAGCTTCCCTGCTTCGGTGAGTACCACACCACGCGGCCCACGCATCAGAAGTGAAGTACCTAACATTTTCTCAAGTTCATTCATTGACTGTGTCAATGCAGGCTGTGTCTGATGCAGGGCCTTGGCTGCAGCCCGAAAACTCCCGTGCTCGATAATCGACTGGAATACTTTAAGCTGGTTAGGCTTGGGCAGATTTTTCATAACGATGATATCTGTTTCTCACTATATTATAGATTTTTATATTCCATTATAGGGACATAAAACCCTCTTAAGACAAAACCGATTAGGGAACGACGCTGCTATTAATTCGTTTTTATCTTAGTTAAAAACAGGCAATGACAAGATAAAACGAGATATTGATGGCTGATGCTGTCATGGCAACTCCCCACAAAGTTGGCGGTTAATATATTAGGGCATATGCCTTTAATTCATCAGTAACGAACCACCACCAGCATTATGCTACTTTCTTTCCCTTTTATACCCATAAATTTATATTGCTGTACTACTTAATGCGCTATCCACTCTTATTTGACCCAAGGTCCTCCCCCAAGATGAAACCCTCTTGTTATATTTTCTTTTACCTATCAAATTCACTAAGGGACATAAGGAACGGACCCCCAGTTTAGCCAAGGCTGCACGTTTATGATGGCTTACTGTCCTGAAATTTAGTTTCAAGTCGTTAGCTATCTTTCTAGCGGTATCACCATCCAGCAGCATGCGCAGAATCTCTAATTCACGCGGTGTGAGCATAGTTGAACTTTTACCGAAGATTTGCTCATTATTTGCGGTAGTGCTCAGCAATTCCCTGCTTAACTCATCAAGCGTTATTGTCTTATTCAGTATGATACTGACGTTTCTCAACCCACTAAAGTAACATTTAAGTGGGTTGACATCGGCTATATCACTTATCATTACAACTTTGCTATTGGGATGCATTTTCGGCAAACGCTCTCCAACAAGTTGCAAGAGTGAGGCCAAGTTATAATCACGGTTACAGACCGTTAGGATGACTAAATTTACTACCGGCAAGGCATTTAAAGCGTCCTCACAGTCTGAAAAACTGTCACTAGTATCTACTATATCAAGAGATACTGACAAATCTGTATCTTTAATTAATGCTTCTAACCCTGCTCTCATAAAATTACAGGAACATTGCAAAACTACTTTTTTCCTTCTCATTACTTCCTCGTGTTTTTTGAGATATGACGTTTTTGGTAAGACTTTCTTCTTTAAATCTCCACACTCATTGCTACTTTCATTACTCTAGCAGCTACGATATTTAGCGATTGGATAGGGTTGCCTCTCCCTGTAAAGAAAGCCATTAAGGACATATTGTATATGCTAATGGCTTTAGTTAAAGACGAATCCATGCAATAACAAATGCAACCCTAGTTTTATTTATAGCCAGTATAAGATTTTACTTGGTCGTTGTGAAGGAAGTATTTTCTATCGGTGATAACTAAAAGTAATGAATGTTAGGTATAATAATAAATACTAGGGGTATTAAAAATAATTATAAATAAGCCTCGTTGTTTTATAAGGTTTTTATTTTTTAAAATAACTTATTTTTATCACCCATAGAAAAAACTATATTTACAGAGGTTATATTTTATCTCTATGCTACACCTCATTGAAATTCACTTCACTTAAAAAAAGAACATCATCTCTTTATTTTATATAGGAAAGGTTAAGCATAGTCTTCTTATTACTGATAATTCGGTGAGAGAACACTCTATTTGGTGGTAGGGGGCTCTTATTCTACAACTAATGTACTTATTCTAAGCGTCTTTTTACAATCACAGTGCCTTGTTAACTGTAATTAAGGAATGTAAATGAACAAATTTATTCTGTCTGCTATTGCAGGCGTCCTGCTCTCTTCTGGTCTGGCGCAGGCTGCTTCTGGCGGTACCATCAATTTTCAGGGGCAGTTAAGTAATAACACCTGCGAAGTCATTGTCAACGGCCAAGCTAGCAACCCGATTGTTACCCTGCCAATTGTTAGTATTGGTCAACTAGGAAGTGCGGCACAGACGGCCGGGCTCACCGGTTTCACCCTGACACTGGCCAACTGCAGTGGTAGTTTGAAAACCGCCTCCGCTTTCTTTCAAGCTGGTGCTGCGGTAGATGTTCTTACCGGCCGCCTTAATAACACTGGTACGGCACAAAACGTCAGCCTGCAATTGCGTGATGGCACCAGTGCTTCTCAAACGGTGATCAAAGCGGGTAACGCGGAACAGATCAACGGTAACTCGTTTGTAAACGTCAAGTCTGGTAGCACTAACTTGCCCTATTTTGTTGAGTATTATGCTGAGGGTACAACCACCCCAGGCACCGTCGTCAGCAATGTTGTTTACTCTATTCAATACAAGTAATGCCTTGAGGGAAGGGCTCCCCTCCCAAATAATCTACATCAGGAGACTTTATGTGTTTTCCCTTTCATAACATTTTACGAGTTGCTGGCTTAGCCGTGGTGGCCCTATTCAGTACTCATAGTTTGGCAAGTATCGTGATTAACGGGACACGAGTTATTTATCCTTCAGATCAAAAAGAAGTCAGCGTCAGGCTTAATAATACGGGTAATTCTCCCGTTTTGATCCAAAGCTGGTTGGATACGGGTGATATCAATGCCAAACCGGCAGCGATTAAGGTTCCCTTTATACTGAGCCCCCCAATGAACCGAGTAGAGGGAGGCAAGGGCCAGACGTTACAGATTAGTTACTCAGGGGGATCGTTACCCATGGATAAAGAGTCGGTATTTTGGCTCAACGTACTAGAGGTGCCCGCCAAGAAACAGGCAAAATCTGATGAAAACTACCTGCAAATGGCGTTTCGCTCACGCATTAAAGTCTTTTATCGCCCAGCAGGATTGGCAGGTAACGCAAATGATGCCGCTCAGGCAGTCACTTGGAGCGTAAAAGGCAGCAGCCTGCAGGCATTCAACCCAACACCCTATTATGTGTCTTTTGTCAGCCTGATGGTAAATGGCAAAAAAATTGAAGGCGAAATGGTAGCACCGAGATCTACCCTGACCTTGGCAGTACCCTCTAATAAGGGGGATACCGTGAGCGGTGAATTTGTTAACGACTACGGTGCCGTTAATTTGTTTAACGCCGAAATTAAATAGCCTTGGTTAAAGTTATATGCTTAATTTTTTTAATTGGTTCAGATACAGCAAAGTGATTGCTGAAACCAATAGTAACCTGTCGCTGGCGGCGTCCCGCTTTTCCTCTGATGGTTATCTGGATTTTATGACTGCCATGGAAAGCCGTGATGTGGTAACCAGAGGGGATTCACCTGAATCGGTATCACGTGCCAAAAATCGTTTCACCGTCACGGCAGGACAGCGGCTGGCTGAAGGCTGGGGGCAGTGAATATATGACCCTCCCCCAAAATCCTGCTCCATTCAGAAACAGAATTCCGGCATGATAAACACTCCCCTGAGTGGAGGTTGTGCCGATGAAAAAGTCGCGATTCACCGAAGAACAGATTGTCTTTGCCCTGAAACAGGCCGAGCTGGGTACATCGGTGCCTGAAGTCTGCCGTAAACTGTGTATCTCTGATGCCACCTTTTACACGTGGCGTAAAAAATACGGTGGGATTTCCCCCTTCAGAGCTGAAGCACATGCGCCAGCTCGAAGAAGAAAATCTCAGGCTGAAAAGGCTGGTTGCTGATCTGAGCCTCAACAAGGCGATGCAGCTGTGACCTTCATGATTAATTACTATTAAGCCATAGAGGATTATCTTGGGCCACGTAATTGCAGTATGCGCCGAGTTGTAGGGATAACAGCCCCAGCTCAAAGTGATCAGACAGAAAATTACGGGTTATCCAGGTTGCTGAAACTATTTGCATTCGCGTCTTTAATGGGGAAGAGGCTCGCAACTGATTTCTTGAAGCTTTATTGCGACTCTTCCTCAACGGACTACTCGGCGTAAGCCGGTTGAAAAACAGTATGCCCGATTTGACGCGCTGCATTGAGGTAAGCCTTAGGCTCCCCCAGTTCTGGCAGCAGGAGCATTTCAGATGTCTTAACCGAAGCGCCACAATAATCAAAAATACCGTGCGTTATATGCGCGTTAAAGGCATCGGTAAAACCATGCCGGTCATAGACGCCTTTGCTTGCCGCCCCCAGGGCAACCAGATGAACCGGTAAATGCCCCAGTTTTTTGACCACTGCCCCATCTGCCGTCTCTTCATAAGCCCAGCCATTGGAAAACACGCGGTCTACCCACCCCTTAAGCAAGGCAGGCATACTCCACCAGTAGATTGGGAACACCAGAACCAGGGCATCCGCACCATCAATTCGTGCCTGTTCTGCCAGAATATCCGCTGGAACGGTGGCCGTTTTTAAAAATGCGGCGATATCAGCGGCACCGTACACCGGATTGAAACCTTCCTGGGTAAGATCGGCAATTTCAAACGTATGGGCGGGCTCGGCTGCCGTTATCCCTTCGGCAATGGCTGCTGCAACACCATGAGTTAATGACGTATCGAGAGGATGAGACACAACGATTAGCGCGTGCATTGGGCGGCTCCTATTGTCAGGGCAAGGTATAAAACGTACTCTATATACCAACAGTAAGTTACCGTCGGTAAGTTACCTTTAGTATATAGCGCTGTCAACGGGTAAATATTGCCATGATCTCCAAACCACATTCACGAGTTCGGCTATCGAGAGAAGAGCGTTATCAGCAGTTGCTGACAACCGCATGGGAAATCATTAATGAAGAAGGTACCGAAGCGCTGACGCTCGGCCATCTGGCAGAACGCTCGGGCGTCACCAAGCCGGTAGTGTATGATCACTTCACCAACCGTTCGGGCCTGTTTGCCGCGCTGTATCAAGAGTTTGATAGTCGTCAAACCGCGCGGATGGATGAAGCTATCCAGAATACCAAGCCGGAGCTAGAAGCCTTATCCTCGGTCATTGCCACTTCCTACATTGAGTGCGTGTTGCTGCAAGGCCGTGAGATGCCTAGCGTCATGGCTGCACTAGCCGGTACTCCCGAGCTTGAGAAAATCAGGAATGATTACGCCGTGGTGTTCATCGAGAAATGCCGCCAGATCTTTGCCCCCTTCTGCTGCGATAACCAGCTTCAGGACGCCGCGCTATGGGGTATGCTCGGCTCTGCAGAAGGGCTATCCTACGCCACCAGCTGTGGTGCGATTACGGCAGCCCAGGCTAAGGAAGAGTTATTCGGCATCATTATTTCGATGGTGCAGCGAAGTGGCGATCGGCCGGATATGGCTATGCCATAATAAGCAAATTGTTACCCCTCATCATGGAAGAGAGTTATGCCGACGATCTTTACCCACGCCGCAGTGCCGTTATGCCTTGGTTTAGGGCTGGGCCAGAAAATCATACCGCCCCGCTTGCTGCTCGCTGGCGTGGTTCTTTCTATGCTGCCGGATGCCGACGTATTAGCGTTTAAATTCGGCGTGGCTTACGGCAATCAGTTTGGTCATCGCGGTTTCACGCATTCAGTGCTGTTTGCATTCCTGATGCCTAGCTTGGCACTGCTGTTCTACCGCTGGTTCAAGGCTAACCCCGTCAAGACCTGGTTGTTCCTGTTTATCTCGCTGTTATCCCATAGTTTGCTGGATTCGGTGACCACCGGAGGCAAAGGCGTCGGCTGGCTGTGGCCATGGAGTGACGAGCGTTTTTTTGCGCCCTGGCAGGTGATCCGCGTAGCGCCGTTTAGCCTCGAGAAATACCTGACTCCTGCTGGGCATGCGGTGATCATGTCGGAATTACTGTGGGTTTGGTTGCCAGGAGCCATCTTGATGACCGGCATGATAGCGCTGCGTAAGTTCATGCAGCGCAAGTGAGAGATTGATTAGGTTGGTAAGCGGCTCAACCGACAAAATCAATTCTGGTCAGCATCAGCGTGCCTTGTTGCAGAGTAAACTCTACACGCATACCTCCCTCACAGGCTTCTGATAACCCAGGGATCAGCAGGTTGGAACCCGTGCCGATAAATACGGCAAGCGTTCCGTCCTCAAAATCACCCGAGCCGACCGAATCGCAGGTGCCTTCAACCAGCACTTTCTTCGCCCCATCATTGTAATAGAACTGCCCGTCCTCCTCTGCTGGGAAGTATTTTCTGGCCTGCTCCAGCGGGGTTAATGCATTCACACGGAAATCAGTCACCTGCTTTTTAGTGAGGTTGACCCCCAGCAGCGGTATTTCCTTCAGACCATCCCTGATTTGCTGCGCATAGTGGTCAAACAACGCAGGGGTAATGCTCTGTTGATGTTCATCAGGCGTTCCTGCCAGGAAGGTGTCAGCGACGTTATCAAGTGGGAAGACAATATGCGCCTTTAAATAGGCCATATCGGCCGTCTTGACCGCCTGTTGGAATAGCTGGAACTGGGTGAGCATCTCAACCTTGAGGTCGTCATCGATCTCCTGAGGAGCCACCGAGATGAGTGGCTGCTTCACTGCATCCAACAGCTTTTGTTCGGTGATCGCCGAGGCTGGCCCACTGAAGTTGCACTTCTCCACGGTCTTGCTCTCAACCATCAGCGCCTGCCACTCTGCCTTGGCATCTTTGGCCATAACAGCATCGTAGTAATTCATCCCTTGCCGATCCTGGCTCTCTTCCCCTTCCAGTCGCCCGCAGAAATACGCCATCTTGCCGGTTGAGCACAGGTGAGAAACCACAAATCTGGGTTGGGCAATCCCCCCTTGATAACTGCGCCGGACCGCGTCCAGCAACGGTTTACGCTCCGCATCATAAAGGCCGACGTTTTGGCACCCGTTCGCTGCGGGTTCATCTTGAATAGTGCTATGGCATTGGGCCTGCGCCGGTGAGTCGACATAAGAGTCAAAATTGCTCACCGTCGTCCAGAAGCCTTCCGCTGACTGCTGCAATTCACGATCGTAGACCACCGTTTTGCCGTTAATTTTGGCACTACCGCTGCCATCATTGGTTTTAGCGGTGGCACAGAAATAGGCCTGCGAGCCGGAAATGCTCAGCTGTTTAACCACAAACTGGATATCGGTGGGATAACCGATATTGGCACGCATCTGATCCAGAATGACACGCCGTAGCGGATCGTTGGCATCCAGCGTCTGCCCTTGAACATAGGGGGATAACAGCACCAGCAACAGCGCATATCTTTTCATGGGGCAAATCTCATCCTGAGCAGGCCTTACAGAGAGCGCCAGTATTGAAGCAATTTAGCCATCATTCAATAAAAAAACCCGCCGACGGCGGGTTTTGAGAGCAAGAGATAGAGCGACTTAAGCCTGATTGGCAGGAGTCACTTTACTGGCCAGGAACTCTTGTTCATAAGCCAGCGACTTTTTACGATCGAACTGGTGTTCCCATTTGGCAATCACCAAGACCGCCAGCGCATTGCCCACCACGTTCAGAGCCGTACGCGCCATATCGAGGATACGGTCAACGCCGGCGATAAACGCCAAACCTTCCAGCGGAATACCCACGCTGCCCAAGGTCGCCAACAGCACCACAAAGGAGACACCCGGCACACCGGCAATCCCTTTTGAGGTCACCATCAGCGTCAGAACCAGAATGATCTCTTGCCCCAGCGACAGCTCAATACCGTATAGCTGTGCAATAAAGATAGCGGCAATACTCTGGTACAACGTAGAACCATCCAGATTGAAAGAGTAGCCGGTAGGCACCACGAAGCTGGTGATGGATTTTGGCGCTCCGTAGGCCTCCATCTTTTCGATAATGCGCGGCAACACGGTTTCCGAACTGGCCGTTGAGTAAGCCAGGATCAGCTCTTCTTTCAAGATGCGGATCAACGTCCAGATACGCAGGTTACACAGTCGCGCAACGGCCCCCAGAACCACCAAACCAAAAAAGGCGATGGCGAAGTAAACCAGCACCACCAGCTTGGCCAACGGCAAGAGCGAAGCAAAACCGAAGTTGGCTACCGTGACCGAGATCAGGCCAAATACCCCGACTGGGGCGTAACGCATGATCATGTGGGTCACTTTGAACATGCTCTCAGCCACCGCTTTGAACACCTTCAGCAACGGCTCTTTGGTCTCTTTCGGCAAGGAAGACAGCCCCAGCCCAAATAGCACCGAGAAGAAGATGATCGGCAACATGTCGCCTTTGACCATCGACGAGAACACGTTAGAAGGAATTAACGAAAGGATGGTGGCCACCAGGCTATGTGAGCCGCTTTGCACCTGTTCCGTCGTTTTTTCATACTGTGAGATGTCGACCGCGGTCAGCGCCGACATGTCAATGCCGTGCCCGGGTTGAAAAACATTAGCCAATGTCACACCCACGACGATCGCGATGGTGGTGATCACTTCAAAATAGATAATGGTTTTCAATCCAATGCGGCCCAGCTTTTTGGTATCGCCAATACCGGCAATACCGACGATCAGCGTGGAAATAACAATAGGCACCACGATCATCTTGATCAAACGAATAAAGATATCACCGGCGGGGCTCAATATATTACTGACCATCCACTCACGTGATTCTGTTTGATTATGCAGCACTGCGCCCAGGATAATACCCAATACCAACGCGATCAGGATTTGCCAGGCCAGGCTGATTTTTACATTTTTCATACCCAAAAAGTCCTCAAAGACTCCGTGCCAACGTGTTAAAAAGCACCTAGGCTCCGGAAGGAATACTTAATCATTTATTGCAGGCTTATGTTTGTGAACCTCTGCGCCAACTGCCCTTGGTGTAACGCAGTATGAATCTGTACCATCTGAAGGCGGGCTTCTGCAAGCCTTGTTTCATCTCGGTTTTGTCCGTTTCACCAGCAAAAAACCAACAAACAAAAAACGTATCGAAACATAATTACTTGTTCTAAAAAAAATAATTTTAGCTTGAGCAGAACAATAGTCGATAGGATAGGACGATTTTTAACCCAAATAAAAGTGCGTGATTTGTCATTCCATTTGCATATTTAGTCTAAAAATATGTTTCTTTATTGTTAATGAAAGGTTTTATAAAAGAAATAAAGTCATCATCTGAGACCCTTTAATAGACCAAGACAACTCTCGATATGATTCACATAACTAATAAATAACCACAAAATCATTCACCAGACCTCTTGTTTGGATTTTCAAAAAAACCAACATAATAAAGGCAGAAAAAATAAGCCTCCGACAGGTTGTGGTTAACAATTGCGCTGAGTATTTATAGCAGCCCTTAATAAGATCCGATTCGCTGTAAAATATCACCTCGGCCTTATTGTTTCCTGCCCCCTCAAGCCGATGCCTCACGCTTAATATTTTTAGTTATCTAAAAACTTTTTTAACAGAAATACGCCCATTACCGTCTTTTCACCGTCAACCAAACAGTTACACAACACAATTACGACAGTAACTATTACAAATCAACATCTTCGTTGCGTGATCTGCCGCCCAAAAAAGAAACAAACCGTCATGGCAAACTATACTTAACCATCAGTTGACATATCATTAACAATTCTAAGGAGAAAAACCATGAGCCAACTGCACAAACACGCCATTCCTTCTGCAATTGCAGATCGTGCCCTGATCAATCCGGAGCAATACCAGCAGTATTATCAACAATCTGTACAAGACCCAGCGGCATTCTGGGGCGAGCACGGCAAGATCCTCGATTGGATCAAGCCCTATACCTCAGTGAAGAACACTTCTTTCGATCCTGGTCATATCAGCATCCGCTGGTTTGAAGACGGTACCCTTAACCTGGCGGCGAACTGCCTGGACCGCCACTTGGCCGAACGCGGCGACCAAACCGCCATCATCTGGGAAGGTGACGATCCGACCCAATCAGCCAAAGTGACTTACAAACAGCTGCACCACGATGTCTGCCAGTTCGCCAACGTGCTGAAAAAGCTCGGGGTGAAAAAAGGCGATGTGGTGGCCATCTATATGCCAATGGTGCCTGAAGCCGCCGTCGCCATGCTGGCCTGTGCGCGCATTGGCGCCGTGCACTCGGTGATCTTTGGAGGCTTTTCCCCAGAAGCCGTAGCGGGCCGTATTATCGACTCCAACTCCAAACTGGTGATCACCGCTGATGAAGGGCTGCGTGCTGGTCGCGCGGTACCGCTGAAAAAGAACGTCGATGATGCGCTGAAGAACCCAGGGGTGAAAAGCGTCAACAACGTGGTGGTCTTCCAACGCACCGGTAAGCCGGGCTACTGGCAAGAAGGGCGCGACCTCTGGTGGCATGAGCTGACCGAAGGCGTATCTGCCGACTGCCCACCGGAAGAGATGAACGCGGAAGATCCGCTGTTTATCCTCTATACCTCCGGATCAACCGGCAAACCGAAAGGCGTGGTACATACCACCGGGGGCTATCTGGTTTACGCCGCGCTGACCTTCAAATACGTCTTTGATTACCACGATGGCGATGTCTATTGGTGCACCGCCGACGTGGGCTGGGTTACCGGCCATAGCTACCTGTTATATGGCCCATTGGCCTGCGGTGCCATTACGCTGATGTTTGAAGGCGTGCCGAACTACCCAGGCGTAAACCGTCTGTCACAGGTAGTGGATAAGCATCAGGTCAATATCCTGTATACCGCACCAACGGCAATCCGCGCCCTGATGGCCGAAGGCGACAAAGCAATCGAAGGCACCAAACGCGATTCGCTGCGCATTATGGGTTCCGTGGGTGAACCCATCAACCCAGAGGCCTGGGAGTGGTATTACAACAAGATTGGTAACGCAAAATGCCCGATCGTTGATACCTGGTGGCAAACCGAAACCGGTGGCTTCATGATCACCCCGCTACCAGGTGCTACCGAGCTGAAGGCTGGCTCCGCCACTCGCCCATTCTTTGGCGTGCAACCGGCATTGGTCGACAACATGGGCACACCGCAGGAAGGCGCCTGCGAAGGCAACCTGGTGATCACCGATTCTTGGCCGGGCCAGGCTCGAACTCTGTACGGTGACCATGACCGCTTCGAGCAAACCTACTTCTCTACCTTTAAAGGCATGTACTTCAGCGGTGACGGCGCACGCCGTGACGAAGATGGCTATTACTGGATCACGGGGCGTGTCGATGACGTGCTGAACGTTTCCGGCCACCGTCTGGGCACCGCCGAAATTGAATCCGCATTGGTATCTCACCCCAAAATTGCCGAGGCCGCGGTGGTGGGTATTCCGCATAACATCAAGGGTCAGGCGATTTATGCCTATATCACCCTGAATCATGGGGAAGAGCCAACGCCGGAACTGTATGCCGAAGTGCGTAACTGGGTGCGTAAGGAAATCGGGCCGATTGCCACGCCTGACATTCTCCATTGGACCGACTCTTTGCCAAAAACGCGGTCTGGTAAAATTATGCGGCGTATTCTGCGCAAAATTGCCGCCGGTGATACCAGCAACCTGGGGGATACCTCAACGCTGGCGGATCCGGCTGTAGTCGAAAAGCTGTTGGAAGAGAAACAATCAATGAAAGTTCCATCCTAATCCGCGCTGCCTCCGGCCGTTCGTCTGCCATGCGCAGCTGAACGGCCTGTATACCTGAAAGCTTTCAACTGCAGTAAAGCCGATCCCAGACATTTGGCTGGGATGGGTGAAGGTGGCCCGCAGAGCGCCAATTTGCCAGCTGGAAGGGTATCGCGTGGCGTACTTGTTCAATACCTATTGGAGAAACTCGGATGAATGAAGATATTTATCAAAGGATTGAAGAAAACCCGCGCTTTCAGGAGCTGGTGCAAAAGCGCAGCCGTTTCGCCTGGCTCCTGTCACTGATCACACTCGCGCTGTACGTCGGCTTTATCTTACTGATCGCCTTCGATCCTCAGTGGCTGGGGACTCCACTCGGCCCCGGATTAACCATTACCCGTGGGATCCCGGTTGGCGTGGGATTGATCGTGATTTCTTTCGTGTTAACCGGGATCTACGTTTACCGTGCCAACGGTGAATTTGATCGCCTGAATGCTGAAATCCTGCGCGAGGTGAAACAATGAAGCGCCTACTTTCAGCTGCCACACTATTGGCCCTGCCAGGCCTAAGCCATGCCGATGCCATTGGTGGCGCAGTGCAGCGCCAACCACTGAACATCCAGGCCATCATCATGTTCCTGCTGTTCGTAGGTGCCACCCTTTACATCACCTACTGGGCTTCCAAACGTACCCGCTCTCGTCAGGATTACTACACCGCTGGCGGGCGCATCACCGGGTTGCAAAACGGCCTGGCTATCGCTGGCGACTTTATGTCTGCAGCATCGTTCCTCGGTATCTCCGCGCTGGTCTATACATCCGGCTATGATGGGCTGATTTATTCCATCGGCTTCCTGATTGGCTGGCCAATCATATTGTTTCTGATTGCCGAGCGGCTACGTAACCTTGGCCGATATACCTTCGCCGACGTGGCCTCTTACCGCCTGAAACAGAAGCCGATCCGCTCACTTTCAGCCTGTGGTTCCCTGGTGGTGGTAGCGCTGTATCTGATCGCCCAGATGGTGGGCGCGGGCAAATTGATCCAGCTGCTATTCGGCCTCAATTATCACGTCGCCGTTATCTTGGTCGGTATATTGATGGTGCTGTATGTCCTGTTCGGTGGCATGCTGGCTACCACCTGGGTGCAAATCATCAAGGCCGTGCTGCTGTTGGCTGGCGCCAGCTTTATGGCGCTGATGGTCATGAAATCCGTCAACTTTGATTTCAATACCCTGTTTGCCGAAGCCGTGAAGGTGCATCCGAAAGGGCTTGCCATTATGAGCCCGGGCGGACTGGTCTCCGACCCTATATCCGCCCTCTCCCTGGGTCTGGCATTGATGTTCGGTACCGCCGGCTTGCCACATATCCTGATGCGTTTCTTCACCGTTAGCGATGCTAAAGAAGCGCGTAAGAGCGTGTTCTATGCCACCGGCTTTATCGGTTACTTCTATATCCTGACCTTTATTATCGGTTTCGGTGCAATCCTGCTGGTCAGTGCCAATCCGGCCTTCAAGGATGCCAGTGGGGCATTGCTGGGTGGTAACAACATGGCGGCGGTGCATTTGGCTAACGCGGTGGGGGGTAACTTCTTCCTTGGCTTTATCTCTGCGGTGGCCTTTGCCACGATCCTGGCGGTAGTTGCCGGGCTAACCTTGGCGGGTGCTTCTGCGGTTTCTCACGATCTCTATGCCTGCGTCATCAAGAATGGCAAAGCGACCGAGCGTGATGAGCTGAAAGTTTCCAAAATCACCGTGGTGTTGCTCGGAGTGGTGGCTATCGCGCTGGGGATCCTGTTTGAGAAGCAGAACATCGCCTTTATGGTGGGGCTGGCATTCTCCATTGCGGCCAGCTGTAACTTCCCAATCATCATTCTTTCCATGTACTGGTCACGCCTGACCACGCGCGGGGCAATGATCGGCGGGTGGCTTGGTCTGTTAACCGCAGTGATCCTGATGATCCTGGGCCCGACTATTTGGGTGCAGATCCTCGGCCATGCCAAACCGATTTACCCTTACGAATATCCGGCGCTGTTCTCTATGTTGGTCGCCTTTATCGGCACCTGGTTCTTCTCTGTGACCGACAATTCGTTGGTTGGGCAGCAAGAACGCGTGAAATTCCGTTCCCAGTTTGTACGTTCACAAACCGGGCTGGGGATTTCGCAGGGGAGTGCACACTAAGGTGTTGATTTGGGCTGAGGTTGACTCGGCCATTCTGCAAAGAGTTAGCCTGCTGGGTCTTCCGGCAGGTTAATTTGTCAGAGCGAGTCATACCCTTCCCCTCACCCTCTACCCCAGGAGAGGGAACAGCTCGAGCCCGCTGACATTCCTGCACCCCATCTTTCTTCTTACCCATCACTACCGAAGCGGTACAGGCTCATCAACGGCTCCATTCAAATCCCCCACTTCCCGAAGCAGTACGGGCTCATCCACGATGCCAGACTGCTCCCTCTCCCCGACACAAGTATTCAGGATGTTCCCGGCCGTTGCATTGGGAGAGGGCTGGAGTGAGGGGTTTTCACTGCCATTTTCTGTTTTTGACCCATAGCAAAAAGCCCCATGCTTTCGCATGAGGCTTTCTACTTAATTGATGCCTGGCAGTGTCCTACTCTCGCATGGGGAGACCCCACACTACCATCGGCGCTACGGCGTTTCACTTCTGAGTTCGGCATGGGGTCAGGTGGGACCACCGCGCTATTGCCGCCAGGCAAATTCGTTTCATTCCAACCGCTCCACTCTCGTGTCGCCATCAGAACCAATCTCGGAACTTCGCTGAAAATTGTCGTCTACTCTAAAACACCTTTGGTGTTGTAAGGTTAAGCCTCACGGATCATTAGTACTGGTTAGCTCAATGCATCGCTGCACTTACACACCCAGCCTATCAACGTCTTAGTCTTAAACGTTCCTT
>NZ_JADACK010000019.1:0-208116 GCF_015673035.1 Serratia sp. Res13-Sevr-LER1-36-b | reverse complement strand
AAGGAACGTTTAAGACTAAGACGTTGATAGGCTGGGTGTGTAAGTGCAGCGATGCATTGAGCTAACCAGTACTAATGATCCGTGAGGCTTAACCTTACAACACCAAAGGTGTTTTAGAGAGATTGAAGTAGATTTTCAGCGAAGTTCCGAGATTGGTTCTGATGGCGACACGAAAGTGAAGCGGTTGGAATGAAACAGAATTTGCCTGGCGGCAATAGCGCGGTGGTCCCACCTGACCCCATGCCGAACTCAGAAGTGAAACGCCGTAGCGCCGATGGTAGTGTGGGGTCTCCCCATGCGAGAGTAGGACACTGCCAGGCATCAAATTAGTGTGCTGATATGGCTCAGTTGGTAGAGCGCACCCTTGGTAAGGGTGAGGTCCCCAGTTCGACTCTGGGTATCAGCACCACTTTATTTAAGTGGTTTAGAAGTTCGGCAGAAAGAAAAGAATCAAAAGAATTTGCTTGGCGGCAATAGCGCGGTGGTCCCACCTGACCCCATGCCGAACTCAGAAGTGAAACGCCGTAGCGCCGATGGTAGTGTGGGGTCTCCCCATGCGAGAGTAGGACACTGCCAAGCATCAATTAAGCCAAGAGGCCATCCGCAAGGATGGCCTTTTTGCTATGGGTCAAAAACAGAAGATACCCCCTTACCCCAACCTTCTCCCACAGCACCAACCGAGAACATCAGGAACACCAGTGTGAGCAGCCCGGCGTTGTGGGTGAGCTCGTGCCGCTTCAGGATGCTGGGAGTAAGAAGAAAGATGGGATATTGCGCAGGAATGTCAGCGGACTCGATCGGTTCCCTCTCCTGGGGGAGAGGGCTAGGGTGAGGGGACGACTGCCAACTAAACAGACAAAAGACTCCCTGCTTACTATTTACGAACAGCCCTCCCTGCCTGGCGATGAAACATTTTCACCTTCCCGTTGAATCCTCGACATGACGCTAAAAAAGCGCTATCTTCGGGCATCTAGAAGTCTAAACGTATAAACGGATATGTGAGGGGTAAGCAATGCCGATTCGTGTTCCTGATGAGTTACCTGCGGTCAATTTCTTGCGTAATGAGAACGTGTTTGTCATGACATCCTCACGCGCAAAAACACAGGAAATCAGGCCGTTAAAGGTGCTTATTCTCAACCTGATGCCGAAAAAGATCGAAACGGAGAATCAGTTCCTGCGTTTACTTTCCAACTCGCCATTGCAGATCGATATTCAGCTACTGCGCATCGATAGCCGTGAGTCGAAGAACACGCCTACGGAGCACCTGAATAATTTCTACTGTAACTTTGAAGATATCCAGAATGAGAACTTTGACGGGCTGATCGTCACCGGCGCTCCGCTGGGCCTGGTGGACTTCTGTGATGTCGCCTATTGGCCGCAGATCGAGCGAGTGATCGAGTGGGCCAAGGATCATGTGACTTCAACCCTGTTTGTCTGTTGGGCAGTGCAGGCCGCGTTAAACATCCTGTACGGCATTCCAAAGAAGACACGAGAGGTGAAGCTCTCTGGGGTGTACCAGCATCGTACGCTGCACCAGCATGCCTTGCTGACCCGGGGTTTTGATGAAACCTTCCTGGCTCCTCACTCCCGCTATGCCGATTTCCCAACCGAGATCCTGCGGCAGTACACCGATCTGGATATCCTGGCAGAATCAGAGCTGGCAGGTGCCTATCTGTTCGCCACCAAGGATAAACGCATGGCCTTTGTCACCGGGCATCCGGAATATGACACCCTGACGTTGGCGGGCGAGTATTGTCGCGATAACGATGCAGGCCTCAACCCGACCGTACCGCTAAATTATTTCCCCGATGATAACCCCGAATTGACCCCCGCAGCTTCATGGCGAAGCCATGGTCACCTGCTGTTTTCCAACTGGTTGAACTACTACGTTTACCAGATCACGCCGTTCGATCTGCGTCATATGAATCCTACCCTCGAGTAACATTTTTCTCTGTACCGGGTGGCTGAATCGAGGCCACCCTGGTTTATCCCACCGTTTTCCCTGCCAAATCTGCAACGTTTCAGCATCTATAACTCATTTAAAAACAATGCATTACTGGCGTTCCTCGATCGCAATGGAACCGGTTTCCTAGTTTGCCATAAATGATAAATAATCTAATCAATTGATAATAAAAGGTTAATAAAATATTTATTAAAAAAATGGAAATCGTTTTTGATTTTTAGTTTTTGTTGGTTATTCTAGGATCCTGCGGGATGACATCTGACCAGTTGGCGGTCTTTTTTTCACCCGATTTCCGACAACAATGCTTCGCCTGGCCTGTAATGGCGGCGTGGAATGATGGAAAGGATCAAGACAATGACGCAACAGATGGTAGGTACAGAATTAGCGTTTACACAGGCTTTCGGCTCTGCAGAGCGGCAGATTCTGACGGATGACGCGGTCGAGTTCCTGGCTGAACTGGTGGGGAAATTTACGCCACAACGCAATAAACTGTTGGCGGCACGCGCCAGCTGGCAAGAGAAAATCGATCGCGGCGAGCTGCCTGGCTTTATTTCGGAAACGGGTTCCATTCGGCAGGGCGACTGGCAGATCCGCGGCGTTCCCGCTGACTTGCGCGACCGTCGGGTTGAGATTACCGGTCCGGTTGAACGCAAAATGGTGATCAACGCCCTCAATGCCAACGTCAAAGTGTTTATGGCCGACTTTGAAGACTCGCTGGCCCCAAGTTGGGACAAGGTTATCGACGGGCAGATCAACCTGCACGATGCGGTAAACGGCACCATTTCTTACACCAACGAAGCCGGCAAGATTTACCAGCTCAAACCCAACCCAGCGGTGTTGATTGCCCGCGTGCGCGGCCTGCATTTGCCGGAAAAACACGTGCAGTGGCAGGGGGAAGCGATTCCTGGCGGGTTGTTCGATTTTGCACTCTATTTCTTCCATAACTATCGCCAACTGCTGGCAAAAGGCAGTGGTCCGTATTTCTACCTGCCGAAAACCCAGTCCTGGCAGGAGGCTGCCTGGTGGAGCGAAGTCTTTAGTTTTACCGAGGATCGCTTCGAGTTACCGCGCGGCACTATCAAAGCCACGGTGTTGATTGAAACCCTGCCTGCGGTATTCCAGATGGACGAGATCCTGTATCACCTGCGCGATCATATCGTCGGGCTGAACTGTGGCCGTTGGGACTACATCTTCAGCTATATCAAAACGCTGAAGAACCATGGCGATCGGGTGCTGCCGGACCGTCAGTCCGTCACCATGACCCAGCCTTTCCTCAGTGCTTATTCTCGCTTGCTGATCAAGACCTGTCACCGCCGCGGTGCTTTTGCTATGGGCGGAATGGCGGCGTTTATCCCCAGCAAAGACGCCGAGCAAAACGCGGTGGTGTTGGGCAAGGTACGCGCGGATAAAGAACTGGAAGCGACCAATGGCCATGACGGGACTTGGGTGGCACACCCAGGTCTGGCCGATACGGTGATGGAAGTGTTTAACCGCATCCTGGGTGAGCGGCAGAACCAGCTAGATGTATTGCGTGAGAGCGATGCTCCTATCACGGCGGCGCAACTGCTGGAACCGTGTGACGGTGAGCGTACCGAAACCGGTATGCGCGCCAATATCCGCGTGGCGGTGCAATACATTGAAGCCTGGATCTCCGGCAATGGCTGCGTACCGATTTATGGCCTGATGGAAGATGCCGCCACCGCCGAGATTTCACGTACCTCAATCTGGCAGTGGATCCATCACGAGAAAAGCCTCAGCAATGGCCAACAGGTAACCAAAGCCCTGTTCCGCCAGATGCTGCAGGAAGAGATGCAGGTCGTACGTAAAGAACTGGGTGAAGCGCGTTATCACGCAGGCCGTTTCGAAGAGGCGGCACAGCTGATGGAGCGTATTACCACGCAAGACGAATTAATCGATTTCCTGACCTTACCTGGCTACGAATTACTGGCCTGAAACCGTTCCTGACCTTTAACCCTACAGTATTGAAAAGGATAAAAATATGACGACCTCTCGTACCCAACAGATCCAACAGCTGGAACAGGAATGGAAATCAGCACGCTGGGAAGGCATCACCCGCCCTTACAGCGCCGAAGACGTGATCAACCTGCGTGGCTCGGTCAATCCGGTTTGCACGCTGGCGCAAAACGGAGCGGCGAAACTCTGGGAGTTGCTGCACGGCAAATCCCGCAAAGGGTACGTGAACAGCCTTGGGGCGCTGACCGGTGGCCAGGCGCTGCAACAGGCGAAAGCGGGCGTCGAAGCGATCTACCTGTCCGGTTGGCAGGTAGCGGCTGATGCCAACACCGCTGCCGCCATGTATCCCGATCAATCACTGTACCCGGTCGACTCTGTCCCGACGGTGGTTGAGCGTATCAACAATACTTTCCGTCGGGCGGATCAGATCCAGTGGGCAAACCAGATTGAACCCGGCAGCAAAGGCTATACCGATTACTTCCTGCCGATCGTAGCGGATGCCGAAGCCGGATTTGGCGGCGTACTAAACGCCTTTGAACTGATGAAGGCGATGATCGAAGCCGGTGCCGCCGGGGTGCATTTCGAAGATCAACTGGCGGCGGTGAAGAAGTGTGGCCATATGGGCGGCAAGGTCTTGGTACCGACCCAGGAAGCTATCCAGAAGCTGGTTGCGGCGCGCTTGGCTGCTGACGTTCTCGGTGTCCCAACCTTGCTGATTGCCCGTACCGATGCGGACGCGGCAGACCTGCTGACCTCCGATTGCGATCCGTATGACAGCGCCTTCGTGTCTGGTGAACGCACCGCCGAAGGTTTCTACCGTACCCATGCCGGTATTGAGCAGGCGATCAGCCGTGGGCTGGCCTATGCGCCT
Source organism: Serratia sp. Res13-Sevr-LER1-36-b (assembly GCF_015673035.1). NCBI lineage: Bacteria > Pseudomonadati > Pseudomonadota > Gammaproteobacteria > Enterobacterales > Yersiniaceae > Serratia > Serratia sp. Res13-Sevr-LER1-36-b. The sequence continues at coordinate 203,308 of NZ_JADACK010000019.1, read as the reverse complement.
TATGCCGATCTGGTGTGGTGCGAAACCTCAACGCCGGACTTGGAAGCTGCGCAACGCTTTGCCGATGCGATCCATGCCAAGTTCCCGGGCAAACTGTTGGCCTATAACTGCTCACCGTCGTTCAACTGGAAAAAGAACCTGGACGATCAGACTATCGCCCGCTTCCAGGACGCGTTGTCCGCCATGGGCTATAAATACCAGTTCATCACGCTGGCCGGTATCCACAGCATGTGGTTCAACATGTTCGATCTGGCACACGCTTACGCACGTGGTGAAGGCATGAAGCACTATGTCGAAAAAGTGCAGCAACCAGAGTTTGCCGCGGTCGAGCGTGGTTACACTTTTGCTTCGCATCAGCAGGAAGTGGGGACCGGCTACTTCGATAAAGTCACCACTATTATTCAGGGGGGCGCTTCCTCGGTAACGGCACTAACCGGTTCCACCGAAGAACAGCAGTTCTGATCCCCAGGGGCCTGGCGTGGTGTCAGGCTCTTGTTTCATTCCTGAATGGCAGAGGCAAAGATGGCGGAAAAACTGGAGCTGTTGATTGCACAGACGATCCTGCAGGGCTTTGATGCGCAATATGGCCGCTTTCTTGAAGTCACGGCCGGAGCGCAGCAGCGTTTTGAGCAGGCAGACTGGCCCGCCGTACAACAGGCGATGAAACGACGTATCCACCTTTACGATCACCACGTCGGCCTAGTGGTCGAGCAACTGAAATGTATCACCGGGCAGAAATATTACGATGCGGACTTCCCCAATAGGGTGAAGGCGGTTTATACCGAGCTGTTGCCCGACTACCCGCGTTTTGAGATTGCCGAAAGCTTCTTTAACTCGGTTTACTGTCGGCTGTTCAAACATCGGGATTTAACCCCGGACAAGCTGTTCGTTTTCAGTTCGCAGCCCGAACGGCGCTTTCGTGATATCCCCAGGCCATTAGCCCGTGATTTTACCCCCAACGGTGATTTGGCCGCCATGCTTCACAGCCTGTTGATCGACTTGCCGCTGCGTCTGCCATGGGAAGATCTGCCACGCGATATTCGCTATATCACCCAAGCCTTACTGCAAACCTTCAGCTCCCAACAGCTAGCGGGAGCGACGTTCCAAATTGGTAATGAGCTGTTCTACCGTAACAAGGCGGCCTGGTTGGTCGGTAAGCTGCGCGTGGCTGACGGGGTTTACCCTTTTCTGTTGCCGATCCACCACAGCGAGTCCGGCGCGTTGTTCATTGATACCTGCCTGACCAGCAAGGCCGAAGCCAGCATCGTGTTTGGCTTCGCCCGTTCCTACTTCATGGTGTATGCCCCATTACCAGCGGCTATGGTCGAATGGTTGCGGGAGATCCTGCCGGGTAAAACCACCGCCGAACTGTATATGGCGATCGGCTGCCAGAAGCATGGTAAAACCGAATGCTACCGCGAATACCTGAATTTTATGGCCCAGTCGCAGGAGCAATTCATTATTGCGCCGGGCGTGAAAGGCATGGTGATGCTGGTGTTTACGCTGCCGTCCTTCGATCGGGTATTCAAGGTGATCAAAGACGAATTTGCGCCGCAGAAAGAGGTTACGCAGGCTCAGGTGATGGCCTGCTATCAACTGGTAAAAGAGCACGATCGCGTCGGGCGGATGGCCGATACCCAGGAATATGAGAATTTTGTAGTGGATAAGGCGCGCATCAGCCCGCAACTGCTGGCGGAGTTGCAGCGCGAGGTGCCGGAAAAGCTGGAAGATCTCGGCGATCGTGTGGTCATCAAGCACTTGTATATGGAGCGTCGGATGACACCGCTGAACCTGTATCTCGAGCAGGCAGACGAACGGCAAATGCATGACGCCATCGAAGAATATGGTAATGCGATCAAACAGCTGGCTGCGGCCAATATCTTCCCCGGTGATATGCTGTTCAAAAACTTCGGCGTGACGCGTCATGGGCGCGTAGTGTTTTACGACTACGACGAGATTTGCTACATGACCGAAGTGAACTTCCGTCATATTCCGCCGCCGCGCTACCCGGAAGATGAACTGGCCAGTGAACCCTGGTATAGCATTTCACCCAACGACGTTTTCCCCGAAGAATTCCGCCATTTCCTGTGTGGCGACCGGCGTATCCGCAAGGTCTTTGAAGAGATGCACAGCGATCTGTTCGAAGCGGACTACTGGCGAGGATTGCAGCAGCGCATCAAGGAGGGGCATGTCGAGGATGTGTTTGCCTACCGTAAAAAGCGGCGTTTCAGCCAGCGGCTGCCTTCGGGGTACGCGTAGGCTGGCTGATAGCAGCAGGCCCAGCAAGCTGGGCCATGGCCAGGATTAAAACGTGATACAGCAGGCACCTTGTTCGGCCCCGGAAAGCTGGCTGCGTAACGCACCAAACAGTTCACGGCCACAGCCGATCCTTTCAGCGCTCAGATCGGGGTGATAGGGAGTGCGCTGGGCCAGCTCTTCTTCCGAGACCAGCAGTTGCAGCTCGCCGGTGCGGCCATTCACCCGGATAATATCGCCGCTTTGTACTTTGGCCAGCATGCCGCCGGTGTACGCCTCCGGGGTGACATGGATCGCGGAAGGAACCTTGCCGGAAGCGCCGGATAGGCGGCCATCGGTTACCAGCGCTACCTTGAAGCCGCGATCCATCAATACCCCGAGCGGTGGCATCAGCTTATGCAGTTCAGGCATGCCATTGGCCTGCGGCCCCTGGAAACGTACGACCACTACGCAGTCCCGATCCAGTTTGCCTGCTTCGAAGGCAGGGACGATATCGTGCTGGCTTTCGAATACGATCGCCGGGGCTTCGATAATCTGATTATCAGCAGGCACCGCCGACGTCTTCATCACCGCCCGGCCCAGATTACCGGCCAGCACCTTGGTGCCGCCATGGTGCTCGAACGGTTTGGCTATGCTGGCAATCACGTTAGCGTCCAGCGAACTTACTGCCCCGTCGCGCCAGGCTAGCTGGCCATTGTCCAGCCAAGGTTCCTGGGTGTAACGTTCCAGGCCGAAACCGGCGACGGTATGCACATCCTGATGCAACAGGCCGTTGTTCAGCAGCTCACGCACGACCAATTGCACACCGCCTGCAGCCTGGAACTGATTGATATCCGCCGGGCCATTGGGGTAGATGCGGCACAGCAGTGGCACCGAATCGGAAAGCTCAGAGAAGTCATCCCAGTTGATGATGATGCCTGCTGCGCGAGCCATGGCCACCATATGCATCGTCAGGTTGGTCGATCCCCCAGTGGCCAGTAGCGATACGATGCCGTTAACCACCACTTTTTCATCCACCAATTGGCCTATCGGCAGATAATTACCGGCGGTTTCTGTCAGGCGGGTGATTTGGCGAGCGGCAGCATCATTGAGCGCATCGCGCAGCGGCGTGTCTGGATGAACGAAAGAGGCGCCGGGCAGATGTAGGCCCATCACTTCCATCACCATCTGGTTGGTGTTGGCGGTGCCGTAGAAGGTGCAGGTGCCAATGCTATGGTAAGAGGCAGCTTCGGCTTCCAGCAGCGCATGGCGATCGGCTTTGCCTTCGGCATACAGCTGGCGCACACGTACTTTCTCTTTATTCGGCAGGCCGCTGCTCATCGGCCCGGCAGGCACAAATACGGCAGGCAAATGGCCGAAGGACAGGGCAGACATCACCAACCCTGGCACAATCTTGTCGCAGATACCCAGGAACAACGCGCCGTCGAACATGTTATGGGACAGACCGATGGCTGCGGACATGGCAATTACATCGCGGCTCATCAACGACAGCTCCATACCGTCCTGCCCCTGTGTCACGCCATCGCACATTGCTGGCACACCACCTGCGACCTGGCCAACGGCGCCAACGCTGTGCAGCGCCTGTTTTAACCTCTGTGGATAGCTTTCATAAGGCTGGTGGGCAGAGAGCATATCGTTGTAAGCGGTGATGATGGCGATATCGCTGCGCACCATGTTTTTCAGGGCGGCTTTATCGTCGGGCTGGCAGGCGGCAAAGCCGTGAGCCAGGTTGCCACAGGCTAGCTGTGAGCGGTGTACCGTCTGCGTACGGGCTTCATTAATGCGCGCCAGATAGACGGCTCGGGTTTGTTTTGAGCGTTCAATGATTCGTTGTGTTACACGTGCCAGGGTGCTGTTAATCATACCATCCTCACAATGCAGCCCTAATGCGCGCGGCGAGGGCTAGTTATGTTGTTCAGAACATCTCGTTATGCACAGGCTTCTTGCGGCAGAAAACTCTGGATATGTCGCACTGTGTCGGCAATCACTGCATCCAGTGGCTGATCGATATCGATGGCCTGGACGTCACTTTCATCTTGGCCCGGCTGCTCCAAAGTGGCGAACTGGGTGACCAGCATTTGGGGTTTGAAGAAATGCCCCTTGCGGGCAGCCAGCCGAGCTTCGATCACTGGGAAGTCGCCGTGCAAATAGATGAATGACAGATTGTCGTTACCGGCTCGCAGCCGATCGCGATAATGTTTTTTCAGCGCAGAGCAGACGATGATGGAGACTGCATTGGTACGCTGCATGGCGAAAGCGGCGTCGTTCAGGGCAGCCAACCAGGGTGCGCGATCGTCATCATTGAGCGGTTCGCCTGAGGCCATTTTCTGGATATTGCAGCGAGGATGGAGAAAGTCACCGTCCAGGAAGTTGGCGGATAGCCGTTGGGCCACGGCACTGGCGACGGCGGACTTACCGCTGCCGGAAACGCCCATAATGACGTAAACACGATTCTGATTATTGGTCATGGTTTGGTTCCCCTACCTGCGAGCCATAGTCTGTTGCGGCTATATTATTTAATGGTTAATTGTTACCGGTAACATGTTATCGGTAACATTGTCGAGGGAAGCGCCAAAGGTTGCAATCGGCTTTCGGTGGCAAGATCGCTAATTGTGATCGAATTCATACTTTTCGCAGGATGCGAAACAAAGTCTCTACAGCGTGATACAGAAAAATAACAGCGGGGATTTGCTCATGACGTCGGGCGCCGAATGCTGCGCCCGTCTAATCACCGTACGCCGCCGTACTCAAGGCTGATCTCTTTTGCCGCATGGATCACCAGCGCACCCAGCTCAGTTACGCGATCGTCGGTAATGCGCGATACCGGGCCGGAGATGGAGATGGCGGCAAAGGCTTCGCGGTGCTCATCAAAGATGCAGGCGGCCAGGCAGCGTAAGCCAAGGGCATGCTCTTCATCGTCGAACGAGAATCCCTGTTTGCGGATCACCGCTAACCCTTCTTTCAGGTTATGTGGCGTTAGCGTATGCGGGGTATAGGTGTGCATGCCTTTTTTATGCAGCAGCCGGGTTACCTCATCGTCTTGCATGCTGGCCAGAAAGGCTTTGCCCGCACCAGAAGCATGCATCGGCAGCTTGCCGCCAATTGGGGCCGACATGCGCATCAACGCGGTGCATTGCACCTGATCGATAATCACCGCCTGATCCTCGGCTTTGTCCATCACCGCCAGATTGACCGTTTCACCCGACTCTTCCATCAGGCGGCGCAGCGTAGGATGCACCATGGCCAGCAGGTTACGGCTTTGCAGGAAGCTGCTGCCCACCACAAACGCATGTGCCCCCATGGTCCACAGGCCAAGATCGCCCACCTGACGAACAAAACCCTGCTGCTGCATGGTTGTCAGCAGGCGATGGGTAGTGGAGTTGGGCAACCCGGCCTGTTGGGCCAGATCGGTCAGTGCCACGTTGCCCTGCGCTTCGGCAATATATTCCAATAGTTTCAGACCACGGGTCAGTGACTGGACCTGGCCGGTCGCCGTGCTGGTGGCGGGCGCGGCGGCGCGGGGTTTTTTACCGCGTTTGGCGGGAACGGGAGTGGCCATGATTCACCTTATGCTTTCCGTATGATGGAATTCATTTTCGTTTTTTGAGTATGAATTGCAAGTTGCTTCTCTGCTCATCGGATCTGTTACTCGGCGAACCTGAAAAACTCTCAATACCCGCTCGCACCTTTGCCGCCATAACCTGTGCTAGGATGTCAGACCCTCCATCTTTCAAGTTGCAGGATGCATGACGGGCGCAGCGTGCCGCGCCGCTACAACATTGGGATGTGGGGTAATAAGTCGTCGGGCGGATAATCGGGTGTGAAGGGGCTACAGTGATAAATCGAGTTGAACAACTGCGTCAGCAGCTATCGCAGCGTATTTTAGTGTTGGACGGCGGTATGGGCACCATGATCCAGAGCTATCGGCTGGAGGAGGCAGACTACCGCGGTGAGCGTTTTGCCGATTGGCAAAGCGATCTGAAAGGCAATAACGACCTGCTGGTGTTGAGCAAGCCGGAGGTGATCACTGCGATCCACAACGGTTACCTGGAGGCGGGGGCCGACATCCTCGAAACCAACACCTTCAACTCGACCACTATCGCGATGGCCGACTACCATATGGAGTCGCTGTCCGCGGAAATTAACTACCAGGCCGCTTTGCTGGCTCGTGCTTGTGCTGATGAATGGACGGCGCGCACCCCGGAAAAACCGCGCTACGTTGCTGGTGTACTGGGCCCAACCAACCGTACCGCCTCTATCTCCCCCGACGTTAACGATCCGGCCTTCCGTAATGTCTCTTTTGATCAGTTAGTAGAGGCTTACCGCGAATCAACTCGCGCGCTGGTGGAAGGGGGCGTCGATCTGATCATGATCGAAACCATCTTCGATACCCTGAATGCCAAAGCGGCGGCCTTTGCGGTCGAAACCGAGTTTGAAGCGCTGGGGGTGACCTTACCGATCATGATTTCCGGCACTATCACCGACGCCTCTGGCCGCACCCTTTCCGGCCAGACTACGGAAGCGTTCTACAACTCGCTACGGCATGTCAAACCGCTGACCTTTGGCCTGAACTGTGCGCTCGGCCCGGATGAATTACGCCAATACGTGGCGGAGTTGTCTCGTATCTCTGAAAGCTATGTCACTGCCCACCCGAATGCCGGTTTGCCCAATGCCTTTGGTGAATACGATCTCGATGCCGAAGAGATGGCCAAACAGGTGGGCGAATGGGCGCATGCCGGTTTCCTCAATATCATCGGTGGCTGCTGTGGCACGACTCCGGCGCATATTGCCGCGATGGCTAAAGCGGTTGAAGGCGTACCGCCACGGCAGTTGCCAGCGTTACCGGTGGCTTGCCGCCTGTCCGGCCTGGAACCGCTGAATATTGATGCCAAATCGCTGTTCGTCAACGTAGGTGAGCGTACTAACGTTACCGGCTCGGCCCGATTCAAACGGTTGATTAAAGAAGAAAAGTATAACGAGGCGCTGGCCGTGGCCCGCCAGCAGGTGGAGAGCGGTGCCCAAATCATCGACATCAACATGGATGAAGGGATGCTCGACGCCGAAGCGGCGATGGTGCGCTTCCTCAGCCTGATCGCCGGGGAGCCGGATATCGCCCGCGTCCCGATCATGATCGACTCCTCTAAATGGAGCGTGATCGAAAAGGGCCTGAAATGCATTCAGGGTAAAGGCATCGTCAACTCGATCTCGATGAAAGAGGGCGAAGAAGCCTTTATCCACCATGCCAAGCTGGTACGCCGCTACGGTGCCGCCGTGGTGGTGATGGCCTTCGATGAGGTCGGCCAGGCGGATACCCGCCAACGCAAATTTGAGATTTGCCGCCGTGCTTACCAGATCCTGACCGAACGTGTGGGTTTTCCGCCGGAAGACATCATCTTTGACCCGAACATTTTTGCCGTCGCAACCGGTATCGAAGAGCATAACAACTATGCCGTCGACTTTATCGAAGCCTGCGCCGACATCAAAACCCACCTGCCGCACGCGATGATCTCCGGCGGCGTGTCCAACGTCTCCTTCTCGTTCCGTGGCAACGATCCGGTGCGTGAAGCGATCCACGCGGTGTTCCTGTATCACGCTATTCGCAACGGCATGGATATGGGGATCGTCAACGCCGGGCAGTTGGCGATCTATGACGATCTCAGCACCGAACTGCGTGAAGCCGTTGAGGATGTGGTGCTCAACCGCCGTCAGGACGGCACCGAGCGTCTGCTGGAACTGGCGGAGAAATACCGGGGCAGCAAAGACAATGAAGTGGCGGTTCAGCAGGCTGAATGGCGCGGCTGGCCGGTAGTGAAGCGCCTGGAGTATTCGCTGGTTAAAGGCATTACCGAATTTATTGAGTTAGACACCGAAGAAGCGCGTCAGCAGGCGGATCGCCCGATCGAGGTGATCGAAGGGCCGCTGATGGCAGGCATGAACGTGGTGGGCGATCTGTTCGGCGAGGGCAAAATGTTCCTGCCGCAGGTAGTGAAATCGGCCCGCGTGATGAAGCAGGCGGTGGCCTATCTCGAACCTTACATTGAGGCCAGCAAACAGAAAGGCACCACCGCCGGGAAAATTCTGCTGGCGACGGTGAAGGGCGACGTGCACGACATCGGCAAAAACATCGTCGGCGTGGTGCTGCAATGTAACAACTACGAAATTATCGATCTGGGCGTGATGGTGCCAACGGACAAGATCCTGAAAACCGCCCGCGAACAGAACGTGGATATTATCGGTCTGTCTGGCCTGATCACCCCGTCGCTAGATGAAATGGTCAACGTGGCAAAAGAGATGGAGCGCCAAGGTTTTACTCTGCCACTGCTGATCGGCGGGGCGACCACCTCCAAGGCCCATACCGCGGTGAAGATTGAGCAGAACTACAGCGGCTCGACTACCTACGTGCAGAACGCCTCGCGTACCGTTGGCGTGGTTGCGGCGCTGCTGTCAGACACCCAGCGGGACGAGTTTGTCGCCCGCACCCGCAAAGAGTACGAAACCGTGCGTATCCAGCACGGGCGTAAAAAGCCGCGTACGCCGCCGGTCAGCCTGCAACAGGCGCGGGATAACGCCATGGTGCTGGATTGGGAAAACTACCAGCCACCGGTGCCGAACAAGCTGGGGGTGTTCCCGGTTGAGGCCAGCATTAACACGCTGCGCCACTATATCGACTGGACGCCGTTCTTTATGACCTGGTCACTGGCGGGCAAGTACCCGCGCATTCTGGAAGATGAAGTGGTAGGGGAAGAGGCCAAGCGCCTGTTCCAGGATGCCAACGAAATGCTGGATATGTTGGCCGCTAACGGTAGCCTCAACCCGCGTGGTGTCTACGGTCTGTTCCCGGCCAACCGCGTTGGGGATGATGTGGAGGTCTACCGGGATGAAAGCCGTGAAGAGGTGTTGGTGGTTAGCCGCCACCTGCGTCAGCAAACGGAAAAGACCGATTTTCCGAACTATTGTCTGGCCGATTTTGTGGCCCCGAAAAACAGCGGCAAAGCCGACTATTTTGGCGCATTCGCGGTTACTGGTGGGCTGGAAGAAGATGCTTTGGCGGCGGCCTATGATGCCAAGCATGACGATTACAACAAGATCATGGTCAAAGCGTTATCCGATCGTTTGGCAGAGGCCTTTGCCGAGTATCTGCACGAGCAGGTACGTAAGCGGCATTGGGGCTTTGCCGCCGATGAAAATCTGAGTAACGAAGAGCTGATCCGTGAGAATTATCAAGGTATTCGCCCGGCTCCCGGCTATCCTGCTTGCCCAGAGCATACCGAAAAAGCGGAGATCTGGCAGTTGCTGGACGTTAATCGCCATACCGGCATGGAACTGACCGAGTCCTTCGCCATGTGGCCTGGGGCAGCGGTATCCGGCTGGTATTTCAGCCATCCGCAGAGCAAGTACTTTGCCGTGGCACAGATCCAGCGCGATCAGGTTGAAGACTATGCGCAACGTAAGGGGATGAAGATCAGTGACGTAGAGCGCTGGCTGGCCCCGAATCTGGGATACGATGCGGACTAATTTGCAGCCAGCAGGCTGAAAGAGACAGGGGGAACAACGTGTCTATCGAAGAACTGTTAAAGCTGCATCCGGTGATCGCAGCGGTCAAAGATAATGAAAGCCTGCAGATCGCGGTCAAATCGGACTGCCAGATCATCTCGGTACTGTACGGCAATATCTGCAATATTGGCCGCATCGTGCAGCAGGTGAAGGACGCGGGCAAATATGCTTTTGTGCATGTTGATTTGCTGGAAGGCAGCTCCAACAAGGAGATCGTGATTAATTTCCTGAAAATCGTCACGGCGGCGGATGGCATTATCAGCACCAAAGCCTCGATGGTGAAGGCAGCGCGTCAGCAAGGCTTCTACACCATTCACCGGCTGTTTATCATGGACTCGATTTCCTTCCACAATATCGACAAACAGGTGGCACAGTCGACGCCGGACTGCATCGAAATCCTGCCGGGCTGCATGCCTAAGGTGCTCGGTTGGGTGGCAGAAAAGATCGACTTGCCGATCATTGCCGGTGGCTTGGTGTGTGATGAGGATGATGCGCAAACCGCGCTGAATGCCGGGGCCATCGCCGTTGCCACCACCAATCACGACGTATGGAAGTTGAAATTGTAAGGGCAAGGGCACCGAATGCCGGTGCCCCTGCCTTTTAGTCGACCAACGGACTGAGTGCCTGTAGCAGCGGGTCCAGATGTTTGTTTACCTGTTGATACACCTGCTGATTCAACTGATTGTAGAACCGATGGTTAGCCATATTCGGTGCAAAACTGTCCCCCATTCGTACCAGCTTCTGCGCGGCCTGTTCGTAATCGCTAAAGACGTTCACCGCCATTCCGGCGTTGATGGCACAGCCCACCGCTGCGGAGCCTTTCATCACGTTACGGCTGGTGGGGATGCCAAACACGTCGGCAAAGATCTGCATAAACAGATCGCTGTTGGCCCCGCCGCCGGAAATAATCAGGTGCTTGAACGGGGTTTGCAGCTCCAGCGCCATCTTGTCCATATGGTTTTTCATGGTGAAGGCAATGCCCTCCAGCACCGAACGGTACATATGGGCACGGGTATGGCGGCCATCGAAGCCAATCATGGCCCCTTTACGGAATTCCGCTTCAGACGGTGGTGCCCAATCGTGGACGGTGATCAGGCCTTCACAACCTGCAGGAACGCGCTCTGCTTCCTGATTCAGTAACTCCTCAATGCTGGTCCCGGCGTCATGGGCATCCGACAGTGCGGCTGCGCCAAACTGATCGCGGAACCAACTGATGGTCCACATGCCACGGCGCACGCCCATGCACTCATACAGGTAACGTCCAGGGATCGAGGCCTGGAACGGCCAGAAGTTTTGCGCGTCCTTCACGTTGGCATGGCCGTGTACCATGGCCCCGATATAGGTGCCGAGGGAAATCAGCGCAACGCCTTCATCTAGCGAACCGGCTCCCAGCGCTTCAACCGCTTTGTCATGTGCGGTAGCCACCACCGGAATACCTGCGGGAATGCCGAGCTGTTGCGCCACCTGCTGGGTGATGTGGCCGAGGATTTCACCGGGTTTCACCACGTCCAGCACCATGTCGCGCGTCAGGTTGCAGCTTTGCCAAGCGGCGGGATCGGTGCTCCAATCGAGGCGGTCATTGTCCATCGGCCACCAACCGATGTAGTTGGCGCAGGTGTCTTTGAACTCACCGGTCAGGCGATGGGTGATGTAACCCGAAGTTGTCGTTACATAACGCACGCCCTGATAGGCGTCGATATATTCGTAAGGCTTGTTCAGGCGTTTGTCCATCCAGTTAATCACCGGATAGGCCAGCTCACCGTTATCCTTCAACAGCACCCGGCAGCAGCGGACGATGCAAATGCCCATCGCCAGAATGTCCTGCGGCTTGCCACCACGTTCGCCAAAACGCTGCATGGCGCGGCGGAAAGCCACCTTAAGCGAATCCCACAGATCGTCGTCCGGGTGTTCTGCCAGCAGCGGGGCAGGGATATCCATCTTGCGTAACTGCTGTTTCCCTTCGCAAATTGCGTTGCCGTCCAGATCAAAAATCACCACTTTGGCGCTCTGGGTGCCCACGTCCACACCCATCAGGTACTTGCTCTTCATGTCGCAACTCCTTGAGATAATTATTCGGTGGCCGGCTGTGTTGTTGTGCTTTTGGCGCCGGCGCGCTTGATGTTGTTAAACAGCAGGAAGGTGAACACCACGACCAGGCAGGTTGCCCCTAACCCCATCAGCCACATATTGTGATAAGCCTCGGCGGCGGGCAGCGTGTCCTGCCAGTGGCCGATAATCGGGTAAACAAACACGTCGGGCAGGAAGCCGATCACCGAGCAGATCCCCACGGTGGTGCCCATAATGTATTTTGGCGTTCTGGCTTCGCCGATACAGGCAAAGTACAGCCCGCGTGAGGCGTAGCAGGTGAAGGCCAGCAACAGGATCAGGCCAATCCCCACGGCGACCGAGGTCGGGTTCTGGTTGGTGATCAGCAAGACGGCCAGGGTGGCCAGGCTGACTAACGCCAGTAACTGAATAGCTCGCGTTGGTGATTTCAGCCGGGTGTAGGTGGTGATGATCCCACCGAGTGGCCCGCACATGGCCCGGAAGATTTTGTTGATCACAATCCCCATATAGCTGGCGGCGACCAGGGTCATACCGTACATTTCGGTCAAGTAGTTGGTGGAGTAGCTGAGGATGGCGTAGATGGTATAGACGCCAAAGATAATCATGCTGCAATACCAGGTGGTGCTGATTTTGAGCACCGAGAGAATATCCCCCAGGCTGAATTTATGCGGTTTTTCACTCTCGTCATTGGTGACAAAGCCATCTGTGACAAAGAACCAGCAGAGCATGCCCAACAGGATATATACGCCGCTGTAGATCAGGATCACTGCCTTCAGGCTGTTGGGGTTTTCCGGAGCAAACAGCGAGAAGATCCACATGGTGAATACGGCCAGGGCCATCACACCCACGCCGCGTAACCCCTCCATCCAACCCATGATTTTGCCCTGCTCTTCATGGTTGCCGAGCAGCGAGGCCGCCTTGATCGAGACCGACCACAACAGCAGGATGGTGGTGATCGCGAAGGCGACCTGGATCAGGATCATCACCCAGAACGGCGGATAGACCGCCATCAGCAACCCCAGCAGGCCGGTGGCGATCATCGCGAAGGTCATCATCTTTCTATGGGAGAACTTATCAGCAATGATCCCACTAGGGGCATACAGAATAATTGCGGTGATACCGAAGGTGCTCATAATCAAGCCGATCTCGGTATTGGAGAACCCCATAAACTTGGCCATTGGGATTTGGTAAATATAACGCAGATAGGCGAGATCGAAACTTACTCCGCCGCTGATACTTATTATTGCCAGCGTTAACCAACGGTGGGAATTATTTTTTTCCATGGTGAAGTTCCGCATAAATACACCCATTAATGGTTAATGTTTGGTGTGCTCTCCGTCTTTTAACCGTTATTGGGTACATCGCGTTAAACAAAAAAAGAGAAAAGCAAGCTTCCCGCAGTGCAGGAAGTTACTTTTCTCTTCGTCTCTTTCAGTAACTGCGATAATAAATAGCACGGCAACCTATAATTCATCTGTGAGAGTTATCACAAAACCGAAGTAGGGGACATTAGGTGGGATCTGATTGCGTAGTAATTCACCGAGATACTGCGAAATAAATAAACTTTAATATCAATCTGACCTGGAAAAAATGAAACTGTGATAGGCGTCACGGAATAACCTTGACCCTATGTGTTACTTTTTTTGCCAGTTACTAGAGATGAAGAGAAAAGTAACTTCTCTGCCAAGTGCAGGGAGGTTGCTTTTCTCTTTTTTTTGCGTTTTTTCCAGACCAAGGGGCAAAATCATGTCAATAAACGCGTTAAATGAGTTCTCGTTAGATTTCTTCTCGCTAAAAGGCAAAACCGCGATCGTCACCGGTGGCAACAGCGGTCTGGGACAGGCATTTGCCATGGCGTTGGCCAAAGCCGGTGCCAATCTGTTCATTCCAAGCTTTATCATGGATAAGGGCGAAACCCGCGAAATGATTGAGCAGCAAGGGGTGAAAGTTGAGTTTATGCAGGTGGACATTACTGAGAAAGGCGCGCCTGCCAGAGTGATTGCCCAGTGTCTGGAGACCTTCGGCTCGGTGGACATCCTGGTGAACAACGCCGGTATCTGTAAGCTGAATAAGGTACTGGATTTTGGCCGCGCTGACTGGGATCCGATGATCGATATCAACCTGACCGCTGCCTTTGAATTGAGCTATGAAGCGGCAAAAATCATGATCCCGAAAAAGCAGGGGAAAATAATTAATATCTGTTCCCTGTTCTCTTATCTGGGCGGCCAATGGTCACCGGCTTATTCGGCCACTAAGCATGCGTTGGCAGGTTTTACCAAGGCCTATTGCGATGAATTAGGGCAATACAATATACAGGTGAATGGCATTGCACCGGGCTATTATGCGACAGATATTACGGTCGAAACGCGTAAAAATCCAGAAACGAATAAGCGTGTTCTTGACCATATTCCGGCTAATCGTTGGGGTGAAACGCAGGATCTGATGGGGGCGATGGTATTTTTAGCCAGTCGAGCCTCTGATTATGTTAATGGCCATTTATTGGTTGTCGATGGTGGTTATTTGGTTCGCTAAATTAATGGGTGGTTCCTTTTAATTTTACTTAAGCCGATTTTATCTATTCTTAATTTAGGAAGGGTTATTTATGTCTCTGTCCCGTGAAGAAATTGTTGTTCAGTTAAAAGAACTTGTTGGCCCAGAGCGGGTGATTACCGACGAAAAAGTGCTGCAGAAAAACAGCGTAGACCGTTTCCGAAAATATGCTGATATTCATGGCGTGTTTACCCAGCCACTGCCTGCCGCCGTGGTTAAATTGGCCGACACTCAGCAAGTGTCCGATGTGTTGGCGTTTATGAATAAGCACGGCATTACTGGCGTACCGCGCACCGGGGCTTCGGCCACCGAGGGCGGGCTGGAAACGGTAGTGAAGAATTCCGTGGTGCTGGATGGCTCGGGAATGAATAAGGTCATCAACATTGATATCCGCAATATGCAGGCCACGGCACAGTGCGGCGTACCGCTGGAAGTGTTGGAAAATCAATTGCGTGCCCAGGGTTATACGACCGGCCACTCTCCGCAGTCCAAACCGTTGGCCCAGATGGGTGGCCTGGTGGCAACACGCAGTATCGGCCAGTTCTCTACGCTGTACGGCGCGATCGAAGACATGGTGGTTGGGCTGGAAGCGGTATTTCCGAACGGCAACATCACCCGGATTAAAAACGTGCCACGCCGGGCCGCTGGCCCGGATATCCGCCATGTGATTATCGGTAACGAAGGGGCGTTGTGTTTTATCACCGAAGTGACGGTGAAAATCTTCAAATACATGCCGGAAAACAACCTGTTCTACGGTTACATCCTCGATAACATGCCAACCGGTTTCGATATCCTGCGGGAAGTGATGGTCGAAGGCTATCGCCCTTCCATTGCCCGCTTGTATGACGCAGAAGACGGGACCCAGCATTTTACCCACTTTGCCGAAGGCAAATGTGTGCTGATCTTTATGGCCGAAGGGGCCAAAGGGATTGCGCAGGCGACCGGCGCGGGGATTGATGAGATCGTTAAACGCTATCCGGAATGTAAAAAGGTCGACAGCAAGCTGATTGAATCCTGGTTCAACAATCTGAACTGGGGCCCGGAAAAAGTGGCGGCAGAACGTGTACAGATCATGAAGACCAACAATATGGGCTTCACCACCGAGGTTTCCGGCGACTGGGGCTGTATCAATGCGATTTACGAGAATGTGATCCGCCGCATCCGCGATGAGTTCCCACATGCCGGTGATATCACTATGCTGGGCGGCCACTCGTCACACAGCTACATCAACGGCACCAACATGTACTTTGTGTACGACTACAACGTGGTGGACTGCAAGCCGGAAGAAGAGATCGACAAGTATCACAATCCACTGAATAAAATCATCGTGGAGGAGACCATCAAGCAGGGCGGTTCGATGGTGCATCACCACGGCATCGGTAAACACCGTGTGCACTGGACCAAGGATGAACACGGCAGTGCCTACTACATCCTCAAGGCGCTGAAAGAGGTGTACGACCCGAATGGCATCATGAATACCGGCACCATTTATCCAATTGAAAAATAACAATCCTATCTGGCCCGGCTTGCCGGGCCTTTCGCACAGTCATTGGGGGGTAACGATGACAACACGGCTGCCTCGGCAAGTGCGCATGGATGATATTCCGCTAAACGCCTTTCACTGCAAAATGGCGGGGCTGACCTTTGGCGCTCACCTCACCGATGGCTATGTACTGGGAGTGATCGGTTTTGCGCTGGCTCAGCTCAAGCCGCAGATGGGGCTGACGCCATTTTGGGAAGGAATGATCGGCAGCTCGGCGCTGATTGGCCTGTTCCTTGGCAGCCTGGTATTGGGTTGGGTTTCCGACCATATTGGCCGTCAGAAAATTTTCAGCTTCAGTTTTGTCATCATCACGTTGGCTTCCGTGATGCAATTTTTCGCCACTACGCCGGAACAGCTATTCTGGCTACGGGTATTGGTCGGGATCGGGCTAGGGGGAGATTACGCCGTAGGCCATACCATGCTGGCCGAGTTTGCTCCGCGTAAGCATCGCGGCATCCTGTTGGGATCCTTTAGCGTGATCTGGACGTTAGGCTACGTCGCCGCCGGATTTGCTGGCCATTTCCTTGCCGATTTGGGGCCGGAGTCCTGGCGCTGGCTGTTGGCTTCAAGCGCCGTGCCTGCGTTATTGATTATGCTATTACGCATTGGAACGCCAGAGTCGCCACGTTGGCTGATGCGCAAAGGGCGCATCGCCGAGGCTCATCTGGTAGTGCTGCGCTGTTTTGGTCCGCAGGTGATCCTCAATGACGAAATTCCGATCGAAACCGCACGCCATATGCACACCTTGTTTTCACCGCGTTACTGGCGACGCACCGCGTTCAACAGCCTGTTCTTTGTCTGCCTGGTGATCCCTTATTTCGCCATCTATACCTTCCTCCCCTCGATTCTGACCACCCTTGGGCAGAGCCAAAGCTTCGCCACCGATCTGCTGCTTAATGGCTTGCTGATGGTGGGGGCGGTGATGGGAATTGCCCTGACCCAATGGCTACCGCGCCGTCGCTTCCTGATTGGCTCGTTCTGGATCCTGGCTGCCAGCCTGGGGGCATTGGCCTTTGTGCCACCGGGTCAGGGGGCCATGTTAATGCTGTTTGCTTTGTTTACGCTGACGATTTCGGCGGTCAGTAACCTCGTCGGGGTATTCCCGGCGGAAAGCTTCCCGACCGATATTCGTTCACTGGGGGTCGGTTTTGCCACCTCGATGAGCCGGCTCGGTTCGGCCATTGGCACCGCTTTGCTGCCGCTGTCGATGCTTTCGTTGGGGCTGCAAGGCACCATGCTGATCCTGACTGGCGTATTGGTGCTAGGGGCGGTGGTTTCGATCATGTGGGCACCGGAAACCAAGGATATGACGCTGGTGGGCGCCTCCTCGGTAAAGCCGTTAATCGCCCACTGACAGGAGAAACGGATGAACCTGCTGTTGGCGATTAAGGTCGCACCGGATCTGGGCATGTTGGCAAAAAGCGATTGGCAACCCGATGAGCGGTTGCAGATTGATACTCGCTTTGCCCGACGTTTGTTAAGCGGCTATGACGAAAGCGCGGCGGAAATGGTGCTGATGCTGCGTGATGAGAGGGAACTTAACCTGAGCGTCTTGACGGTCGCCGATGCTATGGCCGAACCGGCGCTGAAGCAACTGATGGCGCTGGAATATCAGCAGGCGGTACGCATTGAGCCTCCTGCGGAGTGGGATCTGCGTTTTAACCCAGCAACGGTTGCTGCCCTAATCGCGGCCTATCAGCAGCATATGGGATCCCAACAGGTGATCGTCATGGGGGCGCAAAGCCTGGAAGGGCAAAATAGCCAAACGCCTTTGCTATTGGCAGAACGCCTCGGCTGGCCCTGTATCACCGGCGTTTGCCAATTAGCTGCGGCAGAAGAAGTGAGGGCCTTACGGGTTACTCGGCAAACGGCTTACGGGCAGGAGGTGATGACGGTGATGCCTCCTTTAGTGCTGGTGGTGGGGAACTCGCAACAGGCGAGTGCGTTACGCGTTCCCACGTTAAAGCAGAAGCTGGCGGCGGGTAAACGGCTGGTCCAACGTTTGTCACCCACCGACCTGGCAATAACCGAGCAACCTGCCAGTGATGTGCAATTGTGTGGCTTAAGCTATGTGGAGCATCGTCGCGCCGGGGTAGTGATTGAGGGGGACAGCGTTGAGCAGAAAGTGCAGCGGTTGTGCCAGGATTATCTCCGTGAACGGTGGCCATCATGAATATTGCACTGATATTGGATGCGGATGCCCCCAACTTTCCTACGCAGGCCAGCCAGATTAATCAGTTCTTGCGGCTGAGCGAGCTTACTGCAGAGAGCCTGGAGCTCTGGCTATTCAGCGATGAGGTGCCACAGAGCCTGCCATGCCTGGACGGTGAGGTGGCACAAATACGTTGGGTTAACGCTCCCCGGCTGGCAGAGACGCGATTAGCGGTATTGGAGCAGATGTGGCAAGCTTTCACCCCGCGATTACTGCTGTTTGCTGGTGATGAAGGTGGCGAGTTGGCTACGCGCCTGGCCTGCCGGAGTGGCGGTTCTGCCTGTTGTGCGGTGGAACAGGCGCAAATTAACGGCAGCGAATGCCGGATAACCAAAGCCGTCTATGGCAACAATCTCACCGCCGAGCTGGCGATGACACGGGAACCTTGGTGCCTGAGCGTGGCCCGAAGCAGTACGGCAAGCGTGGAAATAGTGCCAGGCCCGGTGGTAGCCAAACGCTTTGAGCCAGCCAATATACCCGATGCCGAGTGGATACTGGCCTCGGCGTGTTCACCGCAACCCGCGGCGTCACCACTGAGCCGGGCGCGCTACGTGCTGGCCATCGGGGAAGGCGTTGGCGGTGCCCAGCAGGTTGTCCAGATGCAGCAGTTAGCGACCAACATGGGCGCAGAGTTGGCCGCCAGCAGGCCGGTCGTGATGAATGCCTGGTGCGAGATGGATCGCTTGCTGGGCATGTCCGGTGCCATCATTGCCCCCGAGGTGTGCATTGCTGCCGGGGTTTCCGGTGCTCCGGCGTTCGCCATTGGTATTCGCCATAGCAAGCTGATTGTGGCGATCAACCAGGATCCGCAAGCGGCTATTTTTGCCCAGGCCGACGTAGGGATTGTGGGTGATATGCACGAGGTGTTAGAGGCTCTGGCCCACGTCTGTTAACCGAAGCGAAACTCAATCCCGTTGCCCGCCTGCGGATAGCGCCAACGGGTGATGGTTTCTTCCCCACACAGCAGGCGGCAGGTGCCACATTCCAGGCAACCCTGTACGTCGAAACGCAGGCTGCCGTCCGGCTGGAACTGGTACAGCCCGGCGGGGCAGGCGATCACTAAACGCATCAGCATCGTACGATCCTGTGCATCGGCCAGGATGATGTGTGGATCGGTGTGATCCCCCTGATAATGGTTGTGACTGAGATCGGGCTGGTTCATAGGCTGCGCATTCCATTGACAGTATCTTTCAGTAATTGCTTCAGGCCGATGCGGCGCGCGTGGCGCCATAGTAGCTTGCGCAACGGTGTGGGGGCATTTCCATTGACCTCAAACATCTCTTGCAGCATATCGGCTGCCAACTGCGGGTAACGGTTAAACCAATGTGGCGATTGCAGCATCATCTCCGGCAGGCGGCGATATTGCTGGATCAGCGCCCAGAGTGAACTTTGCTGTAGTCGCAAGGGATAATGCTGCAACTCTTGCCCGGCAATCAAGGTTTCCGCTGCCGCCTGTGCTGATAGCATCGCCAGATCCATACCCCGCACGGTATGCCCGGTATTAATACATAACCGTGCGGCATCGCCAACCAGCAGATAGCCAGGACCAAACAGCGGTGGCATGCTTTCCGCTCCCCCTTCGGGGATCAGATGTGCGCTGTACTCCCGTAGCTCGGTATTTTTCAGCAGTGGCCGCACAGCAGGGTGCTGTTTGAACTGTTGCAGCATCTGCGGCAGGGCGATTTTACTTTCTGTGAGGCTGGAAAGATTGCACACCACGCCGAGCGACAGGCTATCGCGGTTGGTATACAGGAAACCCCCGCCGATTTTCCCCTGCGTGGGCTGGCCAGCGAACAGCCAGGCGCAACCTTGGTTATCCTCCAATGCGAAACGATCTTCCAACCGTTCGCGCGGCAGTGCCAACACCTCTTTCACGCCGATCGCCATCGTTGCTGCTGGTGGCTTTGGCTGCAATCCGGCATGCTCGCCAAGCAGCGTATTGGCCCCTTCTGCCAGGATCACCGTATTGGCGTATAACGCTTCACCCGCCGTCATAACGCCGACCACCCGGCCTTGCTGCACGATCAGTTCATCGACCGGTGTCCCGGTCAGGCATTGCGCCCCGGCGGCCTCCGCCTGCGCCATCAGCCAGGGATCGAAACGGGCGCGCAGCAGGCTGTAGGAACAGGGCAAGGTGTGGCGATAATCCAGCGTCACCGCACTATTGCCGCTCACCATTGAGAGTCTTTCTTGGGTGATATGACGTTCCAGAGGGGCGGTAGCGGCAAAATTCGGCAGCAGATTGGCCAGGACATGGGAGTATAACCTGCCACCGCTAACGTTTTTACTGCCCGCCTGAGTACCCCGCTCCAGTAACAAAGTATTGATGCCCGCGCGTGCCAATAATAGCGCTGCAGTGCAGCCCGCAACGCCGCCGCCAACGATAATGGCTGCAAAACCAGGGTGTTCCATCAGCTCTGTTTACCAAGGGTTGAAGTGTAATGATTAGAATAACACTCGCGTGTCAGAGTTCATTGATATTGCACAGTTTTTGCGCGTTCGTGGCCAATTTTCGCCCGAGGGCAGCCAAATTAGGCTACAATTGGAAACTGTTATATTCCGGGTAGTTGCATGATTTCGCTGTCGTATTGATTGATAATGCATGGTGCGCTCTCCCTCTAGAGTATTCCTTCTTGATAGCAATAAGCGATTTGCCGCTATCCTGCTTAACTGGCGTCTGGCAGGCGGGATAGCCTGTGGTGCCTGCCGGGCGTCAATGGAGCGAGCCTTCCGTGTTGACCCTTCTTAATCTGCTTTCCGCCATTGCCATGCTGGTGTGGGGAACCCATATCGTCCGGACCGGCATCATGCGGGTCTATGGTGCCAATCTGCGCCAGGTTCTGAGCAGCAGCATAGAGAAAAAGCCGCTGGCCTTTGTGGCAGGTATTGGCGTAACCGCGTTGGTGCAGAGTAGTAATGCGACGGCATTGCTGGTTTCTTCTTTTGTAGCTCAAGGGCTGGTGGGTCTTGGGCCTGCGCTGGTGATTATGCTGGGGGCCGATGTTGGCACGGCGATCATGGCGCGGGTGCTGACGTTCAATCTCTCCTGGCTTTCGCCGCTGCTGATTTTTGTCGGCGTGATTTTGTTCCTTAGCCGCAAGCAAACCCGTGTAGGCCAGATGGGGCGCGTCGCCATTGGTCTTGGCCTGATTGTATTGGCGCTGGAACTGATTGTGGCCGCCGCTACGCCGATCACACAGGGCTATGGCGTCAAAGTGATCTTCTCGTCATTGACCGGCGATGTAATGCTTGACGCGCTGATCGGTGCCCTGTTTGCCATTATCAGCTATTCCAGCCTGGCAGCTGTGCTGTTGACCGCGACGTTGACCGCCTCGGGCGTGATTTCTCTACAGGTGGCGCTGTGCCTGGTGATTGGTGCCAACCTGGGCAGCGGCCTGTTGGTGATGTTGAACACCAGCGGCCAGAATGCCGCAGGACGTCGCGTGGCGCTGGGTAGCCTGTTATTCAAACTGCTGGGTAGTGCGCTGGTACTGCCGTTTGTTTCCCTGATTGCGCACGGTATTGAGCGGTTGCCAGGTAATGCAGAGGAACTGGTGATCTATTTCCACATGTTCTACAACCTGGTGCGTTGTCTGCTACAGGTGCCGTTGTCAGGGCCGATGGCCCGCCTGTGCGAAACGTGGATCGTCGATGCTCCTACAGAAGATCCCCGTTTGCGGCCACGCCACCT
The DNA here is from genome assembly GCF_015673035.1 of Serratia sp. Res13-Sevr-LER1-36-b. Lineage (NCBI taxonomy): Bacteria > Pseudomonadati > Pseudomonadota > Gammaproteobacteria > Enterobacterales > Yersiniaceae > Serratia > Serratia sp. Res13-Sevr-LER1-36-b. Next base: position 181,435 of record NZ_JADACK010000019.1, on the reverse strand, counting down.
CGACGTCAGTGCCCTGGATACGCCAAGTTTGGCACTGGCCAATGCGGCGCGCGAAACCCTACGGATGGGAGATGTGATAGAGCATATGATGATCCTGCACCATGAGGTATTGCATGGTAAGCGCATCCAGGCCAAAGAAGTTCGCCGTCTGGACGATGACGTTCACGTGTTGTATACCGCCATCAAACTTTACCTGGCACAGATCCAGAAGGAAGACCTGGGAGAGGCGGATTCCCGCCGTTGGGCGGAGATCATCGAAATGGCCCTCAACCTGGAGCAGGCTGGCGATATTATCGAACGTATGGCTAGTGATGTGGCGGATCAATCACATGGCGCGCGCAGTTCGTTCTCCGCCGAAGGTCTGGCCGAGCTGGACCAACTGCATGAAAAGTTGACTGACAATCTGCGCCTTAGCTTGTCGGTGTTTCTCTCCGGTGATATCACCAGTGCCAAGCGGTTACGCCGCTCCAAGCACCGTTTCCGCATTCTGGATCGTCGTTACGCCCATGCGCACGTCGATCGCCTGCATCAGCAAAACGTGCAAAGTATCGAAACCAGCTCGCTGCATCTGGCGCTGTTGGGGGATATGAAGCGGCTTAACTCGTTGTTCTGCGCGGTGGCCTATAATGCACTGGATCAGGATGAGAAGGACGATGACCGTGACTGGGAGGAAAGTCCTAGAACACCATAGAGAATGAAGGGCCGTTGTTGGCCCTCAGATTGATGACAAAGTGGCAATGTTGGTGAATGGGTAGGGGCGCCGCATGCAGCGCCCCTTGTGAGTTTGTTTGCTATTAATCCACTTTCTTGATCGGGCGGCCAGACCAGTAACCCGCCAGCAGTGAACCGGACAGGTTGTGCCATACCGAGAACAGTGCGCCCGGCAGTGCGGCCAGCGGTGAGAAGTAAATCTTGCCCAGCGTTGCCGCCAGCCCGGAGTTTTGCATACCGACTTCAATAGCCAGCGTACGGCAGGTAGATTCGTCAAACCCGAGCATTTTTCCTCCCCAATAGCCCCCGAGCAGCCCGATCCCGTTGTGCAGGATCACCGCAATAATCACCACAAAGCCTACCGAGGCAATATGGCTCTGGCTGCCAGCCACCACCGCACTGATGATCGCCACAATACACACCATCGACAGGGCTGGCAGATAGGGCTCAACCCGCTTGACGGTTTTGGTGAAGCTGTGGTGGACGATCAGGCCCAGCCCAATCGGGATCACCACGATCTGCAGAATGCTGAATAACATCCCCATGATATCCACGCTGATTTCGGCATCGACATACAGGCGTGTCAACAGCGGGGTGGCAAAGACACCAACCAGCGTAGAAACGGCCGAAATGGTCACCGACAGGGCGACATCGCCTTTAGCCAGATAGATCATCACGTTGGAGGCGGTGCCGCTGGCTACGCTGCCAACGAGTACCATACCGGCGGAGAGATCCGGCGGCATACGGAACAGCATCGCCAGCAGCCAGGCGGCCAGCGGCATAATCAGGTAATGCAGGAAGATCCCCGCCGCTACCGGGCCGGGGCGCGACAGCACACGCTTGAAGTCATCCAGGCGCAGAGTGACGCCCATGGCAAACATGATCAGCATCAGCAGCGTACTGACGTAAGGGCTGATACCGGTAAAGGTCGACGGGGTGTAATAGGCCGCAATGGACAGCAGCACGGCCCATAATGGGAATAAGCGTGTGATTTTTGCCAGCATGAGAGAGGTTATCCTTTGCCAATATTGAACGGGTGTAATGGTGTGTGTTGTGGTGGGCCCAGTGCGCTGAGCCTCTGTAGATTCAGTTAAGGCCAATCAATCTCCCCTTACCCCGGCCCTCTCCCGATATGGCGTCCAGGGATGCCTGTTGTACTGTGGTGGGGAAAGGGGGCGAGTCCGGAGCTACAGGTAGGTGCAGATATTAACCTGTGGCATGTTCAGTCCCCTCTCCCTGTGGAAGAGGGTTAGGGTGAGGGGCTTATTCAAACAGATTGTGATGCAGCGTTTGTACCACGCGTTCCGCATCATCGCCCGGCACCAGGAAGCACAGGTTATAGCTGCTGGCTCCGTAACAGATCATGCGGATATTGAACGGGTCCAGCACGCCGAATACCTCTTTACCGACGCCGCAGGCCTGTGACAGCTTGTTGCCGATCAGGGCGACCAGTGCCAGATTTTCTTCCACTTCCACCCGGCACAGCGAGGACAGTTCGGTGAGCAGAGAGGTGGTTAGCAGGCTGCCTCCGGTGGTGGTGGAACCGGTGGTATCCATGGTCAATGCCACGCTGACTTCGGAAGTGGTGATCAGATCGACCGAGATATTATGCCGAGCCAGAATGTTGAACACCTCGGCCAGGAAGCCGCGTGCGTGCAACATGTTCAGGCTGTGCAGCGTCAGCAGGGTTTGCTTGCGGCGTAAGGCCAGCGCGCGGAACAGCGGCGGGTTTTCCGTGGTATTGCACACCAGCGTACCACCCGCGGCAGGATCTTTGCTTGAGCCGACGAAGACCGGGATGTTGCTGCGCACGGCAGGCAGCAGAGTGGCCGGGTGCAGCACTTTGGCACCGAAGGTGGCCATTTCCGCCGCTTCTTCAAAGGCAATTTTATCGATACGTTTGGCGGCAGGCACCACCCGTGGGTCGGTGGTATAAATACCCGGAACATCAGTCCAGATATCCACGCGGCTGACGTTTAATGCTTCACCCAGCAGGGCCGCAGTAAAGTCACTGCCACCACGGCCCAGCGTAGTGGTACGGCCTTTGGGTTCGCAACCGATAAAGCCCTGGGTGATCACCAACGCCTGTTGCAGGCGCGGCTTCAACAGGGTTTGAGCCAACTCGGTCAGCGCGGCGCTGTCCGGTACGGCGCGGCCGAAATGGTCGTCGGTACGCATCACTTTACGCACATCGAACCATTCTGCCTGTACCTTACGATCGCGCAGAATTTCCACAAACAGCAGGGTAGACATCAGCTCGCCATGGCTAACCAGTTCATCGGTCAGTGCGGCAGAGGTGGCCAGCGCAGCGGCTTCCGACAGCGTGGTGATATTTTCCAGCATGCGGTCGATTTCTTCGCGAACCACCATCGGGTTAGCCAGGCGATCGAGAATGGCGTATTGAATGCGGCGGATTTCGGCCAGTTGTTCGTTGCGCTTGTCGGTTTCGCAGCCTTCGGCCAGGGCCACCAACAGGTTGGTGATACCGGCAGAGGCGGACAGAACCACCAAGCGGACATCGGGATTAGAAAGTACCACGTCGGCGCTGCGGTTCATCGCCTCGAAATCGGCCACGCTGGTGCCGCCGAATTTGGCTACTACGGTTGCGTTTTGGGGTGCTGCTTGAGTCATGTAAAACCTCGTGTCAGGGACGCCATTCAAATTGGCATTTAATTTCCATAAGCCTTGGCACAAGGGAAGAGCGGTAAACAGGGAGCAGGCGTAGAGGTTGAGGCTACGATACACCCAGAAGCGCCCCACCTTGCTGACTGCTCATACAGAGCAGCCCATGGTGACAACTCAGGGGATTCAGCCCCTGTAGCCGACGTGATGATTGCCGTAAGCATCTCGCCTCGGCGTCGCTCCCCCTCCAGTGCCGTCATCGGATAATGGCTCCTCTGACACTCTACCTGGGCGACGCGCCTCTTCTGGCTTGCACAGTGGATGTGCAAGTAGGCTGTTAGGAATAACGGGTTTATTGGCTACTGTCAACGGGAAGACGCTGAGGGATTTTCATCTGCGCTCAGCGGGGAGCAGAGCGACCGAATATTGCGGACTGCGCATCAAGAGAAAAGCGTGGTGAGAGGGACGTTTCAGCGTTGTGATAACAGGCTGTTAGGTGAAATATCAGCAGATTGTTGTGGAAAGGTAAAAATGGGGTGCAGCGGTCTGAGAGTTAACGCCTATCGCAAGAAAAGAGATCATAATCACAGTCGAACAGGCTACAATCGGTCCATCACCTCATATTCATTCTCAAGCATAAGAGCGCCGCTATGAAAAATATCAATCCTAGTCAAACCGCTGCTTGGCAAGCCCTGCAGCAACATTTCGAACAAATCAAAGACGTCCAGATCCGTGACCTGTTTGCTCAGGATAGTGAGCGTTTCTCCAAGTTCTCTGCCACTTTCAACGATCAGATGCTGGTGGATTACTCCAAAAACCGCATCACCGCAGAAACCCTGGAGAAGCTGCAGGCACTGGCGAAAGAAACCGACCTGCAAAGCGCGATCAAATCGATGTTCTCCGGTGAGAAAATCAACCGTACGGAAGATCGTGCCGTGCTGCATGTTGCCCTGCGTAACCGCAGCAACACGCCAATCATTGTTGATGGCAAGGACGTGATGCCAGAAGTCAATGCGGTGCTGGCGAAGATGAAACAGTTCTGCGACCGCGTCATTGGCGGCGACTGGAAAGGTTACACCGGCAAACCGATTACCGACGTGGTCAACATCGGCATCGGCGGCTCAGATCTCGGCCCTTATATGGCAACCGAAGCGCTGCGCCCCTATAAAAACCACCTGAACATGCACTTTGTTTCCAACGTAGACGGCACCCATATCGCCGAAACGCTAAAACCGTTGGATCCGGCGACTACGCTGTTCCTGGTGGCGTCTAAAACCTTCACGACTCAGGAAACCATGACCAACGCCCACAGCGCGCGCGACTGGTTCCTGAACACCGCTGGCGATCAGCAGCACGTCGCGAAACACTTCGCCGCGCTGTCTACCAACGGTAAAGCGGTGGCCGAGTTTGGTATCGACACCGACAATATGTTCGAATTCTGGGACTGGGTGGGGGGCCGTTACTCTCTGTGGTCGGCAATCGGCCTGTCTATCGCGCTGTCTTTGGGTTTTGAAAACTTCGAGCAGCTGCTGAGCGGCGCGCATGAGATGGACAAGCACTTTGCCCAGACGCCTGCCGAGCAAAACCTGCCGGTGCTGTTGGCGCTGATCGGTATCTGGTACAACAATTTCTTCGGCGCAGAAACCGAAGCGATCCTGCCGTACGACCAGTATATGCACCGGTTTGCCGCTTATTTCCAACAGGGCAACATGGAGTCTAACGGCAAATACGTTGACCGTAACGGCAATCCGGTAGATTACCAGACCGGCCCGATTATTTGGGGTGAACCAGGCACCAACGGCCAACATGCGTTCTATCAGCTGATCCATCAGGGGACCAAGCTGGTGCCTTGCGACTTTATCGCTCCGGCCATCAGCCATAATCCATTGAGCGACCACCACGCCAAACTGCTGTCGAACTTCTTCGCACAGACGGAAGCGCTGGCGTTCGGTAAATCTCTGGACGTGGTTGAGGAAGAGTTCGCTGCACAGGGTAAAACGCCGGAAGAGGTCAAGCACGTTGCCCCATTCAAAGTGTTTGAAGGCAACCGCCCAACCAACTCCATCCTGCTGCGTGAGATCACTCCGTTCAGCCTGGGTAGCCTGATTGCCCTGTATGAGCACAAGATCTTCACCCAAGGCGCGATCCTCAATATTTTCACCTTTGACCAATGGGGCGTAGAGCTGGGTAAACAGCTGGCTAACCGTATTCTGCCGGAACTGGCGGGTAAAGAAGCGGTGACCAGCCACGACACCTCAACCAACGGTTTGATCAATCGCTTTAAAGCCTGGCGTTAAGTTGCTCTGAATAGCCGCCAATAAAAAACCCGCCGCGGCGGGTTTTTTGATATCTGTAGGGATTACAGATTGATTGGTACTGCCATGCTGACACCGGCACCCACGTCATCGGCGGTGCTGTTGTTGTTATCGGTGTACCACAGACTGGTATCAAACTTCACTTGTGAAGCGAAGTTATAGCCCCAACCCAACTGAATGCCTTTCAGCGTGTCGGATTTCGGGAATGCCTGGTTAATGCTCTGGTTCATCGGGTTCACCTTGGCATACACCAGGCGAGTGCTCCAGCGCTGACCATCGTCCAGCACCAGCTCTACACGGCCGGACAGCATCTGACCGTCACCGCCCATCGCGTGGCCCAGCGGGTAACCTTGTTGGTAGTAGCCGTCTTTATAGTTATGATGTGTATAAACATAACCCTTACGTCGCATATCTGCGCGGGTATCAGCCCCTTCAATATACCAGTTGATAACGGTTGGACCCCACTCTGGGTGGCCTTCCAAACCAAGCAGATAAGTGTTTTGTGATGGCAGGAAACCTGCCTCATCTTCACCCACCAACTGGCCATACAGGCTGACAGGCATACCGATCAATGGCTGCATTTTCAGCTTGAAGTCGAAACCGGCGAGCTGGTTGCCAGGATCGTTACCCTGACCGGAGTCATCGTTATCACGGCCAGCAAAGGCGTCCCAGAATGAACTGAAGGATTGCGGACGACCATCGCCACCCCACTGCATAATGCGCGAGGCACCCAGCTCCACGAAGTCGGTTGGCATCATGGTCAGACGGCCACCGATCAGCTTGGTGTTAGGTACGGCAGTATATTGTGACAACTGGCCTGCGGTGATCTGATATTGCCAACGACCAATCCAGGACAGCCAAGGCGTTTCAAACGGGGATTGATCGGCTCGTTGCAGCATAAAGCCAGCCACAGGGCGTGCGGCGTCGGAACGGATCAGGCTGCCGTCATAGCCAGGCCCCCACCATTGAGAGACCTCACCGAATGACAGCCACTGGTTCCACACTTTGATGGCACCGTATGAACCGTTCATATTGAATTTGGAGCCATCAGAGACGCGCTGGTCGCCTTCTACGGCACCTTGCAGACGCACGTCCCAGAACTCACCGTTGGCGCCGGCGCCGATGGTCAGGCTGCTGTCGGCATAGTGACTCTGACCGAAGCCCTGCGGCGTGCCCGGTTTGTCGGTAGAGGTATAACCGGTGACGGTAACATTGGCTTTTAAGTCACCCACCCGGCGCTGTACGCGGTCAATGACGGTTTTTTCTGTGTTGGTCACCGGCTTGGCTTGCGCCAGCACCGAGTTGATCTCTTCCTGGCTTAGCGGCCAGGTAGACAGGCTGACGTTAATCACACCGCGATCGGATAACCAGGCGAGGTCATTGCGCAGATCGTTATCAGGAGTCACCAGTCCGCCGGCGTAGCTGGCAAACGAACAGGTGAAAAGGCCTGCCGCGACCAGTGCGTGGAGTTTAGCTCGCATGAAAGTTCCTTTCTAGATTACGGGAATTTAGAGGCATAATGCCTGAGACTACGCCCATGATAGAGGACATTTCAATTTGCTACAAATATATACAAGCGTAATCAATTTACACAACTAATTGAAAATAGGGTAATTCGCCTGAAGATAAACCCTCAGAGCAACTTTAGGAAAAAGCCCATTAGGCATTTCTGCACTAATAACTAGCCGAACGACGGGAGAAGTCATGGCAAAAACATCACGATCATTGATGATCGCAAAAGGGTTGCAGCGGGTACTAAACGTGGGGTTGCTGCTATTGGCGGCGATTTTGGTGGTTTTTTTGGTCAAAGAAACCTTTCATTTGGCGAAAGTATTATTCGTCAGCAACGAGGAGTCTTCTTCGTATCAGCTGATTGAGGGGATCGTGATTTATTTCCTCTACTTCGAATTTATCGCCTTGATTGTTAAATACTTTGAGTCGGGTTATCACTTTCCGCTGCGCTACTTTATCTATATCGGCATTACCGCGATTATTCGTTTGATCATCGTTGATCATGAGAACCCTTTTGACACGCTGATTTATTCCGGCGCCATATTAGTACTGGTGGTGACCTTGTATCTGGCCAACACCGATCGGCTGAAGCGGGAGTAAACATAAAAATGGCGGCCCAGCGAAGGCCGCCAAAGACACAGTTCATAGAGAGAAGCAAAGTACATCAAACGTATTGCAGTGGCATAAATTAACCTTTCACTCCTCCCGCCGTCAGGCCACCGACCAACCAGCGCTGCGCCAGCAGGAATACTGCGGTGATCGGAATGGCGGACAACACCGCTGCGGCGGCGAAATCACCCCATAGATAGTTCTGCGGATTGAGGTATTGCTGCATGCCGACGGCCAGCGTGTAGCTGTTCACGTCACGTAACAGCAGTGAAGCCACCGGCACCTCGGTGATCGCCGCGATAAACGACAGAATAAACACCACCGCCAGGATCGGGACTGAAAGGGGGAGCAGCACCAGACGGAACGCTTGCCAAGGTGTGGCACCGTCCAGTGCGGCGGCTTCTTCCAACGAGTTATCGATGGTTTCGAAGTAGCCTTTAATGGTCCAGACGTGCAGCGCAATACCGCCCATATAGGCGAATATCACACCGCCGTGGGTATTGAGGCCGATAAACGGAATGTACTGTCCCAGGCGATCGAACAGGGCGTACAGTGCGACCAAAGACAGCACCGCCGGGAACATCTGGAAGATCAGCATGCTTTTCAGCAGGGTGCTTTTGCCACGAAAACGCATGCGGGCAAAGGCGTAGGCACAGGTGGTAGAGAGCGTCACTATTCCCACGGCGGTGATCGCCGCGACCTTAATCGAGTTCCACAGCCATAACAGCACTGGGAAAGGCGGTGGGGTGATACTGCCATCCGCCTGGGTGACGCTCATCCCCAGCGCCAGCCGCCAGTGGTCCCAGGAGATCTGATCCGGGATCAGACTGCCGGTGGCAAAGTTACCGGAGCGTAGCGAAATCGCTATTACCATCAGCAACGGGAACATGATCAGGGCAATAAAGCTCAGCATCAGAATATGGGTGATCCACAGGCGTACGCGCTGGGATTTGGGTTGCACCATGGCCATTGTCGTTCTCCCTTAGTCAAAGTTCATCTTGCTGGCTTTCAGGTTCAGGATCGCCAGTGCGCCAACCAACAGGAAAATCAGCGTGGCAATGGCCGCCGCCAGCCCGAAGTCCTGACCCCCACCGCCTTCAAACGCGATGCGATAGGTGTAGCTCACCAACAGATCGGTATAGCCGGCCGGTGTGGTGGTGCCGATCATGTCTGGCCCGCCGCGGGTCAGCAGTTGGATCAGCACGAAGTTGTTAAAGTTGAAGGCAAAGCTGGCAATCATCAGCGGCGTCAACGGCTTGATCAGCAGCGGCAGGGTGATACGGAAGAAATTCTGCATCGGGCTGGCGCCGTCCATTGCCGAGGCTTCATACAGATCGTCGGGAATGGCTTTCAGCAGGCCCATACACAGGATCATCATGTACGGATAACCCAGCCAGGTATTGACGACCAGGATCATGCTCTTGGCGGTGAGTGGATCGGTGAACCAGGCCGGTTTAATGCCGAACAGCGCGTTGAGCATCAGGTTGATTTCACCGAAGCTCTGGTTAAATAACCCTTTGAAAATCAGAATGGAAATAAACGAAGGCACCGCGTAGGGCAGGATCAGCAATACCCGATACACCGCTTTGCCTTTCAGCGCTTCCCACTGCACCACGCAGGCCAGCACCATGCCTACGGCCACGGTGAGGATCACGGTCATCACCGAGAAAATAATGGTCCAGACAAAGATGGAGATAAACGGCTTCTGGATGCCTTCATCGTTGAGCACCCGTAAGAAGTTTTTCCAGCCGATGGTGACGGTATAACCCGGGCTGAGGGTGTCGGTGGCCCAATTACCCTCGGCGTTGATGGCCTGATAGAAACCGATATCCGGGTTAGGGCGATACTGTACCTGGGTCTGGTTATCGGTCAACGTGCTGCCGTCTTTGGCTAGCGTGTATAACGGACTGGTGCCGGAGAACTGGCGCAGGGAACTCATGCGCAGCTCGCCACCTTCTGGCAGGATGGCAACAATCTGGCTCAGCGTCTGGCGATTCTGGGTGATCACGCGCAGCGTAGCGCGCTCACCGGCAGGCTCAGCGCTTTCTACCGCCAATTTCAACGTTTGTGGCTCACTGGCGTTGAGGCTAAACGGCGCAGAAATCAGCAGTTGGCCGCTATCAGGATGAGTTAACTGCAAACGCCACTGTTGGTTCTCTGCCGGATACAGCCCGAAGGTGAAGGTTTTACCGGTCTGGAATTGGCGTTGCATCAGCACCGACTGAGCGCGTTCGAAGGTCAGTTGGTTGGTGCTACTGTAGTTGGTAAAGGCGATGGCGATGGTGCAAATCAGCGGGAACAGGACGAACAGCCCCATTCCGGCGACGCCAGGATAGACGTAGCGCCAGGCATAGGCACGGCGGTTGGCGAACACGTAGAGTCCTGCACTGACCAACACCAGCGTCAGGATGGCGAACAGATATTCTCCCTGTGCATACATCACCACAATCAGATAGCAGGTCACCAGGCTGAACAGGCCGACAATCAGCCATTTCAGTATGTCACTCTGCCACCACTTCGATTTTTTTCGCGCGGGTGTTCCGGCGTGAGCAAGTTGCATAGGGCTTTCCTTTCAGGTGTTACCGCGAGAGGCCAACGGCCTCTCACACAGCAGGGCAAAGGCGGGCATCACAGCCCGCCAATGGCCAGGGTATTACTTGGTGATACGGGTATGAGCATCTTCCAGTGCGGCTTTCACCGTCTGGCGGCCTGTGATGGCGTTGATCACGGCGCTACGCATTGCATACCAGAAGGTACTCATCTGCGGGATGTTTGGCATGATTTCGCCGTTTTGCGAGTTCTGCATGGTGGCGGCAATCTTCGGATCTTTTGCCAGCTGTTCCTGGAACGATTTCAGCGCCACGGCACCCAACGGTTTATCTTTGTTAACGTCAGCCAGGCCCTGATCGGTGATCAGGTAGTTCTCCAGGAACTCGGTCGCCAGTTCTTTGTTCGGGCTGGCGGCGTTGATGCCTGCGGTCAGCACGCCAACGAACGGCTTGGATGGTTTGCCCTGGAAGGTTGGCAGCAGCGTGACGCCATAGTTGATTTTGCTTTGCTCGATGTTGGTCCAGGCCCAAGGCCCGTTGATGGTCATCGCCGTCTGGCCCTTGTTGAAAGCGGCTTCGGCAATCGAGTAGTCGGTATCGGCGTTGATGTGCTTGTTCTTCACCAGATCGACGATGAACTGCAGGCCAGCCTGTGAACCGGCGTTGGCTACGCCCACGTCTTTGATGTTGTATTTGCCATCTTCAAACTTGAAGGCATAACCGCCATTGGCGGCAATGACTGGCCAGGTGAAGTAGGGTTCTTGCAGGTTCCACATGATGGCGCTTTTGCCTTTGGCGCGCAGCTCTTTATCCAGCGCCGGGATCTCTTCCCAGGTTTTTGGCGCTTCTTTGATCAGGTCTTTGTTATAAATCAGCGACAAGGCTTCCACCGCGATCGGGTAACCGATCAACTTGCCGTCAAAGCGTACCGCATCCCAGGTGAACGGATAGATTTTTTCCTGGAAGGCTTTGGAAGGGTGGATTTCTGCCAACAGGCCCGATTGCGCGTAGCCCCCAAAACGGTCGTGAGCCCAGAAGATGATATCCGGGCCGTCACCGGTAGCGGCAACCTGCGGGAACTTCTCTTCCAGTTTGTCCGGGTGTTCGATGGTCACTTTGATGCCGGTGTCTTTCTCAAACTTTTTACCCACCTCGGCCAGGCCGTTATAGCCTTTATCGCCGTTGATCCAGATAACCAGTTTGCCTTCTTCTATTTTGGCGAAAGCGGAGGAGGAGAGCACCAGCGTCGTTAATGCTGAAAGCGCCAGCGTGCGTACGGTTGTTGTCATTGTGCGATTCATAAATCCAATCCTTCTGTGGGGACTGCGGTAAGGAGAGCGGTTACGCGCTAATAGTGGGTCACAACCCGCTGTGTTCTCATCCTCCCCCCGTCTACGCCCCATGCCTGAGTAGTGTGATCCAGCTAGCAAACCGCCCTATTCTGTGGTGTCGGACACTAAAAGGCAGGGCTATTTTTGCAAGGAAGATCACAGATTTGCCTTCTGCCGGGAACTTTCGCCGCGCATCGTCGTTCTCTCATCCTCCCATCTCCTCCCCCATGAAAAATCCTGTTACGGATGATTACCCCTCCTTGCCATTACCCCACTATTGGCAACATTGATTTTTACCGCCTAACGCTGCAGGAACCCGGACCTATGTCACCAGTGCGTACCGCTACTCACCCTACGTTGTACCGGATCCATCCGGTCAGTTTCCGCGATGGAAACGGCGATGGTGTGGGCGACGTGCGCGGCATGATGGCGGCATTGCCCTATCTGAAAGCACTGGCGGTGGACGGGCTGCTATTGCCGCAGGCGTTATCGCCAGAGGCTGGAGCGGAAGTGGCCGGGCACGGGCTGGCACTTTGGCACAGTGAAGGCACTCAGCGTATCTGCCGCAGTGCCGCTCCCGAACAGCACTATGCCCGCAGCGCGTTGGCGCTGGAAGTGGTGCCGTTCAGCTGCGAAAAGCTGGTGGAGGTATTACATACGCATCGTCACCAACTGGGCGAAAAAGTCTGGAGCACTGGCGAAATCGATCAGCCGCGGGTGGTCAGCCATTGGGGGCAAGGCGATCTGCGTTCTGCGCAGGCTTTCCTGACCCTGCTGGCATTGCTGCCCGCTCCTATCTGTTTGTATCAGGGCGAAGAATTGGGCTTGCCACACGCGGCGGATCTGCAAGAACCGCAGGGGGCACAAACCCCGATGCCTTGGCATGAAGCGCCGGAGCAGGTCACCGCAGGAGAGATCCACTGGTACCAACAGGTCGCGATAGAACACCGTGCGTTGGCCATCAGCCGCCAGCAACACGACCACCATTCAACCTTACGTTACTGCCAGGCTCTGTTGGCCCTGCGTCAGCACCCGGTGATCCAATGTGGTGCTCTGAACCAGATTAGCCAGGAAAATGGCGTTATTCGCTTACTTATTACCCATCAGGATCAATGCCTTGAAGCGCTGATCAACCTACAGCCTTATACTCAGCCGGCCGCACCGGCTGAGGCGACCAAGCCTATGGCATGGCAGTACGGTGCGCAGCAAGAGGGTCATCAATGGGTCTTGGCGGGCTTCGGTTCCGCCATCTTCACACGAAATGTTAACTGCGAAAGCAGGGGAGTAACGCATGGCTAGCGTCACACTGCGCAGCGTTTATAAGGCCTTCGGCGAGGTCGTGATTTCCAAAGACGTCAATCTGACTATCGATGACGGCGAGTTTGTGGTGTTTGTCGGGCCATCCGGCTGCGGTAAATCAACGTTGCTGCGCATGATCGCCGGGCTTGAGGATATTACCTCTGGCGATCTGTTCATCGGCGAAAAACGGATGAATGAGGTGCCGCCTTCCGAGCGCGGTATCGGCATGGTGTTTCAGTCTTACGCGCTGTATCCGCATCTGTCCGTGGCCGACAACATGTCGTTTGGCCTGAAGCTGGCCGGGGCTAAAAAAGCGGAAATTAATCAGCGGGTTAATCAGGTGTCCGAAGTGCTGCAATTAGCGCATTTGCTGGACCGACGCCCAAAAGCCCTGTCCGGTGGACAGCGTCAGCGTGTGGCGATTGGCCGTACGCTGGTGGCTGAACCCGATGTATTCCTGCTGGACGAACCACTTTCCAACCTGGATGCCGCACTGCGGGTGCAGATGCGCATTGAGATCTCACGTCTGCACAAGCGGCTGCAGCGCACCATGATTTACGTCACCCACGACCAGGTCGAAGCGATGACGCTGGCTGACAAAATCGTGGTGCTGGACGCCGGACGTGTGGCCCAGATCGGTAAGCCGCTGGAACTCTATCACTACCCGGCCAACCGCTTTGTCGCGGGCTTTATCGGCTCGCCAAAAATGAATTTCCTGCCGGTGAAAGTGACCGGTGTGGAAGCGCTGCGGGTACAGATCGAACTGCCGATGCCCAATCGCCAATTGGTATGGCTACCGGTTGAAGGAGAGGGCATTGAGGTTGGGGCCAACCTGTCGTTGGGCATCCGGCCAGAACATCTGTTACCGAGTTCCGAATCTGAAGTGACATTGATGGGTGAGGTACAGGTGGTTGAGCAGCTCGGCAACGAGACGCAAATCCACATCCAAATTCCGGCAATTCGTCAAAACCTGGTTTACCGCCAGAACGACGTGGTGCTGGTAGAAGAAGGTGCAACATTCGCCATCGGCCTGCCGCCACACCGCTGCCACCTGTTCCGCGAGGACGGGACGGCGTGTAAACGGCTGCATCAGGAACCGGGTGTTTAAAGCATCAAGGTCTGTATAACAGGAGAATAATGATGACTACTCTGCGCAAACTTCCTCTGACTCTGGCTGTCGCCGCCGGTGTCTTATCCTCATCAGCGATGGCGGTGGATTTCCACGGCTACGCACGTTCCGGTATCGGTTGGACCGGGAGCGGCGGTGAGCAACAGTGTTTCCAGACCACCGGTGCCAGCAGTAAGTACCGTCTGGGTAACGAATGTGAAACCTATGCGGAACTGAAACTGGGCCAGGAAGTGTGGAAAGAGGGCGACAAGAGCTTCTACTTCGACACCAACGTGGCCTATTCCGTGTCGCAACAGTCTGACTGGGAATCCACCAGCCCGGCCTTCCGTGAAGTTAACGTGCAGGGTAAAAACCTGATCGACGCGTTGCCAGGTGCCAACATGTGGGCCGGTAAGCGCTTCTATCAACGTCATGACGTTCATATGATCGACTTCTACTACTGGGACATCTCAGGTCCTGGTGCCGGTCTGGAAAATATCGATCTGGGCTTCGGCAAGCTGTCTGCTGCCGTGACCCGTAACACCGAATCCGGTGGTTCCTTAGGCTATATCGACAATCAACGTGACGAGCGTCCAACCGTCAACGATACCTACGACCTGCGTTTGGCTGGCCTTGAGCTGAACCCTGGCGGTACGTTGGAACTGGGTGTGGATTATGGCCGTGCCAATGAGCAAGACGGTTACCACCTGGTCGACGGGGCAAGTAAAGACGGTTGGATGTTTACTGCGGAACATACCCAGAGCATCCTGGGCGGCTTCAACAAATTCACGGTGCAGTACGCTACCGATTCCATGACTGCGCAGAACAACGGCCGCAGCCAAGGCTCTTCCATTGATAACAACGGCAAGATGATCCGCGTGCTGGATCACGGTGCCATCGACTTCAACGATGATTGGGCAATGATGTACGTTGCCATGTATCAGGACGTTAACCGCGACAATGACAACGGCACCACCTGGTACACCGTGGGCGTGCGCCCAATGTACAAATGGACGCCAATCATGAGCACCCTGATGGAAGTTGGCTACGACAACGTGAAGTCTCAACGTACTGGCGATCGCAACGGCCAATACAAAGTCACCCTGGCACAACAGTGGCAAGCGGGTAACAGCATCTGGTCACGTCCGGCGATCCGTGTCTTCGCGACCTACGCCAACTGGGATGAGAAGTGGGGCTACGCAAACAACGATTCCGGTGCGGGCTACAACGCAGGTACGGCTTATAACGATACCAGCATGCATACCTTCAGCCGTGGTAAAGACAGCGAAGTCACCTTCGGTGCCCAGATGGAAATCTGGTGGTAATACTGGCTTGACGGGAGGGCGTCTGCACGCCCTCCCTCTTACCGTTTAACCGGCAATAGTGCGCTTGCCTGCCCGCTGCCGGGATACACGCTTAAAGCGAGAGGGTAATAACAATGAAAAAAAATCTACTGTCACTCTGCCTGTCTCTGGCGTTGACCGTCGGCGCACCGCTGGCGACCTATGCCGATACTCCGGCCAACGTTTCTGTCGCACCGGCCATCAGTGCCGCCACCCTGCAAAGTTTGCCTTGGCAGCCCTTGGTACCGCCGGTGACCCAGGATGTCCAACTCAATACCGTCAGCCCACAGATCAACCAGGGCCAGATCCAGGGGGCCGTTGCCGCATTTGCGCTGCCGGCCGATCGGGGATCGCTGGAAATCCAACTGAGCAGTCTGGCCAATAAAAACTCAATCTATGCCCCAAGCGTATTGGTGCTGGATGAACATATGCGCCCGGCGGCCTATTATCCGAGCAGCTATTTCGCTTACCAGCCACCGGGCGTGATGTCCGCCGATCGGCTGGAGGGCACGTTGAAACTGACCCCTGCGCTGGGGCAAAAACAGATTTATCTGTTGGTGTACACCACCCAGCAGGATCTGGCTAAAACCACCATCCTGACCAACCCGGCCAAAGCCTACGCCCAAGGGGTGGGTAACGCGGTACCGGACATCCCGGATCCGATCGCCAGCCACAGCACCAGCGGCACGTTGAAGCTGAAGGTGACAGCAGAACAAGGGGCCAGCAACATCATGATTGGCATGCTGCAATCGGCTCCGGCAACGCCACCGGTCGTGGTGGGTGCCACCGCTCCGGCAGTTGCGGCACCAGCACCGGTTGCCACCGCACCGGCAGAGCCGATGCTCAATGATACCGAGGCTTACTTCAATAACGGCATCAAACAGGCGGTCAAGGCGGGGGATATTGATAAGGCGCTGAAACTGATGAATGAGGCTGAAAAACTGGGTTCCACCACCGCTCGTGAAACGTTTATTGGCAGCGTGAAAGGCAAGGGGTAATCCCCCACGCTACCGATGCTGGCTTGATGATTGGTGCGCTTCGGCGTACCTTTTTTCATCCGCAAGTTATTTATATCCAGCAGACGGGGGCTTCCTTGCCCAAGCCTGGCGCCAACAGCGCGAACTCCCTTTCGTTATGACATCTTCCACTACGACAGCCTGCCGTTTTCCCCTTGATAATGGGGGGACGCGTTACGTCACGAATCTGCCTGCCGCTTTTGCATTTCTGCGTTACAATGAATTTCTGTTAACAGTTTGTATGGCTTGGCGCGGCACGTAGCCTCCGGCCTGGAGTAGCATAATGTCTGACATTAGGGAGCCCATCCTGCCGCCTATTGAGTGGTTGTCTGAACATTCCTCAATACCTGCCGCCGTTAGCGATTGGCTGATGGAGTTAGGTTCCATGACCCGCCGTTTTGAGCGCCATTGTGGCCGCGTGCAGGTAGAACCTCAGCGTGAATGCTTCATCACTCGTGACCAGCTTGCCGAAGAGGCGGTTCATCTGCCACATAGCGAGCGCTATTGGCTGCGTGAGATCGTCTTGCTGGGTGACGGCGAGCCTTGGCTGCTGGGGCGTACGGTGATCCCACAGGAAACACTGACCGGGCCGGATCTGGCACTGGTCGATCTGGGGACGTTGCCACTGGGCCGTTATCTGTTCAGCAGTGAAAGCCTGACTCGTGATTATATCCATGTTGGCCAGCAGAAGGATCTGTGGGCGCGGCGTTCTCGCCTCCGTCTGGCGGGAAAACCATTGTTACTGACGGAACTGTTTCTACCGGCCTCTCCACTGTATGCGGTGGAAAAGGGCACTCCGGCATAATTAGGGGAGAAAGAACTTTGGAAGGGAGCGTGATTCAAAGCAAATGGCAGGCCTATTGCCATCTGATGCGTATCGATAAGCCGATTGGCACGCTATTGTTGCTGTGGCCCACCTTGTGGGCATTGTGGTTGGCAGGGGGGGGAGTTCCTTCGCCGTCGGTATTGCTGGTCTTTGTGCTTGGCGTTTTCCTGATGCGTGCTGCGGGTTGCGTGGTGAATGACTATGCCGATCGCGCTTTCGATGGGCATGTGAAACGCACCGCTGGCCGCCCGATGCCGAGCGGCCGCGTCAGTGAAAAAGAGGCCAAGATCCTGTTTGTCTCGCTGGTGCTGGTTTCCTTTGCGCTGGTGTTGACGTTGAACGCCATGACCATCTGGTTGTCGCTGGCGGCTCTGGCGCTGGCCTGGGTTTACCCGTTTATGAAGCGGGTGACCAATCTGCCTCAGGTGGTGTTGGGGGCGGCGTTTGGCTGGTCGATCCCGATGGCCTATGCCGCTGTCAGCGAGTCGCTGCCACTGAGCTGCTGGTTGCTGTTTCTGGCCAACATTTGCTGGACGGTAGCTTACGATACCCTGTATGCCATGGTCGATCGTGACGACGATTTGAAGATTGGGATCAAGTCCACCGCGGTGCTGTTTGGCCGCCATGACAAGCTGATCGTCGGGTTGTTGCAGTTTGCTACGTTGTTGCTGATGTTATGGGTGGGTTATCTGATGCAGCTGGGGGGCGCGTTTTACTGGTCACTGTTGCTGGCCGGGGCGTTGTTTATCCATCAGCAAAAGCAGGTGGCTGGCCGCGAGCGCGATGCCTGCTTCCGTGCTTTCCTGAATAACAACTACGTTGGCTTGGTGTTGTTCATCGGTATTGCGCTTAGCTACGTGTGATTTGCCTAACGCAAAAAGTAAAAAGGCATCCATTATCGGATGCCTTTTTCGTGGTAACGGGCCTGCAAGTTACTCGTCTTCTTTTACTACTTCAGCCGCCAGCGCTGGGGTATTGGTTTCTTCCGGCATGCTCACGCTTTCGATGGTCAGCTTGATTTCCGGGGTGATCAGATCGCTCAACATGGTGTAAACCTCCATGGTGTGCTCGCGGATCGCATCGCCAATATCATTGATAAAGCCTTCTTCACGCAGCGTCGCCACCAGGGTGGAGAACACCGCCTTATCGAAGAATTCCGGCGCGTTGATGCCATGCAGCACCGACAAACGCTGGGCCATAATGCGGCTCTCTTTCTCCAGGGCACCCCGGTTGATACTTGGGTTGGCGCTGAGGATCGACATGGTGATGGCATAGCGTTGCAAGGTTTCACGCACGCCAGCGGCCAACAGCTGCAACGGACGGATGCGCGCAGGGTTCAGCACCAGCTCATCGCCTTTGCTACAAATCAGCTGCTGACGTATCAACTCTTCGATCAGCGGTTGCAGCACTTCGGCTAGCTGTTCTTTGTCGTAACGCAGGAACAGCTCGGCCTTCAGCATCGGATAGATCAGGCTGACCTGACGCAGCAGCTCAACGCGCGACACGCGTCGGTGATGCATCACGATAGACGCGATCAGTGAAGGCAGTACCAACATATGATGGATATTGTTGCGATAGTACGTCATCAGTACCGCCTGCTCGCGCGGCAGAATGATGATGTCACCGATGTTGTCCTTCTCCACTTCAAACTTGTTCATGTTTAAAGCGTGATCCAGCAACTGGTCTGGCGTTTGTGTTGGTACGGTGGCGTCCGGTGCATAAGGCACGTTACGCATTAACTGTAAGTAGCATTCCAGCTGCTCAAGCAACTGCTCACGGGTCAGCGAACGTTGGCGTGAGGCCAGCAGCGCGGTAGAACACAGGTTCATGGCGTTGGCGGCGGCAGCGTTGTTGATACGCACCATGATCTGAGCCGCCAGATCGTTGACCGCAGGCGTCAGCCAGCTTGGGCGCTGTGCTTCGATCGGGTCGATAGATTCACGCCAATGCGGGACGTTTTGGTTCAGGTAGGTAGTCAACGGCAGCGGTTCGCCAAAGTTCACGTAGCCCTGGCCGAGGTTGCGTAGCTTGCGCAAGCCGCGCACCATTTGCAGCAGGCTCTCTTTCTCTTTGGTCGCACCACGCAGCTCTTTGGCGTAAGTACCTACTTCCATCACGTGCTCGTAACCGATATAAATCGGCACCAGGGTGATCGGACGGGTACCGCCGCGCAGCATGGCCTGAATGGTCATCGACAGGGTGCCGGTTTTCGGTTCCAGCAGGCGGCCGGTACGGGAACGACCACCTTCAACAAAGTATTCTACCGAGTAACCACGGGTGAACAGCTCACCGAGGTATTCACGAAACACGGTGGAATAGAGTTTGTTGCCCTTGAAAGTGCGGCGGATAAAGAACGCGCCCAGGCGGCGGAATATCGGCCCGGCAGGCCAGAAGTTCAGGTTAATACCCGCTGCGATATGCGGTGGCACCAGCCCTTGATGGTAGAGCACATAGGACAACAGCAGATAGTCCATATGGCTGCGGTGACACGGCACATAGACGATCTCGTGGCCATCCTGCGCCAACTGACGCACACGCTCGGCGTTGGTGACGTTGATACCCTGATACAGCCGGTTCCAGGTCCAGCTCAATACGCGGTCGGACAGGCGCACCGTTTCATAGGAGAAATCGGCGGCAATCTCTTCCATCAGCGCAATTGCGTTCTGCTGGGCCTTTTCGTGGGAGATCTTTTTGCTGCGCGCTTCGTCTTCGATCGCTTTTTCAATCGCCTTGGAGGACAGCAGCTTTTTGAACAGATCCTGACGGGCAGGCAGGCTTGGCCCAACGGCGGCAAGGCGCTGACGAGCGAAGTGCATGCGGGCGACACGGGCCAGTTTTTGCGCGATGGTCTTATCGGTGCCGTGCTCGGTCGCCATCCGGCGTAGGGACACGGTGTTGGAGAAACGGACAAAGCTGTCGCGCCCCAGCCACAGTACGGCGAAGAACTTCTGTACGCCGTTCAGCAGGCGCAGGTGCGGCGTGCCGTGGCCTTCGCGCCCTGGGGAGCGGCCAAACATCACCGAAACCGGCAACATCTGAATATCGAGATCCGGGTTGCTGCGGTGCAGATCCAGATAATCGTGGAACAGTTTTACCGATTCTTCTTTGGGGGTGTAATAGCGGAATACGCGTGGGCCATCGTGGATAAACACGTAGCTTGGCAGCACGGTGCCATCGATTTCCAACGGGTTAAGGGGATCGGGCAGATCTTGCGCCAGACACTGGGTGCGCAAGGTGAGTAAATCCGCCTTGGAATTATAAGGTAAAACATACAAAATCGGTCGTGAGGGATCCAACCCTAACTCCGTGACCGGATCTGAAGGGATAACCTTACTTCTTACCAACATTTTTAGTGGTAAGTTCAATATCTTATAATAGATTTTACGCCAACCTGACATGACAACGTGAAGCCTCTTGTTAGCAATTCGCCGCAAGCATACCAGAAACCGGGTAGCAGATCTGTGGCGTTGGGAAATCCACGGCCGTTCACGGCAATGGAAGTACATAGTTGAATTATACCTGATGGATATCAAATTGGCCGCTCTAGCGCATTCATGCGCTCGCGGCATTGGTATGACATAGCTAGGTGATTAAGGTATTCCAACCTTGCTGTATACTGCGCTGCGATAAAAATGTGATTGGACTGGCAAATCTGTCTGGAACGTTGCAGCTGCAACACGACGGGTACATGATCCATCTTGGAGAAAGGCGTTCTTAACTATGGCAAATCAAGCAACTGGCCTGACGCGTATCATTAAAGCTGCGGGCTATTCCTATAAAGGTTTAACCGCTGCCTGGCAGAACGAAGCCGCATTCCGCCAGGAACTGGTGGCGACGGTAGTCGCTATCATTGTGGCGGTTTGGCTGGACGTGGGGGCGATAGCGCGCATCTTGTTGATCGGCTCGGTGCTGCTGGTGATGATTGTCGAAATCCTCAACAGCGCGATTGAGGCCGTTGTCGATCGCGTGGGTACGGAATATCACGAGCTTTCCGGGCGGGCCAAAGATATGGGCTCGGCGGCGGTATCGCTGGCAATCATTCTGGCGCTGTTCGTTTGGGTTTCGGTACTTTGGCAGCATTTGGCGTGAAAACCGGCAGGCATCGTTGCGATCCCGCTCGCTACCTGCTGATTTTTATTTATTCTTCGGTTCCCAATCCAGACTTAGCTGTATATACTCACAGCAAGACTGTATAAACAAACAGGGGGCGGAATGAAAGCACTAACTACCAGACAGCAAGAGGTCTACGACCTGATTCGCGATCATATTTCGCAAACGGGCATGCCACCGACGCGTGCCGAGATCGCAATGCGCCTGGGGTTCCGCTCACCAAATGCTGCAGAAGAGCACTTGAAGGCGCTGGCTCGCAAAGGCGTTATCGAGATCATCTCCGGTGCATCACGCGGTATCCGCTTGCTGATGGAAGATGAAGAGGGGTTACCTCTGGTGGGCCGTGTGGCTGCCGGTGAACCTCTGTTGGCTCAGCAGCACATTGAAGGGCACTATAAGGTGGATCCTTCACTGTTCAAGCCTAATGCCGATTTCCTGCTGCGCGTTAGCGGCATGTCGATGCGAGATATCGGCATCCTGGATGGCGATCTGCTGGCAGTGCATAAGACTCAAGACGTACGCAACGGCCAGGTTGTCGTCGCCCGTATTGAAGACGAGGTCACGGTCAAGCGCCTGAAGAAACACGGTAACGTCGTCGAACTGCTGCCAGAAAACAGTGAATTCCAACCGATCGTGGTCGATCTGCGCCAGCAGAACTTCACCATCGAAGGCCTGGCGGTGGGTGTGATCCGCAACGGTGACTGGATCTAACCGCTTTACCTCGTATTACAGCCCTTTAAAACGGCAAACTTCGCCCCATCTCTGGGGCGATGTCATTTCTAAGCTACGCTAAAATCCATGCTTTTACGGGAACATATCGCCATGCGCCTGCTTTCTGCCTTCACCAGCAACACCGACAAAGCTCTGTGGCGTCTGGCGTTGCCGATGATCTTCTCCAATATTACCGTGCCCTTGCTTGGCCTGGTGGATACCGCCGTTATCGGCCATCTCGATAGCCCTAGCTACCTTGGCGGGGTCGCGGTGGGGTCAATGGCCACCAGCTTCCTGTTTATGTTGTTGCTGTTCCTGCGTATGAGCACCACCGGGCTGACTGCGCAGGCGCTGGGGGCGCAAGATCCCTACCGGCTGGCTCGCGCCTTTATGCAGCCGTTATTGTTGGCGCTGGTGGCCGGGCTGGCGATTGTGCTGTTGCGAGCCCCATTGATCACCTTGGCGCTGAACATTGTGGGGGGCGATCGGGAAGTATTGGTACAGGCCAGGCTATTTTTGGAGATCCGCTGGCTGAGCGCTCCGGCGGCGTTGGCCAATATGGTGCTGCTCGGCTGGTTGCTGGGAGTTCAGTACGTGCGGGCGCCGGTGATCTTGCTGATCGTCGGTAACCTGCTGAACATCGTGCTGGATATCTGGCTGGTGATGGGGTTGGGTTGGAACGTGCAGGGGGCCGCGGCTGCCACGGTGATTGCGGAGTACTCCACGCTGCTGCTAGGTTTGTGGTTAGCATGGCGGGTACTACGCATGCGGGGGATTTCGCTGGCGATGCTGCGTACCGCCTGGCGTGGGGATCTGCGCCGCCTGCTGGCACTTAACCGCGACATTATGCTGCGCTCGTTATTACTGCAACTGTGTTTCGCCTCGTTAACCATTCTGGGAGCCCGCATGGGCGGAGAAGTGGTGGCGGTGAATGCGGTGCTGATGAATTTACTGACCTTTACCGCCTACGCGCTGGATGGTTTTGCCTACGCGGTGGAAGCCCATTCCGGCCACGCCTATGGTGCGCGGGACGGGCGGCAACTGCATAACGTATGGCGTGCAGCCTGTCGGCAGGCTTGCCTGGTTGCCTGTGGTTTTGCCGTTATTTATCTGTTTGCCGGGCAGCAGATCGTGGCGGGCTTAACCTCGCTGCCGGAATTGCGTGCGCTGGCAAATCATTATCTGCCTTGGCAAGTAGTGCTGCCCCTGGTGGGGGTTTGGTGCTACCTGCTGGATGGCATGTTTATCGGCGCCACCCGTGGAGCAGAAATGCGTAACAGCATGGCGGTAGCCGCAGTGGGCTACGGGCTGACGTTGTTCACCCTGCCGGTATTAGGCAACCACGGTTTATGGCTGGCTCTGGCGGTATTCCTGGCACTGCGCGGGGCTGCTTTGGGCTGGGTTTGGCACCGTCATAGCGTGCAAGGCACCTGGTTTTCATCCCCTAACTAGCGATACATAGGCCAGACTAGTTGATGATTCTGGATGGGTATTCACATTTAGTTACATGTGTCGGGGGCTGTTATGCTTCGCTTGCTTACTGTTTTAATGGCGTTTTTTGCTATTAAGACTTTTCCTAACCCTATTTCATGCTGCTTTTCGAGCGCTTTTCGTGATGGGTGACTATAGTTAATCACGTGGCTGGCGAATTAAGCCCGCGCTTAATTGGCAACGGACGCATTAGATAACCTTAAATTTGACTCAGTTAAGTCCAGCCAGATTTATCTAAAACTGACAACCAAGAGTAACGGAGAGATTATGAACAAAGATCAAGCCGACGGTAACTGGAAGCAGTTTAAAGGTAAAGTGAAGGAAAAATGGGGCAAGCTGACCGATGACGATATCACCGTGATCGAAGGGAAACGCGAACAGCTGGTCGGTAAAATCCAGGAACGCTATGGCTACCAGAAAGAGGCAGCCGAAAAAGAAGTCAAAGCCTGGGAAGAACACAGCAAGTATCGTTGGTAGCGCGATGAGCCGCTGAGTATTGCGGCGCTACGACACCATCCGGCCTGGCAGATTTCCCCCCTGCCACGGCCACGGGAACAAGGATGTACCCGCTCCCTCCTGCAATCTAATCCGCTTATTTTTTCTTTACCACAATGCTGTGGTCATGATCGCAATCGTGTTGGTTCTCACAATTTTCTACCACCACACAGCCAGAACACAGACCGTGGGCTTCCACTACGCTGTGCCGCAGCACAAACCCTGATTCTTGAGCCAGTTTCTGCAAGGTTTCTTCCACCCCTTCGGTAGTACGCTCCGTGACCTGTCCGCAGCGATCGCAGATAAACAGGGCAGAGGTATGCATAGGTTGTTCGAAGTGGTGGCACAGTACATAGCTGTTTGCCGATTCAACGCGGTGGATAAACCCCTGTTCCAGCAAGAAATCCAGTGCACGATAGACCGTAGGTGGCTTGGCCTGCGGTTCTGCCACACGCAGTAAATCCAGCAAATCGTAAGCGCTGATGGCGCCGGGTTGCTCAGCCATCAGGCGTAACACTTCCAGCCGTTGCGGGGTCAGTCGCACGTTGCGTTGCTGACAGAGTTGTTCAGCCTGCGCGAGCAGCTTTTCCTGGTTGGTTGAGTTCATGGCAATTATCCGGCTATGCAAAGAAGCCGATTTTATCATGTTTCAACGCAATCGCCGAGGGTTGCCCCGCTTTCCCTGGATAACGCGGCTAATAGGGCGATTTTCCGCAGCAAGACTAGGCAGAATGAGATGCAGGTCACGGTTTGCCGCTTTATGTCATAGGTTCCACTCGGGCACGGCGGTATAACCCATATGGAGCCAAACCTTTCAGGAGCCTGGGATGTCAGAAAGAGAGAAATTGCTGCGCGGCGAGGTATATAACAGTCGTGATGATGAGCTGATTGCCATGTACCATCGGGCGCGGAGCCTGACTAAACAGCTCACAGCATTGGATTCACATCAGTCTGAAGAGAAACAGCGTCTGTTGCGTGAGCTGCTTGCGGCCTGGGGGGATGACAGCTGGATTGAATTACCGTTCTGGTGCGACTACGGGCAGCATATCAGCATTGGCAGGAACTGTTTTATCAACGTCAATGCGGTGTTTCTTGACTGCAACACCATCACCATTGGCGATAACACGCTGATTGGCCCGAACGTGCAAATCTACACGCCAAGCCACCCTCTCAAGGCCAGTGAGCGGTTTACCGGCAATGCCGATTTTCCGTTCCATACCTCAGCCAGGCCGGTGGTGATTGGCAGTAACGTCTGGATTGGCGGCAACGTAGTGATCCTGCCTGGAGTCACCATTGGTGATGGCACCACCATCGGCGCGGGCAGCGTGGTGACCGAGGATATTCCGGCTAACGTGTTGGCGCTTGGGCAGCCGTGCCGCGTGATCCGACAATTGGAATAAGGTCGTGTGAAAACGTTATCGCTCTGAGATCCTAATCAGGATGAACGACGATTTTCCCAAGAGCGTGGATTGTCGTTATAATAGCCGTTTGCGGCATCGGCACAGCGCGTCGGTTGTCGAGTCCCGGACTTATCAGGTAGCCAGTAACTCAGCATGACGAAAGATATTAACAACACCCAATACGCCGCCAATCGTTTCTCCATTGCTCCTATGTTGGACTGGACCGATCGCCATTGCCGTTACTTCCATCGTCTGCTGAGCAAGGAAACGCTGCTGTACACAGAAATGGTGACCACCGGTGCGATCATCCACGGTAAAGGTGACTATCTGGCATACAGCGAGGAAGAACACCCCGTGGCATTGCAGTTAGGGGGGAGCGATCCGGCAGCATTGGCGCACTGCGCCAAACTGGCGGAGCAGCGTGGCTATGACGAGATCAACCTAAACGTCGGTTGTCCGTCAGATCGGGTACAAAACGGCATGTTTGGTGCTTGTCTGATGGGGCAGGCGACCTTGGTGGCCGACTGTATCAAGGCGATGCGCGACGTGGTGTCGATCCCGGTGACGGTTAAAACCCGTATTGGCATCGATGACCAGGACAGCTATGAGTTCCTGTACGATTTTATCTCTACCGTTGCTGGGCGTGGGGAATGCGATATGTTCACCATTCATGCCCGTAAAGCCTGGCTTTCTGGCCTGAGCCCGAAAGAAAACCGCGAAGTCCCTCCGTTGGACTATCCGCGCGTTTATCAGTTGAAACGTGACTTCCCGGCGCTGACCATTGCGATCAACGGCGGCGTGAAAACGCTGGAAGAAGCCCAACAGCATCTGCAACATCTGGACGGTGTGATGATGGGGCGCGAGGCGTACCAGAATCCAGGCATTCTAGCGCGGGTAGACAGCGAGATTTTCGGCCGCCAGAGCGAGGTGATGGACAGCGTGGCGATTATCGAATCGCTGTATCCGTATATCGAGCGCGAGCTAGCGAACGGCACCTATCTGGGCCACATCACTCGCCATATTCTCGGTTTGTTCCAGGGGATCCCTGGTGCGCGGCAGTGGCGCCGTCATCTGAGTGAAAATGCCCATAAACCAGGAGCTGATGTGCGCACCGTCGAACAGGCTTTGGCATTGGTGCGCTCACCTCGCACTGAAATGGCATAATCGGCAAAAAACTTGACTAAAAGTTGGTTTTTTTGACTAATGGCGTCACCCGGTGTGGCGCCATTTTTTCATTATTTCAATAAGTTATCATTAACTTCAAGTTGGCACGTTTCTTGTAAAGAACAAGACAGACCTATTGTTTTGCCAAGGAGCAACCTATGTTAGAACTGTTCTTTCTGATCGGCTTTGTCGCCATGCTGCTGGTAACCGGTATTTCACTGTTGGGCGTGATGGCTGCGTTATTTGTGGCCGCGGCTTTTATGCTACTGGGCGGGCTGTTTGCCATGGTGTTTAAACTGCTGCCGTGGCTGATCCTGGCGGTGGTTGGCGTGTGGATATACCGCTCTATGCAGAAACCTCAGATACGGCGCTATTAAGATTTTTTGCCTAAATATCAGTCAGTCACGCTGAAACTCACCCTGCAGATTGCTTGCCAGTGTGGCGGGGATCACAGCTTGATGTTTTAAATGCGAATGCGGCATATTAAACATATTTTTTACTTATCGAGGCTGCTAGGATGACTCCCGCAGCAGTGATGCTAATCATTTTCATCACCGCGAGAGCTGACAAGAGTGTTGCTTAAAGCAACCCCCATCTCTGGCGGACTCTGCTCTACCCCTACAAAACGCAGTAAACTAGAAAGGGCTCCTGATGGGGCCCTTTCTTTATTGTGGCGTTACAGACCAGGGATCAGCAGGCTGGAGCCGCTGGTCTGGCCGCTTTCCAGGGTCTGGTGTGCCCGCAGGGCATCTGCCAGAGCAAACTTCTGTGTCGCTTTCACATCAACTTTAATCGCACCGCTGCCAATCAGCGAAAACAGCTCGTTACTGGCAAACTGCAATTCCTGACGGTTGGTGATGTAACCATTGAGCGAAGGACGGGTGACGTAAAGTGAGCCTTTCTGATTGAGCAATGCCAGATCGACGCCGGTAACCGGGCCGGAGGCATTACCAAAGCTCACCATCAGTCCGCGGCGCTTCAGGCTGTTCAATGAGTCCTGCCAAGTACTTTGCCCTACGGAGTCATAGACCACGTTAACCTTTTCGCCGTTGGTCAGTTCAGCTACGCGCTGGGCGATGTTTTCCTGGCGATAATTGATGGTGGCCCACGCGCCGGCACGCATTGCCTGCTCGGCTTTCTCGTCAGAACTCACGCTGCCGATCAGTTTGGCACCCAACGCTTTGGCCCACTGGCAGGCGATCAGCCCAACCCCCCCGGCGGCGGCATGGAACAGGAATACCTCGCCTGGCTTGACCTCATAGGTTTGGCGCAGCAGATAATGTACGGTCAACCCTTTGAGGAACGAGGCAGCACCCTGTTCGAAAGTGAGGTTATCCGGCAGGATAGCCACCTTTTCCAACGGGACGTTGTGAACTTCGCTGTAGGCACCCAGTGCGGACTGGGCATAAACCACGCGATCGCCCGGTTTGACCGCGCTGACACCTGCCCCGACCTTGATGACCACCCCGGCCGCTTCGGTACCTAACCCGCTTGGGAAGTTTGCTGGTGGGTACAGGCCGCTACGTACGTAGGTATCGATATAGTTGATACCGATCGCCTTGTTCTCGACCTGAACCTCCCCCGCTGCGGGATCGACAGGAATAAAATCAACATACTGCAGCACTTCCGGGCCGCCGGTGGCGGAGAATTGGATGCGTTTTGACATGTCGCTACCTCGTTTAAATGGCTGTTTTCACCCTACGCTTATCAGCCCAGACTATCTAGCCCGTTGCGCAGTGATTAATCCTTTTTTGCGCAGGGAATCATGACTGAAAATCACGTATACTCTTGCGTCAGCTACCCCCCATTCGCAACTGAATAAAGAATAGGCTTCATGGCAGGCAAAAAACCAACCAACAAGACAAACACGTACGAACCCAGAGACCGCCAGATGGAAGGGCTGAAGATGCCGCCACATTCGCTGGAGGCGGAGCAGTCCGTGTTGGGCGGTTTGATGCTGGATAACGAACGCTGGGATAACGTGGCGGAGCGCGTAGTCGCCAACGACTTCTTCAGCCGCCCACACCGCCTGATCTTTACCGAAATGCAGCGTCTGCTGGAGATGAGCCGGCCTATCGACCTGATCACGCTGTCCGAGTCGTTGGAACAGAGGGGCGATCTGGAGACGGTGGGAGGTTTTGCCTATCTGGCAGAATTATCGAAAAACACCCCTAGTGCGGCCAACATTGGTGCGTATGCCGATATCGTGCGTGAACGTGCGGTCGTCCGTGAAATGATCTCCGTCGCCAACGAAATCGCCGATGCGGGTTACGATCCGCAAGGGCGTAGTAGTGAAGATCTGCTCGATCTGGCCGAATCCCGGGTATTCCAGATCGCGGAAAACCGTGCCAGCAAAGATGAAGGCCCCAAAGGCATCGAACGTATTCTGGAAGATACCGTCGCCCGCATTGAGCAGCTCTATCAGCAGCCGCACGACGGTGTTACCGGCGTAGACACCGGCTATCACGATCTCAACAAGAAAACCGCCGGTCTGCAAAAGTCTGACTTGATCATCGTCGCGGCCCGTCCGGCAATGGGTAAAACCACCTTCGCGATGAACCTGTGCGAACATGCTGCGATGACGCAGGATAAACCGGTGCTGATCTTCAGCCTGGAGATGCCCTGCAACCAGATCATGATGCGTATGCTGG
Organism: Serratia sp. Res13-Sevr-LER1-36-b; assembly: GCF_015673035.1. NCBI lineage: Bacteria > Pseudomonadati > Pseudomonadota > Gammaproteobacteria > Enterobacterales > Yersiniaceae > Serratia > Serratia sp. Res13-Sevr-LER1-36-b. The sequence continues at coordinate 152,172 of NZ_JADACK010000019.1, read as the reverse complement.
CCTCGCTGTCGCGCGTGGATCAGACCCGTATCCGTACCGGCCAACTGGATGATGAGGATTGGGCGCGGATCTCGAGCACCATGGGGATCCTGCTGGAGAAGCGCAATATGTATATTGACGACTCCTCTGGCCTGACGCCCACCGAAGTGCGCTCCCGCGCACGGCGTATTTTCCGTGAACATGACGGGATCAGCCTGATCATGATCGACTACCTGCAGTTGATGCGTGTGCCGTCACTCTCCGACAACCGTACCTTGGAGATTGCCGAAATTTCCCGCTCGCTAAAAGCTTTGGCGAAAGAACTGCAGGTGCCGGTGGTGGCGCTGTCGCAGTTGAACCGTAGTTTGGAGCAGCGTGCCGATAAGCGCCCGGTTAACTCCGATTTGCGTGAATCCGGCTCCATCGAGCAGGATGCTGACCTGATTATGTTCATCTACCGTGATGAGGTTTATCACGAGAACAGCGATCTGAAAGGGATTGCCGAAATTATTCTGGGTAAGCAGCGTAACGGCCCGATCGGTACCGTACGCCTGACCTTTAACGGCCAATGGTCGCGCTTCGATAATTATGCGGGGCCACAATATGATGATGAATAATCAGCTAAGGAATTGAAATGAAAGCGGCAACTGCTGTCATCGATCGCCGCGCCCTGCGACATAACCTGCAACAGATCCGTCGCTTGGCGCCGCAAAGCCGCCTGATTGCCGTGGTGAAAGCCAACGCCTATGGACATGGCCTGTTGGAAACGGCTCACACCTTGCAAGATGCTGACTGTTACGGCGTCGCGCGTATCGGCGAAGCGTTGATGCTGCGTGCCGGTGGCATCGTTAAACCGATCCTGCTGTTGGAAGGGTTCTTCTGTGCTGAAGATCTGCCCGCGCTGGTGGCGAATAATATCGAAACCGCCGTTCACAGCATCGAACAGCTCGAGGCGCTGGAGCAGATTGAACTGGCGCACCCGGTGTCGGTATGGATGAAGCTGGATAGCGGTATGCATCGTCTGGGCGTGCGTCCGGAACAGGCAGAGGCGTTCTACCAGCGTTTGAGCGCCTGTCGCAACGTGGTGCAGCCGGTCAATATCATGAGCCACTTCAGCCGTGCCGACGAGCCGCTGGTGGATGCGACCGAAAAGCAAATCAGCTGCTTTGAGCGCTTCGCCAATGATAAGCCGGGCCTGAAGTCGATCGCGGCTTCCGGCGGGATCTTGCTGTGGCCACAGGCTCATTTTGACTGGGTACGCCCAGGGATTATCCTATATGGCGTATCCCCGTTGGAGGAGCCCTATGCCGATCACTTTGGGCTGCAACCTGCCATGACGCTTAAATCCAGTCTGATAGCCGTGCGTGAGCATCGTGCCGGGGAGCCGGTAGGCTACGGCGGGCTATGGGTGAGTGAACGAGATACCCGCTTGGGCGTAGTGGCGATGGGGTATGGCGATGGTTACCCACGCAGTGCGCCTTCTGGCACGCCGGTATGGCTGAACGGACGTGAAGTACCGATTGTCGGCCGTGTCTCCATGGATATGATTTCCGTCGATCTGGGGCCGGATGCCAGCGATAAAGTGGGTGATGAAGTGGTGCTGTGGGGCAATGAGCTGCCGGTTGAACGGGTGGCTGCTTTTAGCGGCATCAGCGCCTATGAGCTGATCACCAAACTGACCCAGCGCGTCACGATGGAATATATCGGCGAGTAATTCCCCTCATCTTCTCCCTGCGGGAGAAGATGAGGAGGCATTCGTCAGCTTACTTCTTCACCGCCAGCCACTGGCCGATAATCTTCTGGTACTCCCCGCTGGCCTTGCTCAAGTGCAGCCATTGATCGACATACAGCTTCCAACTCATATCATCACGCGGCAGCATATAGGCCTTCTCGCCGTATTGCATCGGCTTATCCGGGTTCACCGCACACAGCTTGGGATAGCGTTTTTGCTGGTACAGGGCTTCGGAGGCATCGGTGATCATCACGTCGGCCTTGCGGTCCACCAACTGCTGGAAAATGCCCATATTATCGTGGGACAGCGTCAGGTTGGCCTTGGGCAGATGGGCACGAACAAAGGCTTCGTTGGTGCCACCGGCAGGCTCGATCAGCCGCACTGCAGGTTTGTTAATCTGCTCAACGGTGCGGTATTTTTTCACGTCGGTACAACGCACCAGCGGGATTTTGCCATCGGTATCAAGCCGCTCGGCAAAAAACACCTGCTTTTGGCGCTCCAGCGTCACTGAGATCCCCCCCATGGCGATATCACATTTCCCGGCCACAAAGTCAGGTGTCAGGGTTTTCCAGGTCGTTTTTACCCATTTCACCTTGGCTCCCAGGCTGTTGGCCAGCGACTCTGCCATCGCGATATCAATGCCTTCGTAGCTGCCATCCTCTTTCAGGAAGGTGTAGGGCTTGTAATCGCCGGTGGTACAGACCGTCAGCGTTTTTTGCTGCAATACCTTGTCCAGATTGGATTGTGCGCTGGCGCTCCCGGTGGCGACCAGCAAGGCGAGAGGCAATAGTTTTTTCATCAAATTTCCTTTTCATATCGACAAATACATTTGTGGTTTTATGCGCGGTTTTGCCGTTAATTGTTGTTGGTTTGCGTAATTTGGCCGTTTTTTATGCCATTTCTGAGCAAGGAAGCTGGCTTTGCTGCTATGTCTCTCACAACCCGCCAGCACCGATGGTTGCAAGGCTAAAAAAACTGCTAGTCTGTAGCGTCAACATTTATTAACACATTTTACAGGTGGCTATGTACAACATTGACGATTTTGATATGAAAATCCTGACGCTGTTACAGGCCAATGGTCGTCTGACCAATCAGGAACTGAGCGAACTGGTCGGGCTTTCGGCCTCGCAATGCTCGCGCCGCCGTATCAGCCTGGAGCAGGCCCAGTTGATCAAAGGGTATCATGCCCGGCTGGCACCGGAGGCGGTGGGATTGGGGCTGGTGGGGCTGATAGAGGTAAGCCTGCTGACCCATACCCAAGAGCTGATCGACAGTTTCCATCAGATGCTGGCAGAAGTGGACGCAATTGTTGACGTTTATAAAACCACCGGCGATGCCGACTACCTGCTGAAAGTAGCGGTAGCAGACCTGCCCACGTTAAGTGAGTTTATCAGCCAGACGCTTTCCCGCCATAAAAGCGTCGGACATATCAAAACGGCGGTGGTGCTGGAACGGATCAAAGAAAACGGTTTGCTTCCGGTGGCGAGATAAAGCTAAAACCCAACGCCAATTTGTGGCTATAGTAGGCTGTGTCCCTCAATTGACCGTGGTGCTGTCGCAGCCCCAAAAGCCCTAATCAAGGCGGAGGGTGCAGGGCCTAGACAGTGTCCGAACAACCAAAATCAGGAGAACCAACCCGTGTTCCAGAATGTTGAAGCCTATGCAGGTGACCCGATCCTGTCGCTGATGGAAAAATTCAAAAAAGATCCCCGTGCGCACAAGGTGAACCTGAGTATTGGCCTTTACTACAACGAGCAAGGCATCATTCCACAGATGAAGGCCGTTGCCGCTGCTGAAGCCCAACTTAACAGCGTTGAACAGGGAGCCTCGGTCTACCTGCCGATGGAAGGCCTACAGCCTTACCGTAGCGCAATCCAACAGCTGTTGTTTGGTGCCGAACATCCCATGCTGCAACAGGGGCGTATCGCCACCATTCAAACCGTGGGCGGCTCTGGTGCGTTGAAAGTCGGGGCCGACTTCCTGAAAAGTTATTTCCCGGATTCTCAGGTTTGGGTCAGCGATCCGACTTGGGAAAACCACGTAGCCATCTTTGGTGGTGCTGGTTTCAAAGTGAATACTTACCCCTATTTCGACGGTGAAAAGCTGGGGGTGAAATTTGATGCCATGCTGAGCACGCTGCAACAGTTGCCAGCCAAGAGCATTGCGCTGCTGCATCCTTGCTGCCATAACCCGACCGGTTCCGATCTTACCAATGCCCAGTGGGATCAGGTGGTTAAAGTGATCGCCGAACGTGAACTGATCCCGTTCCTCGACATCGCCTATCAAGGCTTTGGCGGCGGAATGGATCAGGATGCCTACGCCATTCGCGCCATCGCAGCTGCCGGTTTGCCGTGCCTGGTGAGCAACTCATTCTCGAAGATCTTCTCGCTGTACGGTGAGCGCGTGGGTGGGCTTTCTGTGGTGTGTGAAAGCAGTGAAGCTGCTGAACGCGTGCTGGGGCAGTTGAAAGCGACCGTGCGCCGTAACTACTCCAGCCCACCGAACTTCGGTGCGCAGGTGGTGGCAAAAGTGCTGAACGATGCGCCGCTGAAAGCGCAATGGCTGGCCGAAGTGGAGTCCATGCGCAGCCGTATTCTGGAGATGCGTAAAGCGCTGGTCGAAACGCTCAAGGGGGCATTGCCGCAGCGTAACTTCGATTACCTGCTCGAGCAGCGCGGCATGTTCAGCTACACCGGCTTCAGCGCGGCTCAGGTTGATCGGCTGCGTGAAGAGTTCGGTGTCTATCTGATCCACAGCGGTCGAATGTGTGTAGCGGGTCTTAACCACAATAACGTTCGTCAAGTGGCCGAGGCCTTTGCTGCGGTGCAGTAACGGCCTGAATGCAGTGATTTTAGGGGCGATAGCGATATCGCCCCTTGTTGTTTCTGGGTGCTGGCGGTTGCCGCCAACGGGATAAAGAATATACTGACTGAGGGCGCTCAGACTTTTCGTATGCGCCATAAAGCCTTGCTTTCAGCGACCAGGCGCGGTTCTCTAGCTGACTGGCAGGGTATCTGGCTGGCAACAGCATACTCACAGTGGTTCGCGCCGCATTGTGTCTTTCGGGGAATAACCCAATGAATAACTCAGCACTGCTGGAATACTGCATGGCGAAACCTGGCGCACACCAAAGCGATCAAAACCAATGGCAGGCCAGCCAGATCAAGGTGGGTGATGTCATGTTCGCTATGGTGTGTGAAGTGCAGGGTCGCCCGGCGTTGGCGATCAAAAGCAGCCCGGAACTGGCGGAAAGCCTGCGTGAGCAGCATCCGGAAATCGTCCCCTGCGAACATCTGAATAAAGCCCATTGGAACGCAGTATTTCTGGATGGCAACCTGCCCAACTCGCAGTTTTATCACTTGATAGACAGCTCATATCGGTTGGTGCTGGAAGGGTTGCCCGATCAGGTGCGCCAAGAGCTGCGCATTTGAATTTATAGGTGGCCAGGCCTGTTGGCTCAAGAGTGGCGACAGGCCAAGAGGACTACGTACCCCGATATCTATGGGGAAATTTTATTTTGTAGGTCAATATTGTTTACTGCGTTATTTAGTTCTGAGAAACAGGATTGGCAAGGTTTTTTTGTGTTTAATCCCGCTGATTGGATGATTTTATATTAATTGGTAATAATTTAAAGACTGATGAAAATAGGTTGATAATTTATTTACAATAGTACGGCGCAGTTAATTAAGAGAGTTCTCATTGGAATCTAAATTATGACTGTGTTATTAATGCGTCTATATTAATCTGCTTAAAGGCAAATAAGGATAAGGGATCCCTAGGGGGAACCTGCTAAAAGGAAATTTAACTATGAAACTGCATCATTCAATATTTTTGGTACTGCCGCTGCTCGTTTATTCCTCGTTATCATTAGCTTCGCCAAATTGTGCAATAAAAGAACAAAAATTGCGAGAGCAGCTCGATTACGCGACGCGTTATGGCAATGTCCATCGTGTTGAGGGGCTTAATCGGGCCTTGGCCAATGTGCAGACCTACTGCCACGGTAGTTATCAAGGTCGTTATAATAGATACGATTATGCGCCAGCCGCTCAGCCGTTTGAATTTGATCGCCAGTATCAAATTGCCAAGAAGCAACGAAAAGTAGAAAAAAGAAAACAAGAGCTGCATGAAGCCCAGCTCAAAGGCAAGCCGAGCAAAATTGCTAAGCGACAGAGAAAACTAGCCGAAGCCGAATTTGAATTGAAGCAGGTGCAGGCATGGGGAGGATAACCTGGCCGATATGAGCAGATGTTAGCCTCAGATAAATAATGCCGAGTTTTGGCGGTGAGAGTGATTTGGCCACTGAGTCGGCACGTTAAGCGTTTTACCTATCCGTGTGACAGTTAAAACCCCAAATCCGCTCCCGCCTTTCTAAGGTGGAAACTTATTGCTGTCCCCAGGTTGCGCCGTAATAACGGCCAACACGCCGAGCTTGGGTGTTCGGCATGTTGGCCACGGTTTTATCTCTGCAACATCGGTTTCAGGAATCGCGCGGTATGGGACTCTTTACAGTTGGCCACGGTTTCCGGTGTGCCGGACACCAGGATCTCACCGCCGCCGCTGCCGCCTTCCGGCCCCAGATCGACGATCCAGTCCGCCGTTTTGATGACGTCCAGGTTGTGTTCAATCACCACGATGGTGTTGCCTTGATCGCGTAACTGATGCAGCACCGCCAGCAACTGCTGGATATCGGCGAAGTGCAGGCCGGTGGTGGGTTCATCAAGAATATACAGCGTCTGGCCAGTGCCCCGTTTCGACAGCTCACGCGCCAGTTTCACACGCTGCGCTTCACCACCGGAAAGGGTGGTGGCCGACTGCCCGAGACGGATATAGGAAAGCCCAACCTCCATCAACGTTTGCAGCTTACGCGCCAAGGCGGGTACGGCATCGAAGAAGTCACGGGCTTCCTCAATGGTCATTTCCAGCACCTCGTGGATGTTTTTACCCTTGTACTTCACTTCCAACGTTTCGCGGTTATAGCGTTTGCCTTTGCACTGATCGCAAGGCACGTAGATATCCGGCAGGAAGTGCATCTCTACCTTGATCACGCCATCGCCCTGGCAGGCTTCGCAGCGGCCGCCCTTGACGTTAAAGCTGAAACGGCCCGGCGTATAGCCACGGGTACGGGATTCAGGTACCCCGGCAAACAGTTCACGCACCGGGGTGAAGATCCCGGTATAGGTGGCCGGGTTAGAGCGTGGTGTACGGCCAATTGGGCTCTGATCGATATCGATCACCTTGTCGAAATGTTCCAGACCGGTCACTTCGCGGTAAGGAGCCGCTTCGGCAATGGTTGCACCGTTGAGCTGGCGTTGGGCGATCGGGAACAGCGTATCGTTGATCAGCGTTGACTTGCCGGAACCGGAAACGCCGGTAATGCAGGTAAACAGCCCGACAGGCAGCGTGAGCGTCACGTCTTTCAGGTTGTTGCCGCGTGCGCCGCTGAGTTTCAGCACCTTGGTCGGATCGGCGGGCACGCGTTCGGCCGGAATGGCGATTGAGCGCTTGCCGCTAAGGAACTGGCCGGTCAGTGAATCCGGTTGGGCCATGATGTCATCGACGGTACCTTCCGCTACCACCTGGCCGCCGTGAACACCGGCACCAGGGCCGATATCGATCACGTGGTCGGCCGCGCGGATCGCGTCTTCGTCGTGCTCTACCACGATCACCGTGTTGCCCAGATTACGCAGGTGGATCAGGGTTTCCAGCAGGCGTTCGTTATCGCGCTGGTGCAGGCCAATGGAAGGCTCATCCAGCACGTACATCACGCCTACCAGGCCAGCACCGATCTGGCTTGCCAGGCGAATACGCTGGGCTTCACCACCGGACAGCGTTTCCGCAGAGCGTGACAGTGAAAGGTAGTTCAGCCCGACGTTAACCAGGAACTTCAGACGATCGCCGATCTCTTTCAACACCTTCTCGGCGATCTGGGCACGTTGACCGCTCAGTTTCATATTCTGGAAGAAGGTCATGGCATGGCCGATGCTGAGCTCAGAGATCTCCGGCAGCGTAGTATCTTCCACGAACACGTTACGGGCTTCTTCACGCAGGCGTGTGCCACGGCATGAGGCGCAAGGACGGTTGCTGATAAATTTGGCCAGCTCTTCGCGCACCGCGCTGGATTCGGTCTCTTTGTAGCGACGCTCCATATTATGCAGCACGCCTTCAAACGGATGGCGGCGCACGGTGGTGTCACCGCGATCGTTGATGTATTTGAATTCGATCGACTCTTTGCCCGAACCGCTCAGTACCGCTTTCTGCACGTTGGCATCCAGGCTGCTGAACGGGGCTTCTACATCAAAGCTATAGTGCTCCGCCAGCGAGCGCAGCATCTGGAAATAATAGAAGTTACGACGGTCCCAACCGCGGATAGCGCCACCGGCCAGAGAAAGCTCGGGGTTCTGTACCACACGTTCAGGATCGAAGAACTGCTGCACGCCCAGTCCGTCACAGGTTGGGCAGGCGCCGGCTGGGTTGTTGAACGAGAACAGCCGGGGTTCCAGCTCGCGCATGCTGTAGCCGCAGATGGGGCAGGCAAAGTTGGCGGAGAACAGCAGTTCATCGGCCTTTTCGTCATCCATATCGGCGACGACGGCGGTACCGCCGGACAGTTCCAATGCGGTTTCAAACGACTCGGCCAAACGCTGTGCCAGATCGTCACGCACTTTGAAACGGTCCACCACCACTTCAATGGTGTGTTTCTTTTGCAGCTCCAGCTTTGGCGGATCGGAGAGATCGCACACTTCACCGTCGATGCGCGCGCGGATATAGCCCTGGGTTGCCAGGTTTTCCAGCGTTTTGGTGTGTTCGCCCTTACGATCTTTCACCACCGGTGCCAACAGCATAAGGCGTTTGCCTTCCGGCTGGTTGAGCACGTTATCCACCATCTGGCTGACGGTTTGTGCCGCCAACGGAACGTGGTGATCCGGGCAACGCGGTTCGCCGACGCGGGCAAACAGCAGGCGCAGGTAATCGTGGATCTCGGTAATGGTCCCGACCGTGGAGCGCGGGTTATGCGAGGTCGATTTTTGCTCGATGGAGATCGCCGGGGACAGACCTTCAATATGGTCGACGTCCGGTTTTTCCATCAGCGAAAGAAACTGGCGAGCGTAGGCAGAGAGCGATTCAACGTAGCGCCGCTGCCCCTCGGCATACAGTGTATCAAAAGCCAGTGAGGACTTGCCGGAACCTGATAGACCGGTAACGACGATCAGCTTGTCGCGCGGGATAATCAGGTTGATGTTTTTGAGATTGTGGGTTCGAGCACCACGAACTTCGATATTGTCCATTTACACTTCCCGTCTTGATGATACACCGCGCCTGTCTGCGTTCTTTTGTGGGCGATTATGTGATCTATTGCGCAAAAAAACGGCTCGGCCAGTACGAAACGCATAATTATGGCACAAAAAAACCTGAATGAATATCCAGTATACGAATGCAACAAGGTCGTTCGCAGAGACATTTTTGGAAGGCACTTCGCAGGTATAATCTAAGCAGGTGGCATGCTACAATTTGTGGTTTAGACTATCCAAAATGTGGTCTGAATCCACTTAAATGACTCATCGGGAGATCGAACATGGCCAGCAGAGGCGTAAACAAAGTAATTTTGGTCGGGAATCTGGGTCAAGACCCTGAGGTCCGTTACATGCCTAATGGCGGCGCAGTTGCCAACATTACCCTGGCGACCTCCGAAAGCTGGCGTGACAAGGCTACTGGCGAGCAGAAAGAAAAAACGGAATGGCACCGCGTGGTGTTGTTCGGCAAGCTGGCAGAAGTGGCGGGTGAATACCTGCGTAAAGGTTCCCAGGTTTACATCGAGGGTGCATTGCAGACCCGTAAATGGACCGATCAGGCGGGCGTAGAAAAATACACCACCGAAATCGTGGTCAACGTGGGTGGCACCATGCAGATGTTGGGTGGCCGCCAAGGTGGTGGTGCTCCAGCAGGTGGCGGCGCTCCAGCAGGTGGCCAGCAGGGCGGTTGGGGTCAACCTCAGCAGCCACAGGGTGGCAACCAGTTCAGCGGTGGTCAACAGCAGCAGGCTCGCCCAGCGCAAAACAGCGCACCAGCGGCCAGCAACGAACCGCCAATGGACTTTGACGACGATATTCCGTTCTGATTGTCTTCAGGTTCAAAACGAAAAGCCCCTTTTTGGGGCTTTTTTACTTTAGAAGGCATTACGCCGAGAAGCCACCGTCAATCGTCAGGCTGGCTCCGGTGATATATCCCGCCTCTGGCCCCGCCAGATAAGCCACAAAGCTGGCAATCTCTTCATCCTTACCATAACGGCCAACGGCCATCATCGGTTTCAACAGTTCGGCAAAATCGCCATCTGCCGGGTTCATATCGGTATCTACCGGGCCGGGCTGGACGTTATTGACGGTAATGCCGCGCGAGCCCAGATCGCGAGCCATGCCCTTGGTTAAACCAACCAGCGCCGACTTGCTCATGGCGTAGATCGCCCCACCGGCAAACGGCATGCGCTCGGCGTTGGTGCTGCCGATATTGATAATGCGACCGTTGTCGTTCATATGGCGTGCTGCTTCCTGGCTGGCGACAAATACGCTGCGGACGTTAACGGCCAGCGTGCGATCCAGATCTGCTAACGACAATTCCGCCAGACTACCCATTGCCAGCACGCCCGCGTTGTTCACCAGAATATCCAGCTTGCCGAAGCTGTTTACCGTCTGGCGTATCGCCAGTTGCAGAGCCTCAGCGTCGGCACTGTCTGCACGGATGGCAATGGCTTGACCGCCAGCGGTCGTAATAGCTTCAACCACCTCATCGGCTTTATCGGAGGATGAAACGTAGGTGAAAGCGACGGTTGCGCCTTCACGTGCCAAGCGCTTAACGATGGCTGCACCGATACCGCGTGAACCACCTTGGACAAAAGCCACTCGGCCTGACAGAATTTGGGTTACCGACATGATATCTCTCCAAAAGTTGTGATGGTGATAAATAGCAACTGCAGTATCTGGGAAAACGCAGGCAGGGGATTGCCAAAATGGGCCATGTGCCGGTTGGCTGGCGGGGATGGGTTACATTATAGAGTAGTCTGGTTGTTCCGGTTTTTACTACCGGTTAAAACGCGAAAAGCCCCTTGCGGGGCTCATAATCTGACGATTAGTTAAAGATTTCTGCGGTGCCGTACAGCTTGTTCTGGCCACCGGCGGACACGATGCGGTAAGAGTTGGCACCGGATGCGGCGGCTTTGCTTGCCAGTTCGGCTTCCAGAGCGCTCAGGTTGCTGGCACCGCTTACGGAAACCACACCGATTTTTTGTGCGTCGGCAGCAGGTTGGCTGGTGAGCTGGTCAGCGGCAATGCTGGCGAAAGAAGCGGAAGTTAACAGTACAGCAGTAGCAAAAATTTTGATGCTTTTCATGATTCAATCCTCAGGGGTTTTGTTAGGTGAGAGGCTGTTGTCTCTCGATGTGTTGAATGATAGGCCACTTGGCGGGAATGGAAAATCGGATAGTTTTGAGTATCTACATCAAATAAACTGAATCATTGAGAGGGGGCGAAAGTTGAAAGGGTAGCTATCTGCTAACTGGCCACTTGAGAAGTGTCTATCATGAAGGCGGCACGATTTATTGGGTATCTAAAGGGGAGGGGGGCAACACATTATCCTTTAGGCGAACAGGCGCTGAGGCTTGTTTCTTCTTCAGTTTTACTCATTTTCCTTGTTACAATGACCAACCAGTTAGGTCAGCCCACTAACGTTAAGCTATGTATCGGGAAGCAGGCATGAAGAATAATCTATCGATAAGATCGGCCTCTTTGAGAGATTTTGAAATTATCAAGGCTATTATTGAAAAAGGTTCTGCGACCCAGGCTGCTGAGTCCCTTGGAATAAGCCAACCCGCAGTCAGTAAGGCGGTGGCCAGTATTGAAGAAAAGTTGGGTAAGACACTATTTACCCGTGAGAAAGGGCGCCTGAACCCCACCAAAGATGCTCTGTTTTTCTATGAGGAAATTGTTAATATCTTTAACTCCCTCGAGAGAATAGATGATAACAATTGGGCCAGTAAGTCCAGCAAGACGTTAAAAGTGATCACGACCCCAACCATTGCGTATTCCTATCTCGCCCCCCTGACAGCTCGCTATGCTAAAGAAAGAAGTAATGTCAAAGTCTCATTTAGCGTGGTGAATTCTGTCGATATGATGAATTTGCTCAGAGAAGGGCGGGCCGATATTGCACTGGCAAATGCGGATATAAATAACAACCTGGCAGAATTAACGATAGAGCCAATATTTAAATCCAAAATTGTGTGTATGATGCACAAAAATCATGAGTTGGCAAAGAAAGAAAAGCTGGTGCTTTCAGATTTTAATTTCAGAAATATTATCATGTATACCACAAGGAATATTTTGTTTTCCAAAATTATGAAAGCATTCAGTGGTTCTGGTGTGGAAACCAACGTTATAGCAGAGGTGTCGGATTCGCTGGTGGCCCTGAATTTTGTCAATGAAAACCTGGGGTTATGTTTGGCGCCAAATTTCCCAGTCATCCATCAGTTCAACGATAACATCATTGTCAAAGACATTGATGTGGAGATTTACGATGAAATGGCCTTTTTCTATCTGCCCAATATCTTAAACCCCTACTGCAGTGATTACGTAGAGTATGTGACTGATCATTTGCAGTCTATACAACATTTGTCAAAATGAAGAAAGAGCTCATTGATATATAAATGAGCCCTTCGGATAGACCTGTGGCAGCATGGGTAAAGCGCTGTTTATCTTTTTACATTTTGCAAGACAAAATCAACACAGCTCTCGGCTTCCCCGATATAGCTTGCCTCATCAAGTAATTTATCGATATCTATTGTTGCAACGACATCTTCCTTGATGAGTTGAGCACGAATGCAATCGGAAAACGCTGCGCCAGTTAACACCGACTCCATGGCGGCTTCGTACAATATATGGTGTGCTTCGGCACGGCCAATATCTTTGGCAAGAGCCATCATGATAGATTCTGAGAGAATAAGGCCTTTGGTCAGCTTGATGTTTTCCAGCATTTTTTCCGGATAAACCTGTAATCCATCGATCAGTTTAAACAGATTTTCACTGATCGAGACTGCTAGAATAGCCACTTCGGGAAGCGTGACATCCATCACATTACTTTCCGCAGCGTCACCTTCATTCATTTTGATCATCGCCATGTATGATAGGGGAACACGAGCGCGTAGCAATTGTGATAGGCCAACCAGGTTTTGCGCATTTTGCGGGTTACGCTTCTGGGCCATCGTGGAGCTGCCAACTTTGCCATGATGGAAACTTTCTTCCAGTTCGGCCAGTTCCGTTCTCTGCAAGAAAATGATTTCCTGAGCGACCTTTTCAGTAAAGCTCGCCAATTGCCCAAGAATGGCGACGTAATGTGTTTGTGAGTCGCTGGAGGTGCGTACCGGGATCGTGTTGGATGTCAGATTAAGTAAGGCAGCCATGCCCTCTTGAATCTCCCGACCTTTGCCTTCCATGGCGGAGAAGGTTCCTACAGCCCCTCCCAGGCTGACAGTAAAAGCCTCTGACGTGGCATTGGAGAGCCTGCTTTTGATGCGCTGAAGTTCAGCAAACCATGACGCGACCTTAAAGCCAAAAGTGATTGGCAGGGCGTGCTGCCCATGAGTTCTTCCCGCCTGGGTGTAGCTCTTTGATTTTAAAGCCAGTGCGGAAAAAGAGAGCAATGCCTTTTCCAGATAACCGGTGATGAGCTTATGGCTGGCACGAAGCTGTAAAGACGCAGCCGTATCAAAGATGTTTTGAGTCGTGGCCCCCCAGTGAATATAGCCTGCAGCTTGTTTGCCACAGACACGTTCAAACTCTCTCAAGACAGGTACGAACGGGTGGCAAGTTTCCCGGATCCCTTGCTTGATAGCGTCAATGTTCAGCAAATCTGCGTTAGCGGATTGAGTAATTTTTTGCGCACACTCTTCGGGGATGATCCCCAGTTTTGCCTGTGCTTGAGCAAGAGCCGCTTCGACATCTAGCCATGCTTGTATAGTTTTAACATCAGACCACAGTTCAACAGCTTGGGGATTGAACCAGTGACCTGTGATGCATGATTCGAACATACCCGTATTCATAACATACCTCTCATTACATTTTGGTTATGTATGTATTCCTTTTTTGATTATTGGTGTGAAAAAGCAGCGTAGTCAACCGGTAACTGCCGTTTTATTGCGTTTTATTGCTTTTGAGATCGTTATCACATGTTTTATTTGTTATGTGATCATATCATAAAGGTAATGATAGTTGTCGGGTGCTACTTCATGCAAAGGTGAGTCATCATGCAAAGGGTAATGTTGAATCAAGCTAAAACGATGTTGTTTATTATCATGGGGTTAATAGCGCTGGGCGCGTTGAAGCACCTGTTCGGTGACAAGCCCTTTATTCTTGCTATCACCTTTCTGGTGATTGTGTTGGTTTGCGCTGGCATCGCGAAGAAATACTATGCTCAAGCTGTGATTTTAACCGGGGGCATTATTCTCTTGATAGCAACGGTCATTGCCTTTCCTGATGTCAGTATTACCAAGGCAGCGTCTGGTTCCAAATTCATTGATATTTTCGTTGAAATAAAAGTGCTTTTTTCCGATAGTATTTCCAAGCTTGGCTTGATTATTATGGTTATTGCCGGCTTTTCAAGATACATGAACGATATTGGCGCGTCGGCAAAACTGGTCGGGGTTTGTATTAAGCCCCTCAAGAGAATCAATGCGAAGTACGTACTTTTAGGCTGTTGTTATATCCTGATGCAGGTTTTAGCCTTGTTTATTTCAAGCCCTTCAGGGTTGGCTCTCTTGATGCTCACAACGCTATATCCGGTTTTACGTTCTATTGGATGTTCAAAAGCGGCTGTAGCCTCAGTGATTGCCTCTGGCATATGTATTGACTATGGGCCATCCGCTACCGGGAGCGTGCTGATTTCCGAACTCACTGGATATGACCTGTTTTCATTCTTTGTGGATAAGCAGGTTCCTATTGTTGCCATCCTCTTCGTTGTCATCGGGATATCTCATATGGTGATGCAGGCATACTGGGACAGAAAAGAAGCTGTAAATGAAGATGATAACGAAAATCATGCCAAGGACGCTGACATTTCCAAGCATGTTCCGACGTACTATGCTCTGCTGCCTGTCGTTCCAATGATCATTCTCTTCGTTTTCTCCAGTCTGGTGGAGGAGTATCTCCCCTCTTATTTGCAAATTAAAATTGATGTGGTTTCGGCGATTATTTTATCGTTCTTTATTGCTTTCCTGATTGATTCAATCAGAACCTTCGACCTCAAGAAATCAACTGATAAGGTGCTTGGGCTATTCGATCAGATGGGGCAGTCTTTTATTACCGTGGTCTCTATTCTGCTTTGTGCTCAGGTTTTGGTGGCGGGGATTATAAAAATTGGCTTTATTGATACGCTGTTTGGCTTTATTCCTAATGAGGGTCACTATGCCACGGTCATCGTCGTTCTGTTTAGTTTATTGATTTTCTGTGGCTCAGTGATCATGGGGACCGGGACGGTGTTTAATGCCTTTGCTCCTCTTAGTGCTGAAGTGGCGAAAGGTGCGGGTATTTCGGTGTTTAAGATGTTGGTGCCGCTGCATTTTTCAGCCAGTTTAGGACGGAGCTTTTCGCCAATTTCAGGCGTTATTATCGCCGTGTCTGGCTTCGTAGGGGTCACGCCGTTCCAGATAATCAAAAGAAACTGTGTGCAATTAACCATTGCCTATGTCCTGATGATGGTGCTTTCTCTGTCCTATTTGTGAGTGAATAAGGCTGGGGGGCAGATCATCAAACTCAATCATAGGCATCATTGGCGATAGTTGAAATCACAACTACCTTTTAACCAGGGCGTTTAAGAGGGGTATGTGATGATGGCAGACCAGTTTATTGGCAGTTGGGCGCTGGTTTCTTCCATATTCAAAGGGGAGGATGGGGCTATACATCACCCTTTGGGCGAGCAGGTGTTGGGGCGGCTCAACTATGAGGCCAACGGCACCATGGCAGCGCAGCTCTATAGCGCAACGCGGCCAAGGTTTGCCTCGGAGGATTTGGCGCAGGGCTGCGATCGAGAGATCCGCCCTGCCTTTGTGAATATGCTTTGTTACTTTGGCCGCTATCGGATTGATGAAGGTAAACAGTGCGTCATTCATCGGGTCGAGGGCTGTTCGTTCCCCAACTGGCTGGGTAGCCAGCAGATCCGCTTCTACAGTTTCACTGACGATAAACTCACATTACGCACCGTACCGTTGCAGCTGGATAACCGCGTGCAGATTGGCGAATTGGTGTGGCAACGGCTCCAGGCCGCTGAGGGAGAAAAATCATGATTATCGTGCATCATCTGAATAACTCGCGTTCGCAGCGCATCTTGTGGTTCCTGGAGGAGCTCGGTGTTCCCTATCAGGTTCTGCGTTATCAACGTGATAAGACCACCATGTTGGCACCGCCCGAGTTGAAAAAGATCCACCCGTTGGGTAAATCGCCGGTAGTAGTAGACGGCGATCTGACGCTGGCGGAGTCGGGCGCCATTATAGAATATCTGCAGGAGGCCTATGATGCACAAGGGTTATTCACTCCCACGGATTTCCACGCTCGCCAGGAGTATCGCTATTGGCTGCACTATGCAGAAGGGTCGTTGATGCCGCTGCTGGTAATGAAACTGGTGTTTAGCCGTTTAGGACACCCGCCAATCCCATGGGTGATACGCCCGGTTGCCGGGGCGATCGGCAAAGGGGTACAGAAAGAGTATCTGGATAAGCAGATTGCCACGCATCGCGATTATCTGGAGCAACACTTGAATAAAAGCACCTGGTTTGTAGGCAATGAATTCAGCGCTGCGGATATCCAGATGAGTTTCCCGGTGGAGGCGTTAGCAGGGCGAGGCGGGTTGGACGGGTGCCCGAAACTGCAAGGCTATCTGCAACGCATTCACGCGCGTCCTGCGTATCAGCGGGCTCTGGAACAGGGTGGGCCGTTTAGCGTACTGGGTTGAAGGCTTGAACTATACTCGATAGGGTCACTTTCATAGGAGGTAGCCCATGGCTACGCAAATTTTTGTTAACCTGCCCGTCAGCAATTTGCCCGCTTCTATCGAGTTCTTCCGACAACTGGGGTTTATCTTCAACCCGCAGTTTACCGATGATACTGCCGCCTGCATGGTCGTGAGTGAGAGTATTTACGTGATGTTGCTGACTCACGAGAAATTCCAGCTATTTACCCCCAATCCTGTCAGTGATGCCAACAAAGCGACGGAAGTGCTGATTTGCCTGTCGCAACCCAGCCGTGCTGCGGTAGATGCGTTGGTACGCAAAGCCATTGCCGCTGGCGGCAATACCTATAATCAGCCACAGGATTACGGCGCTATGTATGGCCATGGCTTCCAGGATTTGGATGGTCATATCTGGGAGTTGATGTACATGGATGAGCAGGCGATGCAATCGCAATAATCTTTTCCGCCCCAAGCTGTCGGGGCGATCTCTCCTCTTCAGGTCGTAATGTGATAAACCTCACTTCTTCAACAATGAGCGATCCCAATACGTTTTCGCATAAATTGTCGCGATCTTTAGTTGATCAGACGGCATAGAAGGCTAGATAATCGTTTGCCTTGAAAATCCCACCCGGTAGCGTTTGGGATTTTTGGGGATAAGACCATCATAAATCACCCGCTGCATGCGATGAGAGTTAAACGTTTGCCTTTTACACGGCGTCTGTTGCCGCGTTCCTGAAGGGTAAGGAAGCGAACGTGACGGAAACGGTTTCGTAATGACCATGCATCAGTGGGATAACAAGCCATTTCATCCAGGCTGGCAGCAATGAAAAACAGGGGACAGCAACATGTCGAATTCTCAAGCAAATAACGCCGTGACACCCAAAGGCGGGCTTGATGCGTATTTTAAACTTACAGCACGGGGTACCAACGTGCGTCAGGAAGTGGTGGCAGGGTTAACCACCTTCCTGGCGATGGTCTACTCGGTGATCGTGGTTCCCAGCATGCTGGGTAAAGCCGGTTTCCCACCGACTGCGGTATTCGTTGCCACCTGCCTGGTTGCCGGGTTGGGGTCGTTGCTGATGGGCCTGTGGGCCAACCTGCCGATGGCGATTGGTTGTGCCATTTCACTGACGGCGTTCACCGCCTTTAGCCTGGTGCTGGGTCAGCAGATCAGCATTCCCGTGGCGCTGGGCGCGGTATTCCTGATGGGGATCCTGTTTACCATCATCTCGATTACCGGTATCCGTTCCTGGATCCTGCGTAACCTGCCAATGGGAGTGGCGCATGGCACCGGTATTGGTATCGGCCTGTTCCTGCTGTTGATCGCGGCTAACGGTGTCGGCCTGGTGGTGAAAAATCCGCTGGATGGCTTGCCGGTCGCGCTGGGGGCATTTACCTCGTTTCCAGTGGTGATGACGTTAATCGGGTTGGCGGTGATCTTCGGCCTGGAAAAACTGCGTGTGCCAGGCGGCATCTTGCTGGTCATTATTGCCATTTCGGTTATCGGTCTGATTTTTGATCCTGCGGTGAAATATCAAGGGCTATTTGCCATGCCTAGCCTGGCGGGGCCAGATGGTAAATCGCTGATCTTCAGCCTGGATATCATGGGGGCGTTACAACCGGTGGTGCTGCCGAGCGTATTGGCATTGGTAATGACTGCGGTGTTCGACGCCACGGGCACCATCCGTGCGGTCGCTGGGCAGGCCAATCTGCTGGATAAAGATGGCCAGATCATTAACGGTGGCAAAGCGCTGACTTCTGACTCCCTGAGCAGCATCTTCTCCGGATTGGTTGGGGCTGCACCTGCCGCGGTTTATATCGAATCTGCTGCAGGTACGGCGGCAGGCGGTAAAACCGGTCTGACGGCCACCGTGGTCGGGCTGTTGTTCCTGCTGATCCTGTTCCTGTCGCCGCTGTCCTACCTGGTGCCAGTGTACGCCACCGCTCCTGCGCTGATGTACGTTGGCCTGCTGATGTTGAGCAACGTCACCAAGCTGGATTTCGACGACTTTGTCGACGCCATGGCCGGTTTGCTGTGCGCGGTGTTTATCGTGCTGACCTGTAACATCGTGACTGGCATCATGCTGGGCTTCAGCTCGCTGGTGATTGGCCGCGTGTTCTCTGGTGAATGGCGCAGGCTGAACATCGGTACCGTGTTAATCGCGGTTGCGCTGGTGGCATTCTATGCGGGTGGTTGGGCAATTTAAGCTTTCCTTCTACGGGGCCATCCTTTGGCCCCGTTGTTCATTTCCTTCAGACTATTCTCCCTATTTGCTGCGACGTGTTTTGAAAGGCACAACAAGCTTTATAACTGAGAAAAAAAGTGATCTACTATTCGGACACTATTACCCGCGCGCTTTGGTGATCTGAACTTAAGAGTCTAAGGAAAGCATGGAAATATTTTTTACAATCCTCATCTTGATCCTGGTGGTCTCCCTGTCTGGGGTGGTAACACGCATGTTGCCGTTCCAGATCCCGTTACCCTTGATGCAAATTGCCATTGGGGCCCTGTTAGCCTGGCCGAATTTCGGGCTGCACGTTGATTTTGACCCTGAACTGTTTTTAGTGCTGTTTATTCCGCCATTGCTGTTTGCCGATGGTTGGAAAACACCGACACGCGAATTCCTGCACCACGGGCGTGAAATACTGGGGCTGGCATTGGTGCTGGTGTTGATCACCGTTGTCGGCGTTGGGTACCTCATTTACATGATGGTACCGGGTATTCCGTTGGTTGCTGCGTTTGCGCTGGCGGCGGTGTTGTCACCTACCGATGCCGTTGCACTGGGTGGTATTGTTGGCAAAGGGCGCATTCCCAGAAGCATCATGAGTGTGCTGGAAGGCGAGGCGTTGATGAATGACGCTTCCGGCCTGGTATCGTTAAAATTTGCCATCGCGGTGGCGATGGGCACCATGGTGTTCACCGTCGGTGGTGCCTCCATGGAGTTTCTGAAGGTGGCGATCGGTGGTCTGCTCGCCGGTGTGGCGGTGACCTGGACCTACAGTAAATCGCTGCGCGTGATGAGCCGTTGGAGCGGAGACGATCCGGCCACGCAGATTGTGTTGCTGCTGCTGTTGCCTTTTGCCTCCTATCTGATTGCCGAACATATCGGCGTGTCAGGCATTCTGGCTGCCGTCGCGGCGGGGATGACCATCAGCCAGTCTGGCGTGATCCGTAACGCACCACTGGCCATGCGTTTGCGCGCTAACAGCGTCTGGGCGATGCTGGAGTTCGTGTTCAACGGCATGGTGTTCATCATGTTGGGGCTGCAACTGCCGGGGATCCTGGAAACCTCGATTGTGCAGGCTGAACTGGATCCCACTATCGAGACCTGGTATCTGTTCACCGACGTGGCGATTATCTACGCCGCGCTGCTGGTGCTGCGTTTCAGCTGGTTGTGGGTGATGAAAAAGGCCAGCAATCGCTTTATGAAAAAGCGCCCTCTACAGTTTGGCGATTACAGCATACGTGAGTTGTGGGTCGCTTCTTTCGCTGGCGTACGTGGGGCGATTACGCTGGCCGGTGTGCTCTCTATCCCGCTGTTACTTAGCGATGGCACCGCCTTCCCGGCGCGCTATCAGCTGGTGTTTATCGCCGCCGGGGTGATCTTGCTGTCACTGATCGTTGGCGTACTGGCGTTGCCGTTATTGCTGCGCGGGGTGCATGTCGCAGACAAGAGCGCCAGCAAGACCGAAGAGCGCATGGCGATTGCCATGGCTGCCGAGGTGGCGATTGAGAGCATCAACAAGATGGAAGAACGGCTGGTGGCAGACACCGAGGAAAACCTCGATCCGCAGGTGCTCAAAGAGGTCAGTTCCAGGGTGACCGGAATGTTGCGGCGGCGTATTGCCAGTAAAGATGATATCGAAAATGCGCTGGCGCTGGAAAACCTCGAGCGGCGTTTCCGTTTGACCGCCTTGCGGGCGGAGCGTGGTGAGCTTTATCACCTGCGCGCCACGCAAAAAATCAGCAACGAGACGCTGCAAAAACTGCTGCACGATCTCGATCTGCTGGAAGCCTTGCTGGTTGAGCGAGAAGGCTAACCACATCTTTAAGGGGGCCGCTATGCGGCCCCTATCTTACTCAGCCAAGGCTTCGGCATCTCGTTCCCCTTGCGCTTTACTCTCCTTGCTTTGGATCAGCTTTAACGCCAGATACAGGTCGGGAACCAGGATCAGTTTATTCTCCTTGCTGCCGGAGCGATCCAGGCGAAACCAACGTGTCAGCTCGGTACGGCGGCCTGCAAGTACCAGGCCGATCCCCCGCAGTTGCAGATCCCGCTTCAATTCTTCGACGGCCGCGAGCACGCTGATATCCGCATGGGTGAAGCTGGCCACCGCGTCAATCACCACCCAACGTGGCTGGTCCTGCGATCCATCTACCAGATTGGTGATCCGCCGCTTGAAATAGGCGACGTTAAAGTAGGTCAACGGCGAATTAAAGCGGTACATAAGCACGCCATCGACCGGCTGGACGCCGTTGCTCTTACCCAGCGAATGGATCATACCGTCTGCGTTGACCCCCAGTAGCTGCTCGGTGGGCCGGAAAACCGTCTGTAGAAACTGCAACAGACCCAGCAGCACCGCCAGCCCAATGCCGGGAATGATCCCTACCAGCAGCACGCTCAAGAAAGTAAACAGCGCCAGATAGAACGCGGGGCGATTGCGTTTGCGCAGCCGGAAAATGCTGCGCATATCCAGCAGCGACCAAGAGGCGTAAATCAGCACCACGCCGAGTACCGATATGGGGATAAACTGCAGCGGCTCGCTAAAAAATGCCACGACCAGAGCGATCGCCAGCGCGGCAATCACCGAGACCAGCTGGCTTTTGCCGCCGTTGGCATCGTTAACGGCGGTACGGGAGTTGGCACCGCTGATGGCGAATCCCTGTGAAAGCCCGGAGACGATATTCACCAGCCCCAGCGCACGAAACTCACTGTCGGCGTCAACTTCGTAGCCATTTTTTGCCGCAAAGCTCCTGGTGGTCAGCATCATGCTGACAAAGCTGACTACGGCCAGGTTGAGCGCCGGGATCACCAGATCGCGCAGCAGCCCGGGTTTAAAATCAGGCCATGAAACCATGGGCAAACCGCCACCGGTATAGCCCCCAACCGTATCAATGCCAAAGCGTGGCAAATTCGCCGCCCAGGTCAACGCCGTCGTCAGCACTACGGCGAACAGCGGGGCGGGCCAGTTAGGCCGGGCATAGTGGACGCCAAGCAGGATCAGCAGCGTCAGCAGTGACATAAGCACCGTGGGCCAATGGCTGTTGAGTAAGTTAACCGGCAGTGCGTAAATGCGTTCAATCAGCTCGCTGGAGGGCGAGGCAAACCCGAATATCTTGCTGATCTGATTGACGATAATCGTAAGCGCCACGCCGTTGAGCAACCCATTGAGGATCGGGCGTGACAGCAGATCTGCAATGGCACCCAGCTTGAAGCGGCTGGCAATCAGGCACCAGGTTCCCATCATCAGGGTCATCACGATGGTCAATTGCCAGTGCAGTTCGGTATGGCCAGCCGCTAGCGGAGTGACTACTGCGGCGATGACCGCGCAGGTGGCTGCATCAGGCCCGACGATAAGCTGACGCGATGAGCCAAAAATGGCGTAGGCGATCATCGGTAGAATACAGGAGTAAAGCCCGACGATGGCGCTCACGCCAGCCAACTCGGCGTAGGCAATCGCCACCGGTAATGCCACTGCCGCCACCGAGAGGCCAGCTCGGATATCAGGTTTCAACCAGCTACGCTCGTAAGCGAGCAGGTTCATCAGGCCAGGCGCGATACTCTGGAGGGATTTCCGCTGCATATCTTTTCCATCCGGCTGAATAAAGGGGCATGCTGTCTCTTTCGTTGGCCGGAAGAGTAAATCAGCGGTTTTTTAGTGATTTTGGGTGAGCATTAGCCGAAGTATAGCAGGGGATTATGACGTGAATTTGCTGCCGTTATGGAATGATAGGGGGACCCTGGGTTGTCAGTAAAAGCTAATCCCCCTCATCTTATGCGCCTATGACCAATACTCCCGGCAGCAGGCAATCCAGGCCTGGGCGCTGTGGGAAAGGTAGCTGCCCTGGCGCCAGATCAGCCCCACTTGCCACTCCATTCGTGGCTCCAGCGGCAGCCAGATCAGGTTTTCTTTATCCAGCCATTGGCAGACTGGCTCTGGTAAAGTGGCAATTCCCACGCCGGCCTGCACCATCGCAGCCAGAAAATCCCACTGGCCGCTGCGTACGGCAATCTTGGGTTCAAAGCCCGCCTGCTGAAAAGCTGCCATCAGCATTTTATACAGCGTGAAGTCTTCGTTATAAATCAGGATTGGCCACTCGGCCAGCTCATTGATTGCGATGCTGGTGCGGTTGAGCCAGTGTGCCGTCTTGGGCACAACTACGCACATCGGGTGGCTTAGCAGGGGCAAAAAGGTCAACGGCTGGTCAGATACTGCGGGCAGTATCGTCATCGCCAGGTCCAACTCTCCGGTTAACACCGCCTGTTCAACCGAAAGGCCGCCCAGTTCGGAGATCTTCAGTTCGATACCCGGATAGGTCTGGCGGAACTGACGGATCAAACCGGCGATCTGTCTGCCGACCATCGGTGGAATACCCAGCCGCAGCACCCCCTTTTTCACCGAGCTGATGTCCTCCAGTTCGGCCTCCAACTGGCGGAACTCATCCAGGATCGCCAGACCGCGCTGATAAACCGCTTGCCCGCTGTCGGTGAGGTGCAGCTTGCGCCCTTCGCGCACCAGCAGTGTGCACTCCAACTCATCTTCCAGATGGCGCAACATCTTGCTGATGGTGGGTTGGGTAACAAACAGTTTCTCAGCCGCGCGGGTGAAACTTTGCTGACGGACCACTTCCACAAAATAACGCAGGGTGCGGACATCCACTTTGGGCTCTCCTGAAGGCGGTGCCGCTGGGAAACTATTCCCTTACGGCATGATGTTGATGATTTTAATTCATTTCAGGCAGGGTTTCCCGGCTGCGTATACTGTAAGCCTTGATTTTTTCTGAGGTTGCTTTCATGTCTCTGGCGTTACGCCGTGCTGCGCCTGCTTTTCTGCTCCGCCTACAGGTGCCCATCCAGGTAGTGCTGTATGCCTTGTTATTCCTGCTTGCCGATCGGCTGGTGCAACAGTTTCATCTGCCTTTGCCCGCCAACATCGTGGGCATGTTGATGCTGCTGGCGCTGATCCTGCTGCGCATTTTGCCGCTCAACTGGGTAAAAGCGGGGTCGCGTTGGCTACTGGCCGAAATGCTGCTGTTTTTTGTACCAGCGGTGGTGGCGGTGGTGAACTATGCCCAACTGTTGATGGTGGAGGGCTGGAAGATTTTTCTGGTGATTGCCATCAGCACCATGCTGACGCTGGGAGCGACCGGGCTGGTGGTGGATCGCGTTTATCGTTTCGAGATCTGGCTGCAACGGCGGAAAATGCGTAATGAATGACGTGATCCTCAGCATCACCTGCCTGGTGGTGACATTGGTACTCTACTTTGCCAATAAAAGGCTCTACCGCCGCCGCCGTAGCCTGCTGTTGATGCCGTTGGTGCTGACGCCGATGGTATTGGTGCTATTGCTGGTGGTGACGCATATCTCGTATCAGAGCTATATCGGCGAAACGCACTGGCTCCTGTGGTTGCTTGGCCCGGCAACTATCGCCTTTGCCGTGCCGGTATATGAAAACCTGCATATTATTCGTCGCCATTGGCTTTCTCTAACTGCCGGGGTGCTTACCGCGGTGGTGGTAGCCGTTTACAGCTCGGTGTGGCTGGCCCGTTGGTTGACGTTGCCTGATGAGGTGCAGCGTAGCCTGGCAGTGCGTTCCATTACGACGCCGTTTGCGCTGGAAGCGGCGAAGCAGATGGGCGGCCAACCTGACTTGGTGGCACTGTTTGTGGTGATCACTGGCGTGTTTGGGATGGCGGTAGGCGATATTCTGTTCCTGCGCCTCTCGGTGCGCAGCGGTCTGGCGAAAGGGGCGGGGTTTGGTGCCTCTTCTCACGGTGCCGGTACCGCCAGAGCCTATGAGATAGGCCAGCAGGAAGGTGTGGTGTCTAGCCTGGTGATGATGTTAGCGGGGATTATCACTGTGATCGGGGCACCCTTGATTGGTCGGTTAATGTGGTAATTAGGGGCTGGGCTAGCCCCGGGAAGGCTTAACGAGCGGCCTGGATCAGGGCCACAATCAGTGGAGAAAGCTCCCCACGTAACGCTGCACGTTCTGACTGGAATAGGGTAGCGGCATAAAAACGGTGCCCTGGCAGTTCCACCGAGCGGACATCGCCTTCAATGTCATGCCCACTGATGATCAGTGGGTGTTGCTGCAAATCCGCCACAAATTCAGGGTTAACACCAAAGTTACAGTGATAGCCTTCGTGAGTCTCCAGCTTGCCATAGGCGCGGGCGATCAGTGAATTTGGCTGAAACAGGATGGTGCCGGTTTTCTCAACCAGTGAACAACTCAGCGGTGCGATCACCAAGCGGCCCCCGCTATCGGTCTCCGCGTGACCAGCATCGTGCCAACCCATCACATTGCGCGCATATTCCACCACTGCATATTGAAACCCACCGCAAGACCCTAGAAAGGGGATGTTCTGCTCGCGAGCATGGCGGATCGTCATAAAGACCCCGTCATCGTTGCGATAGGGGCTGCCAGGGACTACCCAGATAGCATCGTAACCCTGCAGGGCAGAGACATCGCTCAACGTTTCTGTTGGGAGCCATTGGGATTGGATATCAAGATTCAGGTGTGAAGCGGTAAGTTGGAGAGCGACGGGGATGGCTTGGTGGGCAACGGCTTCGCTGCGGTAATCACCAATCAGAGCAAGACGAACCTGCGTTTTCATCGTTTCTTTTCCTGAGCGGGTAAAAAAGGATGTTACAGCAAGGTGAAAAACGGGTCTGTGAATTTTTCCAAGGAGAGCACAAAATGTTCGAGTGATTGAGGGCGTGCTACAGATTGTTTGCCGTACCTGATTTCGGCTCCGTACGGCTCCCTCTCCCTGTGGGAGAGGGGTGGGGTGAGGGGGATTGCCGCTCTCGGCTGAGCAACATCACCTGCCAGAAAGCGGGTTTAATACAGTGAAGGCGAACCCGTAGGGCGCGTTTTGAAGCGGCGGTGCAGCCACAGATATTGCTCTGGAGCGCGCATGATCTCTTTTTCTACTACTTTATTCATGTAGGCGGCGGCGGCCACTTCATCGTCGATTGGGTAGTCTTCTAACGCCGGTTGGATCAGCAGATCGTAGCCACAGCCTTTCGGGCGACGGATCAGCACGACCGGTACCAGCGCCGGTTTGGCCATGCGGGCCAGCATAAAGGTCCCACTGGTGGTGGCGGCCTGATCAACGGCAAACAGCGGGGCAAACACGCTGCCACGTGGGCCGTAATCCTGATCCGGAGCAAACCATACGGCTTCGCCGCGCTTCAGGGCTTGCACCATGCCGCGCAGATCTTTGCGATCCAGCATGGCTTTGTTGGAGCGCATGCGGCCTTTGGTCTGTGCCCATTCCATCGCCTTGTTGTTGTGTGGGCGATACATGGCCATCATCGGCTGACACAGGCCCATCGCCCGGCCGCCCAACTCCAGCGACATGAAATGCACCCCAATCACCAGCACGCCACGGCCATTTTGCTGGGCCTGTTTCAGGTGGTTGATGCCGCTCACGTTGAACCAGCGCTTCACGCGTTTATCTGACCAGAACCAGGCCATGCCGGTTTCCAGCAGACCCATGCCGAGGGATTCGAAATTACCGATAATTTGACGTTCGCGCAGTGCTTCATCCATCTCCGGGAAGCACAGTTCAAGATTGCGGCGGGTGATCGACACGCGGCGTTTCAGAAAGCGCATAGAGGTGCGGCCCATCCAGCCACCGAGCTTGTGCAGCACGGGGTAGGGCAGTTGAACCAGCAGGAACAGGACCGCCAGGCCAAACCAGGTCAGCCAGTAGCGAGGGTGCAGTAATGCACGTTTAAAAGTTTGTGGACGCTTCATATTAACTCTGTATGCGAAATGGGGTAGAAACCTGTAGCGCATAAAGAAGCGACTCAATAGCGATACCATACTCTGACACCCAGTCATGACGATCGTTTAGCCGTTGACTAAACCTTTACATTCGAAGGGCGGTTCGCATTGCTATTAGCCTTCGGAAGGACGGCTGCTCGCCAGCGAAGGGGGCTCTCGTATTCGTGATTATACCACACAAAACGTGGGTGTGAGAGTGGGTGGGTGGTACGTCCACAAAGGGTTATCCGAGGGCTATTTGGGTATTTCCTGTTAGTTATGTTGATTCTTTGTTTAAACGAGGTATGTCCTTCTATACTGGAAGGAAATGGTTCCTTTCTTTGCATACAAGGATGGTTGATTTGAAAAAGCTTTTCATCACGGCGGCGTTAACCGGTTTTTTCGCCAGTCACCCTAGCTACGCCGCAGACAGTTACCTGGTTTATAACACGAATAATGTTGCCGTCTTCCAGGTTCGTTTCTTTGATGTGGGTGATGGCCCTTTTATGCCGAATTATCCGCAGCCAATTGAGTCAACCTGGGATCTGAATAACCAACAGAAAGAAAAAATACTGGATGCGATGCGGTACTGGGCTGAAGTTATTACCCCCAGACCCGATCAATTGCCAGCCATCATCAACGTAGGCACTTTTAATGAGGTGAATGCTGCAGGCTCCAGCGAATCGGTAACCGATGGTGTAATCAGCATTACCCAATTGCAGGGGGCTTTGAACGGTATTGATACCGGCGAGCTAACCTTCGGTTCTCATGGCCAATTTATCATGGGAAAAATGGATTTTGATAATATTCTCTATGTTCCAGCGCAATTACCCCGCTCCGGAAAAACGGATCTGGTCAGTGTTGCCGTTCATGAATTGGCTCATGGGTTGGGTATCTCTAATATGGCCACCGATTGGGCTGGGGAGGGGACATTTACCCCCGCTTTTGACGCCGATCAGCCTTTTGGTTCCTGGACTGAGCATCTGCGTGATGACAATGGAAATCCGGCACGCCCCGGTCAGGTCATACTGTGTGAGGGGTGTAATAACGCATGGGAGCCGCAAGGTTTTGATGTGCGCCTCGATAAGGGGTATTTCGCGGGTAAACACGTGGATGAAGTGCTGGCGGGCGCCATGCCTGGTGTTCCGGTAAGAATGTTGGCTGACGATGGCTCGGTTGACGATAACTATATGAGCCATATCGAGCTGAAAAACAGCATGATGAGCCACCAGAATTACCGCAACTACACCACGTTTATGGAAGCCGAGTTGGCGTTATTGCAGGACATGGATTATCAGATCGATCGGCGTAATTTCTTCGGTTTTTCGCTCTATGGTGATGGGCAGACGCTGGTTAATCGACAGGGTTACTTTTTACGTAACAAGCAGGGCGATGGCTACATCACGGGGCAGTATAATACCGCGACATTGGGCGTTGGCTTGCATGTTTACGGCAGCAATAACCACATCTTCCAGCAAGCGGATCTGTTAACACAAGGCGCCGGTGGGGCTGGTATTCGTATCGATGGACAAAACAACACGCTGAACGTTGAGCCTGGCACTCGCGTATACGCAGACGGGGTCAATGGCCGCGGCGTGATGTTTGCTTATGGCAAGAACCATAATCTTATTCAGCGAGGCGATGTCCAAGCGCTAGGCGCAAATGGCGTTGCCCTCAGTTTTGATTTTGGCAATAACCTGCTGGGCAACGATGTGGATTACCGGGGATCCTGGATACATTATGTTGGTGGACAGGTTGCAACATTATTGCCGGAGCTACAGGGGGCGCTGGTCAATAATGCGGATATTAGCGGCCGGGTTACCGCTAAAGGTGCGGCGATTTATATCTCACCAAACGCGCTGGTCAACAATATCAATCTATTAAATGGTACCCAGCTGGAAGGGAATATCTACTCGGATTATAACCAGTTGGATGAGCATGGCCAGCAGCGCCTGACCCAGTTTACCTTTGGGCGCCTGGCCAATTTGCAAGGGCAGGCAACCGATCAGGCAGACCCCAATTTCCGGTTCAACTACCGGGGAAATATTGAAGGTATCGACAATCTGGCGCTGAGCACTCGCGGGGGGATCACTTCGCTTAATGGCCACCACCAGATTTACAGCATGTCTATCGCACCAGGCTCCATGCTGGCTGGCAACAGCGATTATACCTTGAACCCGGCGGGCCGCTTTGTGAATGACGGTATCCTTGCGCCAGGTAATTCGTTAGGGAAAATCGAGGTCACCGGCCTCTATCAACAGGGCGAGAATGGACAGTTGCTGTTGGAGGTTGATGGCCGTGGTGGACACGATACCTTGGTGGTCAATGGCCATGCTGAATTCAACGGTCAACTGACGTTCGCACCGCAGCCAGACTGGTATGCAACAGACTGGCGGCTGGATTCGGGCGAGATGTTGAAAGCCACCTCGCAGAGCGGAGAATTCCGCACGGTGAACGGTTTACTCAGCTCGCCTACGCTGGCCTTGCAGGCAACACCAGAGGGTGAGGATCGTTGGCAACTCGCGATGCTGCGTGCTGACAACGCCTACAGCCAGTATGCGCAGGACAACAATGCGCGGCAGGTCGGCCAGGCGCTGGACCACATTGTGTCGGTCGCAGGTGCAGACATCCAGCCGCTGTACCGTACTCTGGACTTTTCTGCCGCTGACGGTGGGAGCATCAGCAGCGCTTTGCCGCAGCTCTCTCCTGCTGCGTACAGTGCGATGTTCGCCAGTTCTCTTCATCGTGAACAGCAGATTACACGAATTGTCAGTGGCTCTCATCCCACCACGCCAGAGCAGCAGGTTGTAGGCGAATGGCATAGTTTTGCCATACCCTTTGGTGGCGGTTTTTGGCAGCAGCGCCAAGGCGATCGGGTTGGCTATGATGCCAGCAGCTACGGCATAATCTTTGGTGCTGAAAAGCGCAGCGAACAGAATAGCGACTGGGTTTATGGCTTCCATGGTGCAGTCAGTGGGCAATCGGTAACGGTCAAAGCACCAGAAAACGCCACCGGTAAAACCACGGCTTTCGATCTGGGCATCCAGGCTCGTTATGCCGCCGATCGGCAAGCGGGGATGTATTTATTCGGCAATGGTCGGTTTGGCATTGAAGATAGCCGTTTGGATCGCAGCATCAGCGTCGAAACTTATCAGGCGAGCCAACATGCCAGTTGGACCGGCCTGGCGGGTTCTGTCGCTGCTGGTGGCGGCTACCGCTGGGCGCTGAATGACCAATGGAGCGCTGGCCCGGTGGCCGCACTGAATTACACTACCCTGCATCGCCCAAGCGTGACGGAAACGGGCAGCGACAGTAGCCGCCTGGCGCTAGGTTCGAGCACTTTTGATTCTCTGCGCTCCAGCATTGGGGTCAACAGCAGTTGGGATCTACCGCTCTCTTCGGGCGCTGCTATTGCTGCCGATCTGCAACTTACCTGGGATCACGAGTTGCTGGACAGTGACGTATCGCAAGAAGCCTCTTTCGCCAACTACCGCGCGGCGAGCTTCAGCAACAAGAATCAGGTGACTGGGCGTGACTCCATGGGGGTGAAAGCCGGGGTTCGTTATCAAATCAATAGGGATGTGGAGCTGGGCTTGGGAGTAGAGAGCGAGCTGTTCCGTTCTGGTTATGACTCGGTAGCGGGCAACCTTTCGGCCACCTGGCGTTTCTGACAGGCCGGTATGATAAAAGAAAAAGGCGCTTGACCCATGAGGTAAAAGCGCCTTTTTTCAACAGCTTGACTGACTAGTATCAGTTCATGCCGTATTTTTTCAATTTCTTACGCAGTGTACCGCGGTTGATCCCCATCATCAGGGCAGCACGGGTCTGGTTGCCACGGGTGTACTGCATCACCATGTCCAACAGTGGCTGTTCAACTTCAGCCAGTACCAGCTCATACAGATCGTTAACGTCTTGACCGTTCAGTTGAGCAAAATAGTTCTTCAGTGCTTGCTTAACCGAGTCACGCAGAGGCTTTTGAGTCACTTGGTCCTGTGAGTTCACGGTTGAAACGGTCAGTACGTCAGAATTTACGCGTTGTTCGAACATAGTTCTGTCAGCTCTTTTTTGTTACGCAAGATTTTCGAAATATGCCTCCAACGCCTCCAGCTGTTCGCTGGCATCCTCTATGGCGTTGAATGTGCGCCGAAACTGGTCATTAGGGGCATGCTCCTGTAAGTACCAAGAGACGTGCTTTCGAGCAATCCGGAATCCCTTGCCTTGGCCGTAAAAGCCGTGCAATTCCCGAATATGCCCTATTAACAAGCGCTTCACTTCGCCAAGTGGCATCGGTGGCAGCAGCTCCCCAGTGTCCAGATAATGCTGGATTTCCCGGAAGATCCAGGGTCTCCCCTGAGCAGCACGGCCTATCATCAGGGCATCAGCCCCAGTGTAGTCGAGCACTGCTCTGGCTTTATGCGGGTCAGTAATGTCGCCATTCGCGATAATCGGAATGGCGACATTCTGCTTAACTGCCCGAATGCTGTCGTACTCCGCGTTGCCGTTGAACAGGCAGGCACGGGTTCGGCCATGAATCGTCAGGGCCTGTATACCACAATCTTCGGCCAGTTGGGCAATTTCTACACAGTTACGGTTCTCTGGTTCCCAGCCGGTTCGGATCTTAAGTGTTACCGGCACATCCACCGCGTTAACCACCGCGAGGAGGATCTGTCTAACCAGATCCGGGTACTGCAGTAACGCAGACCCTGCAAGCTTCCGGTTCACTTTCTTGGCTGGGCACCCCATATTGATGTCGATGATCTGTGCACCGCTGGCCACATTAATGCGCGCCGCGGCGGCCATATCATCAGGATCACATCCGGCTATTTGCACGGAACGGATCCCTGGTTCATCGCTATGTACCATACGCAGACGTGACTTATCCGTGCGCCACACCTCCGGGTTGGAGGAGAGCATTTCGGATACAGCCATCCCAGCACCCATTGCATGACATAAGGTTCTGAATGGGCGATCTGTGATGCCGGCCATCGGGGCCGCAATCAGGCAATTTGTTAACTGGTGGTGTCCAATGCGCATAGACAAAGACTGACCATACTGTGTCCGCAAGGGCGCGTATATTACGCATTTTTTCATTCAGATGAAAGGCCAAACTTTGACCAATCGACAGTTATTGGGCAATAAAAGTGCGCTTATGCACCCTTGATGAAAATATTATGTTTATTTAACAATGTGTTGGATGAATGCGCTTAATTTTTGCGCGCTAAAATATTCCACTAACGACAGGATTTTATCTTTACGTGCCGGTAATAACAGATCGTAACATCAGGTTATTTGTAACATTCTCAGCTTAATACTTTGACAAACCGGCAAGAATGGTGCTGGGAATTACCGCCGCCCCAGTGAGGGGTAGCGGCAGTTGTCGCTGGGAAAAATCAATCGACGATGACGCGGCCGTTCAGCGGCTGTACTGGGCGATTGTTGTTATGGTGGACTACCGAGTGGAATTGACTGATTTGTTCGGCAGAAGCGCTTACAGGCTGATCTAGCACCAACCAGCTGACCCCTTCAGAACAGGGTGGCGTCGTCAGCGAACCGCTGAAGCGGTAAAAGTTAAACTGTTTCGGCAGCAGCGCTTTGATATCCAGCGGTTTGTTCAGCACGGCGGTCTGATCGACAGCGGCAGGCATTTGTTGCCAGGCCTGCGCCAGTTGCGGATTGGTTTTACCTTGCTGGAACATCAGGGCCAGCACCGCCAGGGCACCGTCTTTGTCCTTGTAGACAAAGTGCGCTTCCAGTGGGAACTGCTTGCCGTCGATCTCGTTTTCGCTCGGGGCGTGGAAATGGAACTGCTGTAGCGTGAAGGTGTCGTTATCCAACCGCAGGGTGTTGCCTTCGCTGACGTTGACTTGAATGGTGTGCCCGTTGTTGACGATTTGCTGTTTGCCCGGCTGGAAAGCCAGCTCAAGCTTGCCGTGCTGGGTTTTCAGCGCGCCCTGGATGTTGACCGGGGACTGGTTTTTACCGGTTTCACACAGTGAAAAATCGGGTGAAAGCTTACCCCAATGCGCCGGGTCTTCCTGGCCTTCATAACCCCAATGAGCATGTTCTGCGGCCCCGATCGAGAAGCTGGCGGCCAACAGGGTAGCCAGCAACATTTTTCCTTTCATTTCCTAATCCTTGTCCAATGAAAATACCAATTATCCTGGGTGGGCGGCTCGTATGCTGCGGGCCACCTTCACTCCGAGCAGGAGAATACGCCCAGCAAGTGTCGGGATAAACTGGCGGATTCTTAGGAAAAGAAAAAACCATCGGAACTGTTTAAATTTCCGATGGTTTTTGGCATGCGGGGAAAATGTAACTAGTTGCGTTGGCCGGTGATGCGGCACCATTCTTCACGCTCGGCCACCGGGTCGAGATTGAATTTATCCTGATAGGCTTCGGCTACGCTGGCGGCTTGAGTTGCCAGTACGCCTGACAGGCCCAGATAGCCGCCGGATTTTGGCAGGTCGCTGATCAACGGTGCCAGTTCACGCAGCGGGCCAGCGAGAATGTTCGCCACCACCACATCGGCCAGCAGATCGGCTGGCTGGTCTTTTGGCAGATACAGCTCAAGACGCTCTGAAACGCCGTTACGCTGCGCGTTGTCACGGCTGGCCTGAATGGCCTGGGGATCGATGTCGATGCCAATGGCGCGGGCGGCACCCAGTTTTAACGCGGCAATCGCCAGGATGCCGGAGCCACAGCCGAAGTCGATGACGGTTTTGCCAGCCAGATCCAATCCATCCAGCCATTGCAGGCAAAGCGCGGTGGTCGGGTGTGTGCCGGTGCCAAACGCCAGGCCTGGGTCTAGCATGACGTTCACCGCGTCCGGATCGGGCACGTCACGCCAGCTTGGGCAAATCCACAGGCGCTCGCCAAAACGCATCGGGTGGAAGTTATCCATCCACTCACGTTCCCAGTCTTTATCTTCCAACTGCTCGATTTTGTGGCGGAAACCGCTGCCCAACAGCGGATGCTGTTCAAGTATGGCGACCACTTCGGCCATATCGGTTTCGGCATCATACAGGCCGATCACATCGGTATCGCCCCACAGCAGGGTTTCGCCCGGCAGCGGTTCAAAGACCGGGTTGTCGTGGGTGTCCTGGAAGGTGACCGACACCGCGCCGCTTTCAACCAACGCATCGCTCAGGTCTTCTGCCTGGCTGCCGGTGGTGTTCAGTTTTAGTTGGATCCAAGGCATAACAATTCTCTCAAGAGGGTAAGGACGACGCCAACTGGCGCTTTTCGCCGTAGACGTTACCGAGATAAAACGCCAACAGGCTGAGTAACAGCGAAGGCACAATAGGATGCAATCCGGCCAGTTGCAGGCCGAAGCTGGCTAATAGCGTATAGCATAACGCACCGGTGACCATTGAGCTAAGGGCTCCCTGCGCGTTGGCGCGTTCCCAGTACAGGCCCAGCACCAGCGGCCAGAGGAATACCGCTTCCAACCCGCCGAACGCCAGCAGGTTCAGCCAGATGATCATTTCAGGCGGGCGCCAGGCGGCCAGCAGCACCAGTAATCCGAGGATCAGCGTGGTCAGGCTGGAGAAGCGTTTGATCATCTTCTCATTGTTCATCTGCAGCGGACGCACGCCCAGATAGAGGTCTTTGATGATGGTGGCAGAGGATTGCAGCAGCTGCGCATTGATGGTCGACATGATCGCCGCCATCGGTGCGGCCAGGAAGATCCCTGCGGCGTAAGGGGGCAGCACGGTGATCATCAACGTCGGGATCACCTGATCGGGGATCTTCAGATCTGGCAGAACCGCACGACCCAGGGCGCCAGCCAGATGCATACCAAACATCAGAATAGCCACCACGATGGTGCCGAGAATAATGCCACGGTGCACGGCTTTGCTGTCTTTATACGAGATACAGCGCACGGCGGTGTGCGGCAGGCCTATTACGCCAAAGCACACCAGGATCCAGAACGAAGCCATAAACGGCAGGCTGAGGATCTGCTCGCCACCTTGCGGTGAGACCAAAGCCGGATCGATCTGTTGCAGCTTATCGACCGCGCTATGCAAGCCGCCCGCCGCATGGATCACCGCAACCAGCAGTAATATCGTGCCTATCAACATCACCAGCCCCTGCATGGCATCGTTCAGCACGCTGGCACGAAAGCCGCCAAACGCGGTGTACAACGCAATGCTGATACCAAATATCAGCAGGCCGGTGTCATAAGGAATACCCGCAGCGGTCTCGAGCAGGCGTGCGCCGCCGATAAACTGAACCGTCATTGCCCCAAGGAAGGCGACCAACAGACTTAGACTGGCTAGCCATACCAGCAAGCGGCTCTGATAGCGGGCGAACAGCATGTCGTTAAGGGTGATGGCATTGTAGCGCCGCGCCAGAATG
Source organism: Serratia sp. Res13-Sevr-LER1-36-b (assembly GCF_015673035.1). NCBI lineage: Bacteria > Pseudomonadati > Pseudomonadota > Gammaproteobacteria > Enterobacterales > Yersiniaceae > Serratia > Serratia sp. Res13-Sevr-LER1-36-b. The sequence goes on along the minus strand of NZ_JADACK010000019.1, from coordinate 117,125 downwards.
GCAAACTTTTTCCCCAACACGCCAAGTGAAAGCCATACGGCAGGCAATTGGATCATCGCCAGCAGCACCCAGCCAAGGCCATATTTATAGGCGGCACCCGGCCCACCGATAAACGAGCTGGCGCTGATATAGGTGGCGGTCAGCGTCATGGCCAACACAAAGCCGCCCATAGAACGGTTACCGAGGAAATATTCACTCAGGAAGTTACCGCTTTGGCGACGGGTATAGGCATACACCGAAAGGCCAAACACCAGCAACAGATAGGCAATCAGCGGCAGAATGACCTCAGTTTGCATCGCTATCCTCCAGGGGGATATCGCGGAAGATGCCGCGTACCATCAGCCAGCACAGGCCAATAAACAGCAGCGGTACCAGCAGGCAGGCCATTTCGAACCAGTGTGGCAGCCCGGTGATCCCGGCGTTGCTGTCTGGCAGATAGGCCGCCAGCGACCAGGCCAGCAGGTAAAACAGCGTCAGGCCCAGTGCCCAGCGGGCTTCACGGTTAGCTTGAACAAAGCGTTGTTCCATCCGTGCCTCCAAGGGGTTTACGGTTATGGATTGGCAAAGGAGGGGATTTTACGACAAGGGACGGTTTTGCCAAGCCGTTATGTTGGTAATCGGGATAAAAAACCGGCCAAAGGCTGGCCGGCTGATGGCTTTACGCCTGCTGTGCAATAAAATGCTCGATCTGCGCCAGGCTGGATAACCCTTCCATCGGCCCCTTATGGGAAACCGCCAAGGCACCGCTGGCATTGGCATACTGCAACGCTTTTTCTGCGCTGAAGCCGGACAGGAACAGGCTGACAAAGGTAGCGCCAAAGCAGTCGCCCGCTCCGGTCGGATCGACCATCTTGCTGCTATAGCCTGGAGTGTGTAGCTCCTGCGTCTGGCCATTTTGTTGCTGGTAATGGCTGGCCCCTTTCTCGCCACGCTTGATCACGATATGGCTCACGCCGCTGGCCAACAGTTCCTGCACGATATCCGCTTCCTGTTGGTTTTTGCTGCTGGCAAAGTGATGCACTTCTCCTTCGCTGGGCAGGAAGATATCGGTATATTCGAGGATGTAATCGAAGGCCTGGCTCATCTCAGGGATATTGAGCATCTCTTTGCGAATGTTGGGATCGAACGACACCGTCCCCTTATTGGCCTTGACGATCTGGATCGCCCGGCGCATGGCATCGATGATACGAAATGAGAACAGCGAAGAACCCATAATGTGAAAATGCTGGCACTGGTTCAGCAAGCCCAGATCGATGTGGTCGGCGGTAAAGAAGCCGCAGGCGCTGTTGGGGATATTGAAGATAAAATCGCGTTCCAGCGGGTTGCGATAGCTGACAAATGCCGTGCCGGTCGGGGCCTTGTCGATCACGCTGATGCCGTCGGTGATCACGCCTTCCAGACGCAGGCGTTCGATATTCAGACGGCCAAAATCGTCGTTGCCCACGCAGCCAAACAGCGTGGAGCCAAAGCCAAGCCGCGCCACCTGAGCGGCATAGATAGCCGGTGCCCCGCTGGGGAACGGCCCAAGAAACTCGCCTGGCTGAGTAAATCCCTGATTATAATTTTTTGAAAGGAATTCAACCAGTAACTCACCCATCGTGCAGATGCTAACTGACATAAGTGCCCCTTTATTCCCCGATCGTTTCCCGGTTGGCCCAGGTAAAACATTCGTTATTGGTGTAGCGGATGCTGAAGTCGGATTCGAATAATTGCTGCTGATAATGTTCATTCACGCCACGGTTGGTCACCAGATTATCTACCTGGCTGAGGTGGCCGATAGTCCCGATCGCACTGGCCTGAATGGGCAAATGGGTAATGATGGCGGTTTTATTCTGCGCCTTGTCCAGGCAGCGTTGGTAATGGGACGCCAACAGCGGCTGATCGATATTCAGGATGCCGGAGCTGTCCGTAATGCTGGCCTCGAGAATGCAGTGGTTGATGGTGAACTGTTGGATCACGCTATCCAACGCTTTACCGCTCAGCGCGGTATGCGAGCGGATCAACTCCCCACCCGCGACGATAATCTCACCGTCCAAAAACTGATCGGCCAGGATCGCATGCTGTAAGTCATTGACGATCAGCCGCAGCTTTTTCAGGCCGCTCAGGAACGGGATGATCTTGCGGCAGATATCGCCATGGCCGAGAAATAGCGTATCGCGATCGGCAATCATCCTGGCGCAGTGGCGGGCGATTTCCAACTGGTTAGCCAGCGTGAGTGGGGGCAGGGCGATCCCTGGTTCGATCGGCTCCGCCAGCGGCTGCGTTGGGGTGGCAATGGCACCGCCAAAGGATCGCTTGAGGTAACCTTGCTGTTCCAGGTAGCTGAGATCGCCACGGATCGTCACGCCGGAAACCCCTAACTGGGCAGAAAGATCGTCGACCTTGATCTCCCCTTGCTGGCCGACGATTTCAGCAATTTTCAATCTGCGTTTCAGCAGGTTAGATGACTTTCTGGGCACATTCGCCCCCATCGTTAAACGGTAATAAGGGCTACTATATCCTTCATACTTTCTAATTGAAAGTAATACCCACGCAGGCTTTCGTTATTTTGAAAGTCAGGATTGGGCTAGTGTTTGGGTTTATATTTTTATTATTATTCATGTTATTAGGTGATGCTCGATGGAGGGTATACACCCGAGATTGGGTGATCTTAAGCGCACAAACACCGGTACATACCTTATGTTTCGTAATCAAAATCTAGTTAGATTACGTTTTGAAAGTTATTTGATAATCTTCGATCCCTGTCACGCTTTTTTGCGCGTTTTCTCTCTATATTCGGTTTCACTTGGAAAGTTTATCTAACTAAATTTTCATTTTGTAATTACCGACTGCGGTATCAGGTTCGGGATCGAGGAGAATCGATGTACATCATTTCAAGCAAGAATATGCTGCAGAAAGCGCAGCAGCAAGGGTACGCGGTGCCGGCATTCAACATCCACAACCTGGAAACCTTGCAGGTGGTGGTCGAAACCGCTGCACAGTATCGTTCGCCAGTGATCCTGGCGGGAACGACCGGCACTTACCGCTACGGTGGGCTGGAAAACATCATCATGATCGTCAAGGCACTGGCGCATGAGTACCAGATCCCGCTGGCGTTACATTTGGATCATCACGAAGAGCCCGCCGATATCTACCATAAGATCAACGCCGGGATCCGTTCCGTGATGATCGACGGCTCTCACTTTCCTTTTGAAGAAAACGTGGCGCTGGTCAAACAAATCGTTGAATACAGCCACCGCTACGATGCCAGCGTTGAGGCTGAGCTAGGCCGCCTGGGAGGCCAGGAAGACGACCTGATCGTGGAAGGGAAAGACGCTATCTACACCTCGCCGGAGGCGGCGGTGGAGTTTGTTGCTCGTACCGGGATCGATTCGCTGGCGGTGGCTATTGGTACCGCGCATGGCCTGTACCAGTCCGAGCCCAAGCTGGATTTTGCCCGCCTGGAACAGATCCGCGATCGTGTGGAAGTGCCGCTGGTGCTGCATGGGGCTTCCGGCCTGAGCGATAGCGATATCCGCCGCTGTATCCGTTTAGGCATCTGCAAGGTCAACGTGGCTACCGAGCTGAAAATCGCTTTCTCGGATGCTCTGAAAGCGTATTTCCACCAGCATCCTGATGCCAATGATCCGCGCCATTATATGCAACCAGCGAAAAGCGCCATGCAACGGGTAGTGGAAAAAGTGATTGGCGTATGTGGCTGTGAAGGAAAGCTTTAAACATTAACAAGTAACCCCCTACAAAACAGCAAGCTAAACAAGCAGAAATAATAAAAACTGAGGATAGATCATGCATAAATTAAAGGTATTAGGTTCGGTGCTGGCCATCGGGCTGGCAGTATTCTCGCAGGCAACGTTAGCCAAGGAATATAAAATTGGTGCATCGCTGCTAACGCAACAGCATCCGTTCTATATTGATCTGGCCGACGCAATGAAAGCGGAAGCCAAGAAAGACGACGTGGTGCTGAACATTTCAATTGCCAATCAGGATCTGAATAAACAACTTTCTGACGTAGAAGACTTTATTACCAAGAAGGTCGACGCCATTATTATTTCGCCGGTGGATTCCAAAGGCGTGCAGGCGGCGATTATCAAAGCGGAGAAAGCCGGTATTCCGGTTATTACCGTTGATGTGGCCGCCGAGGGCGTACCGGTGGTCACTCACGTGGCTACCGACAACTACGCCGGTGGCGTCGAAGCGGGCAAGCTGATGGGCAAACTGCTCAACGGTAAAGGCAAGGTAGCGATTATTGATTATCCGGCGCTGCAATCGGTGGTGGCACGCGTGGACGGCTTCAAGAAAGGGTTGGCCGATACGCCTGACGTGAAGATTGTGGCGATCCAAACCGGCATCACCCGGGCGGAAGCGTTAACCGTGGCGCAGAACATGATGCAGGCGCACCCGGATCTGAATGGCCTGTTTGGTTTTGGCGATGATGCCGCGCTGGCTGCGGTGATCGCCGCCAAATCCGCTCGTAACGACAATATCAAGATCATCGGTTTCGACGGGATGAAAGAAGCTCGCGACGCCGTCGACAGCGACAAGACCTTCGTGGCAGTTATCCGCCAATACCCAGACCAAATGGGCGCCAAGGCAATTGATGCCGCCGTCGACCATTTGAATGGTAAACCTGTAGCGAAAATGATCCCGGTCGCACCTGGTGTTTACACCGGTAAATAGCCCCTCACCCGAACCCTCTCCCACAGGGAGAGGGAGCTGTCCGGAGTATGCAGTTAGCCCATACAGCTTCGGAAAGTAGGGCGTAATAAGAAGGGCAGGGTATTACGCAGAGAAATCAGTGAACTCGATCGGTCCCCTCTCCCTGCGGGAGAGGGTTAGGGCCACGTGGGTGGAGGAAATAATGACGGATACGGTGCTGGCGGTAACGGAAATAGCCAAAAGTTTCGGCCATGTTAACGCATTAAAAAATGTCAGCCTGAAAATACGCAAAGGTAAAGTCCATACGCTACTGGGCGAAAATGGTGCCGGTAAATCCACGCTAATGAAAATCCTGGCAGGAATTTATCCGCCGACCAAAGGGGAAATACTCCTCAAAGGGCAAAACGTCACTATTAACAACCCACAGCATTCCAGAAAGTTGGGTATCGCGATTATTTTTCAGGAACTGAGCCTGAGCAATAATATGAGCGTAGCAGAAAATATCTACGCTAATAATGAGCCAACCCGCTTTGGTTTTATTAACGATAGCCAGATGGTGGATGATTGCCAACGCCTGCTGGCGGATTTGGCCATTCCGCTCGATCCGCAGCAAATTGTCGGCACCATGTCGATGGCCCAGCGCCAACTGGTAGAGATTGCCAAGGCGCTGAGCTACCCAGCAGATGTCGTGATCATGGATGAACCAACGTCGTCGCTGAGCGATAACGAGGCCGACATCCTGTTTGGCATTATCGACAAGCTGAAACAGCGCGGCTGCGCGGTGATTTATATCTCGCACCGCATGGATGAGATCATGCGGGTATCTGATGATATCTCGGTGCTGCGCGACGGTGAGTTCATTGCTACCCATGATAAACACCAGACCGATATTCACCGGCTGATTGCCCAGATGGTTGGCCGCGAAATGACCAACATCTACCCGCCACGCATCGGCGAACCTCCTTCAGCAGAGCAAGTGCCGGTGTTGGAAGTCAGGCAGTTTTCGCAGGACAAACTGTTTCATGATATCCATTTCTCACTACGTGCAGGTGAAGTGCTGGGCTTTTTTGGGCTGGTGGGATCGGGGCGTTCAGACGTGATGAAGGCCATTTTTGGCCTGACTGGCTATCAAGGTGAAATTCGCATCGATGAGGCGGTAGTCACTATTCGCAATCCAAAGCAGGCGATAGAGCATGGCATCGCCTTTGTGACGGAAAACCGCAAGGAGGAGGGGTTGGTGCTGATGCATGACGTAAGCATGAACACCCATCACGTCGCCTTTCAGTATGCGGGTTCCAGCCTGATCAACCATAAGCACGAAGAGGCGAAAACCCAGCAGGCGATCCGGCGGATGAACATCAAGGTCAGTTCGCCACACCAGCTGGTCAGCACCCTGAGCGGCGGCAATCAGCAAAAGATCGTGCTGTCGAAATGGTTGGAAAAAGTGCCACGGATCTTAATCCTCGACGAGCCAACGCGCGGCGTGGACGTCGGTGCCAAGTTCGAGATTTATAACGTCATACGCCAGCTTGCTGCGCAGGGTACTGCCATTATCTTGATCTCTTCCGAACTGCCGGAAGTCATGGCGCTCAGCGATCGGCTGGTGGTGATGCGCGCCAAGCAGATCGCCGACGTTTTTGCCACCGCTGGACTCACGCAAACCCAAGTCATGACCGCAGCAACAGGAGTGAAATAATGAGCGATAAAGTGCTGGCCGCCGAGGGCCATTCGGCGTTCAACGGGCCAGGGAAACTGGCAAAAGCCGCCAAGCAGTACGGCGGCATACTGGCGGGCCTGGTGGCCTTGGTGATCCTGTTCAGCGTGATCAACGACAGCTTCCTGAGCGTGAATAATATTACCAATATTATTTTGCAGGTCTCGATCATTGCCATCACCGCCTATGGCATGACTTACGTGCTGTTGCTGGGGGATATCGATCTTTCGGTGGGATCAACCATTGCGCTGGTGGGGACCTTTGCTGCGCTTGGTCTGTCGTTTGGCATCCCGTTTATTCTGGTGATCCCGCTGTCGATTATGGCCGCGCTGGTGCTGGGCCTGGTTAACGGTAGCCTGACTGCGCTGGCCGGTATCCCGTCGTTTATCGTTACCGTTGCGACGATGGGCATCTTCCGGGGCATTGCCTATATCGTCACCGACGGCACGCCGATCATGATCAAAAACGAGGCGTTTCTGGCGCTGGGCAACGGCGAGTTCCTCTATATCCCGATCCCAATCTGGATCCTGTTGGTGTTGCTGATCGTCAACCATTTCATCCTGTCGAAAACCACCTTTGGGCGCAAAATTTATATCACCGGCGGCAATAAAGAGGCCGCGATCTATTCGGGGATTAACGTTTCTGCCTTGAAAATAAAGGTCTTTATGATCACCGCCGTAATGGCGGGCATCAGCGGCATGATCCTGGCTTCACGGCTGTATTCCGGCCAGCCTAACGCCGCGCTGAGCTATGAGCTGGATGCTATCGCCGCCGCAGTGTTAGGCGGCACCAGCCTGAATGGAGGTTACGGCACGGTGATTGGCACCATGATTGGTGCGCTGACCATCGGGGTCATCAACAACGGTATGAATTTAATGAACGTGCCTTATTTCTATCAAATGGTGGTGAAGGGACTGGTGATCCTTATCGCGGTGTATGTCGACGTCCGAAACAAGAAGAAACGCGGCTAACGATCACAGGCAGATTTGTATAAGGAACGGGACAATGAGAAAAATTTATACCATCGGCGAGATCCTGGTTGAGATCATGGCCGATAAGGTTGGCCAATCTTTTACCCATCCAGGCTTATGGAATGGCCCTTTCCCCAGCGGTGCCCCGGCGATTTTTATCGACCAGGTGACCAAGCTGGGCGGGCAGTGCGGCATTATCAGCTGCGTGGGTAATGATGGCTTCGGCACGCTGAATATCGAACGCCTAAAGGCTGACGGAGTGGATACGCGCGGTATCCGTGTGTTGCCGCATGAGACGACCGGCAGCGCCTTCGTCACTTACCACTCTAACGGCGATCGCGATTTTATTTTCAATATCAAGAACGCAGCCTGTGGGAAATTATCGGCCGAGCATGTGAACGCCGAACTGCTGCAGGACTGCCAGCACTTTCACATCATGGGTTCATCGCTGTTTTCCTTCCATATGGTGGACGCGGTGAAGAAGGCGGCAGGGATCGTCAAAGCGAACGGCGGCACCTTGTCTTTCGACCCGAATATCCGCAAGGAAATGCTCAATATCCCCGAGATGCGTGATGCGCTGCATTACGTGCTGGAGCTGACCGATATCTATATGCCGAGCGAAGGCGAAGTGATGCTGCTGTCCTCCCAAACCACGCTGGATGAGGCGATTGCTCGCTACCTGAAGGACGGCATTAAAGAAGTGGTGGTGAAACGCGGCAGTAAAGGGGCGAGCTATTATTCCGCGGATGAAACCCTGCATATCGACAGCTATACCGTAGACGAGGTCGATCCGACCGGGGCGGGCGACTGCTTTGGCGGCGCTTACATTGCTTGCCGGTTACAGGGGCACAGCGTTTCCCAGGCGCTGCGCTATGCCAATGCCTGTGGTGCACTGGCGGTAACCCGGCGTGGGCCAATGGAAGGGACCTCTACCTTCGCTGAAATCGACACTTTCTTGCAGCAGCAACGGACCGTGCCGGTCGGCGCGCTGTAAATAACATTCCAACGTCTTGAATATTCAGTTCAGGACATTGCTTTACCCTATGAATTTCAAGTCACAGCTAGGCGACAAGCTTGTTCATCCCCAGGAGCTTTCTTTTAGAAAGTGATTGGGGTGGGCAAGTGCAGGTAGCAACGCTGTGACTTGAAAGGCGACGGGTAAATGAGGCCATAAGCATGAAATCTATTATCCAGCAGCATAAAAGCGGCAAGCATATTGGTATCTGTTCGGTTTGCTCGGCACATCCGTTGGTGATTGAGGCCACGTTGCGTTTTGACCTGGCTAGCCAGCGTAAGGTATTGATTGAGGCCACCTCCAACCAGGTGAACCAATTTGGCGGCTACACCGGGATGAAACCGGCGGATTTTCGCGAGTTTGTGTATGCCATTGCCGCCAAGATTGGCTTCCCGCAGTCACGCTTGATATTGGGGGGTGACCATCTTGGGCCGAACTGTTGGCAGGATGAACCGGCTGGGCTGGCGATGGAGAAAGCCGAACGCCTGATTGCCGATTACGTTCAGGCTGGGTTCAGTAAAATTCATCTGGATGCTTCCATGTCCTGCGCGGACGATCCGGTTCCTTTACCGCCAACGGTGGTGGCCGAGCGTGCGGCGCGGCTATGTGCGGTGGCGGAAGCGGCTGCCACCTCAGAGCAGCGGCAGGCGCTGAGCTACGTGATAGGTACGGAAGTGCCGGTTCCGGGTGGGGAAAGCCACGCTATCGCTCAGGTACACGTCACGCGGCCACAGGATGCCGCCGAGACCATCGAGACGCATCGGCAGGCGTTTGCTCGCTTAGGTTTGGAGCAGGCCATGGAGCGAGTGGTGGGGCTGGTGGTGCAGCCGGGAGTCGAGTTCGATCATTCCACGGTGATCCACTATCAGCCGGAACAGGCGCGCCAGCTTTCCGCCATGATTGAGTCAACGCCGTTGGTGTTTGAGGCCCACTCTACGGATTATCAAACCCCGAAAGCGTTCCGCCAGTTGGTGCGCGATCACTTTGCGATCCTGAAAGTCGGCCCGGCGCTGACCTTTGCCCTGCGTGAGGCGATCTTCAGCCTGGCGCTGATCGAGAAGGAGCTGATCGCCGCAGAACAGCAGAGCCACGTGCTGGCAGTGATCGACAGCGTGATGCAGGATGAGCCCAAGTATTGGAAGAAGTATTACGATCCGCGCCATTCGAAGGCGATGATCGATCTGCACTACAGCCTGTCCGATCGGATCCGCTATTACTGGCCTGAAGCGCGCATCAGCGCGGCCATCGACAAGCTGGTGGCAAACCTGAGCGGAGTAGCCATTCCGTTGGGTATGCTGAGCCAGTATTTCCCGCTGCAATTCCCACGCCTGATGGCTGGCGAGTGTGCCGGTGACCCACATAGCCTGATTATCGACAAGATCCAGGAGGTTTTGCGGGCGTATGCCTATGGGTGCGATACCCCTCACCCCATTAAATAAAAAAACACCGCAGAAGTTCTCATGCGGTGTTTTTTATTAGCCCAATATCGTTAACCGATAATCAGGTTTCCTGCAGACCCAGCTTCTTCTCCAGATAGTGGATGTTGGTGCCACCATGCTGGAAGTTTTCGTCGGTCATGATCTTCTGCTGCAGTTCAACGTTGGTTTTGATGCCATCGATGATCAGCTCAGCCAGGGCATTCTTCATGCGGGCAATCGCCACGTCACGGTTTTCACCGTAGGTGATCAGCTTGCCAATCATGGAGTCATAGTACGGCGGCACGGTATAGCCAGCGTAGATATGAGATTCCCAACGCACGCCGAAACCACCAGGAGCGTGGAAGCGGGTGATCTTGCCTGGGCTTGGCAGGAAGGTGTTCGGGTCTTCGGCGTTGATACGGCATTCCACCGCATGGCCTTGGACCTTCACTTCGTCCTGTTTGATCGACAGCGGCTGACCGGCAGCGATACGCAGCTGCTCTTTGATCAGATCCACGCCGGTGATCATTTCGGTAACCGGGTGTTCCACCTGGATACGGGTGTTCATTTCAATGAAATAGAACTCGCCGTTTTCATACAGGAACTCAAAGGTACCTGCACCGCGGTAGCCGATTTCCACACAGGCTTTTGAACAGCGTTCACCGATGTAGCGGCGCAGCTCTGGGGTGATCCCCGGTGCTGGTGCCTCTTCGACCACTTTCTGGTGGCGGCGCTGCATGGAGCAGTCACGTTCAGCCAGATAGATGGCGTTGCCCTGGCCGTCTGCCAACACCTGAATTTCGATGTGGCGAGGGTTTTCCAGGTACTTCTCCATATACACCATGTCGTTGTTGAAAGCCGCTTTGGCTTCCGCTTTGGTCATGGAGATGGATTGTTCGAGATCTTTGTCGCCGCGCACCACGCGCATGCCGCGACCGCCGCCGCCGCCGGAAGCCTTGATGATCACCGGATAACCGATGCGCTTGGCGAAGGCACGGTTTTTGTCCATGTCATCGGTCAGCGGGCCGTCGGAGCCTGGTACGCAAGGTACGCCGGCTTTTTTCATCGCGCTGATGGCTGAAACCTTGTCACCCATCAGGCGAATGGTTTCGGCGCGTGGGCCGATGAAGATAAAGCCAGAGCGCTCTACCTGCTCGGCAAAGTCGGCATTCTCGGACAAGAAGCCATAACCCGGGTGGATCGCCACGGCGCCGGTAATTTCGGCGGCGGAGATGATGGCCGGGATGTTCAGATAGCTTTTAACTGACGGTGCAGGGCCGATACAAACGGTCTCATCCGCCAGCAGAACGTGTTTCAGATCGCGGTCGGCACTTGAGTGAACGGCAACGGTTTTGATGCCCAGTTCTTTACAAGCGCGCAGGATACGTAGCGCGATCTCGCCACGGTTGGCGATAACAATTTTATCTAGCATGGTGCGCCTCGTTATTCGATGACGACCAGTGGCTCGTCAAATTCAACCGGTTGGCCGTTTTCTACCAGGATCGCTTTAACCACACCGGATTTGTCCGCTTCAATCTGGTTCATCATTTTCATGGCTTCAACGATGCACAGAGTATCACCGGCGTTCACTTTCTGGCCCACTTCCACGAAGGCTTTCGCGTCCGGGCTTGGGGTGCGGTAGAAGGTCCCTACCATTGGTGAACGAACGATATGGCCACTCATGGCCGCTGGTGCTGCTGGGGTTTCTGCGGCAGCAGGGGCAACGGCGTTGGCCAGAGCAGGTTGCTGCTGCTGGGCTGGCATTGCGTACTGTTGCATCATTGGGTAAGCCTGCACCGGTGCGGCACGGCTGATGCGAACCGACTCTTCGCCTTCAGAGATTTCCAGTTCAGAAATGCCTGATTCTTCAACCAGTTCGATCAGTTTCTTGATTTTACGAATATCCATGAGTGTGATTCCGTACTCTTTTTGTGTAGCAATTAGTGGGTTTTTGACAAACGGCGAACCGCTGCCTGTAAAGCAAATGTGTAGCCATCCGCGCCGAGGCCACAGATCACGCCTACCGCAATATCAGACAGGTAGGAGTGATGACGGAAAGGCTCACGAGCGTACACGTTGGACAGGTGGATCTCGATAAACGGGATCTGTACTGCCAACAGTGCATCGCGCAACGCCACGCTGGTGTGCGTGAATGCGGCAGCGTTAATCAGGATAAAATCCGTATTGCCGCGTGCCTGATGAATGCGATCGATGAGCGCATGCTCGGCGTTGGACTGCAGATGACTCAGGGTGATATCTAGCGCGAGCGCCTGGTTTTCCAATCCGTTAACAATCTCTGCCAGCGTAGCGCTGCCGTACTTTTCCGGCTCACGCGTCCCCAGCAGATTGAGATTGGGGCCGTTCAGAAGCAAAATGTGAAACTTATCCGCCATTGTGCTGGTATCTCCGGCAATAAAACCATCATCGTAGAAAATAACCCGATGTCACCGATTTGTCACCTGTTACGCGCAGATTTTGCTGCAGCGACAGGTTCAAGGTCGGGCATTATAACGATATCGTGGCAATTCGCAGCTAAATACTGGTCTTATCAGCGAAGATATTCAACCCTAAATCAACAAACACCCAGTGCCGCTATTGGATTATGAGGGGTAGAACACAGAAAAGTTCCGCGCCCCGCCAGGGGATTTTTACCGTCAATCTTGCCGGTTTTAGCGCGGTTTACGCCACCACGAGCGGAATTTCTTGTAACGCAGAGCTAACAACAGCAGCGCCAGCGACGCGTAAATAAAAGGCTGCGGTGACAACGTTTTTACCGACCAAAGGTAGTGGATCGGTGCCAGGATCGCCACCAGGTAGACGAAGTTATGCAACTTCTGCCATTTGGCCCCCAATTTGCGCTGCGCCCATAGCGTTGAGGTGGCAGCCAGAGCCAGCAAGATCAACCAGCAGAGGATACCTAGCGTCAGATAGGGGCGGGTTACCAGCTCGCGCCCCAGCAGGCCTATGTTGCTCAGCCCCAATTCCAGCGTCGAGTAGCTTATCAGATGCAGGGTTCCCCAGGCAAAACACCACAAACCCAGCAGGCGTCGGCAACGGATCAGCAGCGGCTGGCGCGCGTAGCGGGCCAATGGAGTGACGAGCAGGGTTGCCAGCAGCAGTTTCAACGTCATCCTGCCGGTAAAATGCTGGATATCCTTGGCCGGATCGGCGCTGAACCAGCCCTGATCGACTGACAACACCAGCCACAGAAAGGGCAGGAATGCCGCCAGGTAGATGGCAACTTTTAGCCAGGTGACCTGCTTGGGGGTTAAGCGCACTCAGAAGTTCTCCCGTAAATCGAGGCCGCGATATAGCGAAGCCACCTGGTCCGCATAACCGTTGAACAGCAGCGTGGGCTGACGTTTCACATCCAGAATGCCGCCGGAACCGATAAAGCGTTCGGTGGCCTGCGACCAGCGCGGATGATCGACATGGGGATTCACGTTGGCGTAAAAACCATATTCGTTGGGAGCAGACAGATTCCAGGTGGTAGGCGGTTGTTCGCGGGTCAGGGTGATCTGCACGATAGACTTGATGCCTTTGAAGCCGTACTTCCACGGAGTGATCAGGCGCACCGGAGCACCGTTTTGCGGTGGCAGCATCTTGCCATACACGCCCACAGTCAACAGAGCCAGTGGATGCATGGCTTCATCAAGGCGCAAACCTTCGACATAGGGATACTTGAGGCCCCCCCCAATAAAGCGATCTTTCTGACCGGGCATCTGCTCTGGATCGTACAGCGTTTGAAAAGCCACGTAGCGCGCGTTGCTGTTGGGCTCGGCCAGCTTAAGCAGTTTGCCCAGCTCAAAGCCAATCCACGGCACCACCATCGACCAGGCTTCGACGCAGCGCATGCGATAAATGCGTTGCTCCAGCGGGAATCGCTTGAGTAAATCGTCGATATCCAGCGTTATGGGCTTGCCGACTTCACCGTCGATTTTCACCTTCCAGTCCGTCGTTTTCAGTGAGCCTGCGTTGGCCGCGGGATCGGCCTTATCCAGGCCAAATTCGTAGAAATTATTGTACCCCATGACTTTTTCTTCCGGCGTCAGCTCCAGCTTGGCTTGCCAGGCTTCGGGCTTGCTGAAGTCTAGCGGTTTGCCTGCTGGAGCCGGGGGTCGATCGTTACCTTTGAACCAGGAAAGCAAGTCGGCCTGCGCCTGGATGGGCAGAGCCAGTGAGGCTGCCGTGATCCCTAGCGCCTGGAGCACCTTACGCCGCTGATAGAACACGCTTTCCGGCGTGACATCGGCTTCGGTCAGTTTTCGTTGTTGTTTCATTTTTTTCTCCGCAAGTGATGGTGTAAGCATGGCGTGAAAGCCAACTTTCTGCGAGAGGGTGGATGTAAAGAGAGGTAAACGAGAGGTAATTTCTTGTGGGGAAAAAGCAGGCGCCGGATGCGGCGCCCCACCGATTATGAACGGATTTTTACCAGGGTGCGGCCAGTGATCTGATTGTTCATCAGCGCGGTAGCCGCGGCAGGCACGTCTTCCAGCAGAATTTCCTGCGTGGCTTGTTCATAGAAACTTTCTGGCAGAATACCGGCCAGACGTTCCCATGCGGTTTGGCGACGATGCAGCGGCGTGAGCACCGAATCAACGCCTTGCAGACGCACGTTACGCAAGATAAACGGCATTACGGTAGTCGGCAACTGGTAGCCTCCCGCCAGGCCGCAGGCGGCAACGGTGCCGTTGTAATTCATCTGCGCCAGCACGCGAGCCAGCAATTTGTCGCCGACGGTGTCGATGGCGCCGGCCCACAGTTGTTTCTCCAGCGGGCGCGGTGTTTCAATATATTCACTACGGGGCAGCACGGTTTTGGCACCGAGGGATTTCAGATAGTCGGTATTGCTGTCGCGCCCGCTGATGGCGGTGACGCTATAGCCCAGAGCGGACAGTAGGGCAACCGCCGTGCTCCCCACGCCACCGCTGGCTCCGGTGACCAGAACGTCGCCGTCCTCCGGTTTCACTCCGCCTTCTTCCAGTGCCATCACGCACAGCATGGCGGTAAAACCGGCGGTGCCGAGGATCATCGCTTTGCGTTCACACAGCCCTTTGGGCAGTGGTACCAGCCATTCGCCGCTAACGCGGGCCTGTTCGCCCAACCCGCCCCAGTGATTTTCGCCAACGCCCCAGCCGGTGAGCACTACGCTCTGGCCTGGCTTAAAACGCGGATCTTTGCTGCTGTGTACCAGGCCGGCAAAATCGATACCTGGCACCATTGGGAAGTGACGAATAATTTTCCCCGTGCCGGTGATCGCCAGGGCATCTTTATAGTTGAGGCTGGACCAGTTGACGTCGACCGTCACATCTCCTTCTGGCAACTGGTCACTATCAATATTCTTGACTTGTGCCAGGGTTTTTTCGCCAGCTTGCTCCAATAATAATACGCGCATGTCATTGCTCCCCGTTTTTTCATATATCATATGAATGTATGGTTCAGTATTGTCTGACTATATGCATAATAAAAAAGCCTGTCCTGATAAAGGACAAAAAAATAGTGCTTAATGGTTTTCTTCGTCGACTAGGCTTGATAGCTTTGTAAAGCTAACCTGATGCTTGGCAAAGAAATTGAAGTCGCTTCATGATTTTTAATATCAGGGTATTGCGTTGTTTTCAATCGAGCAGGAACGGGGCCTTGGCACATCAAAAGGTGGCTCTTCATTTTATCATCGCGCAGAAGGCACAGGGATGAGATTTACAACCAAACTCTCTGCTCTAATCACCCTGCTCGTCGCATTGGCTATGTTCTTGATGCTGATGGGGTGTTCATACAGTTTCTTTTACGTGACCCAGGAGCGCCTAGAGCGCCGTTTTGAAGCCCTGGCCACTTCCATCGATCAGGCAATGCTGCTTCAACCTCTGCAGGCTCAGGATAACTGGCTGCCCTTGGTGATGCGACCGCTAGGCATCGTTGCGATTCATGTCGATACCGAAACCAGCAACCTTTTCTCCTACAGTCTGCCGACCATCAAAGCCCCTTGGGCATCGCTGGCTGGCTACCGCCAAACCTCGTTAAACATGATGCATCATCCCGGCACCCGGGTGAATGTCACCTACCTCGATCCGTTCGCCAGCGACGTGCGTTCATTGCAGTCCACGGCGGCGGTCACGCTGTCGATTGTCATCATGGTGGTGATCCTGCTGTTCAGTTTACGCTGGCTGCGTGAACAGGCAGTAGGTGAAGATCGCCTTGAGCGCCGGGCGCGGCGCATTCTCAACGGCGAGCGTGAACAAGTGCTGAAGGGAGACATTCGCGAATGGCCCGCCAGCGTCAGCGGCGCGTTGGATCGCCTGCTGGCCGATTTGGCCGAAGCACGTGAGGAGCGCAGCCGGGTAGATACCTTGATCCGTGCTTTTGCCGCTCAGGATGCCAAAACCGGCCTCAATAACCGGCTGTTCTTTGATAACCAGCTCACGACTCAACTGGAAGATGTCGGGTCACACGGTATCGTCATGATGGTGCGCCTGCCGGATTTCGATACCCTGCGTGAAATTCACGGCAATGCAGCGGTGCAGGAGCTGATGTATTCGTTGGTCAACCTGCTGTCCACTTTTGTCATGCGCTATCCTGCCGCCTTACTGGCCCGTTACTTCCACAGTGATTTTACCGTTCTGCTGCCACACCGCACGCTGAAAGAAGCGGACGGCATCGCGGCGCAGCTGGTCAACGCGATCGACTCCTTGCCCTCAACGGCGCTGATTGACCGTGAGGCGTTCTTGCATATTGGTATTGTGGCTTACCGCAGCGGGCAGACCACGGAAGAAATCATCGATTACGCCGAACAGGCGACCCGCCACGCCGTATTGCAAGGCGAAAACGGCTGGTACGTCTATGATAGCGATGTGCCAGAGAAAGGGCGCGGCAGCGTTAAATGGCGCACGCTGCTTGAACAGGTGCTGGCGCGTGGCGGCCCTCGTTTATATCAAAAACCGGCGGTGACGGTGGAAGGCGATGTGCATCACCGCGAAATCATGAGTCGGATTTATGATGGCGCACAGGAACTGTTGCCTGCCGAATATATGCCGCTGGTCAATCAGCTTGGGTTGGCGGAAAGCTATGACCGCCAGCAGATGAATCGGATTATTCCTTTATTGGCACTGTGGCCGGAAGAGACGCTGGCGTTTCCACTATGCGTTGATTCATTATTGCAGCGCAGTTTCCAACGTTGGCTGCGCGATACCCTGTTACAGTGTGAAAAAAGTCACCGCAGGCGAATTCTGATTGAACTTGCAGAGGCAGATGTGTGTCAACATATCGACCGTTTGCGTCCGGTGCTGCGATTGCTGACCGGATTGGGCTGTCGTCTGGCGGTTTCTCAGGCTGGGTTGACGGTGGTGAGTACCTCTTATATCAAGTCGTTACCGGTGGAGATCGTCAAGCTTCACCCAGGGTTGGTAAGGAGTATTGACCGGCGGGATGAGAATCAGCTGTTCGTTCAGAGCCTGACCGGTGCCTGCGAAGGCACTCAAGCGAAGGTTTTTGCCGCCAGCGTGCGTACGCGCAACGAATGGCAGACTCTGAAAGAGCGCGGGATCCTAGGTGGGCAGGGGGACTTTTTCGCTTCGCCAGAGCCGATCGATATAGCTCGCAAAAAATATTCGCGTCGATATCGTGTTTAACCTGATGACCGGGCAAAAATTAACGTAGAATGGCCCGTCTTTTCCTGTGGGCGTCAGTAGGTGCTTACCACCGGTGACAATCAGGAAAAATGTTAGATTTTATGAGCTGTGTTACTGCCGTTTGGTACGTTGATTTGGTGGCTAGCTGAGCCTTTGTTGAGGGATATCAGGCCCCATTCGCTTTCCGTGCATTCGGTCACAAATAACGCAGACTAATTTTCACCGAAGTAGGACGTTTTTGCGCCTTGTCGCTGCTTCGTGTGGTTGGTAAAGTAGGCGGATTTTATTTTCCGCCCCCAGCTTGCAGGATTATCCTTTCGTTATGTTTAAGAAATTTCGTGGCATGTTTTCTAATGACTTGTCCATCGACTTGGGTACCGCCAATACCCTGATTTATGTTAAAGGACAAGGCATTGTACTGAATGAACCGTCGGTGGTTGCCATTCGCCAGGATCGTGCCGGCTCACCCAAGAGCGTTGCGGCCGTAGGTCATGACGCCAAGCAAATGCTGGGGCGTACGCCTGGCAATATCGCGGCTATTCGCCCAATGAAAGATGGCGTGATCGCCGACTTCTTTGTCACCGAAAAAATGCTGCAGCATTTCATCAAGCAGGTTCACAGCAACAGCTTTATGCGCCCTAGCCCGCGCGTACTGGTTTGCGTACCTGTTGGTGCCACCCAGGTTGAACGCCGTGCGATCCGTGAGTCCGCTCAGGGTGCAGGTGCGCGTGAAGTCTTCCTGATTGAAGAGCCTATGGCTGCGGCGATCGGTGCGGGTCTGCCAGTATCGGAAGCTACTGGCTCCATGGTGGTTGATATCGGTGGTGGTACCACTGAAGTGGCGGTGATCTCGCTTAACGGCGTGGTGTACTCCTCTTCCGTGCGTATCGGCGGCGACCGTTTTGACGAAGCCATCATTAATTACGTGCGCCGTAACTACGGTTCACTGATCGGTGAAGCTACCGCAGAACGTATCAAGCACGGTATCGGCTCGGCCTATCCGGATGACGAAGTGCGTGAAATTGAAGTGCGTGGCCGTAACCTGGCAGAAGGTGTGCCGCGTGGCTTCACCATGAACTCCAATGAAATTCTCGAAGCTTTGCAGGAACCTCTGACCGGCATCGTCAGCGCGGTCATGGTTGCGCTGGAACAGTGCCCGCCGGAACTGGCTTCCGACATCTCCGAACGCGGTATGGTGCTGACCGGTGGTGGCGCATTGCTGCGTAACCTGGATCGCCTGCTGATGGAAGAGACCGGTATCCCGGTAGTGGTGGCTGAAGATCCTCTCACCTGTGTGGCTCGCGGTGGTGGCAAGGCGTTGGAAATGATCGACATGCATGGCGGCGATTTGTTCAGCGAAGAATAGTGAGCAGCCCCAGAATGGAGGGATCGTAGCGGATGGCGGCATTAACCTGGCATCTGGTGCGTTCCCCTTTCTGTTGTCGAGGAACGTGCATAATTTATGAAGCCGATTTTTAGCAGGGGGCCTTCCCTGCAACTACGACTTTTCCTGGCAGTGATCGTGGCGATTGCACTGATCGTTGCCGACAGCCGGCTCGGTACGTTCGTTAAAATACGAAACTACATGGACACCGCCGTCAGCCCTTTTTACTTCTTGGCTAATGGGCCGCGTAAAGTTTTGGACAGCGTATCGGAAACGCTGGCTACCCGCCAACAGCTAGAGCTGGAAAACCGTGCTCTGCGGCAGGAACTGTTACTCAAAAACAGCGATAATCTTCTTCTTGGCCAATTCAAACAGGAAAATGCCCGTTTGCGTGAGCTGCTAGGCTCGCCGTTGCGCCAGGACGAACACAAAATGGTCACTCAGGTGATCTCCACCGGTTCAGACCCCTATAGCGATCAGGTAGTGATTGATAAAGGGTCGGACAACGGGGTTTATGAAGGCCAGCCGGTTATCAGTGATAAAGGCGTGGTCGGGCAGGTGGTGGCGGTGGCTAAAATGACCAGCCGCGTCCTGCTGATCTGTGATGCTTCCCATGCGTTGCCGATCCAGGTATTGCGCAATGATATCCGGGTGATTGCCGCAGGCAGTGGCTGTACGGATGACTTGCAACTGGAACATCTGCCGGGCAATACCGATATCCGCGTCGGGGATGTGCTGGTCACCTCTGGTTTGGGCGGTCGCTTCCCAGAAGGGTATCCGGTAGCCGTGGTGTCCTCGGTAAAAGTGGATAACCAACGCGCCTATACCGTGATCCAGGCGCGGCCAACCGCTGGTCTGCAACGCCTGCGCTATCTGTTGTTACTATGGGGCGCCGATCGCAACGGCACCATGCCGCTGCCGCCGGAGGAAGTTCACCGCGTTGCCAATGAACGCCTGATGCAGATGATGCCGCAGGTATTGCCACCGGCTGATGCCATGGGCCCACCGGCTCCGCTGCCCGCTCCCGCTACCGGTACCGTTCAGCCGCCACCGGTGGGGGCAACCCGATGAATCGCTATCGCAGCAACGGGCGCTGGATTATCTGGCTGTCATTCCTGGTGGCATTAGTGCTGCAAATCATGCCGTGGCCGGAGCAAATCTACATGTTCCGGCCATCCTGGCTGCTGCTGATCCTCACTTACTGGGTGATGGCGTTACCCCATCGGGTTAACGTCGGCACCGGGTTTATCCTGGGGCTGATCATGGATCTGATCCTGGGTTCCACGCTCGGCGTGCGTGCGCTGGCCATGGGCATCATCGCTTATCTCGTCGCGTTCAAATTCCAATTATTCCGCAATATGGCTCTGTGGCAGCAAGCGCTGATCGTCGTGCTGCTATCATTGGCTATGGACGTGGTGGTGTTCTGGGCGGAGTTTTTGGTGATCAACGTCTCTTTCCGCCCCGAGGTGTTCTGGAGTAGTGTGGTCAACGGCGTGCTTTGGCCGTGGTTATTCCTGCTGATGCGCAAGATCCGCCGTCAGTTTGCCGTACAATGAGGTTATAACGATGTTTTCGCTCTATCTTGCTTCCGGTTCTCCCCGTCGTCATGAACTGCTGACTCTGCTCGGCGTACCGTTCGAAGTCATTCTGACGCATACTGAAGAGCAGCGGCAGGAAGGGGAAGCGGCGGAAAATTACGTTCGCCGTCTGGCGCAGGATAAGGCCAGGGCGGGTGTCTCCCTGGCGCAACAGGATTGGCCCGTGCTGGGGGCAGATACTATCGTGGTGTTGAACGGCCAGGTGTTGGAAAAACCGCGGGATGAAGAGCATGCGGCGCAGATGCTGGCAGCCTTGTCCGGGAAACAGCATCAGGTGATGACCGCCGTGGCGATCGCCGATAAACAGGGCGTTTTATGCCAGTTGGTGGTCACCGACGTGACCTTCCGCAATCTGTCACCACAGGATATCTGCGACTATATCGCCACGGGCGAACCGATGGATAAAGCGGGCGCTTACGGAATTCAAGGCAAGGGTGGTTGTTTCGTCAGAACGATAACCGGAAGTTATCATGCGGTGATGGGGTTGCCGCTGGTCGAAACACATGAGCTGCTCAGTCATTTTGTCGCATTACGAGAGGTAAGAACCGGTTGATGCCACCACTAGATTTCCCGTCGCCGCCATAGCGTGAGCACAGGAAAGATAAGGGGCAGGCGCTACACCGGCTCTGAGGAGAAAGCATGACAGCTGAGCTACTGGTAAACATTACGCCGTCGGAAACGCGGGTTGCCTATATTGACGGCGGCATTCTGCAAGAGATCCATATAGAGCGCGAAGCCAAGCGTGGCATCGTGGGCAATATCTACAAAGGGCGTGTCAGCCGCGTGTTACCCGGCATGCAGGCGGCCTTTGTCGATATTGGCCTGGATAAAGCGGCCTTTCTGCACGCCTCCGATATCATGCCGCACACCGAGTGTGTTGCCGGTGATGAACAAAAGAATTTCTCCGTGCGCGATATCGCCGAACTGGTGCGCCAGGGGCAGGATCTGATGGTTCAGGTGGTGAAAGATCCGCTTGGCACCAAGGGCGCACGCCTCACTACCGATATCACGCTACCTTCGCGCTACCTGGTCTTTATGCCGGGCGCTGCACACGTGGGGGTTTCCCAACGTATTGAAAGCGAAGCCGAACGCGAGCGTCTTAAGCGCGCCGTGGCGGGATATTGCGACGATCTGGGCGGCTTTATCATCCGCACTGCGGCGGAAGGGATCGGCGAAGAAGAGCTGGCGCAGGATGCCGCCTTCCTCAAGCGCTTGTGGACCAAGGTCATGGAGCGCAAAAAGCGTAACCAGACCAAGTACAAACTGTATGGCGAACTGGCGTTGGCGCACCGTATCCTGCGCGACTTTGCCGGGGCGGCGCTGGATCGTATCCGCGTCGATTCACGCCTGACGCATGACCAACTGGTGGAATTTACCGGCGAGTACATCCCGGATATCACCAATAAGCTGGAGCTGTATACCGGCAGCCAGCCGATCTTCGATCTGTACGACGTTGAGAACGAGATCCAGCGTGCGCTGGAGCGCAAGGTTGAATTGAAGTCCGGCGGTTACCTGATCATCGATCAAACCGAAGCCATGACCACCGTGGATATCAACACCGGGGCCTTTGTTGGCCACCGCAATCTTGATGAGACCATCTTCAATACCAACATCGAAGCGACGCAGGCCATTGCCCGCCAGCTGCGGCTGCGCAACCTGGGCGGCATCATCATCATTGATTTCATCGATATGAACAATGATGAACACCGCCGCCGGGTATTGCACTCGTTGGAGCTGGCGCTGAGTAAAGATCGGGTAAAAACCACGATCAATGGTTTCTCTCAGCTAGGCTTAGTGGAGATGACGCGTAAACGCACGCGTGAAAGTATTGAGCATGTGCTGTGTAACGACTGCCCGACCTGCCAAGGGCGTGGAACGGTGAAAACGGTGGAAACCGTCTGTTATGAGATTATGCGTGAGATCGTGCGCGTGCATCATGCTTACGATTCCGATCGTTTCCTGGTCTATGCATCTGCGGCCGTGGGTGAAGCGCTGAAAAGTGAAGAGTCACACGCGCTGGCGGAAGTGGAAATCTTCGTTGGCAAACAGGTCAAGGTGCAGATCGAACCGTTATACAGCCAGGAACAGTTTGACGTTGTGATGATGTAATACCCCTCACCCCAACCCTCTCCCACGGGGAGAAGGAGCTGGTACGGTGTCGTGGTTAAGTATGGTGTTCTTGATGTGGCTTAATAATCTGTGATGGTCAGGTAAATTTCTGCAACTGATAACGAACTCTTTCGGTCCCCTCTCCCTGTGGGAGAGGGTTAGGGTGAGGGGCACAAGCGTTAGGTTATATATTTGGTCATTAAGGAGAAATGCGTGAGGCGACTGCCCGGGATCCTGTTAGCCACAGGCGCCATTTTGATTGTTGTTGTGGCGTTGCTGATCAGCGGGTTGCGTCTGGTGCTGCCTGAGCTTAACCACTATCGTCCGCTATTGCTGGAGAAGGTGCAGGCGATCGCTGGGGTGCCCGTCGAGGCCGACTTTGTCCAGGGCAGTTGGGAAACCTTTGGCCCAACGCTGGAAGCCCGCAACATCCGTTTGGCCCTGCCAACAAGCAAGATCCAGATCGAGCGCGTCACGCTGGCGCTGGACGTGTGGCAATCCCTGCTGCATTGGCGCTGGCAGTTCCGCGATCTCACCTTCTATCAACTGCAGCTTGATCTTGACGCGACGCTCGGGGGGGAAGGCAGCAATGGCCTTACCCCGAACGGAGTCAGCGATCTGTTCCTGTATCAGTTGGATCACTTTGATCTGCGCAACAGCCGTCTCTCGTTCCTGACCCCATCCGGTTCCCGTGCTGAATTCCACATCCCGCAAATGACCTGGCTCAACAGCTATAACCGCCATCGCGCGGAAGGTCAGATCAGCCTGAGCAGCCTGAATGGTCAGCACGGTGCGGCACAGTTACGCCTGGATCTTCGGGATGAGCAGGGGTTACTCAATACCGGCACTATCTATATGCAGGCCGATGATATTGACATGAAGCCCTGGTTCAGCCGCTGGCTGCAAACCAATACCGGTCTCGAAAGTGCCGATTTCAGCCTGGCCGCCTGGCTCAATATCAAAAATGGTGCAATCTACAGCGGTAATGCCCTGCTTAATAAAGGCACCGCCAGTTGGTCGGCCGGTGGCGATCAACACCGGTTGGACGTCGATAATCTGGCGCTGGCACTGAACCGTGAGGGCAACGGCTGGCAGGTGCATGTGCCTGCCCTGAACCTGAAAACCGATGGCCAAGCCTGGGCACCGGGAACCCTTACTGCGCTGTGGTTGCCGGAAAATACCCAGTTTATCGGACCAAACCAGAGTGAAGAGCTCCGTATCCGCGCCACTGGCATCCAGTTGGAACGGCTGGAAGCGTTACTGCCGACCTTCTCGTTCCTCAGCCCGGAAGTGCTGGAGCACTGGAAAGACTTACAACCTCGCGGCATGCTCAGGGCGCTGGCGCTGGATATCCCGCTGCAACAGCCGGAAAAAACCCGTTTTCAGGCGTGGTGGCAGGATCTGAGCTGGCAACACTGGAAACTGCTGCCGGGCGTTGATCACTTTTCTGGCGCATTAACCGGGGGCGTGGAAAATGGCCGCCTGACGCTGGGGCTGAACAACAGCACGCTGCCTTATGGCGATATGTTCCGGGCACCGTTGGAGATCGGCCGTGCGAGCGGGGCGTTGACCTGGCAAAACAACGCTCAAGGCTGGCAATTGGCAAGCCAAAGTCTGGATGTTCAGGCCAAATCCCTGTGGATTAACGGTGATTTCCGCTATCAGCAACCGGCCAACGGCGAGCCTTGGCTGGATATTCTGGCTGGCATCCGTTTGTATGATGCCGCCGATGCCTGGCGTTATTTCCCTGAACCGCTGATGGGTAAACATTTGGTGGATTATCTCAGCGAGGCGATCCAGGGTGGGCAGGTTGATAATGCTTCCCTGATTTATGCGGGCGATCCGCAGCACTTCCCGTATGAAAAGAACGAAGGGCAGTTTCAGGTGTTTGTCCCACTACGCCACGCGACCTTCCAGTTCCAGCCGGAATGGCCAGCGCTGAACGATCTGGCGATCGACCTCGACTTTGCCAACAATGGCCTGTGGATGAATGCGCCGCAAACCAAACTGGGCGACGCGACGGGTAGCAATATTAGCGCCATCATTCCGGACTATCGCAAAGAACGCCTGTTGATTGATGCCGACGTTGCGGGCAGCGGGCAAGCTATCCACGACTATTTCATGCAGACCCCACTGGATGATTCTGTCGGGGCGGCATTAGATGAGCTGCAGGTGGGTGGCAATGTAAGTGGGCGCTTACATCTGAATATTCCGTTGGACGGTGAGTTGGTTAACGCCAGCGGTGAAGTGACGCTGAATAACAACTCGCTGTTGGTCAAGCCGCTGGAGAGCCAGCTAGAGAGAGTAAGCGGCAAGTTCCGCTTCGACAACGGCAACCTGCAGAGCGATACCCTGACGGCCAACTGGTTTGGGCAGCCGCTGACGGTCAACTTCGATACGCTGGAAGGCAAACAGGATTATAAGGTTAACGTTGGGCTGAAAGGCGATTGGCAACCGGCCAAGGTTGAAGGCCTGCCGCCAGAGTTTGCCAAAAAGCTGGCTGGCAGCGCCGCTTGGCAGGGTAAGGTGGCGATCAACCTGCCGCATAAAGGCGAGCCGAACTATGAGATTGGTGTGAATGCCGATCTGAAAAAAGTAAGCAGTCACTTACCTTCTCCCCTGAATAAACCCGCAGGGGAAGCGTTACCTGTTAGCGTAAAAGTGAACGGCGGCCTGCAAGGGTTTATGCTCAATGGCAGTGCGGGCAAGCAAAACCACTTCAACAGCGAATGGCTGCTGGCCAAACAGCAGGTGACGCTGGCACGTGCCGCCTGGCAAACCGGCGGTTCCTCTACGCCAACGTTACCCAAAGATAAATCCCTGGTGCTCAACTTGCCCGCGCTGGATGGCGAGCAATGGCTGGGGCTATTGGCACCCGCGATGAAGCAAAGCAGTGGTGCAGGCAAGGTGGGCAACTTTGTGTTCCCAACCAGCGTAACGCTCGAAACGCCGCAGCTGACGCTGGGCGGACAGGCGTGGCATAACCTTCAGCTGGCGGTCGTGCAGCAGTTGGCGGGAACGACCGTTACCGCCAAGGGTAAAGAGATTGATGGTAGCCTGTCTATGCCGGATAAGGGCGTGTGGCGCGCGGATCTTGGCTATCTTTACTACAACCCGCAGTTCGCCAGCGGCGACGGCAGTGCTGGCGGAACCAACCCGTTGGATTCGAAGGAGCGGATCTCGTTCCAGGATTGGCCTTCACTGATGTTGCGCTGTAAATCCTGCTGGATGATGGGGCAGAACCTTGGCACGGTTGAAGCCGACGTTAAACACGATGGCGACTCGTTAGTGCTCAGCCATGGTCTGGTAGATACCGGCTATGGCCGTATGAGCGCCACCGGCCTGTGGAAACAGAACGCTCAGGAAGAGCGGAGTGCGTTAAAGGGCAAACTGCTGGGCAGCAAAATCGATCGTACCGCCAGTTTCTTCGGCGTGATCATTCCATTAAAAGACGCACCCTACGATATCGATTTTGATCTGCACTGGCATGGGCAGCCATGGAAACCGCAGATCAACACGCTCAATGGCACCATGAAGGTCGATCTGGGCAAAGGCGAGATTGACAACGTCGGCGGTGGCAGGGCTGGGCAGTTGTTACGCCTGGTCAGCTTTGATGCCCTGCTGCGCAAATTACAGTTCGACTTCCGTGATACCTTCGGTAATGGATTTTACTTTGACTCCATACGCGGCACTATCTGGGCGAAAGATGGCATAATGCATACAGATAACTTTTTGGTGGATGGGCTGGCGGCGGATATTGCCATGAGCGGCCAGATCGACCTGGTGAAACGCCAGATTGATATGCAGGCCGTGATAGCGCCAGAGATCTCGGCAACGGTCGGCGTGGCGACCGCGTTTGTGATCAACCCGATTGTGGGGGCGGCGGTGTTTGCGGCCTCGAAAGTGCTGGGGCCGTTGTGGAGCAAGATCTCGTTTATCCGCTATGACATTACCGGCAGCCTGGACCACCCAAGTATTCATGAGGTGTTGCGTAAGCCAAAAGAGGATAAATCGCCATGAAAAATGCTAACGTTGCGTTATTACAGCTGTGTAGCGGTGAGCAGATACGGGACAACCTGGCCCAGATTGAGCAGCAGATCAAGCAGCTCAATCCCGGGATAAAACTGGTGATGACTCCGGAGAACGCCTTACTGTTTGCCAACTCGGCCGCCTACCGTGAACATGCGGAAACGGAAGGTCACGGGCCGTTGCAGCAGGCGGTGCGTGATATGGCTCGCCGTTATGGAGTATGGTTGCTGATTGGCTCTATGCCATTGATCAGCCGCGAAGATCCGACGCGTATCACCACCAGCAGCCTGCTGTTTGACGATCAGGGCGAAATCCGTGGTCGTTACGACAAACTGCATATGTTCGACGTAGATATCAATGATATCCATGCCCATTATCGCGAGTCGGATACCTATCAGCATGGCCAGCAATTAACGGTGGTTGATACGCCGGTTGGCCGCTTGGGCATGACGATATGCTACGACCTGCGCTTCCCTGGCCTGTATCAGGCGCTGCGCGCGCAAGGTGCGGAACTGATCTCGGTGCCCGCCGCATTTACCCGCGTGACCGGTGAGGCACACTGGGAGATTTTGCTGCGTGCCCGCGCTATCGAGAACCAGTGTGTGATCCTGGCTCCCGCGCAGGTAGGCCGCCACGGAGCCACCCGCCGTACCTGGGGACATTCCATGGTGGTAGACAGCTGGGGCAATGTGCTGGCAGAAAACCCCGACGCGGTTTCCGCGCTGAAAGTGCGCGTGGATACCGGCAAGTTGCATACCATCCGCAAACAGATGCCGGTGATGCAGCACAACCGATTCCAGCCGACGCTGATTGCGCCGGTTGAAAACTCCTCCAATAAAGAGTGAAAAAATTATGAGCCTGTCGTTTGTCAGTGAGCAGTTACTCGCTGTGAATAAGCTGAGTCATCAAGACCTGTTCTCCGTATTGGGTCAACTGGCCGAACGCCGCCTCGATTACGCCGATCTCTATTTTCAGTCCAGCTACCACGAAGCCTGGGTGATTGAGGATGGCATCATCAAAGATGGCTCGTACAATATCGACCAGGGCGTTGGCGTGCGTGCGGTCAGCGGTGAAAAGACCGGCTTTGCCTATGCGGACCAAATCACCCTGAACGCTCTGAACCAAAGCGCTCAGGCTGCTCGCAGCATTGTGCGTGACAGCGGCAATGGCAAAGTCCATACGCTGGGTGAGATCGGCTATCAGGCGCTGTATCCTTTGCTCGATCCACTGCAAAGCCTGCCGCGGGAAGAGAAGATCGCGCTGTTGCACCGGGTAGACAAGGTCGCGCGTGCTGCTGACAAGCGCGTGCAGGAAGTGACGGCCAGCATCACCGGTGTGTATGAACAGATACTGGTTGCGGCAACGGACGGCACTCTGGCGGCGGACGTTCGCCCGCTGGTGCGTTTCTCCGTCAGCGTGCTGGTGGAAGAAGACGGCAAGCGTGAGCGCGGTGCCAGCGGTGGCGGTGGCCGTTTTGGCTATGACTACTTCCTGGAAGTGGTAGACGGTGAAGTACGTGCCGATGCTTTTGCCAAAGAAGCGGTGCGTATGGCGCTGGTCAACCTCTCTGCCGTGGCTGCCCCTGCGGGCACCATGCCTGTGGTACTGGGCGCGGGTTGGCCGGGCGTATTGCTGCATGAAGCAGTCGGTCACGGGCTGGAAGGTGACTTCAACCGCCGTGGCACTTCGGTATTCAGCGGCCAGATGGGGCAGTTGGTGGCTTCTGAGCTGTGCACCGTGGTGGATGATGGCACCTTGCAAGGCCGCCGTGGATCGCTTGCGATCGATGACGAAGGCGTGCCGGGTCAATACAACGTGCTGATTGAGAACGGCATTCTGAAAGGCTACATGCAGGATAAACTCAACGCACGGCTGATGGGCGTAGCGCCTACCGGCAACGGCCGCCGCGAGTCTTATGCTCACCTGCCAATGCCGCGCATGACCAACACCTACATGCTGGCTGGCCAGTCGACGCCGGAAGATATTATCGCCAGCGTGGAGTATGGCCTGTATGCGCCGAACTTTGGCGGTGGTCAGGTTGATATCACCTCCGGGAAATTTGTCTTCTCCACCTCTGAAGCCTATCTGATCGAAAATGGCCGCGTTACCAAACCGGTGAAGGGGGCCACGTTGATCGGTTCAGGTATTGAGGCGATGCAGCAGATTTCGATGGTGGGTAACGATCTGGCGCTGGATAAGGGCGTAGGCGTGTGCGGTAAAGAAGGGCAGAGCCTGCCGGTAGGGGTTGGCCAACCTACGCTGAAGCTGGATTCACTGACCGTGGGCGGCACGGCGTAATAAGCGCGGTTTACTCTATCAAGCCCTGACCCTTAGTGGGTTGGGGCTAAAGCTAAATTTCACTCAGCTACCAAAAGTGTATATTTGATTGATTTGTTAAAAACTTTTCTCGTAGTTGCATGTTTTTACTGAAAATTGAAACCCTTCCGGGTTTGTCGGTTGGTAAGCTAAAATACGATCTCCTCCTAAAAAAAGCACACTTTCAGTTGTTTTTGCCCAATTGTCAGAACATAAGTGGTAGCTATTAAAATCTGCCCACAATGCAAATTGTTTGACTAAATGTTCTTTGTTTAATGCTAGGCTTGATGTAACACCAATAAAGGCTGAAAACGAACCGATAGCCAAAAAACTCACAACTAAGATTTTAACGACTTTTTTAAACGGAATAGGGAGTATTAGAAGTATAGGGAAAATTCCACCCCATATCATTGCAACCACAATAAGAGTGTTCCAAAAACCGGATAAGATCGACTTCTGGTAAAGAATCCCGAATGGAGCAAATAAGAATACCAGCAATTTATATGTAATAGCGAGATTGCTAGCATCTACAAAAAATACTTCATTTATGGTTTCTGCAGCCCATTTTTGAGCATAAATAACGTACGCGAATACAAACCACGAAATGCCAATGGCAATATGCCATTTTTTCGCATGATCTCTTAGGTTTCTTCCTGCCTCTGATGTTGAGAGCCAGAGTACAATGTAGATAAATGGAAGTAATCCTGTATAAAAAATTGTGAATGCTGCAATAAGGCCTGACTTTGTTACCATAAAGGTAATGATAATCAGCAACCAAATAACTAAAAACAATACATACGAACTATTATACTTTTTTTCCACTTATTTGGCACTCCTTCCTTATTTAAATAACTATTTGATGATGATGCATTTTTAATGCGAACTTTTAGAATCTAATATAAAAATAATAATTTATATTACAATAAAATTGCGATAAATTGTAGGTGTAATTTTTGAAGTGTTTCTTCCCAGTGATTATCTTTGCTGACTTCCTCTTGCACTTTGCTGTCCGTCTTAAATACTTTGGTTTGTTATGAGCGAAAAGTAGATGTTAAGCTTACTGTTCATCGGCACCTCAGAGTCATCTAAAATAGAATCTGAGGTGCCTGTTAAATCCATAGCGATTCGCTTAAATTTTTTTGGATAAACACAGCTAATATCTCAGAGCAGTAATGAGTCACTAATTCTAGCCAATATTTATTTTCTCTTTCAAACTTTTTATGTCATTTCCATGTTTTTTACCTAACCATACTCCTTTTCTGCCTACAATTAGCATGACCATTTTTTCAGTCGCAACCAAGCCAGTCAGCCATGATTTTATGTCAATATCTGATGGCTGAGGGAAATCTTCCGGATGTGTATGCCATTCTCCCAAGTAAACAAGAAAGCCGTCTGATTGTTGAAATAAGTCGTCCACTTTTTGTTGATGGTGAGCGCCTTTTCTTTCGATCCGAGTACGACTCCTGACGTCATCCTGACCGGGCTCTGAAATGTTAGTAATGACAATGTGTTGTCCTCGGCGTTCTCCTATTAGAGTCCCTCCAGCTTCGGTACTGGTATAATGTATTTGTCGATATGAATTGAGCCGCTGCACGACCTCACTCATGATAACAACATGATTGTCAAAGTTATCAATAAATACTAATTCATTTATGTTCATTACAAACAGGACAATTAGGCTGGTGTGGCAAAAATTGAGGTCTGAGCGAACGCCCCCCCTCAAGTACATGTTCACTGTAAGTCCACTTTAGCTCTGGCTCCAGAGTGCTCAATACTGCCATTTGTGCCAAAGATGCAGTTATACTACTCACTGCAGCATCATAAGGTGTGTAAGTGCTACCACAACTTTTGTTTTTCTCACTTGATATATCGAGATGGTAAAATCGCGAATCGATCCCATTGCGGTATTTTTCAGGATTGGAAACCATGCACCCATAACAGCTACGACCATCATCGATGAAAACTTTTGATGCCCGTCCGTTGCCATCATTAAAGGCATGAATAACGATTGGTCTTTGCTCTGATGGAATATTTCTTACTATAGCCGCCATACGCTTAGATACCGGAGGGCGGCCTGTAGCATCAATAATAACGTCGTATTTCTGCATTACATCTGTGCTGATAAGAAATTTTTTTTCAAATCCGACAACCTTCGTTTGTAAATGCACTGAGTCTTGGAGTTTTGTCGCAAGTGAAAGGGATTTTGACCACCCAAAATCATGTGACGATAAAGTATGGCGACCAAAATTACTAGGTTTGTATAAATCATCATCATAAAGGTGCAGGATACCTTTGCCACATCCAGCCCCATTCCGGAGTAATAATTCCGCAAGATACCCACCAATTGTTCCACAACCGACCAGAGCTATACGCTTTTCTGACAGGTTGGCTGCCCCTTCCCTCCGGGAATTTCGGCTAAGTAGTGTCTTAATGTCCGCGCGAACAACCCCTAGTCTTTGATACGTTGTACAAACGTTTTTGCCGCCCAACATTGTGGCTAGTTTGGTTTTTGAGTTTTTGGCTGATCTCTTATATCTTCTGAAATCAATAGACTTTGTGCTGAACTCAATATAGATAGCAAAGATATCCTGATTGAAAATATCAAAGAGAAAAATGTACCTTTTCTTGCCTTCCGCTTTGATGTGTTCAATGACTCTGTCTCTGGCATTGTGATCCACTTTTTCAAGCCAATCCAGTAAGTCCCGAAATGAATCAGGAGGCCATTTCATCCCGGCAAGGCGGCTGGGGTTTACAGAAATGTAGTGTGTATTGATGAGGTATTCTTTTAACGAATTCCGGTGAAGATACCTTTGCTTGAGCCATTTTGTAATAACACTTTCCGAGTCCTCTAATGATGATTCCTCGACCGTTATATACTCCAGTCTGATTATACCATCAGGCATAAATGATTTCGACAAACGGGTTTTAAGTCTGCTTTCCCGGTTTGCATTTGACAGAATAAACAGGCTATCACTGGGTCGCCAGTAGGCAGCAAATTCGCCTTCCAGTTCTCTCTTATCATTCAGCCCTTCTATAGCTGCTGATACTGAGTTAACTAAGGTTCGGCGAATCTGTGCATCAACGTCTCTATATGTGTCCTCCAGGTTATTGGAATCCCAGTCAGCCTCCATTTGTTCTACATAACACAGTAACCCTTCGAGACTAATATGGGGTATAAGACGGTCTCTGAATTGCTCAGGACGTTCAAAAATGCAAGCTATTGGCAGTTCAGTAAAGGGGTCAGTGCGGAGCACCAGAGCAACATAAAAGTTACCGGCGACAGTCTCGTATTCTTTCGTATAATAGCCCTGTCGGCGATTCTGACTGTACAGAATTGCCTTCTCTGGGAGATTGCGGGCACGCGTATAGCGATACCCGCAACTTATCATTACTTTATGGATCCGCCCTTCCTCCATCAGCCACTTACCATAGTTTTGTTAATTTTCGCGGCCTCAGGCTCCTTGGATGGAGAAATGTGAAATGCCGGAGCCGCAGCAATTGATGTGATTAACAACGCATTAGTTACCCGCTTTCCAAATGCTTCATTAATTTTACGTAAAGCATCAT
This sequence comes from Serratia sp. Res13-Sevr-LER1-36-b, assembly GCF_015673035.1. Taxonomy (NCBI): domain Bacteria; kingdom Pseudomonadati; phylum Pseudomonadota; class Gammaproteobacteria; order Enterobacterales; family Yersiniaceae; genus Serratia; species Serratia sp. Res13-Sevr-LER1-36-b. The sequence continues at coordinate 84,726 of NZ_JADACK010000019.1, read as the reverse complement.
CTCTAGTGTTTACACGTTCAGCGTCAAATAAAATACCGTGCAAACTTTTCATAGATTCAACGATGGTTCTTTGGTGCACATTATGATCGCACTCAGCTGGGAATAGTAAATTTTCATCAGTATCGTCGGGGCTTTCCAGACCATTAGAGAATTCATCAGGAAGTAACTTGGCAACGAGTTTCATGGTCCCTGTGAGGTCTGAACCATTATGATCCTCTCTGTCGAGGATGTTTACCACCGCAGTCATCAGACTGATTGATGAAGGACCTCCAACTTCCCATTGAGCATCTCGCCAAGCTTTCATAAAGCGGCAAATTGAACGAAGGTGCCCTCCGATGCGTTTGCAGCTGTCGTTAAACCAGTCCTCAACAATTTTGGGGTCGCTGATCGACCATCTTCTTGCCCCATCACGTAGCGCTAAATTGACTTTATCGGACTCAACGACATATGCCTCGCGCATATCCCGATTCATAGCTACAGACTCAAACATCGAATCTGCCTTTATAAGGTGTGCTGAATCTGCTGCAGTTTGTTTTTTCTGGAATTGCTCTTTAGGGATCGCATACATCGGTACGTCGATGTGTGTTTTCTCATGAGGAATTTTTATACGACCGCAGGTATTCTTTTCTTCAAATGTCCATCCATCGTTTTCTGCTTCTAACGATTTCAGGGATGTATCCACGAGCAGGAGTAGCAGAGTATGGCCAATGCTAGGTTCAGATTCAAATACGGTCATGGGCATATAGGTGCCATCATCGATATCCATTTCCTGCCCGGGATGAAAAGGACGGTTTAACGTATCATACTGAAAGCTTCCCTGAGTCCAGAAACGAGGTTGAAATTTGATGAAATCATCACGGGCCTCATCTTTCATTTCAAAAATGAGCCGTGCGAGTTCCGTACGGTCTGAGGGGGAAAGGTAGCGCACATTCGTTTGCTCCAGTTTTAACCTGACGTTCTCAAGTGTCAGTGTCTGTCTTCTGACGTCAGTAGCGACTTCACGGGCTTCCCTAAACACATCCCTCGTTCTCTCTCGGACTTTCTGGCGAAGCGCTTTCAGTTTATCGGATTCAGTCTTGCCCAGTTTGAGTTTACTGATTAAGCCATCCGCATTGTGGCTATAGTAATTGTTAAAATCCCAATGCATCAGATTGTCTCCTGCGCGATTGCGTCTTTGAAAGGTTTTGCAGGTGTAGTGAAAAAATTTTTAAGCTTCTGGTTCTGAGCAAACTGCACGTTAGCGAGTTGTGTTCCCCTTGCGCTTAGATTTTCCAGGGAACTCTTACTAGCATTATCCAAAGTGATATCACTGGCTGCTTCATTGGGGATAATTTCATCAAGGTAGATGTAGTTGTCGAGAGCATCATGAAGCTTAAGCTCACGAAGGAGCATATTTTTATGAAGATGCTGATTAGCCGTCATGGTTGTAAGCAGCAGTCGTTTACCTACTCCCCACAGACGGCAGTACCCATTCCACCATTTTTTACTTAGCAGCTTCGGACTAAGTGAGTACTCTTCAGCGACCGTACCAATATTAAGTATGTGTATGTCTTGATGAGTAACATCAAAGTCAGACTGCATATCCCTGAACACTTCCAGAAGACCGATGTAACTGGGGTTGTTAGCAACCAGCCCCCCATCAGCAAAATACGCGCGGAGATCCTCGAAATAGTGTGGGGAAAAGTACGTTGGTGCTGCAGAGGTTGCAAGTGCGGCATCAATCAATTTTAGTGGTCCGTCACGAGTAAAATCAGGGTTGTGCGGAGTTTTGAAAAACTGCGGCTTCCCTGTTGAAAGGTTTACTGCCGGGACCATTACTCGCCGAGTGAGGTCATTGAATGTAGTTTCATCACCTATCATCGCTTTAATTGTTTCCCGGAGAGGGGAGCTGCTGTAAATAGGAGCACAAAGTGATTTAAACAAGTTGGTCAGGGACCATCTTGTTGGGAATATGTCATGCGCTTTATCGAAAAAGACACGTTCCAGCTCACGAGCACTCTTACCTGAAGCAAGGCCGAGAGCCAATATCCCACCTATTGATGTTCCTGTAATGAGATCAAAGTAGTCACCAATTTTAATGTCCTGGTTAAGGTGCTTGCTAGCAAGTATCCTCTCAATTTCTGAAAGCACACTGATTGTAAACATCCCCCTGGCTCCACCACCATTTAGACTCAGTATCCGCACGCCATGGTTATTGACTGCACTCACATCGGTCATTGTTAGCTCCACCTTGGAAAGATGACTAATAAATATGTCTGTTTTTTTTATTTTCAATGTGCAAATAACCAGTATTTTAAAAATAAGTCAGTAACTCTTATTTTTTGTTTAAAAATGAATTATAATTCTGATTTTACCCAAAAAATAAAAATAAACTAGGGATTAGGATGGGAGCTAAACTGACATGACATAAAAGTAAAGATTCACCTCGTGTGTATAACCACCCTCGATGCTCTCCATGATTTTAATTTTTTAAAAAAAGTATTAATTTACATGTGGTTACTTGGTTTTTTTAGACGGTGATGAAATAACCGCACCCCAGTAGACGATCCTACCCTATCGATGGACTGTCCCTGACATATGAATCAGAATTATGAATGTTTGCATCTGGCTGAGCAGCCTAAATGAAGAGGTCTGGGTTGTCCTGAGCAAGAAGCAGACTGAGGTACGCAAAAAATAATGATATTAAACTACAAAATAAGCATTGCTAATAGTAAGTATGCTAATTAACGGATTTGGTATTGTTATTTTATAGCAAAAAATGTGTTGACCTTGTCGCTTCAATAAGAGACGTTATGGAGTCAATACTCAACCCTACAAAACATTAATTGGTTATATAAAGGTTCTAACTATGGATATAGATAATGAGTTAACTAGAAAAATACTTGATCCAATTCATGGTATTATCCGTTTGACGGCATTAGAAATGGATTTTATCAATCACCCCCTATATCAGCGCTTACGTAATATTAAACAAAACTCATTTTTATATAAAGTATTCCCCTCTGCAGTTCATAGCCGCTTTGAGCATTCTTTGGGCGTACTTCATTTGTCTAACGAGATACTCAAGAATTTACACCTTAATGCTATTCGTTATGGAAAGAAATATAATGATGGAAAGGTATTTAGTGAGATAAATTCGATTCCAAAACATAATATTCAAGAGTTGAGGCTTGCAGCTCTGATGCATGATATAGGCCATGGCCCGATGTCTCATCAATTTGATAGTTTCATGCCAAGTAAAATTCAGCTAATTGAATTTTTAGATGAGAAGTATCATAAAGCTCTTAATGTTTTAACCTTGCCAACTGAAAAAGTTGAACACGAACAGTTATCTTTAATATTTTGCCTTGTTATATATAACGATCTAAAAATACAAGGAAAAATAAAAGAAGAAATAGAGGTCGAAAATATATTTAAAATAATAGACAAAAGGTATGGAGAAAAAAATATCCTAGCAAAAATAAATGACACGCAGATTGATATTCTTCCGTTGATGACATCGATAATATCATCATGTCCAATAGATGCTGATAGAATGGATTATTTACTCAGAGATGGTTATTTTTCTGGTGTAAAATGTGGAATATATGATTATAACCGTTTATTCATGTCTATTGTTCCTGTAGAAGAAAATGGGAAAATATATCTTGCTTATAAGGAAAGTGGGGTTGATTCCATCGCTGAGTTTATTGGCGCACGTTCCAGTTTATTCTCTCAGGTTTATTATCACAAAACTAATAGAGCATTTTCATCTATGCTAAATAAGTTGTGTGAAAACATGATAGTCAAGTCTAGTGGGAATTTAATTATTTCAGATGTTTATGATTCGGATATTTCCTGGCCAGATTCAGCTTCAGCTTCAGATGGTGGTGGTGATGGTATTAATTCATTAACAAAATTTTACATGGATTGTAGTGATGACTATTTCTTAAATGAAAAAGTTGCAGAATGGATCTACGAAACAAAAACAGAAGACATAAATGAAAAGATTTTAAATGATATTATTAATAGACATCCGTGGTCAAAAATATATGAGGCGAAGCATTCGCTTAAAAATGCAAGTATTACAGACAAAGATGATGGGGAATTAAGAAAAAAATTGCAGGGCAAACTATCATCTATTCTAAATTCCCATTTTAAGCAGCATGAATATTCGATTGATGTTGTCTCAGATACAGCATTTAAAGATATTGATAAGACCGAAGTAAAACTTTTAGTTAAGAATGTTGATAATACTTACAAAATAAAGCCACTCAATCAGTGTGGAGATAAATTAGACCAATATCAAAGTATAAAATATTTTATACGCGTATTCATTGATCGCGATATAAGAAGAAAATCATTCCCGACCGCTTTAATTGACGAGATTAATGATGCTGTGATGGCAGAGATAAATTCATTGTAAACGAAACTAGCATTATCAGTTATTCTTTTCAAAGAACTGCAGTAGCTGATAATGATAGAAACGGAATACCTTGCTGATTAGCTGGCTACAGTTTATTCATAAAGGAAAAATTGAAAGCGGAAACGATGTATGCAGAAAATTGGCTTAAGTCCAATGTGATACTGGAAACGATAACTTAATCCTCAGTGTGAAATTAGAAACTGATTTCGATAATCGTGGTGATAATCTGAGGGGCGTATATAAGTATTGCTTTGAAAATATCTTTCCCCAGAGAGTGTCATTACAGATATGCATATCTGGGTCAGATCCTATCGAAACAGAACTACTTGATGGATACCTTTTATCTTGCAGATGTGTATCTGTTCACTGTTCTGAAATGGTTGCCGTTTTTCTATATCGAGATCAAAGACTGGCCAGTACTGGTGTCGTTCATGGAACGGATTGGATCTCGCTCCCATGTCCAGGCCGCGATTGCTGCAGAAGAGGCAACGCAGCCAGTTTAACTGCAGGGAAACAGAAGTTGGGTGATCTGGACTTCTGTCCCTTCAACCGGGATGAGAGGACTTGGCTGTATAGAAAATCTATCCTGTATAAAGAAGGGCAGAGCCTGCCGGTAGGAGTTGGCCAGCCTACGCTGAAGCTGGATTCACTCACCGTGGGTTGCACGGCGTAATAAGCGCGGTCAAGCCCTGACCCTCGCGGGTTGGGGCCAAAGCTAATTTGTGAAACCGGATAAGGCCCAGCCTGGATTACGCCTACGTATACTCCATATCCTTATGGGGTATGCCATCATCAAGGTATTCGCCGGATACCGTTTTGAAACCGAATCCTTCATAGAATTTGACGAGGTGAGTTTGTGCTGAGAGCTTTATCGCCTTGCCTGGTTCGTCGCCGTGGATTAAGGACATGGTTTTTTCCATCAGCCTGACACCCAGTTTCTGACCCCTGACGGAATCATCAACAATCACTCGCGTGATTTTGGCCGCATCCAGAGAATTACCCACATGCAACACTCTCGCGTAGGCGACAAGCTTGCCATCGCTGTATCCGGCAACGTGAAGGGTGCTGTTAAGCAGATCCTGTCCATCAATATCCTGAAACGGGCACGTCTGCTCTACGACAAACACTGCCATGCGCAGCGCCAGAATATCATGCAACTGCTGCGCGCTGAGGCTGTTTCCCTTCAATGCCTGCCAGCTTATTTCCATCTTTAACCCCTACTTTGTTTCTTAACCATGAGATTACGGCCCTGGGCTGATGACGGCCGGAATGGTGATAACAGCTAGTCGTTCAGTCATCATCATATCATTCCATAACTTAATGAATATACTGAATTTTACTGTGCGATTATCCGGGTGAATAATGATGTTTTCTGACAAAGAGGGTGAGTCTGGGCCGTAGCAACCTGTTTAGACACATCATGGGGGATCGTTGGTGCCAGCCGTCGTAATAGACAGCAACGTCCCCTGATGATAGTAAAGCGAAATCATCAGTTGGCTAAGCTCCTTGAAGTTAAACGGATCCAATGAGGTCGCTTCTTTGATCTGGTTAAGCCGGTAGGTGAGCGTGTTGCGATGTACCCCAAGTTCCCGCGCCGCGTTTGCCAGTTCGGCATTGTGTGCGATATAGGTACTCAAGGTATTGAGCAGCATTTGACCGGTGCCCAGCATCAGCAATTTATCAATTCTCTGTTTGAAATAAAGGGTGAATGAGCTGCTTTTGGCTTCATTCAACAATCCGCTAAAGGCAAACTGCTGGCCGTTAATGACTCGCGATAGTGGTAACGACTCACGAGCATGTTCTATCATCTCTTTGATCATAAATATCGATTGGCGGAAAACTCCGGCAGAGCCAGACTCTATCCCAATGCCAATAGTGTAATGGCTCAGCTGAGTTTCCATAAATGCATTAATAGCTTTAACGGTGGTATCGGTCTGGTCGATAGCGGTGATAATTAACAGGATCTCATCATTGCTGAGCAATATTACCCGCTGGGATTTTAAAATATGTGAGAGTTTATTGAGGATGTGATCGATGGTTTGCCCCAATAAATGCCCGCCGGTTTCAATATTGATCAATACCGGCAACAGGGGTTGAGAGAGGTCGATTTCTTGCTGTACCAACTGGTGAAGTATTTCCTTTCCTTTCTCTGTGTCGCCCACTTCCAGATACTGTTTTAGCAGCAGATCCCTGATACGGTATTGCCAGTTCATTTCCCGGATAGCTAAAGACTGTTTGATCAACAGCTCCGCCGCCAGGATGGCCAGCTCGGCGTAACGCGCAATCGCGGCGGGATTGCCACTGATACCTATCACCATAACCACCTGATCATCCACGATAATCGGATGATTGATACCGGGTTGCACATTTTTGTACCGGGCGGCCTGCTGAGTATTTTCTATTGTCATCCGCTGGCGGCTCTTTATCACCTCAAATGCCACTTCATGCCGCTCACCGATCCTATGTGGTTCGCCCGAAGCGATAATTACGCCCTGATGATCGATAACATTAACGTTATAATGGATAATACTCATCGCTCGTTTCACAATGGTATTAGCCAGCTCTAAGGTGATCAGCATACTCATACCTTTATGATATAAAACCTCTATTATAGTGAGGGGGGGTAAATATAATATTGAATGTTTCTTGCCAATTTCACGATAACCTTATTCACCCATCAGCAGTGCTACGTAGTAAACTTAAAACAATTCAGGCAACTCAATGTGTAAGCCGATGTTTGCCATCCGACCCTCTCTTGGGCAGAGGGCCGGAAATATCTCTTGCGCTAACTTAAGAGACTACCTTTCCCGCTCAAACAGCATAGAGATCCCTTGGCCTCCACCGATACACATAGTGGCTAAGCCGGTATTGACGCCACGGCGCTCCATCTCATACATCAGTTTTACAGCGATGATGGCCCCGCTGGCCCCAACAGGGTGCCCCAGCGCAATGGCTCCGCCGTTGACGTTCACTTTCGCCGGATCCAACTCAAGATCGTTAATTACCGCCAATGATTGGGCAGCAAAGGCCTCATTTAACTCAATAAGATCGATATCGTGCACCGACATGTTCAACTTTTGCATCAGTTTACGAGTTGCCGGAGCCGGGCCAAAGCCCATGACTTCTGCCTCACAACCTGCCACTGCCCAGCCTCGGATCACCATCCGGATTGGTAGCCCCAGTTTTTCCGCGTTGGCTCGGGTAGTGACAACTAACGCGGCAGCCCCATCATTGATACCTGATGACGTTGCTGCCGTGACCGTGCCGTCTTTTTTAAACGCCGGTTTCAGCTGCGCATACTTTTCTTTCGGCGTATCCCTTGGGTGCTCATCGGTGGCAAACAGACGGCTGTTCTTGCCTTCACGAACCTCCAGCGGCAGGATTTGCGAGGTAAAATGCCCCTCTTTGATGGCTGCCAAGGCTTTTTGCTGACTGCACCAGGCAAACTCGTCCATCGCCTCACGGCTGATGTGAAAACGTTCCGCGACGAACTCGGCGGTCATACCGTTGTGATAAGGGCCTTCCGGCCAGGTTAAAATAGAGACGATGCCGTCTTCCAGCTCTCCGTGCCCAAGGCGATAACCGTAACGAGCCTTGCGAATATAGTGGGGCAGTTGAGTCATATTCTCTGTCCCACAGGCGACGGTGATCTCGGCGTTACCGGTTTGCAGTTCCAGCATGCAATCGACAATTGCTTGCAGACCCGAACCGCACTGGCGGTTTACCGAATAGGACGTCGTTTCGTTTGGTAAGCCCGCGCGCAGTTGGCAAATGCGGGCGATAAAACCACTTTCCGCGATTTGCCCTACGTTACCTACCACCACCTCATCAATTTGTGCGGGTTGCAGCCCGGCACGGGCCACGGCCTCACGGATCACCGCAGCGCCCAAATCATGCTGGTGCGTATCTTTAAAGCTACCGCCCATGGTGCCGATCGCCGTGCGTACGCCGCTGACGACGACAATGTCATTTGCATTTTTCATTCGATTCTCCTTACAGCACCATGCCGCCGCCGACGTTGATCACTTCGCCATTGATATAGCGTGCCTCGTCGGACGCCAGGAAGGCCACACAATGGCCGACATCAACCGGATCGCCAGCATATCCAGCAGGAATTTTGCCGATCATGATGTCCCAGACTTTTTCCGGCACCCCGCGGGTCATATCGGTTTCGATAAACCCTGGGCAGATGGCGTTAACGGTAACCCCTTTTTTTGCCAGCTCCCGGCAGGCCGTTTTGGTCAGGCCGATCACCCCGGCTTTTGAAGCGGCATAGTTGGCTTGCCCAACATTGCCTAACCAGCTGGCCGAAGAGATATTAATGATGCGCCCGCTGGCACGTTCGCGCATCCGCACGGCGGCTTCCTGCATACAGTGGAAGGTCCCTTTCAGGTTGATATCCATCACCAGATCCCAATTCTCTTCCGTCAGCTTGTGCAACATGGCATCACGGTTAATTCCTGCGTTATTGACCAGAATATCTATCGGCCCTAGCTGCTGCTCGGCCGCAATAAATAGCTGATTAACCTCTTCGCGGTTGGCAATATTACAGGCGATGAAAATGGCTTTATGGCCCGCGCTCACCAATTCGGCTGCGGTTTTATTACCGCCTTCCTGGTCGACATCACAAATGACTACGGCAGCCCCTTTTTCAGCCAATACCTGGGCAATGCCCCGCCCAAGACCACGGCTGGCCCCGGTGACGATAGCCACTTTATTCGTTAAACACATAGGGTACTCCTTATCGTTTTAATTCCTGACCGCGCTGAATTAGCGCAGAGATAACAAATATGTTTTTACTGCCTGGCCAGCATTTCCTTCAGGCCAAAAGGGGCGTCACAAAATAGCGCAGCATCCATCTGTTTTAATGAGGGGGAAATAAGTGGCATAAATTCCATTTGTTGCAGGATGTCCCGCTCAAGATCGACGCCGGGGGCGATTTCTATCAGCATCGGGCCCTGCGCCGTCAGTTCAAACACCGCTCGTTCCGTCACCAAATGCATTTTTTGTTTTTTCTGGCGGGCTATTTCGCCGTTATAGGAAATCTGGTTAATCGACCTCACCAGCTTTTTAACCGAGCCTTCCTGCAGGATGGTTAATTGCCCTTGCTGGAATGCCACCTCCAACCCCTTGGCGGTAAAGGTGGAGCAAAACACCACGTGGTGCGCATTTTGGGTAATATCGATAAACCCTCCAGCCCCGGTACAGCGGTCTCCCATACGGGTGGCATTGATATGCCCGTTAGCGTCCATCTCGCCTGCCCCCATATAGGTAATATCCACTCCGGCCCCGTTGTAATACAGCATCTGCTCCTGATGGTTAATCATGGCGGTCAGGTTTTTGCCGATGCCAAAATCAACCCCACCGGCCTGAACGCCGCCGTAGATACCTGATTCAACGGTGATGGTGACCGCTTCGCTCACCCCCTCTTCATGGATGATGGTGCCAATAACATCGTTGGGAATACCGGTGCCAAGATTGATCACGCAGTCTGGGGATAGGAATTGGCAAGCACGGCGGCCAATCACCTTGCGGATGTTGAGCGGGAGCGTTTCTACTTCGCTGGCAGGGGCCACCAGGTTGCCGCAATAGGCCGGATCATAGAACCAGGATGAGGTCTGACGGTGGTCTTGTTCAGGGTCTTCACACACCACAATGGCATCAATAAAATTGCCCGGTACTACGATCTGTTTCGGGTGCAGACTCCCTTTTTCCGCCAGGTTTTTTACCTGGGCTATCACCTTGCCGCCAAAGCGTTTCGCCGCCAGCACCGCCTGCAGGATCTCCAGCTTCATGGCTTCTTCCTCACAGGTGAGGTTGCCAGCGGTATCCGCCGTAGTGCCACGGATGATCACCGTATCCAGCGGGATCGCCGGATAGAACAGATATTCCTCCTCGCGCAGGCTGACTACTTCCACCAAATCTGGCAGGGAGCGGGTCAACGCATTCATCTTGCCGCCTTCCAGGCGGGGATCGATAAAGGTACCCAGCCCCACTTTGGATAAATACCCGGCCTGACCGGCCGCCATGGCCGTATACAGATGGACAATCTGCCCCTGCGGCAGACAGAAGGCTTCAACCTCATTGGCGGCAATCTTTTCCATCCACTTGGGTGCCAGCCCCCAGTGCGAACCAATAATGCGTTTTACCATGCCTGGCGGAGTAAAATGCTGATTACCGCGCTCACGATTCGACTGCCCCGCAGAGTGAATATAGGTCAGCCCGTGCGGTGTTCCTGTTTCAAGAAAGCGCTTTTCCAGAGCCTTCAAGATCGACTCCGCGGCCCCAATCAATGTCATGCCGATGGTGCACAGGGTCGAACCGTTATTCACTAACTCTGCGGCCTGCTGAGCCGAAATGACTTTATTTCTCATCATTGTTACCTTACTTCTGTGCGGCGGTGCACCATGGCACCGCGTTTTAGGCTCTATTTCTCAATCACGCTATTCATTGCTGCCGGGGGGCATTGATTGGCCGGTTTATCTTTGCTGCCTGCGGGTTGTTTCACCCGCGCAGCCCCGATAATGGCAAGGGTCTGCAGCACGATGGCAAACCACAGGCCTGCGCTTGGTGACCCCGTTCTATCCTCGAGAAGACCGAACACATAGGGCCCGAAGAACCCACCGGTAATGCCAAGGCAAGCCAGTAATCCCAACCCGCCAGCGAGCATAGGGCCGCTCATCAGCGTGGCCGGGTAGGTAAAGATGATGGATTGCACGACGAAGAACATCGAGGCACCGATACAGAAGCCGATCAACCCTAATACCGGGCCACCCAGTACACCAATCAGGAAACCGACGGCCATCGACATAAAGCCGGACACCAGCATGATGCGTGAGCGAGAAGCGGTATTGGCATATTTGGGCAGGAAGAAGCCACCCAAGGCTGCCGCGATCCACGGAATGGCGGTTAACAGGCCGAGCATCAGGGTGCTCATCTTGCCGTAGCTGTTGATAATGCTGGGCAGGAAATAGGTCAGGCTGTAGACCGAAATCTGATGAGTGAAATAAATCGCCACGATCAGCATGAAGGTCTTATTGGTAAACGCCGTTTTAAAGGAAAACTTCTGGTTCTTATCCACCCCGACCGGTCGCTCTGCAGCCAGCTTGTTTTCAATATACTCAATGTCGGTTTTGGTCAGCCATTTGGCATCGCGTGGTTTATTAGGGAGTACGGCATACACATAAAACGCCAGCAGCACTGCCGGGAGCCCTTCCACGATAAACATCCATTGCCAGCCGTGCAGTCCACCCAGGCCATCCAGCATGAGCAATGCGCCGCCCAGTGGCGCCCCGACAATATTGGCGATACAGACACCGAGCAGGAACATGCCGACGGCTCTAGCGCGATCTTCACGGCCAAACCAGTAGGTAAGATACAGGATGATACCGGGGTACAACCCCGCCTCTGCCGCGCCAAGCAACAGGCGCATGACATAGAAAGAGGTGGGGCCGGTGACGAAGGCCATACCTGCGGAAATCACACCCCAGGTGAACATGATGCGGGTGATCCAGAATCGGGCCCCGACCCGCGCCATGATCAGGTTGCTGGGGATCTCCATGGTGGAATAGGTCAGAAAGAACAGACCGGCTCCCAGCCCATAGGCGGTAGCGGAAAGCCCAAGATCGATGGACATAGAAGCTCGGGCAATGCCGATATTGGTTCTGTCGATAAAGCTGATGATATAAACAATGATCAGTAATGGCATCAGGTGTTTATATATTTTTGCATTCGTTATTGCCGCCTGGCTTTTCGATGCAATATCTAACGGCCGGTTTGACATGATAATGACTCCTCCTCGTGATGAGGCGATTAAATAGGGTTGCGTTTTCTGCGTTATTATTAGAGGTGCAGATGCTCTGTTATTCTCATGGTGCGCTCGTTTCCTGGTGTTGACGCACTTATTTGACTCGGTTGGATTTCACGTTGCCTGCGTCAATTTTTGTCGTAATGCTAATTTATCGATTTTGCCATTGGCGTTTTTCGGTAATTCCGCAGTAAAGACGATTTTTGATGGTATTTTAAATTTGGCAATCTTATTTGAGAGCCAATGAATAATATTGTCGCTCACCAAGGGTTTATTCCGGTGCGCCACAATAAAGGCGACGGCTTCTTCTCCGTAGATTTCGCTGCTGCTGGGAACGATGGCAATCTCCTTGACGCCAGGATAATTCGAGATCAGGTTTTCCACTTCAATGCAGTATATTTTCTCACCACCGCGGTTGATCATGTCCTTGCTGCGATCTTTGATATACAGGTAGTTATTCTGATCGAGGCAGGCGATATCGCCGGTGTAGAACCAGCCGTCGTGGAAGAACTGCTGATTGGCCGCCGGATTCTTCCAGTACTGGCTCATGACCACCGGCCCTTTCAGCCACAGATGGCCAATTTCACCGGCAGCAAGCACCTGGAGATTATCGTCGCGAATTTGGCAACTCAGGCCGGGAATGGGTAAGCCAGAACTGCCTATCTTATCGCTGCTGCGCACATCGACCGGGAAAATGCTGGCTGGTGAAGAGGTTTCTGTCAGCCCATAGATCGGCCTGATTTCCGTGGCTGGGAACAACTGCGCGAGCCTTTCGATAATTCCCACGTTTAAATGCCCGGCACCGCAAGCGATCATCCGTAAGCTTGAGTAGTCGCCCGCTTGTGGATACTTTTCCGCTTCTTGCAACAGTAAGATAAACACCGTTGGCGAGCCATGCAGGAAGGTAATGTGATGGTTAGTGACGGTTTTTAAAATCTCTTCTGCATTGAATCTTTGCTGCAAATGCAGCGTGCCACCAAGATGAATAAATAGGCAGAGCAAAGCCGATAGGCCGGTAATATGGCAGATAGGGATCGGCAGGATGGCGCTGTCTTGTTCGGTTAACTTGAGAGCCTGCTGGTAAGCCGTGACAGCCGCAATAAAGTTACCGTGAGTGAGTGCCGCCCCTTTCGGGGAGCCAGTGGTGCCGGAAGTATAAATAATTGCGGCAATGTCATCCGCTACGATGGCGGCAGGCTCTACGGGTTGGATCACCTTTTGGTCATCTGCATTACTGAGCATCAGTTGCCAATCGGCCAGTGACACCACCTGGCTTTGTTGCACGGGTTCCAGCGTCGCCATCCAAGGCTGACTGTTGGGATCGTAAAAAACCGCCTTGGCATTAACACTGGACAGGATGATATGGCTGTCTTGCGATTTTAACTTGGTGCTTAACGGCACCACGATAATCCCCAACGCCATTGCCGCATAAAACAGCGAGCAGAATTCAGGTCGGTTACCCAGAGCCAGAACGATCACATCGCCTTTGGCGAGGTTAAAACTCTCTTTCAGACAGGCGGAAGATAAATTAACATTATGATTTAACTGGTTATAACTGTATTTGTGGCCTTCAAAGAACAGGGCGGTATGCTCAGCTCGGCGGTTAACGCTCTGCTGTAAACTCTGATAGAGGTGTGTGATTTTTGCCTGCTGCATAGGTTGCCCCTTCACCGACATTTACTGATGGTGGTGAGTATAGGGAAAGGCAACGGTGCAAGAATGCGCAAAATTTCACATCTTTCTTCGGCAAACAAGGCTGACGCTTTGTATAAAATGCCAACCCAGGGAAGGCAAAAAAATCGATGTTATGACGTGCTGGTTAGCAAATGTTATCGAAAATGATAAAAATTATGATGAAAAAGGTGAGTTACGGGTTTTGCTTTTATGCAGATGCATAAAAAGAGGGGGCGGCGAAGAAGCTCGGGCTAATCCCCAGCGCGCACCGTCATCACGTTGGGATTGATCACATGGGTAACCGCACAAGGATCGTATGCTGGTGGAGAAGTGCCCCCCTGAGCCTGCTCATACCTATGGCCGAAAAACGTGAGCAGTTCGGCCACAAATCATGCGCACTTAATTAACCGCCAGCCGCAAAGCCAAATTATGCGGATAGGGGTCAAAGTATTTTTGCGTCAGCAGGTAGCTGTCTGGGTATTCGCCGAGATAATGCTTCAGCAGCGTCAACGGCGCGAGTATTGGCAGCAGCCCCTCGCGATAGTGGAGGATCACGTTATTCAGCTCGCCGCGCTGACGTGAGTTCAACTGGTTACGAAAATACCCTTGAATGTGCATCAGCACGTTGGTGTGATTCTTGCGCGAGGCGGGCTTTCTCAAGATCGTCATCAGTTTTTCGCGATAAGCCACGAAGAATGCATCCAGGTCTTCCCACTCGTGCAACGAGGCGACAAAGGGTCCAATTTCTCGGTAGCCTGCTTGGTGGTGCGCCAGCAGTTGGAGTTTGTAACGGCTGTGGAAGTCCAGCAGCGCATGGCGGGTCAGGCCGTTGGCCTTCAGGGTGTTCAGCTCGTGCAGGGCGAAGATACGCTCGACAAAGTTTTCCCGCAGCACCGGGTCGTGCAGGCGGCCATCTTCTTCGACCGGTAACCACGAGTATTTCTCCAGCAGCGCCCTGGTAAAGACGCCCACGCCCTCTTTACGCCCGCGATTGCCCTTTTCATCGTACAACCGCACGCGTTCCATACCGCAGCTCGGCGATTTTGCGCAGACGATAAAGCCCGATAGTTCGTCCAGATGTGAGAGATAGGAATCCGTGAATTCGGCCATTTTCTCCGTCATATCATCGTGTGGCGCTTGGCTGAAGTGCAGCCGGAAATCCCCTTCGGTGGTCTGGACCAGGCGCAGAGCCGGACGGGGAGAGGGCAGGCCGATGGCCATCTCCGGGCAGATGGGTTTGAAGGCCACCCACTGCGCCAGCCCGTCCATGACAAAGCTCATGCGTTTATGTCCGCCGTCAAACCGTACGGTCGAGCCGGTTAAACATCCGCTGATCCCAATGACGGGTTGCTTATTCATGTCGCGATCCTCTTACTGTTCTTTTCGGGTGAAGAAAAGCGTCACCTGACCGACAGTGATACCGAATTTCTTCATCTCTGTTTTATTAAAAAGATGCGTGTCATCCTGCAGGTACATCCAGTCATCAAAGTGAAGCAGCCAGGTACTGCCATTGGCTTTCACGTTCATGCTGTAACGCCAGTTAAAGGCATTGCCTTCCGCCACGCCACTGGCCACACCTTCAATATCGCCTGCGGTGCCTTCGTAGCGATTGGGGCCGACGCGCCGGATATGCCACACCCGTTGCTGCTTCTCGCCATCGTCATAGACAAAGTGTTCATTTAGCGTCAGCGTGTCGCCGATGACGTTGCCAGTGATTTCCACGTGGAAGCGGCGCAGCTGTTTTCCGCTGCGGTCCTGTACCATGCCCCATGCCTCGGTTTTCCCCTGGAAGTAGTGGAAGATATCGAGCGACGGTTGTTGATGCCGGTAGTCGCTGATGTCTGTGCTACAACCCACCAGAAGCATCATTAGCGCCAGGCCAAGTGTCAGAATGCGTCTCATTTTTCACCTCCGATCAACTGCTGACGTAGTTCGGGATATTGCGTGCGTGGATCGAGCCAGATGGCCAGAAAGTTGGTACTGAAGGCTGCAGACTGGCTGGAGCCGAGCGGGGTAAAGCTTTTTTCTGCCGCCGAGGCGCGATACCAGAACTGCCCCTGCTTACCCTTGAGAACAAAGGTCAACTGTGAGCCCGGCGTGACGTCCGGCCAGAGTGACTGCAGCATGCGCAGCCAGGCTTCGCTCTGTGGTTCGCGCTCCAGGATACCCTGCGCCTGCCACTGGTCACGGGTGGCTTCGACCAACTGGTCGCGATCGATGTCGCGTTTGTAGGTAATAATCAGCGCCTGATCCTGCTCCGGCCCGTGATACCGGCCATCCGGCGTGCTCAGTTGGGAGGTATAAACGGTAAACGGTCCCCATGTGAGGCTGGCATCACCCACTTTGCGCCAGCTTAACCAGTCGGCGGCATGGGCGAAGGGCGCGATGGCTGCCAACCACAGCAGCATCAGTAAAGAGGTTCTCATTGTCGTCTCCCCGCCATCATATGGAACAATAGCATCAGAACCAGCCAACCCAGTGCCATCCAACTGACGACGATCAAGGTCGGCTCCCGGAAGGTCATGGCGCCCAGACGTTCGCCAATCACATACGCTACGGGACCGCCAACGGTTGCCAGCAGAGCCAGCATCCACCCCGGCAGCGTGGTCGTGAGGATCAAGTGGGTCCAGACGGTAGCGAACATCAACCACAGCGCTATCATCCACAGGGGCAACAGCGCGTCGCTGTTAAAGCGGATCAGCCCCGTCCGCACCCAGAGGGCATCCAGACCGCAGCCCGCAGCGGCCAGCAGCAGGGCGTAAACACGGTGTGCAGGCGACAGCATCAGACAGGCCAGGATCGCCAGGGCGAGCCACAGGAACAGGCCGCGTTCGCGAAACAACACTACCAGCGTCCAGTAGAGATCGAACGCGAGAGCCATCAGCACGACCTGCACAGAGCGGTTCATACGCGATCTGCGGTCAGTTGCACTACGCTGATGGTGCGTGCGTTAAAACCGGCTTCGCAGTAGCCAAAGTAGTAGAGCCACATACGGCGGAACCTTTCATCGAAACCGAGCTTTTCAATGTCCTGCCAGGCGTGCAGAAAACGCTGCCGCCAGTGCGTCAGCGTGCGGGCATAGTCTGGCCCCATGTCGAACAGATTACGGACGACAAAATCGGTGTGACGCGTCATCAGTTCACTCATTGCCGTGATGCTCGGCAGGAACCCGCCGGGGAAGATGTAACGCTGGATAAAATCCACGCTTTTGCTGTAGTCGCGGTAGCGCTGATCCTGAATGGTGATGGCCTGAATCGCCATTCTGCCGCCCGGGCGCAGGCGCGCCTGACAGGTGCGGAAGAAATCCGGCAGGTAGCGTTTACCCACGGCTTCAATCATCTCAACCGATACCAGTTTGTCGAATTCTCCGGTCAGGTCGCGGTAGTCGCACAGCAGAACCTGTACTCTGTCCTGCAATCCCGCGCGGGCAATCCGCTCTGTAGCCCAGATGTACTGCTCCTGCGACAGCGTCGTGGTAGTGACGCGGCAGCCGTAGTGACGGGCGGCGTATTCCGCCATTGCTCCCCAGCCGGTGCCGATTTCCAGCAGATGATCGCTTGCGGTCAGCGCCAGTTGTTCGCACAGGCGCGCCATTTTTGCCTGCTGCGCCTGTGAGAGAGCCTGGTCGTCGGCGGTGAACAGCGCGCTGGAGTAGAGCAGTTCTTCATCGAGAAAGTGCGCATAGAATTCGTTACCCAGATCGTAATGGGCAGCGATGTTTTCCCGCGCCTGTTTGCGGTAGTTGCGTCGCGTCCAGTGGCGAAGCCGCTCCATGGGATTGCCCAGCAGGCGAAAGCCACTTTCCAGCCTTCCCAGCACCTTGCCGTTAAGGGCCAGGATCTGTAAAAGCGGAGTTAACTGATGCGTCTCCCACTCACCCTCCATCCAGGATTCGGCCGCAGCGAGGCTGCCGCCGGTGAGCAGACGCCAATAAACACCCGGCGAGAGGATCTGCACTTCAGCACGCAGCGCGGAAGACTCATCGCCAAAGTGTAGGGTCTGCCGTCCTTCATGCACGGTGAGCGAGCCCTCGCGGATACTGCTCAGCAAACGAAAGAGTAGCCAGCGCGCGATACGGGCGTTACGAGGGATATCGGATTCAAGCGCAAAGGCAGGATCGGTCATGAGCGCTAACTCCTTCTAACGGGATGGTTGTACAACGGCACGCGTTTAAGCCACAGCCGTAACGCTTGCCAGTAAATCGCCAGAACGGTTTTCAGGGTCATCAGCGGTATGCGCAGCAACATCGATCTCAGGGTCGCGCGCGTTAGGTGCTCACGGCGAAGCGCGAGCGTGGCGTCGAACACCTTCGACTCCTGATGATTTTCGATATGCATAAGCAGCGTTTTACCGGGGGCGTTGAAGCGCCAGTGATAAACCATATCCATCGGATTAAACGGGGAGACATGGAAGGCTTTCGGCTGCGGACTAGCCGCCTGGCCATCCACCGCGTAATAATGGCGCTCGTTCCACGGGGTGTTGCGCACTTCGGCCAGTACCCAGCGCAGGATGCCCGTACTGTCATAGCAGTAGTAGAGATTGATCGGATTAAAATGGAAGCCGAAATAACGAAGCTGGGTCAGGAGCATGACGCGGCCATCGGGACGTTCCCCGGTCAGGGTTTGCAGCCGGTCGAGGGCGTTCTCTTTAAGCGGTGTGCCGAGTGGGTAATCCGCATCATGGAAGGCGGCCGCGGCAAATCGATTACGGCGGATCCCCGCCGACGGTAGCGCATCCAGCTCGTCCAGATCGATCCAGGCCATAAACACGTTATAGCGAAAATGGTGTGATTTCGGCTGGAAGCGACGATGGCGTAACACACCCTGGTAAAGGCAGCTGTTCATCTTACAGGTTCTCCCCTGCAGCGATCCCTTTCACCACGTCCAACGCGCTGCGTACCCCATCCTCGTGAAAACCGTTGTACCAGTAGGCTCCACAGAACCAGCTCCGTTGGTGGCCGTTAATCTCGCCGCGGCGCGACTGGGCACGCCAGCTTTTCGGGTTGAACATCGGGTGCTCATAGACAAAGCGTTTCCAGACGTAGCGCTCGTCCACCGGCGTTTCCGGGTTCAGGGTGACGCAGAACAGGGGGCTACCCTCAGGTAACCCTTGTAAGATATTCATGTTGTAGGTGACGCAGGCGCTGGCCTGGTCCCGTTCGCTCAGGCGATAGTTCCAGCTTGCCCAGGCACGCTCGCGCACCGGCAGCCAGCGTGGATCGCTGTGCAAAACCACCTCGTTATGTTGCCAGCCAATATCGCCCAGAACCTCGCTTTCCGCAGGAGTAGGATGAGCAAGCATCGCCAGCGCCTGTGAGGAATGGCAGGCGAAGATCACCTGATCGAACGTGTGGTTCGACTGCGCAAGCTGGATTTCAACCCCGTCGTTGTGGCGGATGACCTGCTGCACCGGTGCGTTGAGGTGCAGCGTCAGGCGGTCACCCAACTGGGTCAAAATGGCGCGTACGTATTCGCGAGAACCGCCGCGCACCACATACCACTGCGGACGGTGGGTAACATCCAGCAGGCCGTGATGCTCAAAGAAGCGCAAAAACAGCGGAAGCGGGAAGCGGCGCATCTCCTGCAGCGACGAGGACCAGATGGCAGCCCCCATCGGCAGGATATAATGACGCGCGAAAAACGCGCTGAAGCCGTGCTGTTCGAGAAAAGTCTCCAGCGTGGCATTTTCGTTAACATCGCCCGCCAACGCCTCTTTTGCCAGGCGGTTGAAGCGCACGATCTCTCTCAACAGCCCCCAAAACGCCGGATTAACCAGGTTACGACGCTGTGCAAACAGCGAGGTGAGGGTGTGGCCGTTGTACTCAAGCCCGCTTTGCGGATTATGCACGGAGAAGCTCATCTGCGTTTTTTGCCCGCTGATGCCCAGCTCGCTGAGCAGGCCCATAAAGCGCGGATAGGTACGGTCATTGTAGACGATAAACCCAGTATCGATGGCATACGTGCCCTGCGGCGTGGTGACATCCACCGTGGCGGTATGCCCACCCACCGTGGGTTCCGCTTCGAAAAGTGTGACCTGATGATGTCCGGCCAGCCTCCAGGCACAGGTGAGTCCTGCGATACCGCTGCCGATAATGGCGATTTTCATGAGCGAACCATCCTGCGCAACAGCCTGCGCTGAAGGAAATTCGGGAGCCCTGAAAGCAGCTTCATGATCAGGCTGAATCCGGTGGGAAAGGCGATGTGCTTTTTCCCTTTCGCCAGTCCGCGACGGATCGCCTTCACGGCATCGTCGACGCTCACCTGGCCGGGCATGGCAAAATCATTTTTACGGGTAAGCGGCGTATCTACAAAGCCCGGTGAGACAACCGTGACGGCAATGCCTTTGGGCTCCCAGTCTAGGCGCAAGCTATTGGCAAACCAGGTGAGGGCGGCTTTTGACGCGCCATACGCCTCTGCTCGTGGGAACGGTAGCCAGTGCGCCATCGAACTGACCAGCGCCACGCGGCTTCCTGGAAGGAGCTGGGTCTGAAGTGCGGCCAGACAGTTCACTGGCCCCAGGAAGTTGGTACTCATCACACGTTCCACCAGAGCGGCATCCACCACACCCTGGTCCAGGTATTCGCAGGTTCCCGCACAAAGAACGATCAGATCGGCCGTGCAATCTGCAAGCGCCAGACGGCAGGCCTCCCTGTCCGTCATATCGAACACGCGTAATCTGATATTCGGGCTGTACTGTTGCAGTGTTTCCAGCCTGGCCCGGTCTCGCCCGCAGGCAATGACGTGGCAGCCGTCATCGGCCCAGGACTTCGCGAGCCCGGCACCAATGCCGGAGCTTGCGCCGGTGATGAGGACAGTCATCATGAGCGCATTCTCCTTTTAACACTTCGCACCGCCCAGCCAAGAAGGGGAAGATGCTCGTAAATCATCTCCCCGGCATCGTAGTAATCGCGCTGGAGAATAATCAGGTTGTCCTGAACATCGACGATTGAGCATCCTGCGAGGACTAGTGTTTCTCCCCCTGAAATCCGCGGGTGAGACCAGTGCATTGCCCAAGTTACGGCAAAACGATGGCCTTCGCAGAGGGGGGTATCGATGGTAAAGCTGCAATGCTTTACGTTGGCCAAGAGATGAGTGAAGTAACGCTGGATCGCCAAAAGACCCTGATGCTCACCAAATGGGTCGCTCAGCCTGGCATCAGCATGATAGATCTCCGCCAACGCAGATGGCGGCTGGTTATCCAGCTTGCTGTAGTAATCAACAAACCGGGTAATGATGGATGACATAGAGCTCATGAGCCTCACCTGGAAGTGAACAACGTAGCGTTATTGCATAGTTAAAACTTACACAATTATTTCTATTTGTCCAACTTTGGAGAGGTGATAATTATTTTCTCAGTAGCTTCAACGTATTAAGTTTGCATGCTCATGCTGTTAGCTGCGCAACATGAGCATGCTTTATCTTTAACTTCCTTTGTAGGTCGAGTATCCATACTGGCTTAACAGCAGTGGGATGTGCAGTTTTTCATTGGTCTTGGTGACGGTGAACATCACCGGGATCTCCGGGAAGAACGACGTTTGCTTCTGTTGGTGGAAATAGTCACCGGTTTTGAAGGTCACTTTGTAAATTCCCGGCAGCATATCCTGGTCCTGTGGATAGAGAGATTTGATACGCCCGTCTTCGTCCGTTTTACCGCTAGCCAGCGTGACCCAGCTGTTTTGCTGCTCTTTTTCAAGCGTGACGGTAACATTCGGCGAGGGAATACCTGTCTGTTGGTTCAGAATATGGACGCTCAGCGTGCCAGCAGGGGCACTGAATGCGGCAGGAGCCATTGCCAGAGAGGTTAACAGAATAAGACCGGTCGCTTTTTTCATCATGATTTCCTGTAGGGGTTAAAACAAACAGGAAAAAGGTAGCATCCCGGTGAAAAATAAATATTCAAACTTTTGTGATAATTAACGGAAGAACAACGTCAAAGTGTAATGACCTCAAGAGACATCACCTGTTGTTGCCACAGTTCAATCTGTTGTTTGCGGGCGGGGGTGAGTTTACCTGTCATGACAAGCAGCCATTTTCGTTCAGGAAACAGCTCCGGAGCCAGACTGGCAGGTGGAACGGGAAGGACATCAATGTGCTGCCCTTGACCAGTACGCCTGAGCGCTTCCAGCCAGATTTCGCACGGGTCTGACAGGTACCAGCCGGTGATCAGATAGTTATCCCCTGCCGCTTTTTTGTCCCTTTCGAGGCAAAATGAGGTGTAGGAAATGATAATGCCATCCAGGATCTCGCGCAGGGTCATCATCGCCGGAATATTGGCAGAGACTTTACTGCGCAGCGGGCGCAGCACTTCCGTGACCAACTCCGGGCGAGGATATTCGCGGCCAGAAGCGTAAATCTGCTGGCGCAGCGATTCGATTTTTCCCTCTTTAAGCAACTGCAGCATTCTCTCTTGCAGAGTGTGCCAGTTGTTTGTCTGACCTTCTGCCGGGCGAGCCAGCAGGGGTTTCACCTGGCTGATGGTGACCCCTTTTTTTACCCAGTCGAGAATTTTGAGCGCCTGCTGGACATCATCATCACTGTACTGGCGATGTCCACCATCGGTGCGCATCGGTTTGAGCAGGCCGTAACGACGCTGCCAGGCGCGTAATGTGGTTGCGTTTATTCCGCAAAGCCGGGCAAATTCGCCGATAGAGTAAGCCATGAGAGACATCCGATAACAAAGAACACTTTCGATATACTACGCATAATGCCGGCTTGAATGAAGTGTCGGGCGTTTGCACGACACTTTACTCCCAACCGTGCCTCAAACCTCAACTTCACCAATTCTTTCCAACGCATCGACAATCAGATCCCAAAAGGCGGTTTCATCAAGCTTCACTGCCACCTGGGTATGGCAATCCGCCGGGGCCGGGAAGCGGAAGTCCGCGACCGTCATTCCCAGCGTCAGGGTACCGGTCAGCTCAATATCGATGGGCACCTTACGCACCGTCATCACGTTGGGGTTGATCACATAGGCGACCGCGCAGGGATCGTGTACCGGTGGCGAAGTGAACCCCTGTGCCTGCTTATACATATGGCCGAAGAACTCGAGCAGTTCGACGACAAATTTCGCAGGACCGGTGCCAATGGCGGCGATGCGCGCGCTAACTTCTGGCGTGGCCAGAGCCTGATGCGTCAGATCCAGCCCAACCATGGTTAACGGCCAGGGCTCGTTGAACACGATATGCGCGGCTTCCGGATCGATTTTGATATTGAATTCAGCTACTGCGCTCCAGTTACCCACGTGGTAACCGCCGCCCATCAGCACCACTTCCTTCACGCGTGTGGCAATGCGGGGTTCCTTGCGCACCGCCATGGCGATGTTGGTCAGGCCAGCGGTGGGCACCAGCGTTACGGTGCCTGGTGGGTGCGCCATGATGGTATCAATGATCAGATCGACGGCATGGATATCGGCCAGTTGCAGCGTGGGTTCCGGTAGGACTGGCCCATCGAGGCCCGATTCACCGTGGATGTCGGGGGCGACTTCAATTTGCCGTACCAGAGGCCGCGAACAGCCAGCGGCAAACGGCACGCCGGTGATGTTGGCAATGCGCGCCACGGCCAACGCATTCCGCGTGACCTTCTCCAGCGTCTGGTTGCCGACGACGGTGGTTACGGCCAGCAGTTCAATATCTGGGTTGCCCCATGCCAGCAGCATCGCGATCGCATCGTCATGCCCCGGGTCGCAGTCCAGTATGATTTTCTTCATGATTTTTCCTGAGGCAGGGGAATTTTTTCGAGCATAACCTAGAGGCGGGCAGAGGGGTATGACCAGCGGGCCGTTTTGTTAACGTCATCAAAGGATTGAATAAATCTGCCCCAGAAGGGGCAGATTGCTGGCTTAGTCCTCCAGCTTCAGCACTGGCTCTCTTTTCAGCACTACGCGCAGCACGAAGTAATACACGATGCCGATCGCCAGCCAGCTAAGGCCGAGGATCTTGGCTTCGATATCCATCTCGTACAGCACAAAGGCGATGATCGACAGGCCGACCAGTGGGAACAGCAGGTGTTTTACCCAGGCCTTGGACTTCTGGCGGATGATGTAGTGGTTAATCACCGACAGGTGCAGGATCAAAAAGCCCATCAGCGCCCCGAAGTTGACCAACCGGCTCAGGTTGTCGATGCTGCCGTTGAAGTATAGCCCGGAACCGAGGGAGATCACCGCAACCAGCAGGGTGCTGACGTAAGGGGTTTTAAAGCGTGGATGCACCTTTGCCAGGATCTTCGGCAATTGGCGGTCACGCCCCATGGCGAACAGAATGCGGGAGATGGCGGCCTGCGCGACTAACGCATTGGCAATCCCCCAGGAGAGCGCCGTCGCCCAGATGGTGGCCTGCTTTAACCAGGAGCCGCCCGCCAGATTGGCGGTATCGTAGAACGCGGTATCCAGGTTAGTGAAGTTTTGGCCCGCAGCCAAATCGGCGGCAATCCAGGTTTGCAGGATAAACAGCGACCCTACCAACAGCAGCGCATACAGCGAGGCTTTCCCCACGGCATCGGCCCCGCCTTTGCTCTCTTCGGACAGCGTTGAAATACCGTCAAAACCCAGGAACGATAGCACTGCAATCGACACCGCACCCATCACCAACGGTAGGCTGAATTTCTCGGCGTTGTAGAGCGGGTTCAGCGTCAGGCCACCGGAACCTTCGCCGGAATACAGTGCCGTCAGGCCCATCACCACAAAGATGGTCAGGATCACGATCTCTGCCACCAAGATGTAGCGGTTGGCCTTGGCGGTAAACTGGATCCCTACCAGGTTGATCGCGCTGTTGATCACGATAAAGGTCACGATCCACACCCAGGCGGGTACTTCTGGCAGGATCGGGCCGAGCGCCGCCGCGCTGACGATATACAGCAACGACGGCACCAGGATGTAATCGAGCAGGATCAGCCAGCCGGCAAAGAAGCCGACGGTTTCATGGATGCCGCGCTGGGCATAGGCATAGACCGAACCGGAGACCGGGAAAGCGCGGGACATTGACCAGTAGCTCATGGCGGTGAAGAACATCGCCACCATGCCGATCAGATAGGCCAGCGCCACCATACCCTGTGCGCCTTCCCACACGTAGCCAAACACGCCAAACGGCGCGATCGGTACCATAAAGATCATGCCGTAGATCACAAGATCTTTAAGGGTGAGGGTACGGTGCAGTTCCTGCTTATAACCAAATTGTTCTACAGACATGGCGCTATCCCTAATCCAGCTGGAGGTTTAACTGTTCGGCAACGCTGCGTGGCAGCGCGAAACGGCAGGTTTTCAGCGGATCGACCACCTGACAGATTTGCAGATCGCCGGTGATGCTCAGCAGATTGATGGCGTCGGCCAGCGAGACCTGGCTATAGTCCGCCACGAAGTGCGCCATATTGCGCGTTGCCAATTCGGCCGCCTCGTCCAGCGTTTTGGCGGATGCCAAGGTATATAGCGTATCGGCGGTGCTCATCATTGGGGTTGGCAGCGCGCGGTTTTTGACTACGCTCAGGTTCACCACCACTTCGCCGGGAATTTCCAGCCCGCATACCGAGACTTCGCCATCGCCCATTGCGGCATGCAGATCGCCGAGCGCAAACAGCGCGCCGGGAACGTTAACCGGCAGCCACAGCGTGCAGCCTTCGGTGATGATTTTGCAGTCCATGTTGCCGCCGTGGGCATCTGGTGTACCGCAGGAGACCGGCTCTTCGGCCGGGGCGACGCCAATCACGCCGATCATCGGCTTTAACGGCCAACGCACGCCGCCGGGCAGCAATGCGAAGCCGTCTTTCAGCGGCACGGTGCGGATCTGTGGCTGTTGCAACTCATCGCCAATGACGCCCAGGCCTGGAGCGGTGACCATGACTGCCTGATGGCTGGTTGGGGTAATACGTTTAATTTCTACCCTTAACACATCGCCGGGGTTTGCATCCTGCACGTAAACCGGCCCGGTAGCCGGGTTGATGCGGCTCCAGTCCAGTTCGGTGAAGGCGGCCTGTTCGGAGGCGATTTGATCTTCGAAGCAGTCACAGGTTTCAAAACAAACGTCGCTGCCGCTGGCAACGGTAGCCACAGGGGCGTTATCGCGCGACATGGCATATACCACGTTCGTACGTGAGATCTTTTCCATGGTGATTCCTATAATGAATAATGAAGCCTGGTTTTTATTATTTATGGCGATAATGATAATTGGGCGAACCAGCGCCAATTCATCAATAAATCACACCCGCAGGGGCGTAAGCAAGCACGCGAAAGCGGTAGCAGAATGAGCATTTTGGTTGGATTGGCAGGATATGCTTCAAACAATTATTGCGGTGGTTTATTACCCGTAACTATGGCGGAAATTTCCGCATAACCGATCGGTTAACCCGAATGAATACAGCAGAGTTCTCAGTAGAGAATGGGAATCAAATGAAGGTAAATACTTTCGATAATTGGTATTAATAAAATGAGTAATCGTTTTTATAGCAGTAAACGCTATATATCAGCTACAGCAAACTTATTACCCTGGAGTGAACTCCAGGGATAATGGGGAGCTTCAGCGATAGCCCTGATACACTTCCGCCACGCGTTTAAAGTATTCCGTCAGGTAATTGATACATACCTGCACCTTGAGCGGCAGCTTGTCCTTCTCGGTGTACAGTGCGTAAACCGGGCGGGGTTCTGAATGGTAGCGTTTGAACAGGATCTCAATCTCACCGCGTTTAATCTCTTCGATGACCCACATCAGTGGCGCATAGGCAATCCCGGCCCCGGCCTTGAGCCAACGGATCATGGTTTGTGAATCGTTGGTCACGAAGCGCCCCTGCGGGGAAATGCGCGTGCTGATGCCTTCGGGAGCCATCAATTCAAACTCACTGTCTGGCCGTACGCTGTATTCCAACCAGGAAAAATTCACCATATCCGCCGGTTTTTGCGGTGTCCCGTGTTGAGTCAGGTAGCTTTTGGCGGCACAGACCACCATCGGCATCGAGCCCAGGCGTTTGGAAAACAGGCTGGAGTCCTGTAGTTCGCCGGTGCGGATCACCACGTCCAGGCCATCGGCAATCAGATCCGGGGCCGGAATGCCGGTGACCAGATTAACCGTCAAGCCAGGATATTCTTGCAGCATGTCGGCGGTCATGGTTGCCAGAACGTTTTGCGCCATAGTGGAGGAACTGCCGATGCGCAGCGTGCCTATGGGCGTATTGTTCAGCGCATAAAGTTGTTCATGGACCTCGGCGGCTTCCTGCAACATGCGGCGGCAGCCCTGATAGTAGATTTTACCGGCTTCGGTCAGGCCGATACTGCGCGTGCTGCGGTTAAGCAGCTTCACCTGTAGATCATTTTCCAGTTTGGACACTGTCTGGCTGATGGATGAAACACTCATGTCGAGCTGGCGTGCCGCCGCGGTAAATGACCCACATTCAACGACTTTGGCAAACACGGACATCCGTTTTAGTCTTTCCATTGTTCACTCTGGCTTAAAAGTGATTTAGATCACAGATTATAGATGAGTTGATAGTAAGCAGGCTAATATAACGCGTCGGGTGTAAAGATCTTCTGAACGCTTGAGCGTGGTCAGCCATGCCGCGGTATACTGCCGTGGCTGCACGATCCCTCCGGTTATCCATACATTCCCTCTCGCGGAAGCCTGCTGTTAGCTTAACCCTTTTTCAGGTTTATGGCCTGGTCAACTACCAGATCATAGCGTTTGGCGTCCGTGCGCTAGAATGTAAATGGAATGTGAAATCAGCAGGGAAAACCCCCGGTGTAGTAAACAATTAAGGATAAAGTGATGAGTTTGCTTCCGGTTATGGTCATTTTTGGACTGTCGTTCCCACCGGTATTTTTTGAGCTGTTAGCGTCGTTGGCCCTGTTCTTCGTCATACGCCGCCTGTTGCAGCCGACCGGGATTTACGATTTTGTCTGGCATCCGGCGTTGTTCAATACCGCGCTGTATTGCTGTTTGTTTTATCTGATTTCGTGTCTTTTCGTTTGAGGCTGCTGTGAAAACTCTGTCATTAAAAATACTTCGCATTGCGATCACCTTGCTGCTGGTCCTGCTGGCGGCCATCGCCGTGTTCAAGGCCTGGGCGTTTTACACCGAGTCGCCGTGGACGCGTGATGCCAAATTCACCGCCGACGTGGTGGCGATTGCCCCGGACGTCAGCGGTTTGCTGACCGACGTGCCAATCACCGACAACCAACTGGTGAAACAGGGCCAGATCCTGATGGTGATCGACCAACCACGTTACCAACAGGCACTGGCCGAAGCCAACGCCGATGTGGCCTATTATCAGACGCTGGCGGCCGAGAAGAAGCGTGAAGCGGGCCGCCGTGTGCGCTTGGGGATCCAGGCGATGTCACAAGAAGAGATCGACCAATCCAATAACGTGCTGCAAACCGTGCAGCATCAGTTGGCCAAGGCGATCGCCGTGCGCGATCTGGCGCAGCTGGATCTGGAACGGACCACGGTGCGTGCGCCAGCAGACGGTTGGGTCACCAACCTCAACGTCCACGCGGGGGAATTTATCACCCGTGGTTCTACTGCGGTGGCGCTGGTGAAGAAAAACAGCTTCTATGTCATCGCCTATCTGGAAGAAACCAAGCTTGAAGGGTTGAGCAAAGGCGATCGTGCCGAGATCACCCCGCTGGGCAGCAACCGCATTATGCACGGCACCGTCGATAGCCTGGCCGCGGCGGTGAATAACAGTAGCAGCACCCCAAACAGCAAAGGGCTGGCGTCGATCGACAGCAATCTGGAGTGGGTGCGTCTGGCGCAGCGCGTGCCGGTAAAAATCATCCTCGATGAGAAAGATCAGCAGCACTCTTACCCGGCGGGTACCACCGCGACCGTGGTCATTACTGGTAAGAACGATCGTAGCATCGACAGCGGCTCGCCGTTTATCCGGCTGATGCATCGGTTGCGCGAGTTCGGCTAATGAACAACCCAACCTTTCTGCGGCTGCGGTTTGCCTGCAAGCTCAGCTTTGCAATCGTCTTCGCCCTGTTTGTCGGTTTCCACCTCAATCTGGAAACCCCGCGCTGGTCGGTGCTAACGGCGGCCATTGTGGCTGCCGGCCCGGCATTTGCCGCCGGGGGGGAACCTTTCTCTGGTGCCATTCGCTATCGTGGCTGGCTGCGTATTATCGGCACCTTTATGGGCTGTTTTGTCGGTTTGCTGATTATCGTTACCTGTGCCCGTGCACCGGTGGTGATGTTGATGCTTTGCTGCGTCTGGCTGGGGGTCTGTGTCTGGATCTCCTCGCTGGTGAAGGTCGAAAACTCCTATGCCTGGGGTCTGGCAGGCTACACGGCGCTGATTATCATCGTCACGTCCGCAACGACCACCACTTCACTGCTGGCCGCGCCACAGTTCGCCGTAGAGCGCTGTAGCGAGATCGTACTCGGTATTCTTAGTGCGATACTGGCCGATTTGCTGTTTTCCCCGCGTTCGATCAAACAGGATATCGATCGCGCGGTAGATCAACTTATTGTGGGGCAGTACAAGCTGATGCAAATGTGTATCAGCGATGCAGAGAAAGAGGAGATCGACCGCGCCTGGAGCGATCTGGTTAAAAGCACCACCGCCATTAACGGGATGCGCAGTCACTTGATGTTGGAGTCGTCACGCTGGCAGCGGGTCAACAGCCGCTTGCATGCGCTGCATACGCTTTCGCTGACGTTGATCACCCAGGCCTGTGAAACCTACCTGATTTTGCTCAATCATCCGGATGTGGTGAAGGAAAATATCCGCGAGCTGCTGATGGTCCCGGCGGAAACCGCGCAGGAAGTTCGCAAGCGCCTGAAGCTGGTGCGTCAGGTGCTGTCAACCAACCGTAGTGATGAACATCTGCCAACGGTCACCGGCTGGGTGGGGGCGGCAACGCGCTATCTGCTGGTGGCAAAAGGCGTGCATACCAACAGCGGCATCAACGCGGTAGAAAACGAGATACTGGCCGGGGAAGTGGTGGTGAAGAGGCCGTCGGCGGAAGGCCACCATGCGATGATCAACGGGCTGCGAGCCTGGGCGGCGACCTCAATAGGCTGCCTGTTCTGGCTGTGGACCGGCTGGACGTCCGGCAGCGGCTGTATGGTGATGATCGCCGTCGTGACCGCATTGGCGATGCGTACGCCAAATCCAAAAATGATGGCGCTCGACTTCCTGCTGGGCGTGCTGGTGGCGTTACCGCTCGGTGCGCTGTTTTATATGTTTATTCTGCCAGAGACCCAGCAAAGCATGTTCTTGTTGTGTCTGAGCCTGGGCATCATGTCCTTTGTCATCGGTATCGAAGTGCAGAAACGCCGTTTGGGATCGTTGGGCACCTTGGCGAGTACCATTAACATCATCGTGTTGAGCAACCCGATGAGTTTCCATGTCTCCTCGTTTATCGACAGCGCCATCGGCCAGATTATCGGCTGCTTTGTGGCGATGATCGTGTTGTTCCTGATCCGTGATACCTCACGTGAACGTACCGGCCGCACGTTGATGAATCAGTTGGTCAGCAGCGCCGTTTCGGCGTTGACCACCAAAGCGGCGCGCCGTAAGGAAAACCATCTGCCCGCGCTCTATCAGCGCCTGAACCAGCTGCTGATGATGTTCCCGAACGACATTGCCAAATACCGGCTGGCGCTTAACCTGATTATTGCCCACCAGCGGATGCAGATGACCGAGATCCCGGAGCGGGAAGAGCTTTCGGTGTTCCACAAGCAGATCCGCAGCACCGCCGACCACGTGGTCACCGCCAAGAACGATGTGAAGCGGGCTTACTACTACGATCGGTTACTCAAAGAGATGAATGAATATCAACAAAAGCTGGTGGATAACCTCGCTCCGCTTAGCGTCACCGGGCCGGTAAAACGCCTGGCCGATATGCTACATCTCTACCGTCACGCGCTGATTGATTGATATCTTCGGCTTCCCGTCAAGGTCTATACTGAGCATGTTTACGTTCCCCGGTACGGGGGGCTAAAATGCACGCAGGAAGGCCTCACTAACCATAATAATTCCGTATCAATTGCGGTTTTTGCTCGGGCGTCAGGCCTTTTGGATGCGAAATGGTTACATCTTGGTCATCTTTGATTCATTAATTTTTGCTATATATGCAGGGACGGTATGAATAAACGTACGCTTATTGCAATGTTGATTGCTTTGCTGGTGGCGGGGTTCAGTGCGCTGCAGGGGGATGGCGATCGGGCTCTGACCAACGATTCGACCCCGGCGGCAGAGAGCATTGAACAACTGACGCAGCAGCAGCGGGTAGTCAGCTATGTGCAACAGCACCAGCGCCTGCCTGATTACTACATCACCAAAAAACAGGCTCGTGAGCAGGGTTGGGATGCGCGTGACGGTAATCTGTGCAAGGTATTGCCGGGCAAAGCTATCGGCGGCGATCGTTTTTCCAACCGTGAAGGGCAGTTACCGACCGCCAACAACCGGGTATGGCGCGAAGCGGATATCAACTACCAATGCGGCCGACGCGGTGCCGATCGGCTGTTGTATTCCAGTGACGGTCTGATTTATGTCACGCGCGATCATTATAAGAACTTCATGCGGATGGAGTGAGCCGATGGGAAAAATAGAGTTCGATTTTAACCAGATCGCGGACTTGCCAGCGTTCTATCGCCACTTTGCCGAGCGGTTTGCATTGGGTGAAGGATTTGGCGCCAACCTGGACGCGCTGTGGGACGTGGTGACCGGCGACATCAGCCTGCCGGTCGAGATTGAATTTCTCAATCTCAACGCCCGCAGCAAACGCCGCTTTGGTGCCATTATTCTGTTGTTTGAAGAAGCGGAGGAGGAGCTGGAGGGCAACCTGCGGTTCAATATCCGTGAAACGAGCAGCACAGCGATGCATCAGCGGGGATGAACGGGGTCCATCCCGCAGCGATGCCGCTGACGATCACTGTTGTGCCTCGGCCAGCTCTCGCAAGTACTGGAAGATTTGGCGGAATGATTTTGGCGGCTTGTTAGCGGCCTGCTCTTTCTGCGCGTTACGTATCAGGGCGCGCAACTGTTGGCGATCGGCCTGTGGATACAGATCCAGCACGGACGGGATCGCGTCATCACCTTCTGCTACCAGGCGATCGCGCAGCGCTTCCAGCTTGTGGAACAGCGAAACCTGTTGGTTATGGCGGTTCTTCAGCTTGTCGAGCGCGGTCTGGATTGGTTCAACATCGCGAGCACGCAGCATTTTGCCGATCAGTTGGATCTGGCGGCGGCGGCCTTCTTTCTTGATCTTCTGCGCCAGTTCGATGGCGGCACGCAGATCTTCATCCAGCGGGATGCGTTCCAAGGCGTTTTTACCCAGTTCAACCAGTTCGGTTCCCAGGTCTTTCAGCGCTTCGGCATCACGTTTAATTTCACTTTTACTGACCCAGATAATCTCGTCATCGTCCTCGTTTTCGTTCTCCGGGACTTCGTCGAGCCAGTCTTCAGGCTGTTTGTTCATGGTAGGCTCCGTTAAAAAGAGGCTAATCCTAACAGGTTGCCGGCTTTATGCGAAATTCCACGCGGTTCCTGTTAGACTCAAAAGTACATCGGGCTGTGGCCAGCGGGCGCAGCCTGAAATTATTTTGGCGCGTTATTGCGCGCAAAACCATGCCGACACGGCACTTTTCTCAACGATTTTCTGATTAAGTATGGCCGATTGATGAAAGTAGTCACCCAAGTTGCAGAGCAGCGCAAAGCGCTGGAACAAGCCGTTTCACAGGCACTGGAGCTGGCACGCGCCGGTTCCGATGCGGCAGAAGTTGCCGTGAGCAAAACCACCGGTATCAGCGTCAGCACCCGCTTCGGCGAAGTGGAGAACGTCGAATTCAACAGCGACGGCGCATTAGGCATTACCGTCTATTACCAAAACCGTAAAGGCAGTGCCTCTTCCACCGATCTTAATCCGGATGCCATTGCTCGCACCGTGCAGGCGGCGCTGGATATCGCTCGTTACACTTCACCAGATCCCCATGCTGGCCCAGCGGAAAAAGATCTGCTGGCGTTTGACGCGCCGGATCTGGACCTGTTCCACCCCACCGAGCTGGATGCCGAGCGCGGTATCGAGCTGGCAGCCCGTGCCGAGCAGGCTTCGCTGGCGGCCGATAAGCGGATTACCAATACCGAAGGCGGCAGCTTCAACAGCCATTACGGTATCAAGGTCTTCGGCAACAGCCACGGTATGCTGCAAAGTTATTGCTCCAGCCGCCACTCGCTCTCCAGCTGTGTGATCGCAGAACATGATGGCGATATGGAGCGGGATTATGCCTACACCATTGGCCGAGCTATGGGTGATATGGCCAGCCCTGAGTGGGTCGGCCAGGAATGTGCCCGCCGCACGCTGGCACGTCTTTCCCCACGCAAGCTGTCAACCATGAAAGCGCCGGTGCTGTTTGCCTCAGAAGTGGCAACCGGTCTGTTTGGCCACCTGGTCGGGGCTATCAGCGGCAGCAGCGTCTATCGCAAATCTACCTTCCTGCTGGATTCGTTGGGTAAACAGATCCTGCCGGAGTGGATGACCATTGAAGAACATCCGCACTTGCTGAAAGGGCTGGCGTCCACGCCGTTCGACAGTGAAGGCGTACGTACCCAGCGCCGCGACATCGTCAAAGACGGCGTGCTGGAAACCTGGCTGCTGACCAGCTACGCGGCGCGTAAACTGGGGCTGCATAGTACCGGCCACGCGGGCGGGATCCATAACTGGCGTATTGCCGGTCAGGGCGATGACTTTGCCGGCATGCTCAAACAGTTGGGCACCGGTCTGGTGGTCACCGAACTGATGGGGCAGGGCGTCAGCGGGATTACCGGCGATTACTCACGCGGGGCTTCTGGCTTCTGGGTAGAAAACGGTGAGATCCAGTATCCAGTCAGCGAGATCACCATTGCCGGCAATCTGAAGGATATGCTGCGCAATATCGTCAGCATCGGCAGCGATATCGAACTGCGCAGCAATATCCAGTGCGGTTCCGTGCTGCTGCCGGAAATGAAGATCGCAGGGCAGTAATACCCCTCACCGAAACCCTCTCCCACAGGGAGAGGGAGCTGTCCAGAGTTCGTGGTTGGTCCGTACTGCTTCGGAAAGTCGGGAGTAAGAACAAAGAAAGCAAGGTATTACGCAGAGCAATCAATGAACTCGATTGGTTCCCTCTCCCTTTGGGAGAGGGTCAGGGCTGATATGCTCCTCCCAACTCCCCGCTTCAACCTTCCTTACAAATATCAGGTATCGGTTTTACCGTTCCATGCCTATGTTTATAACGGGTTAACTAAAACAATAACTGGAAGGTGAGCATGAAGAAGACATTGAAAGTGTTGGCAGCACTGACGCTGCTGGGAGCCAGTTCATGGGTGATGGCAGCCGAACTGGCCGATGACATGGATACCTTGGCCGCCAATTACAAAATTGTATTGAAAACCGACTCCACCGATACCTTCAAGCAGAGCCTGCAGAATATGCGTGCTGCGGCTATGGATGCCCAGAAGGGCACACCGCCGAAGCTGGAAAGTAAAGCGCCAGACAGCCCGGAGATGAAGGAGTTTCGTCAAGGGCTGGCGACGCTGGTCGGGCAGATCGATCAGTCAATGGCGCTGGCGAATCAGGGCAAGCTGGAGGACGCGCGCAAGGTGGCTGAGGGCTTCAAGCAAACCCGCGATGCCAATCATAAGAAATTCCGCTAAACGTCAGTAATGCTTGGTGACCGCCGATGGCGGTCATTGCTATCACCCCAGATAAGAAGACGGCGCCAGCCCTAATACCCGACGGAACATCGCCGAAAAGGCCGCACTACTCTCATAACCCAACTCGATTGCCACCTGGGTAACGCTGTTGCCCGCCGCCAGGCGTGCCAGCGCCAATACCACACAGGCTCGTTGACGCCACTGCGAAAACGACATCCCGGTCTGCCTGCGGAAAAAACGGCTAAAGGTGCGTAGGCTCATATACAGGCTGGCTGCCCAAAGCCCTGGTGGCGCGTGGGCGTCTGGCTGGCGTAAAAAGGCCTCGCACAGAGTGCTGAGCCGGGGATCTTCCGGCAGGGGAATATGCAGCGGTAATGCCTGCATCTGGGCAATCTCATGCAGCAGCAGCGCCACCAAAGCCCCATCCCGTCCTTCCTGCTGATACACCAGCGGCATATCCACGGCAGCCATCAGCAACTGACGCATCAGCGGGGTTACGCTCACCACTTGGCACACCTCGGCGATGGGCGCGATCAGCGCGTCCGGCTCGATATACAGGCTGCGAGTGCTCACTCCCATCATCCTGACTTCATGTGCGACCTGCGGCGGGATCCAGACGGCGCGCTGCGGTGGCACCACCCAATTTCCCTGCCGGGTAAATACCTGCATCACGCCGGTGGCACCATACAGTAGCTGCGCGCGCCGGTGGCTATGCAAGGGCAGCAGATAGTCCGGTGGATAGTCGGTGCCAATGGCAATTACCGATCTTGGCGTGTGGTCGAGGGAATCAATGGCGATATTGCGCATAGCCTGCCTTATCATTTTGGCCGAAACGCTATGATAGTTGACCGATGATAGTGTGCAAGCCATAGGGAGGCCGCCTATCCTGCTAGCTGACCAACGACATTGAGGAGTTGCAGGGTGATGGCTGATATTTTACTGGTGCTGTTTACCGGCTTTTTGACCGGCATGACCACCATTCTGTTTGGCTTTGGCGGTGGTTTTGTGGTGGTGCCCTTCGTCTATCATGTGGTTTCCGCCTCCGGTAATCATGCCGATCAGGCGATGCATGTTGCCGTGGCCACCTCGGCGGCGGTCATGATTTTAAACGCCAGCTATGCCAGCGTTACCCAGTGGCGCAGTGGCAATATCCTGCGTGAAACCATCACTCCGCTGATCTTTTATATCGGCGCGGGGGCGGTCATCGGTGCCTTTGCCGCGATGCAGCTTGCAGACTCCGCCATTCGCGGGCTGTTTATTCTCTATATGATGGCGACCATTGCCGATTGTCTGCTGCGCAAAGGGTTCCTGAACAAACCCGCCAAGACGGCGTTATCCAAGACGACGGTGTGGGTCGGTGGGCCATTAATTGGCGTGATTGCCGCTATGCTGGGGGTTGGGGGCAGCGTGATGACTGTTCCACTGTTACGCCGTCAGGGTTATGACATGAAGCACTGCGTCAGTGCGGCCAATCCGCTATCGATCCCGGTCGCGGTGGTGGCGACGGTTTTGTATAGCTATCTCGGCATGGGGAAGGTGAGCGGACCGCATTATGTCGGCTATGTGAATCTGTTGATTTTGGGGTTACTGCTGGTGGCGGGTATCGCGGGGATCGTGTTTGCCAAACGGGTGTTGCCCTGCGTAGATGACAGGCTACACGCCAGAATTTACGTGTTGCTGCTGGTGGTGGTGCTGATCGCGATTTGCCTGTAAAGAGGCAAACAGGGCGGCTGAATGGCCGCCCGGAAACCTGACTTAGCGGTGATACTCGCCCGCAGCCTCAGGTTGATACAGCAATTCCAGCACTTCAATGCGGGCTTCTTCGCCGTTTGGCAATTGCCAATTGATCTGTTTACCCACGTGCATTCCCAGCAGTGCTGCACCCAGAGGTGCCATCACCGACAGCTGTTCAGCGCTGTCTTTGAGAGAGGCAGGGTAAACCAGCGTGCGCACATGTTCTTCTGAAGTATGCAGATCGCGAAAACGTACGCGGCTGTTCATGGTGACGACGTGTGCAGGGATCTGCGATGCCGGCACAATGTCAGCGCGATCCAGTTCAGCGTTCAGCGCGGCGGCGACGTCAGTATTGGCAAAGGCTGGCTGTGCCAGTAGCGCATCCAGGCGTTCCGCATCCAGCTCATTAATGGTAATGGTTGGTTTGGTCATTCCACTCTCCAGTCCAATCAAAGGGCGCCCTTTCTGCGCCATAAATTCGGAAAACAACACAAAAGCAACACCCCCGCACCTTTGGGAGCGGGGGTGTGAAAAATGTCGGTTTGTCCTACTGATAGTAGGCTGTTAGGGCCGGAAAAGAAAGAGATCTCGATCACGAAGTTTTTTGCGCCGCGATGCTAACTGGCAACTCTGCGTTGCAAACTCTTTTTGCAATCTCATTTACTTAGCGTAAAAACCCTCGATTTTGCGAAATGGATCCCCTGGCGTCACTTAATTTCCAGTTCGAACTGGAAAAAAACGCGCTACACAAGCAATGCCCCAAGGGTTAGGGTAAAGACATCAAAGAAAGCGGGTAAAGGTAAAGCGCTTTACCGTTAACGGATAAATAGCTGGATCCAGAGGTGACTGCAAAGTGAATGACGGAACTGCTTCGGTAAGTAACAGGGAACAGACTGACATCAGTGAGGCCGCAGCGATTACCACTCAACTGCTGGCCGATATTACCGCCATGTTGGGTGAAGAGAATATTTACACC
Organism: Serratia sp. Res13-Sevr-LER1-36-b; assembly: GCF_015673035.1. NCBI lineage: Bacteria > Pseudomonadati > Pseudomonadota > Gammaproteobacteria > Enterobacterales > Yersiniaceae > Serratia > Serratia sp. Res13-Sevr-LER1-36-b. The sequence continues at coordinate 47,519 of NZ_JADACK010000019.1, read as the reverse complement.
AATGCGGTGCAACAACAAATGTTGGAATCCCATATCCGCGCGATGGTGTTACGCTCAATAACGGGTGAACCTTTGCCGGAAGTTGATAAATCACTGTTTGATGAAATTTCTGCCGGCTCAATGCAACTGGCAGAGCGAGTAGTAAATAAGTTTGCCACGCTACCGATTGAAGAGGCGTATCTGCTTTCGGTTCATTTTGAAGTGGCTAAAGATAACGACCAATAACGTTTAATTATTTAACATTATTCAGGAGAAAAACCCCATGGGACAAATTACCGTAGTGATCGGCGATCGGCTGGGTAAAGGCCAGAAAGTAGGCCAAGGCGTTGAAAATGCAGGTGCCAAGGTGATTGTGATCCCTGGCATGGCGGCGGATATGAAGTTGGGTGACGTGATGAAAGCAGAGAATGCGCAACTGGGCATTTCTTTCTGCGGCAGCGGCGGCGCTGGGGCGATCACCGCACAAACCAAATATGGTTATAAATCCAGATATGGTATGCGTTCTATTGAAGAAGGCGTGACGGCAATTAACGAAGGCTGCAATGTATTAGGCTTTGGCTTTATGGATAAAGAAGAATTAGGCCAGCGGCTAGTGGAAGCGTATGTCAAAAAATACGGCAATCCGTAATGAAAGAGACTTATACCACCTCGGTTAACGTGGAGGGCAAAGGCGATAGTAAAGCTAAAGCCTTTGCCGGTGCATTAGCGAATGTACAGGGCGTGATTTTAAAATCCACCAATAATGTTCTGCTGCGTATCGAACCGCAGGATGTCAAAATATTAAAGGCGGAAGAGAGAACCACCAAAGAAAAATTTCTTTTCTTCTTCCTGGCGCGTGAAAGAAAAAGCTATGCCGTTTCATTAGAAATAACCGTGAACGTGACGATCATCAATACCGAAAAGGTGGTCTTCACCCAGAAATAAAAACGTTATATCCGTCGTGTTTCAAGCTATAGCCGCTAGGGCTGCGTCTTGGGATCCACTGGGCATGACATAAGAAGGATATTCTGATGTTTTTAATCATCTTATTTAAGTCGATTATTATCGGCGGGCTGGTTGGCGTCGGTGTAGGGGCCGGTGCCGCACGTATGTTCCACGCACCGACGACGCAGGGTATGGGAGCGTTCCGTACCTTGGGTGAGCTGAACTCCTGCGAAGGCGATCCGGCTTCTCATTTCTCATTTGGTCTGGGCTTCTTCTTCAACGCCTGGGCGTCTTCTGTGGCGGCGGGGGCCTTCACGCAGGACGTTGACCATCGCATCATTCCTAACTGGGGCGCAGCAGCCCTGATGATCAAAAACCGCAACGTTGCGGAAACCATGCACGATCCAAAAAAGATGGCCATCGCGTGCGGGATCATCGGCATTTTGGTCGTGGCCTTCCTTAACACCACCGCTTCGGCAGTGCCTGCGGCCTTGCAGGTTACGGCCATCAAAGTCTTGGTTCCAGCGGCCAACCTGCTGGTGAACACCGTCATGCCGGTGATCTTCTGGCTGGCGGCGATTGAAGCGGGCAAACGTTCTGGCTTCTGGGGCACCATCTTCGGTGGTCTGGCACAGCTGATTATGGGTAACGCCGTACCGGGTCTGGTGCTGGGTATCCTGATTGGCAAGGGCGTTGAGGAAAGCGGCTGGAACAAAGTCACCAAAATCATGATGGTGGCGATTGTGCTGCTGTTCGTGCTGAGCGGCTTCTTCCGCGGCTTTGATATGAAAGTTCTCGAATCCTTCAGCCTGGGCGTGCCTGGCTGGCTGGATGCCATTCATAACACCCTGAGCGGAAAATAAGGAGCTGAATGATGGAAGCACAAGCAGACAAAGGCTTCTGGTATGCCGACTGGTCGTTCCCGATTTTTGTTGGCCTGCTCTCGTCCGGCGTGTTCGCCGGGACACACATGTATTACCTGTATGGCATAGGCGCGTTTAACGAAGTGGCTTTCGTTTCCATGCTGCGTGCCGGGATGGACACCGGGGTTTACGGTGCGGTGGCGGCGTTCGGTGCCAGCTTCCTGTTTGCCCGTATTATCGAAGGCTCTCTGGTAGGGATCCTGGATATTGGCGGGGCGATCCAGACCGGGGTTGGCCTTGGTGTTCCTGCGCTGTTGCTGGGGGCGGGGATTGTTTTCCCGGTAGCCAACTTTGCCGCCTCGCTGGTGACTGGCCTGGTCATTGGCCTGGCGATTGGTTACCTGATTATCCTGGCGCGTAAATTTACCATCAATCAGAGCAACTCCACCTACGGGGCGGACGTGATGATGGGGGCCGGTAACTCTTCCGGGCGTTTCCTTGGGCCGTTGATCATCCTGTCTGCCATGGCCGCTTCGATCCCGATCGGCCTGGGTTCCCTGCTGGGTGCGCTGCTGTTCTATATTTGGGGCAAGCCGATCACCGGCGGCGCGATCCTGGGGGCCATGATCTTGGGGGCATTCTTCCCGGTAGCCATTTCTTAATCAAGTCCCAAGCCCTGGGTCAACTGCCCAGGGTTTGGCAAGGAGTAGCGAAGCATGTATGACCTAATCATCCGGCGCGCCAGGCTGGTGGACGACACCCTGGCCGATGTGGCTATTGAGGCGGGAAAGATTGCCGTCGTCGGGCAGTTGGCGGCCGATGCCTGCGCCCACAAACAACTGGATCTGGCGGGAAACTACCGCCTGAGCGCTGGCTGGATCGACTCTCACGTACACTGTTATCCCTCTTCACCGATTTATCATGATGACCCGGACCTGGTGGGTGTGAGCAGCGGCGTCACCTCGGTGGTGGATGCTGGCAGCACCGGCACTGACGATATCGATGAATTCTATGCCCTGACGCGCAGCGCCAAAACCAACGTCTTTGCCTTCCTCAATATCTCGCGTATCGGTCTGCTAAGGCAGAATGAACTGGCTGATATGGGGGATATCAATAAGCAGCAGGTCAAGCAGGCCATCGACGGCAAGCCGGGATTTGTCATTGGTATCAAGGCGCGTATGAGCAGCAGCGTCGTGGGCCAGAACGGCACCAAACCGTTGGTGTTGGCCAAAGAGATCCAGCAGGAAAACCAGCAACTGCCGCTGATGGTGCATATTGGCAACAACCCGCCGGATTTGGACGAGATCGCCGATCTGCTGACCCAGGGCGACATCATCACTCACTGCTACAACGGTAAACCGAACCGCATTCTGACCCCGGCAGGTACGCTGCGCGAGTCGATCCAACGCGCGTTAAAACGTGGCGTGTTACTTGATGTAGGCCACGGCTCGGCCAGCTTCAGCTTTGAGGTTGCCCGCCAGGCCATCGCGCTGGGGATCTTCCCGCACACTATCAGTTCCGATATCTACTGCCGTAACCGTCTGGCTGGCCCCGTGCACAGCCTGGCGACGGTAATGTCCAAATTCTTTACCGTTGGGCTTTCTCTGGCGCAGGTCATTGGCTGCGTGACGGAAAATGCCGCTGCGGCGTTGCGCCTGACCACCAAGGGGCAGCTGAAACCCGGCTTTGATGCCGACCTGACCATTTTTGATCTCCGCCAGGGGCCGCAGGTGTTTGCCGACTCCGAAGGGGAGTCCGTGAATGGCGAACAACTGTTGGTGCCGCTGGCTGCTGTGGTGGCCGGGGAAGTCCTATTAACCGATCAAGGAAAAGCCGCTCATGTCTTCAGTTTATGAAAAATATAACTTAAAGCAGGTGATCAATACTTCCGGCCGCATGACCATTCTCGGCGTTTCTACGCCACGCCAGGAGGTGATTGACGCTGTGGATTACGGCCTGAATCATTACTTTGAAATCAAGGATCTGGTCAACAAGACGGGCGCCTATATTGCTGGCCTGCTGAATGTGGAGGACGCGGTGATTGTTTCCTGCGCTTCTGCCGGTATTGCCCAGTCGGTGGCGGCGGTGATCGTCAAAGATAACGCCAACCTGTTGGTCAACCTGCATTCCGCTACGGTGAACGAGCCGCGCGAGATCGTGTTGCCGCGTGGCCATAACGTCAACTTTGGTGCGCCGGTGGATACCATGGTCGCCCTCGGCGGCGGCAAGGTGGTGGAAGCAGGTTATGCCAACGAATGTTCCCCTGAACAGATTGAAGCCTGCATCACCCCGCAGACCGCTGCCATCCTGTACGTCAAGTCTCACCACTGCGTGCAGAAAAGCATTCTTTCCGTCGAACAGGCGGCCGTGGTGGCGCGTAAGCATAACCTGCCGCTGATCGTCGATGCCGCTGCCGAAGAAGATCTGATGTGTTACTACCAGATGGGTGCCGATCTGGTGATCTACAGCGGTGCCAAGGCTATTGAAGGGCCAACCAGCGGGCTGGTGATCGGCAAGAAGCAATACGTAGAGTGGGTGAAGCAGCAGTCAGGCGGTATTGGCCGGGCGATGAAAGTGGGCAAAGAGGGCATCCTCGGCCTGACGCAGGCTATCGAAAGCTACCTGACGTCGGAGAAAACCACCGGTGCGCAAATGGTAGAGCGCATGACGCCGTTTATCAGCCAACTGAATACCCTGAATGGCATCAGCGCCAAAACCGTCTGGGACAGCGCAGGGCGCGATATTGCCCGCGTTGAAATCACCTTTGATGAAGCGGTGTTGGGGATGTCGACTGTGGAAATCGTCCAGCGGCTGAAAACCGGTGATATCGCCATCTATTTCCGTGGCTACAAGGCCAACGAAGGCAAGATTGAGGTGGATGTCCGCAGCGTGAACGAGCAGCAGCTGATGACCGTCTTTACCTGTATTAAAAATCTGTTTACGGAGAACCAAGCATGAAGCTGAAGCCTAATTACTATAAAGACCGCGTTTGCCTCAACGTGCTGGCTGGCTCAAAAGCCAACGCGCAGGACATCTATAATGCGGCGCAGGGGCACGTGCTGGTGGGCGTTCTATCCAAAAACTATCCAGACGTTGAGAGTGCCGTGGCGGATATGTCGCGTTATGCACGCCTGATCGAGAACGCGCTTTCCGTAGGCCTGGGGGCTGGCGATCCCAAGCAGTCGAATATGGTCAGCCTGATCTCCGAGCAAGTCCAACCGCAGCATGTGAACCAGGTGTTTACCGGCGTCGGTGCCAGCCGTGCATTGCTGAAGCAAAACCAAACCGTGGTGAATGGCCTGGTTTCTCCGACCGGCCGTGTGGGCTGGGTGAAGATTTCCACCGGGCCGCTGAGCGCTCATGCAGCGGATGGCATCGTGCCAGTAGAGACTGCCATTGCGTTGTTGAAAGATATGGGCGGCAGTTCGATTAAGTATTTCCCGATGGGCGGCCTGAAGCATCAGGACGAATATGAATACGTGGCAAAAGCCTGTGCCGAGCATGACTTTATGCTGGAACCGACCGGGGGCATCGATCTGGAAAACTTCGAGCCGATCCTGGAGATTGCGTTGAAAGCCGGTGTGAAGCAGGTGATCCCGCATATCTACAGCTCCATCATTGATTCCACCAGTGGCGATACTCGCCCGCAAGATGTCAAAACTCTGCTGGAGATCACCAAGCGGCTGGTGGGGTAAACCCGCGGCCCCTCACCCCAACCCTCTCCCACAGGGAGAGGGAGCTGGTACGGAGTTGGGGTTAGGAGTGGTGTAAAGCAGTGGCATGTTCGATTTGATGCGGCGGTTGGATACTGGAGTTAAGTTGTGGCACGTTCGCTCCCTCTCCCACAGAGAGAGGAGGCTGGTACGGAGTTGTGGTTAGGAGTGGTGTAAAGCAGTGGCATGTTCGATTTGATGCGGCGGTTGGATACTGGAGCTAAGTTATGGCACGTTCGGTCCCTCTCCCACAGAGAGAGGGAGCTGGCACGGAGTTGTGGCTAGGTGTGGTGTAAAGCAGTGGCATGTTCGATTTGATGCGGCGGTTGGATACTGGAGTTAAGTTGTGGCACGTTCAGTCCCCTCTCCCTTCGGGAGAGGGTTAGGGTTAGGGTTAGGGTGAGGGGCATCTTTTTGTCCCTATCTATCGGTCAAAAGGATAACTATGCGAAACTGGCAGGCTTCGAAATTACGAATCGCTCCGCTGTGGAGCGCGCTGTCCCTGGCGTTGTTGGCTATCGCCAGCCCGGCGTTACATGCTGAGGATGCAATGAAACCCACGTCGTCTCATTTTGCCTATATTGGTACCTATAACCCGAACGGTGAGGGAGTTTATCGCATGCAGGTGGATGCGAAAACCGGGGCGCTGAGTGCCAAGACGCTGGTCAGCAGCCTGCCTAATCCGGCCCAGTTGGTCACCGATGCCAAAGGACAGACGCTATACGTTGCCAGCGAGGTGGCAGATTTTAATGGCACCCAGCACGGGGGCATTGTCGCCTATCGCATCAACCCACAGGACGGCAGCCTGACGCCGCTTAATCAGGTGGATTCACAAGGTGCGGGGCCGGTTTACCTTTCTCTGACGCCGGATGGCCGTCATTTGCTGGTGGCTAACTATGTCAGCGGCAGCGTTGCGGCGTTCCCGGTCGACAACGAAGGCAAGTTGGGTCCAGCCAGTTCTGTGCAACAAGATATTGGCCCTGCGGGCGCGGCCAAACCCGCCGCCGCGGTGGAAGGCAGCTTTGCCATCAGCGATCACAATGGCCCGCATGCGCATATGATCGCCAGCGATCCGAGCGGCAAGTTTGTGTTCTCTACCGATCTGGGGCTGGATCGTATCTACCAGTGGCGTTTCGATGCCGCCAGCGGCAAGCTGACGCCGAACGATCCGCCGTGGATCGCCGCCTCTTCCGCCGGAGCCGGCCCGCGCCACTTCATATTTCATCCAAATGGTAAAATTGTCCTACTAATCAATGAGGAAGCATCTACACTAACCAGCTACCGCTTTGATAGCCAAAAGGGGACACTGAAACAGTTACATGCAGTTTCAACGCTGCCTGCCGATTATAAGGGGACCAGCTTTGCCGCTGGCATTGCCTTGGCTGCGGATGGTAAAAATCTGTATGTCGCCAATCGCTTGCACAACAGCATTGCGCAGTTCAGCGTAAGCGGTGAGGGCGAGCTGAAACCGGTGGCAGAGACCTGGACGCGAGGTGATTATCCGCGCACCATCACCCTGGATCCGAGTGGCCGTTATCTGTATGCCATGAATCAGCGTAGCGATAACGTAACCCGCTTTAGCGTAGACCAGCTCAGCGGTAAGCTCAGTTTTGTTGAAGGCTACACCCCGGTGGGCAGCCCTTCACAAATAGTGTTCTTGCCAGCTGCGAAGTAACCAGTTGCCCGCCTGACCCCTTAGGCGGGCACGTTCATAACGGAAAGAGAATGGTGAGATTTCCCTACCCACGTTTGGCATCGCTGTTCGATGCCTTGCAGTCCGAAACGTTGCCGCAGGACGAGCTGGCAAAGCGTTTTGCCGTGTCTACCCGCACGGTACGCGCCGATATCACCGCGCTGAACGATATTCTGGAAAGTTATGGTGCGCAGTTTGTCCACAGCCGCGGGGCAGGATATCGCCTGCAGGTTGATGATGAGGCCCGGTTTAGCGCACTCCAGCATCGGGAACGTAAACAGCACGCCACGCCGCGCAGCGCGCAGGAGCGGGTGCATTATCTGTTGATTCGCTTTTTGACCTCAGCCTTCTCGATGAAGCTGGAAGATCTGGCCGATGAATGGTTTGTCAGCCGGGGTACGCTGCAAAACGACATGGCTGAGGTGAGGGAGCGTCTGGCGCATTACCAGTTAACCATCGAGACCAAGCCGCGCTACGGTATGAAGCTGTTTGGTGCGGAAATGGCGATCCGCTCCTGCCTGACCGATCTGTTGTTTCAACTGCATCTGGCGGATGCGGAAAACCCATTGCTGAACAATGACATCCTCCATCAGCCGCAGGTACTGACCTTTGCCGGACTGCTGCACCCATTGCTGTCGCAATATGCCATTCGTCTGACCGATGAGGGCGAGCAATACCTGATCTTCTACTGTGCCGTGGCGCTGCGGCGCATCATGGACGGCTATCCGCTACAGGCTTTTGACGTGGAAGACGGTGATGATGCAGTGCGCAAAGCGTCAACCTGGCTGGCGGGTGAATTGAGCAAGGCCACGGGTAAAGAGATTGCGGCGGCGGAAGAGGCCTATTTGCGGGTCAACATCGCTGCCAGAAGAGTGCAGGAAGTACAGCCGACCAAAATCAACGCCGATGACGAAGAGGCGCTGGTGGATTACATCCTGTCCTACATCAACTCGCACTATAACTACAACCTGCAGAACGACAAGCAGCTGCGGGCCGATCTGCTCACCCATATCAAAACCATGATCACTCGGGTGAAATACCAGATCAATATCCCGAACCCGCTGTTGGCCAATATCAAGCAGCATTATCCGATGGCCTATGATGTGACGCTGGCGGCGGTATCGAGCTGGGGTAAACACACGCCTTATACCCTGAGCGAGAACGAAATCGGCTACCTGGTGCTGCATATTGGCGTCGGCCTGGAGCGGCACTACAACATTGGTTATGAGCGCCATCCGCAGGTGATGCTGGTGTGCGATACCGGTAACTCTACGGTGCGGATGATCCAGGCCCAGATTGCGCGCAAGTATCCGCAACTGGTGGTGACGCGCATCGTTTCGCTGCGTGATTACGAAATTCTCGCCAGTATCGACGAAGATTTTATCATTTCCAATGCGCGCATCAGCGAGAAGAACAAGCCGATTGTGGTGATGTCGCCGTTCCCAACGGAGTATCAGCTAGAGCAGTTGGGCAAGCTGGTGCTGGTCGATCGTACCAAGCCGTATATGTTGGAAAAATTCTTTGATGCCAGCCACTTTATGATCGTCAACGAGCCGTTAACGCAGGAGCAGCTGTTTAGCAAAGTTTGCGCTCAGTTGGAGCAGGAAGGCTATGTGGGCAGTGATTTCTACCCTTCGGTCGTTGAGCGGGAGGACATCGTTTCTACCCTGCTGGGGGAGGGGATTGCTCTGCCGCACTCTCTGGGGCTGTTGGCGAAAAAGACCGTTGTGGTCACTCTGCTGGCACCACAGGGCATTCCGTGGGGAGAAGGTGAGGTGGCACACGTCATTTTCTTGCTGGCAATCAGCAAAAACGATTATGAGGAAGCGATGGCGATCTACGATCTGTTCGTCACCTTTGTGCGCGAACGTTCGATGACCCGCCTGCTGGGCAGTGACAATTTCGACAGCTTCAAAGCGGTAGCGTTGGACTGCCTGAGCCGCATTTAACGGCTTCCCCCTCTGAAGGCAGAGGGGGAGCACCGCATTAATCGTCTTTCTTCTTGCCGAATATCTTCATCAGCGCGCCGACGATCAGCCCCAGGGCGATGCCGCCTAAAATCCAGTCAACCAAACTCATTGTTGTGCTCCTGCGATCCTATAGTTCTGATTATATTATCATTCAATCAAGAACGCCCCATCGATCATTACTCTCCGTTGCTCGGTAGTGTAGCTGAGCCAGGAATTCTTGCTGTTGGACTTCTCCAGTACGATGGCCAGTTCCGCCTTGCTAAGGGATAGCTCGTCCTGCCAGAACGGGGCGATGGCGTGGCGAGTGATAAAGTCGATCAAAAAGCGCGCCGGGCTGTCCTGCTCTTCAGGGAATAGCCGCAGGGCCAGTTCGGTCATTAATGCACGTTGCTGCGGCTGCTCGCTTTCCCCCAGCAATTCAAGAAACGGCAGCAGCAGGCGGCCGCACACCTGGCCGTGGTGGTAATCACGCAATGCCCCTATCTCACCCGCGATGCCGTGGATCACACCTAAGCCAGCCATACTCAACGTCAGGCCACCCAGATAGGAAGCCTGCATAATCGCTTCGCGGGCCTCATCGCTCTGTTTCAGCACCGGCCAGGCGCAAAGGAAGTGATGGATACCGCTCAACGACATCTCGCGCGACAGGCTGCTGGCGGTCTTGGAAAGGTAGGCTTCAAACAGATGGGTGAAGGCATCGATAGCGCAATAGGCCAGGACATGGTCTGGCGCTCCCTTCAGCAGGTCAGGATCGAGGATCGCCACCTGCGGCACAAAGTTATTATGCCGCAATGAGGCTTTCACCTTGGTGACCTGAGTATCGGTGATCACTGCGTTTTGCGTTACCTCGCTGCCGGTGCCTGCGGTGGTAGGGATGGCGATCAACGGCAGCGTTGCGCCACTGATTTTGCTGTCACCCACTTTTTCCATGTAACGCAGGGTTGGCAGCGGGTGTTCGATCAGGGCAGCGAACGCCTTGGCGGCATCCAGCACGCTACCTCCACCGATGGCGACCACTCTTTGCACTTGGCCTCGCCAGCGAGCCACCCATTGGTCGATTTCTTGCGGGGAGGCCTCATGGGCGACAATTTCTCTGCCCACCAGCAACGGCGTCAGCGCCGGGGCCAGTTCAGCATAGAGGGGACCGTTAAGAAACGATCGGCAGGTGAACAGCAGCGTAGTGTGCGACTCGGCCTGGAGCAGTGGGATCAGTTGTTGGATGCTGCCCTTGCCAAACCAGGCCTGCCGGTTGGCGATCATCAGACTAGTGGTCATGCTCTCTCCTTGGCGCATTTGGGCATCGAAACCACAGCATAATTCAGCCTGGCTAGGCGAACCAACGCTTTTCCGTCGCTTAACGCGAAATTGTTAAGATATTAATCAACTCGAATTGTGTGGTTAATCGTTGCAGGGGCCTAACTTGTGATTTGATTAACATGTAAACAGTAATACCCTTGCATTCTGGCCAATTGAATGCTTTTTATAGCTTATTGGCCCAATGTCGGTCGCTGATGCGTTGCGAAAAGTTGATTGTTAATTTGTTAATGATTTCGGGGGCGAAATGAATATTCAGGTCGAAAGATTATCGGCGGTGATCGACGCAGTAGCGAGCCGCCAATTCTATGCCAGCCTCCTGGTTTATCTGGAGGGCTTCTTCGCCTTTGATAATGCCATCGTCTATGCCTTCGAATATGGTCAGGCACCGCGCTGTCTGATGAAAACCGAGAAAGAAAACAGCGATGCGGTAAACCAGATTTACCAGCAGGGTGCTTACCTTGAAGATCCCTTTTACCAGGCGCTGAACGGCGGCGGCCATGGCGATGTGTTTACGCTGCGGCAACTGGCTCCCTGTGGTTTTTACCAAACGGATTACTACCGTAACTTTTACCGTAAAACCGGCTGGCACGACGAGGCAGGCGTATTGCTGCAACTGACGCCGGAACGCGGACTAGGCATCTTTTTCGGCTCGGCCCGGCAAACGGTCGGCGTGCGTTATCCCCAACTGGCTGACCTGCGTGGCGCGTTGACGCTGGTAAAAAGCGTGGCGCGGCTGCATGGGGAAGTGGTGGTTGCCGCTAATGTGCCCACTCCCTCCGCCCCACTGGTAGATAGCGCAGCCCAGGCGCGCTATGCGTTAAGCCCGCGTGAGCGTGAGATCGTCGATCTTATCCTGAGCGGCAACGGATCGCAGCAGATCGCCGAACGGCTGTTTATCAGCCTGGGCACGGTAAAAAATCATCGTAAGAATATTTACGGCAAGCTGAATATTGGTTCTCAGGCCGAGTTGTTCAGCCTGTTCTTGAGTACCCCCCTGCGCCGTACGGCATAATGTTAAAAAAGTGTTGCGAATATCCCTAAAGGGACATAGCCGCCTGCCCACGCTCTGCTGATAATCCAGGCTAAGGCAATGGGTAAAGGGAGTGCAGCAATGAATAATCAAATCGAATCGTTAACCTACTACGCGGCGACCAAGAAATACGATCTGCGCTTCCCCACGCTGGAAGAGGATCTGGATGTTGACGTGGTGATCATCGGCGGTGGCTTTTCCGGCATTAATACGGCGTTGGAACTGGCGGAAAAAGGCATCACCAATATCGCTATTCTGGAGGGCCGCCACCTGGGCTATGGCGGGACGGGCCGCAACGGTGGCCAGGTAATGGCCGGGATCGGCCACGATCTGGAGAAGATCAAACGTCACGTTGGTCCGGCAGGGTTAGAAACCATCTTCAAGATCAGCAACCTTGGTGCCGGGATTATCCGCGAGCGGATTAAAAAGTACGCCATCGACGCCGATTTCTGCTTTGGTTATGGCTACCTCGGCAGCAACGCCAGGCAGGAAAAGACCCTGCGCTCCTGGCTCAAAGAGTTCAAAGCGGTCTCACCGGATGAAGAGATCGAGCTCTATACCGGCTCCGAAGTGAAGCAGGTGGTAGGGTCTGATGCTTATACCTGTGCGTTGAAACATATGGGAGGGGGCCACGTTCATTCGCTCAACCTGCTGTTGGGGGAGGCGCAGGCACTAAGTGGTTACGGGGTGAAAATCTTCGAAAACAGCAACGTGCTGAATGTGGAATACGGCCCGCGCATTACCGTGCGTACCGCCATGGGATCGGTACGCGCCAACAAGATGCTGTGGGCATGCAACGGCTTCCTCAACGGCATGGATCCCTTTATCTACAAAAAGACCATCAATACCTACGCCTTCCAGTTAGCGACAGAACCGCTGTCTGACGAGCTGATCCACCAGATCAGCCCAATCCGTGGGGCTTACAGCGATATCCGGCCGGTGATCGACTATTACCGCGTCACCAACGAGAACCGCCTGCTGTTCGGCAGCGCTACCCGGCTGGTCGAATATATTCCTTCAGACCTGAAGGCCTGGAACCGCAACCTGATGCTGAAGGTTTTCCCGTATCTGAAGGATGTGAAGATCGACCTGGCCTGGGGCGGGCCGCTGTGTTGCAGCGCCAATCTGTTCCCGCAGATCGGCACCCTGCCGCAGCACGATAACGTGTTTTACGTGCAAGGCTATTCCGGCTTTGGGGTGACGCCGAGCCATATCGTTTGCAAGGTGTTGGCGGAAGGAATGAGTGAGGGATCCGATCGTTATGACCTGATGAGTTCGATCCCGCACGTGGATATTTTTGGCAAAGACAAGCTGCGCCGTGTGATGACCACCGCGGGCAAGGTTTGGCACCAGACTTCCGGCTACTGGAAGGGGCGTCGTTAGTTCTGACCCCCTTATTACTGATCTAAAAGGAAAAAACCATGAAACCATTACTGCTTAAGCAAGCGCTCCCAGAACTGCAACAGATTGGCAGCGTCAGCAACCTGGGGGCCACGGTGGTCGCCGGTGAACCTAACGTCGGCGTGGCGATGATTTTTGGCGCCCCAACGGACAACCTGAATTGCGGTGTCTTCAGCTGCACCCGTGGCACCTTCGTGATGGAATACCCGTTTGCGGAACATGCCACGGTATGGGAAGGCACGGCAACGCTGACCAATGAGAACACCGGCGAGTCGGTACAGTATCAGGCCGGGGATTCCTGGTTTGTTGAGAAGGGCACCCCAGTACGCTGGGAAATCACCTCCGATCGTTTTGTGAAGCATTATCTGGCGATTGTCGAAGGCTAACCCGTAAGGAGGGCGATACGATGACGGATATTACACTGTTGCCACAGGTCACGGCATTTCTGGACCGCCAGCAGGGCCATTACATTCATGGGCAATCCGTAGCCGGGGCAGGCGTAGAAAGGTTTGCGGTGGTTAACCCGGCAACCGGGCTGGCTATCGCGCAGGTGAATGAAGGCAGCCAGGCTGAAGTCGATGCGGCAATGCAGGCGGCCTTTGACGCTTTCCACGGTAGCTGGGCACAGGTTTCGCCCTTGGAGCGTGGCAACTGCCTGACGCGCCTGGCCGATCTGTTGCAAACCCATCGAGAGGAACTGGCGCAGCTGGAAAGCCTGTGTTCCGGCAAAACCATTCAGCTGTCTCGCGGGCTGGAAATCGATATGGCCTCGCAGTTCCTGCGTTATTTTGCTGGCTGGTCGAGCAAAATCAGCGGGGAAACGCTGAACGTTTCATTGCCTTCCTTCCAGGGTGAGCAATACAGCGCATTTACCCGGCGTGAGCCGTTGGGCGTGGTGGTCGGCATCATTCCGTGGAACTTCTCGATCATGATCGCCATCTGGAAGCTGGCTGCGGCGCTCACCTGCGGCTGTACGGTGGTGCTCAAGCCGAGTGAATACACGCCGCTAACCATGCTGCGGGTGGCCGAGCTGGCAACGCAAGCGGGCATCCCGGCTGGTGCACTCAACGTGATCAACGGTTCGGGCGCTCGTCTTGGCCCTATGCTTATCGCCCATCCACGCTGTGCCAAAGTGACCTTCACCGGCTCGGTGCCTACCGGGATCGCGGTGGGGAAAGCGGCGATGGAGCAAGGGATTGTGCGTACCACGCTGGAGCTGGGGGGTAAGAATGCCGCCGCGTTTCTGGCGGACGTCTCGGTCGACAAGATGGTCGACGGCATTATCGAGGCGGGTTACCTGAATCAGGGCCAGATCTGTGCCGCAGCGGAACGTTTTTACCTGCCTGCCAGCCATATCGACGAGGTATTGGCAAAGCTGACGCAGCGTTTGGCGGCCATGAAGGTAGGCTCACCGCTGGATGAGAGCACGGAAGTGGGGCCATTGGCCAACGAGGCACATTACGGCAAGGTACTGGCGCTGTTTGACAAGGCAAGGGCTGATGGCAGCCAGATCGTCTGCGGCGGCCAGGCGTTGGCAGGCCCAGGCTTCTTTGTTGCGCCGACGGCGATCCGCGCTAACGGGCCACATGATGCCTTAATGCGCGAGGAGACCTTTGGCCCGGTGGGCACTTTCCTGGCCTATGAGGACGAAGAGCAGATGATCGCCATGATCAATGATTCGCCTTATGGCCTGGCCGCCAGCCTGTGGACTAACGATCTCAGCAAGGCGATGCGCATGATCCCGCGGATTGAAGTGGGCACCTTGTGGATCAACATGCACACCTTCCTCGATCCGGCGTTGCCGTTCGGTGGGGTGAAATCGTCGGGGATGGGCAGAGAGTTCGGCAGTGCGTTTATCGAACATTATACCGAGTTGAAATCGGTGATGATGAGATATTGACAGCTAGACGGGCGCAGCTTGCAGCGCCCTACAATAGTGAGGTTATTTGTCGGGGGATCAGTCTTCGTCGAAGCCTGAGTTGAACAGCTCAATCACTGCTGCCAGCGCTTGTTCTTCCTGCGGCCCGGTAGCTTCAATTTCGATCTGGCGGCCCTGGGCGGAATCCAGCATCAGCAGCGCAATTACGCTGCTGGCTTCCGCTTCGGTGCCGCTGTCATTACGCAGCAGCACTTCGGCGTCAAAACTCTGCACCAGTTCAAACAGTTTCATCGCCGGGCGTGCATGCATGCCCAGCTTGTTCTTGATCTCAACCGTCTGCTTGACCGTCATTGTTGTTTACGCTTTTCCAGTGTGCGGTGACGTGATTGCACGTTCTTGCCGCGTGAACGGAAATAATCTGCCAACTGTTCAGCCACGTACACCGAACGGTGCTTACCGCCGGTACAGCCTATGGCGACGGTCAGATAGCTGCGGTTGTTGGTCTCCAGCATCGGCAGCCACTGTTCCAGATAGCTACGAGTCTGGTAGATGAAGTTGTGCACTTCGGTGTGGCGATCGAGGAACGAGGCCACGGGCTTATCCAGGCCGGTCATCGGGCGCAGTTTAGGGTCCCAGTGCGGGTTGGGCAGGAAACGGACGTCGAACACGTAATCGGCATCAATAGGAATGCCGTGCTTGAAACCGAAGGATTCGAACACCATTGTCAGTTCGCGTTCGCGCTTGCCCAGCAGACGGGTACGCAGCATTTCTGCCAGTTCGTGCACCGACATTTCCGAGGTATCGATGATCAGATCGGCACGGGAACGCAGCGGTTCCAGCAGATCGCTTTCTTCATCGATCGCACTTTCCAGCGACAGGTTCTTGGCAGACAGAGGATGCAGGCGACGGGTGTCGCTGTAGCGGCGGATCAGAGTGTTGCGATCGGCATCAAGGAACAGCAGCTGCGGCGTGAAGCTCTCCGGCAGTTGGGTCATTGCATATTCAAACACTTCCGGCGATTCCGGCATGTTACGGACGTCGATGCTTACCGCAGCGGAGCTATTACGTTCGGCCAGCGTCTGGGCCAGCTGTGGCAACAACACCACGGGCAGGTTATCAACGCAGTAAAAACCCATGTCTTCCAACGCCCGCAAGGCGACGGATTTCCCCGAACCGGAACGGCCGCTGACAATCATCAGCACCATGTGGTAACTCCCCTGGCATCTCAATGGCGCTCATCGCCACCGTTAGGATCTAGTATCCGGGCCACGGCCCGGATATATCGTAAGTAAAACAGTAGCGTTTTCATGGCGGAAAGTCACGCCAGCCGCTGGTTACTCGGTGATGATCTGATACAGCTCTTCGTCGCTCAGCGCTGCGCGCAGGCGGCGGCACACGGTTTTGTCGGCCAGCCGTTTGGCGACCAGCGACAGCGTATGCAAGTGAGTTTTACATTGATCGGCCGGTACCAGCAAGGCGAACAGCAGATCGACCGGTTGATTATCAATGGCATCAAAGGCGATAGGTTGCTCAAGGCGGATAAACACGCCAACGGCCCGCAAAGTGTCCTCTTCCAGTTTGCCGTGTGGGATCGCGATACCGTTGCCGATACCGGTACTGCCCATACGTTCCCGGGTGAGTACTGCGTCAAACACCACCTGCGAAGGTAGGTTAAGCTGCTTGGCCGCCAGCTCGCTGATAATTTCCAAAGCCCGTTTCTTGCTGGTGCAGTGTACCGAGCTTCTGGTGCACTCGATGTTTAACACCGAGCTTAATTGCATTATTTCGTTGTTCATCTCATCTTCACTTAAAACCGCGTCCTGTCGCTTTATTGCAAGCCTGCTTTACCATTGGAAAGTAGGCTTGCGCTGATAACCTTCATGAAACGGTTTTTCGCCTGTTTAACCCTGATGGCTTATCGGCGCATACCCATACAGGTGCTGCGCCGAGGGTTGCCGTGTAGCCAATGCGACTACGATATGGGCCATTACGCATTGCATAACGGCTCAGAATGTCAGTGTTGCTTTAGTTTGTCTTTATGTTTGTTCAATTGACGCGCCAGTTTGTCGATCAGGCAGTCAATTGCGGCATACATATCTTCTTTTTCCGAGGTGGCGTGCAACTCGCCCCCATTCACATGCACCGTTGCTTCCGCAATCTGCTGCACTTTTTCCACACTGAGTACGACATATACCTGGTTAATGCGGTCAAAATACTGCTCGAGTTTGGCAAACTTGGTGTTGACGAACTCACGCATTGGTTCGGTGATTTCGACGTGGTGTCCGGTAATGTTGAGCTGCATAATGTCTTCCTTCTCTATAGAGGTCAAACCAACTGTTTACGCTGGTTGGACGGCGGGATGGACAAAGACTCTCGGTACTTGGCAACGGTGCGCCGCGCCACCATGATCCCCTGATCGGAAAGCATCGTGGTCAGCTTGCTGTCGCTAAGCGGTTTGGCAGGGTTTTCCGCCGCGATCAATTTCTTCACTAATGCCCGGATCGCCGTAGAGGAGGCTTCGCCACCGCTGTCGGTATTCACATGGCTTGAGAAGAAATACTTCAATTCGAAAATACCACGCGGGCTGTGCAGGAACTTCTGCGTCGTCACGCGTGAGATTGTCGATTCATGCATTTCCACGGCCTGGGCGATATCCGCCAGCACCATGGGCTTCATAAATTCTGCACCCTGTTCAAAGAACGCCTCCTGCTGTTCGACAATACAGCGGGTCACCTTGAGCAGCGTGTCGTTCCGGCTTTCCAGGCTCTTGATCAGCCACTTCGCTTCTTGCAAATTGCTGCGGATATACTGGCCGTCGGCATCGTTGCGCACCGTGTTGCCCAGTGCCGCATATTGCTGATTGATTTTCAGCCGTGGGATGCTGTCTGCATTAAGCTCCACCACCCACTTATCTTGCACCTTGCGTACCAACACGTCCGGGATCACATACTCGGATTCACCGGTATTGATCGACTGCCCAGGGCGCGGATCGAGTGAGTGGATCAACACCATCGCTTCTTTCAGTGTATCTTCTTTTAAGCGAGTTGTTCGCATCAGGCTGCGAAAGTCGTGGTTAGCCAGCAAATCCAGATGCTCGCTGACGATCAGGCGGGCTTCCGCCAGATAGGGCGTGTCTTTGGCGTATTGGGAAAGTTGGATCAACAGGCAGTCACGCAGATCGCGAGCAGCGACGCCGACCGGATCAAAACGCTGTACGCGCTTCAATACCGCTTCGACCTCGTCCATCGTCACATTATCGTCACCCATACTCTCCAGAATGTCTTCCAGCGGTACGGTGAGATAGCCGGTGTCATCGACGGCGTCGACGATCGAGGTGGCGATGGCGGCATCGGTGTCAGAGAACGGCGTCAGATCCACTTGCCACATCAGATAGTCCTGCAGCGTTTGCGTGGTTTCGCCCTGATAGACCGGAAGTTCGTCATCGCCATAGTCGGTACCGGTGCCAGAAGGGGTACCGGCGGTATAGATCTCATCCCAGGTGGCATCAAGAGGCAGCTCTTCGGGCATGTCCTTCTGTTCCAACGCTTCACGGGTGTCTAGCCCTTCGGTCTCGACGCTTTCTTTGGTGTCGATCTCTTCGTGCTGGTCTTCTGTCTGTTCAAGCAGCGGGTTGCTCTCTAGTGCCAGTTGGATCTCCTGCTGGAGCTCAAGCGTGGACAGCTGCAACAGGCGGATTGCCTGCTGAAGTTGGGGGGTCATGGCCAGTTGCTGGCTGAGCCTGAGTTGCAAACCTTGCTTCATAATCTTCTGCTACTTCCGTTAACGGCGGCCTGTTGGCCTGCCGCTGGAACCTACAGGCGGAACTCTTCGCCCAGATAAACGCGTTTGACCTGCTCATCGGCCAGGATGGCGTCCGGCGTGCCGTGGGCAATCAGCTTACCCTGGCTGACGATATAGGCACGTTCGCACACGTCCAGCGTCTCGCGCACGTTATGATCGGTGATCAGCACTCCAAGGCCGCTGTCACGCAGGTGTTCGATGATTTTCTTGATATCGATAACGGAAATCGGGTCAACCCCGGCGAAAGGTTCATCCAGCAGGATAAATTTCGGGTTGGCGGCCAACGCACGGGCAATCTCCACGCGGCGGCGTTCACCACCGGAAAGCGATTGGCCCAGGTTGTCACGCAGGTGGGAGATATGAAACTCTTCCAGCAGCTCGATAGCCCGATCGTTGCGCTGCTCACTGGTGAGATCGTTGCGGATCTCCAGCACCGCCATCAGGTTGTCGTAAACACTCAGGCGGCGGAAGATAGAGGCTTCCTGCGGCAGGTAACCGATACCGCGGCGTGCGCGTGCGTGCAGCGGCAGGATACTGATATCTTCGTCATCGATCACGATGCGCCCGGCGTCGCGCTGAACGATGCCGACCACCATGTAGAAAGTGGTGGTCTTACCGGCACCGTTTGGCCCCAGCAGGCCGACGATCTCGCCAGATTTCACTTTCAGGCTCACGTCTTCAACGACTTTGCGGCCTTTGTAGGCTTTCGCCAGGTTTTCTGCGATGAGTGTTGCCATAAGTAATTAGTTACTCTTCTTTTGACCGTTTTTGTCTTGCAACTGTGATGGCACCAGAACCGTGGTCACGCGTTTGCCTTTATCGCTGAACGCCTGCATCTGCTGCTGTGGCACCAGATAGGTAATACGGTCACCTTTCACGTTGCTATCGAGCTGTTCCAAATAGGCGTTGCCGGTGAGGGTGATCAGCTGCGTCGCGACGTCGTAACGCACTTTCTGCGCATGGCCTTTCACCGGCTTGCCGTTGTCCTGCATCTGGTAGAAGGTTACCGGATTGCCGAACGCTTCAATATAGGTTTTGTTCTGATCGCCACCCGGGCGCGTGACCACGACCTTGTCGGCCTTGATCTCGATGGTGCCCTGCTTGATCACCACGTTGTCGGTAAAGGTGCTGACGTTGCTCTGCATATCCAGCGACTGTTTCAGCGAGTCGATACTTACCGGTTGGTCAGAGTCGGATTTCAACGCCAATGCGGGGGAGCTGGCGGTCAAAACGAGGCTGACGATCAACAGATTACGGAGTTGGCTTTTGGTTCTGAATTTCATAGTTGGTCTTGACCTTATCAATCAGCTCAGCGGTTTTGTTCCGCAGATTGCCACGCATTTTCATGCCGTTAGAGGTGAAATTCGTGCCGAACAGGGTCACTTCATCATCAGAAGAAACGTCCTGGGTGACCAGATTAATCTGGGCATTATCGGTTTTAATTTTTTCCAGCTGTGAGGTGGTTGTCAAACTGTTCACCTCCACGTGGCCGTACAGATACAGCATGCGGTTTTTGGTCAGCTTGGCGCGATCGGCGCGTATTGACCAGGTGGCCACGGCATGCTCATCAAACAGCGTCATCACCGGCTGGGTGAACCAGCTTAACTCATCGGCGGTGTAATATTTAACCTCTTCTGCCACCAGCTTGTAGCTTAGCTGCCCGGCCGGATTGTATACCACTGTTACGGTATGCTGGCTCTGATAGGTCGGGTCTTGGTTGTTGACCGGTACCGAATTGTCGTCATCGCTGAAATCGGCCATGTTCCAGCCAATCAGCGCCAGCGCGATCACGGTCAGCAAAATGGTGATCCAAAGTTTGGTTTTACTCATATTGACAGCCCTTTGGCGTCCTCCAGCTTGTTTTGTGCCAGCAGGATCAGGTCGCACAACTCGCGTACCGCACCACGGCCACCGTTGATACGGGTGACATAATGGGCGCGAGGTAACAATAATGGATGCGCATCGGCCACCGCGACGGCCAGACCGACTTCGGCCATGACCGGCCAGTCGATCAGATCGTCGCCGATGTAGGCAATTTCATCTGGCATCAGGGACAGTTTATCCAACAGTTCACGGAAGGCCAAAAGCTTATCGGACTGCCCTTGATACAGATGGGTGATATCCAACGTTTTTGCCCGGTCTTCCAGCAGTTTGGCCGAACGCCCGGTGATGATGGCCACCTCGATACCCGAGGTTTTCAGGCAGCGGATGCCGTAGCCGTCACGGACGTTGAAGGCTTTCAGCTCTTCACCGTTATTGCCCATGTAGATCAGGCCGTCTGACAGCACGCCGTCGACATCACAAATCAACAGACGGATTTTCCCGGCGCGGGCCATGACTTCTTCAGCTACCGGCCCGTAACAGGTTTCAACCAGACTCATGCAGTTGGTTCCTTTCATTAAACGACGCCAGCGCGCAGCATGTCATGCATATGTACCACACCCAGCAATTGGTCGCCATCGGCAACCAGCACGGCGGTGATATGGCGTTGCTGCATCAGATTGAGCGCATCGACCGCCAGCAGGTTCGGGCGCACCCGGATACCGCCCAGCGTCATGACGTCGGTGATGTTGGCATTATTCAGATCGATGCCCATATCGAACACCCGGCGTAAGTCACCGTCGGTAAAAATACCGGCGATTTTCATCAGATCGTCGCAGATTACCGTCATGCCCAGGTTTTTACGGGTGATCTCCAGTAGCGCGTCGCGCAGCGAGGCTTCGGGGCTGACGTGCGGAATTTCGTCGCCGCTGTGCATGATATCACTCACGCGCAGCAGCAGGCGGCGGCCCAGTGCACCACCAGGGTGAGACAGGGCGAAATCTTCCGGGGTAAAGCCGCGGGCCTTCAGCAGCGCTACGGCTAACGCATCGCCCATGACCAAGGTGGCGGTGGTGCTGGTGGTAGGGGCCAGACCCAGTGGGCAAGCTTCCTGCGGTACCTTGATGCACAGATGCACTTCTGCCGCCTTGCCCATCGAGCTTTCCGGGTTGTTGGTCATGCAAATCAGTGGGATCTGCTGGCGTTTCAACACTGGGATCAGCGCCAGAATTTCGTTCGACTCACCGGAGTTGGAAATCGCCAGCACGATGTCCTGCGCCGACACCATGCCCAGATCGCCGTGGCTGGCCTCCGCCGGATGCACGAAGAACGCTGGGGTTCCGGTACTGGCCAGCGTAGCGGCAATTTTGCAGCCGATATGGCCGGACTTACCCATACCCATGACCACGACTTTACCGCAGCATCCGGCTATCGCTTCACATGCCCGGGTAAAATCTGCATTGATGTACTGATCGAGCTGGGCCAGGCCATCACGCTCAATCTGAAGCACTTCTTTGCCGGCCTGCTGAAAGTCAAAGCCCGGTTGCAACTGGTTAGATGACATACTCATTCTCAACGGTTAGCCGAACGTACTGAAAGGGTTAAAGAACAGCACTGCAAGATACGCAATAAAGCCACATAATAACAGAGCTCCCGCCAGATGACCGATACGATGTTTGCGGCCAATACACAGCGCGGCAAGCAGGATACCGGCCGCCAGCATCACCCAGTAATCGCGCTGGAAGGCTGCGGGATCGATACTGCCCGGTGATAGCAGGGCAGGGACGCCCAGCACGATCACCGTGTTAAAAATCGTCGAGCCGATAATATTCCCTACCGCCATATCATCTTCGCCTTTTAGTGCTCCGGCGATCGAGGTGGCCAATTCGGGCAGGCTGGTGCCGATGGCGATAATCGTCAGGCCAACCACCAGTTCACTCAGGCCAAAGTAGTGAGCAATCACCGAAGCATTATCGATGATCATCCTTGATGACAGCGGCAGAATAATGAAGGCCAGCACCAGCCAGAGAATGGCTACGGTGTTGCTGCTGTCCTGTGGCAGTTCGGCGAGTTGCTCCACCGTCAGGCTGTCGTTGCCTTCACGTTGCGCCAGCCTGGCGATTTTCAGCATCAGCAGAATAAAACCGGTGGCGGCCAACAGCAGCAGTACGCCATCGAACCGGCTCAGGGTGTTATCCATCAGCACGTAGCCGCACAACAGGATAACCCCCAGCATCAGTGGCAGTTCACGCCGTAACACTTCGGAGCGAACCGACAGCGGATGGATCAGGGCCGCCATCCCCAGGATCAGTAAAATATTGGTGATGTTGGAGCCAATCACGTTACCCACCGCCAGGTTGGTCTGCCCATTGAGGGCGGCGGTGACCGACACGATCAATTCTGGCAACGAAGTGCCTATACCGACTATCGTCATGCCGATAATCAACGGGGGAACCCCCAGCGAGCGGCTAATCACCGCCGCACCATAAACTAATCTATCTGCCCCATACACCAGTAAAAATAAACCAACGATCAACAGTACTATTGCGAGAAACATTCAGGGTCCTATATTGGGTATACCCGTCGTCTTTCAAGCTGCGGCTTGAAATCCATAGGGTATGATAATCCCGTTTCGTTGGTTAAAGACCATCATCGGCCAGCTTGCACACCCCTCGTTGCACATAACAACGAATTTTCCCGGCTACACCCGTCGTCTTTCAAGCTGCAACTTGAAATCCAAGGGTATAAAAATCGAACAATTTTGTTTTTTTGCGTTATTTCCTAATTTTGACCGTCTGGAGCCTAAAAGTAAAACCTATGGCATCATTGGTAGCGCATTGAGGGTAAGTTTCGGTAAAAATAGGACGTATAGCCCCTATTGCTTTACCATCACGGATGATTTGGCAAAAAATAGCCTGTACAGGATCAATAAACATGCACCAGAAGGCAGATAATCTGGTCGAAGTGCGCGGCATGAGCTTCTCTCGCGGCGATCGGCTGATATTCGAAGACATCAACCTGACGGTTCCCCGTGGCAAAGTGACGGCCATCATGGGGCCGTCCGGCATTGGTAAAACCACGTTGTTACGCCTGATTGGTGGCCAGTTGACCCCGGACTGCGGCGAGATCTGGTTTGATGGGGACAACATCCCGGCGCTGTCGCGCCATCAGTTGTATGAGTCACGCAAGAAGATGAGCATGCTGTTTCAGTCGGGAGCGCTGTTCACCGATTTGACGGTATTTGAGAACGTGGCCTACCCGTTGCGTGAGCACAGCCGCCTGCCAGAGCCAATCCTGCGCAGCACGGTGCTGATGAAGCTGGAAGCCGTAGGGCTACGCGGCGCGGCAGATCTGATGCCGAACGAGCTTTCCGGCGGGATGGCCCGGCGAGCTGCCCTGGCGCGTGCCATCGCGCTGGATCCGACATTGATCATGTTCGACGAACCCTTCGTTGGCCAGGATCCGATCACCATGGGCGTGCTGGTCAAGCTGATCGATGAGCTGAATAACGCGCTCGGGATCACCTGCATCGTGGTATCCCATGATGTGCCAGAAGTCTTGAGTATCGCGGATTACGCCTATATTGTGGCGGATCACCATGTGATTGCCGAAGGCTCGGCAGCGCAATTACAGAACAATCCTGATGCGCGAGTGCGTCAGTTTCTGGATGGTATTGCCGATGGGCCGGTACCTTTCCGTTACCCGGCCGGTGATTATCAGACAGAGCTTTTAGGGGAAGGGAGTAAATAACCTCATGTTTTTAAAGGCGTTAGCGTCGTTAGGACGCCGTGGCATCAACACCAGTGCAGCCTTTGGACGCGCCGGGCTGATGCTGTTCCACGCGCTGATCGGGCGCCCGGAGCCGCGTAAACAATGGCCGCTGCTGCTCAAACAGCTCCACAGCGTGGGCGTTCAGTCTCTGCTGATCATCATGGTTTCCGGCTTGTTTATCGGCATGGTGTTGGGGCTGCAAGGTTACATTGTCCTCACCACCTACAGTGCCGAGGCGAGCCTGGGTATGATGGTGGCGTTGTCATTGCTGCGTGAGCTGGGGCCGGTAGTGACCGCTCTGCTGTTCGCTGGCCGTGCCGGGTCGGCTCTGACGGCCGAAATCGGTCTGATGAAGGCCACCGAGCAGTTGTCCAGCCTGGAAATGATGGCGATCGATCCGCTGCGGCGTATTGTTGCCCCACGTTTCTGGGCAGGTCTTATCAGCATGCCGTTGCTGACGATTATTTTTGTGGCCATCGGCATCTGGGGCGGTGCGATTGTCGGCGTGGACTGGAAAGGTATCGACAGCGGTTTCTTCTGGTCAGCGATGCAAGGGGCCGTTGAATGGCGTCAGGATTTACTTAACTGCCTGATCAAGAGCGTGGTGTTTGCCATAACCGTTAGCTGGATTGCGATCTTCAATGGTTACGATGCCGTACCGACCTCTGAAGGGATTAGTCAGGCAACGACAAGGACCGTGGTACATTCGTCACTGGCGGTGTTGGGATTGGATTTCGTGCTGACTGCACTGATGTTTGGGAATTGATTTGATGCAAACGAAGAAGAGTGAAATCTGGGTTGGGGCGTTTATGCTGATTGCGCTGTGCGCCATCATCTTCCTCTGCCTCCAGGTGGCCAATATTAAATCGATCGGTAATGAACCGACTTACCGTATCTACGCCACCTTCGATAATATCGGTGGTTTGAAAGCGCGTTCACCCGTGAAGATTGGTGGGGTGATGATTGGCCGGGTTGCGGCTATCTCGCTCGACCCGAAGACCTACACGCCACGAGTGGCGCTGGATATCCAGCAACAATACAACCAGATCCCGGACACCAGCTCGCTGGCGATCCGCACCTCTGGCCTGCTGGGTGAACAGTATTTGGCGCTGAACGTCGGTTTTGAAGATCCCGAGATGGGCACGACTATCCTTAAGGATGGAGGGACCATTCAGGACACCAAATCAGCCATGGTGCTGGAAGACTTGATCGGCCAGTTCCTGTACAAGAGCGGTGGCCAGGATAGCCCGAATTCACCGGATGGCACCGCTGCTGCTCCGGCACCGGATGCCGCTGCGCATTCCGCTACAACTCATTAATCGAGGAAACCTGCATGTTTAAACGTTTTTTAATGGTTGCCCTGCTGGTAGTTGCTCCGCTAGCTAATGCGGTCGATCAGACTAACCCATACAGCCTGATGCAAGACGCTGCGCAGAAAACCTTCACCCGCCTGAAAAGCGAGCAGCCAAAAATCAAGCAGGATCCCAACTACCTGCGCACCATCGTGCATGAAGAGCTGATGCCGTTCGTGCAGGTGAAATATGCCGGTGCGTTGGTACTGGGCCGTTACTACAAAGACGCTACGCCAGCCCAGCGTGAAGCTTATTTCAACGCCTTCCAGGCCTATCTGGAGCAGGCGTATGGTCAGGCGTTAGCCATGTACCAGGGCCAGACCTATCAGATCGAACCGGAACAGCCCCTAGGCAATGCCGATATCATCGCGATCCGCGTGACCATCATCGATAAAGGTGGCCGCCCGCCGGTGCGTCTGGATTTCCAATGGCGCAAGAACAGCAAAACCGGTTACTGGCAGGCATATGACATGATTGCCGAAGGCGTCAGCATGATCACCACCAAGCAGAATGAGTGGGCATCGACTCTGCGCCTCAAAGGCGTAGACGGTTTGACCCAGCAGCTGCAAGCGGCCGCCAAACAGCCGATCACCCTGGATCAGAAAAACTGATGGCCGCAGCGCTGAGCTGGGTATCACAACAGCAAACGCTGGTACTGAGCGGCGAGCTGGATCGTGAGACGTTATTGCCGCTGTGGCAGCAACGTGAGACGCTGTTGGCAGATAAAACCGTGATTGATGTGGCTCAACTGCAGCGCGTGGACTCTTCCGGTCTGGCCCTGCTGCTGCATTTACGTGAGCAACGGAGCCAACAGGGAATTGAGATAAAAATTTCCGGCATCACCGATCGGCTGCAAACGCTGATCACGCTCTACAATTTGTCAGCAATAATGCCTGTCGAAACCGCTAGTTAGCCACATTTATGGCTGTTCGACCGGGAAAAATCAGTTAAAGGCCCCTGTTGCTCAGGGGCTTTTTCTTTGGTTTAAGAAAGCGGCGGATTCCACTAAGATAGACGCCAAGAAGTCGCCCCGGGTGACTATGATCCTTCGATGCAGAATTGGATACTATGGAAAATAGCGAAATTAAAGACGTGCTGATGAAGGCGTTGGCACTGGAAGAAGCGCATGTGACCGGCGATGGCAGCCATTTTCAGGTGATCGCCGTGGGTGAACTGTTCGCCACCATGAGCCGCGTCAAGAAACAGCAAGCCGTTTATGCGCCGCTGATGGAATACATCGCGGACAACCGCATTCATGCTTTGTCGATCAAGGCATATACCCCAGAAGAGTGGCAGCGGGATCGCAAACTCAACGGATTTTAAGGCTGTTTGCCCCGCGGGCAGGCAGCTCAGAACAGATAACAGAGAGTAGTTAAATGGATAAATTTCGTGTGCATGGCCGGACCCGTCTTAGCGGTGAAGTGACCATTTCCGGGGCGAAAAACGCCGCCCTGCCGATCCTGTTTGCCGCCTTGCTGGCGGAAGAGCCTGTCGAACTGCAAAACGTCCCGAAGCTGAAGGACATTGACACCACCATCAAACTGCTCAGCCAGTTGGGTACCAAGATCGAGCGCAATGGCTCGGTCTATGTTGATGCCAGCGGCGTGAACGAGTTTTGTGCTCCCTACGATCTGGTGAAAACCATGCGTGCCTCCATTTGGGCATTGGGGCCACTGGTAGCGCGCTTTGGCCGTGGCCAGGTATCGCTGCCAGGTGGTTGTGCCATCGGCGCACGTCCGGTTGATCTGCACATTACTGGCCTGGAGCAGCTGGGTGCTGAAATCAAACTGGAAGAGGGCTACGTCAAGGCCTCTGTGGAAGGGCGCCTGAAGGGTGCACATATCGTGATGGATAAGGTCAGCGTAGGTGCGACCGTCACCATCATGAGTGCTGCAACCCTGGCGACTGGCACGACTATCATCGAGAACGCGGCACGTGAGCCGGAAATCGTCGATACCGCCAACTTCCTCAACACGCTGGGTGCCAAAATCAGCGGCGCAGGCACGGACAGGATCACCATCGAAGGCGTTGAGCGCCTGGGTGGCGGGGTTTACCGTGTGCTGCCAGACCGTATCGAAACCGGTACCTTCCTGGTTGCCGCTGCCGTTTCCGGTGGTAAGGTGCTGTGCCGCAATACCCGTCCAGATACTCTGGATGCGGTGTTGGCCAAACTGCGTGAAGCCGGGGCCGATATCGAAGTGGGTGAAGACTGGATCAGCCTGGACATGCATGGCAAACGCCCGAAAGCGGTAACCCTGCGCACGGCCCCACACCCTGGTTTCCCAACCGATATGCAGGCGCAGTTCAGCCTGTTGAACCTGGTAGCGGAAGGGACCGGTGTGATCACCGAGACGATCTTCGAAAACCGCTTTATGCACGTGCCTGAGCTGATCCGTATGGGCGCACACGCTGAAATCGAGAGCAACACCGTGATTTGCCACGGCGTAGAGCAGCTTTCTGGTGCACAGGTGATGGCGACCGATTTGCGGGCCTCTGCCAGCCTGGTATTGGCGGGTTGTATTGCCGAAGGCGTAACGGTGGTGGATCGTATTTATCACATCGACCGTGGCTACGAGCGCATTGAAGACAAACTGCGTGCGCTGGGTGCCAATATCGAACGTGTGAAAGGCGAGTAATCGACAGTTTTATCTTTTTTGTGCGAATAAAGCCCGGCTTGCCGGGCTTTTTGCTGTCAGTTATTATCTTCCGGGAACTCACCCACCGCCATATGCAGCGTAATACGTTGCCCATCGCGCAACACCACCACCGGGATCTCCGTCCCAGGGCGGATCTCCGCCACCTGGTCCATCGTCTCCAATACCGACACCGCCGGTTTGTTATCGACGTTAATGATGATGTCATTAATACGGAACCCGGCATTGGCGGCTGGGCCGTTAGGGGTAATTTCTGTCACAATGATCCCCTGCAGGCGATCGATGCCGGTCGCCGAGGTGCGCACCGGGATAATCTCTTTGCCCTGAATACCAAAGTAGCCGCGGATCACCCGGCCATCACGGATCAGCTTATCCATGATCTTGGTCGCCAGCTCTACCGGGATGGCAAAGCCTAGCCCCTCTGGTGTTTCGCCATCGGTGATCTTGTCATAGGTCAGCGTGTTGATGCCCATCAGCTCACCCAGGGAGTTAACCAGCGCACCGCCGGAGTTACCCCGGTTGATTGAAGCATCGGTTTGCAGGAAGGTTTGTCGCCCGGTGGTGCTCAGGCTGATACGCCCGGTGGCGCTGATAATGCCCTGGGTAACGGTTTGCCCAAGGTTGTACGGGTTACCGATCGCCAGCGCCACATCACCGATGCGAGCGGGGCGTGCGGTATTGATTGGGATCACTGGCAAGTTGCCCGGATCGATTTTAAGTACGGCCAGGTCGGTCAGGCTATCGGAGCCGACCAATAACGCCTCATAGCGGCGGCCATCTTGCAGTACGGCGGTGATCTGCTGGGCGTCTTTGATTACGTGGCGGTTGGTAATGATGTAGCCGCGATCGTTCATGATCACACCGGAACCCAGGGAGAGCACGTTGGTCGCGCCGCTGATATTACGGTTGTAGATGTTGACGACGGCAGGGGCAGCCCGGCGCACGCCGGTGTTATAGCTGGCCGGCGTTTGATCGCTGGTATTCTCAGATTTGCTGGCGAATATGTTATTGGCGGAACGCAATACGGGCAGGGCGGCCAGCAGTATACCGGCAACGACCAAACCAATAACAATAGAACGCAAGAGCTTAGCAAACATAGAGTTTTAGTTAGTGTTGGGGAAGATGAACGGAGGATAGCACGACTTAACCGGGCGCAGTATGCTGGCGCGCCCGGTTTCGCAACAAATTAACGCAGCAACAGATAAATGTTTTCGTCGCCACGTACGATGTTCAACGCCATCACCGCCGGTTTGGCCTCAAGCAGTTTACGCAGTGCGTTGATGTTTTCAACGCGCTGACGGTTGACGCCGATGATCACATCCCCTTTCTGCAGGCCAAACTGCGCCGCCGGAGTGCCTTTATCCACCTTGTCGATCTTCACGCCTTTATCACCGTTTGGCAGCGCACCGTTGGTGAGAGAGGCACCTTGCAGCGCAGGCGACAGCGTTTCGGCATTGGTTGATACGCTTTCGCTGTTATCCAGGGTGACGGCAACCTCCATGGGTTTGCCTTCACGCAGCAGGCCTATTTTAACGGTAGTGCCCGGTGCGGTGGTGCCCACTTTGGCACGCAGCTCGGCAAAGCTGCTGATCGGCTTGCCATCCAGGGAGACCAGAATGTCACCGGCTTTGATCCCGGCTTTGGCTGCGGCGGATTTTGGCATTACTTCACTGATAAAGGCCCCG
Organism: Serratia sp. Res13-Sevr-LER1-36-b; assembly: GCF_015673035.1. Classification (NCBI taxonomy): domain Bacteria; kingdom Pseudomonadati; phylum Pseudomonadota; class Gammaproteobacteria; order Enterobacterales; family Yersiniaceae; genus Serratia; species Serratia sp. Res13-Sevr-LER1-36-b. Next base: position 17,645 of record NZ_JADACK010000019.1, on the reverse strand, counting down.
CGTTGGGCATCCGTATTGAATGCTTTCGCCATATCGGCGGTCATTTCACTGCCTTTGATGCCCAGCAGGCCGCGCTTCACTTCGCCAAACTCAATCAGCTGCTTGCTCAGGTTCTGTGCCATGTTACTTGGAATGGCGAAGCCGATACCGATGTTGCCGCCGCCCGGTGCCAGGATCGCGGTGTTGATACCGATCAGCTCACCATTCAGGTTCACCAGCGCGCCGCCGGAGTTACCACGGTTGATGGAGGCATCGGTCTGGATGAAGTTTTCCAGCCCTTCCAGGCTCAGGCCGCTTCTGCCCAGTGCGGAGATGATGCCGGAGGTCGCCGTCTGACCAAGGCCGAACGGGTTACCGACGGCTACGGCGAAGTCGCCGACGCGCAGCTTGTCGGAGTCAGCGATTTTTACCGCCGTCAGGTTTTTGACATCGCTGACCTGCAGCAGAGCAATGTCAGACTGTTCGTCGCGGCCAATCAGCTTGGCGTCATATTCGCGGCCATCATTGAGCTGCACGCTGATCTTGTCGGCGTTGTTGATGACGTGGTTGTTGGTGAGGATGTAACCCTTCGCCGCGTCGATAATCACACCGGAACCCAGCCCTTCAAACGGGCGAGTGCTTTCTTTCGGTGTAGGCATGTTAGGGCCAAAGAAGAATTTAAACTGTTCTGGCAGCTGTGGCTGGCGCTGTACCTGAGTGCCTTCTACACGCACGCTAACGACGGCGGGCAGCACTTTTTCCAGCATCGGCGCCAGGCTTGGCAGCGACTCACCAGCAACGGCGGCAGGCATGGCTGCGTTAGCTGCAGGGACGGAGGCAAATGTCAGGCTAATGCTCATTGCTAATGCACTAAGAATTAAAGATCTTTTCTTCATTGGTTATAGCTCTCTCAAAATCTGCCGGTGAAATTTTTGACGATACTGCCATAGCAATACCATTTGTGTAGTGTAGGACAATGAATTTACGCGAAAAGTTCACTTAATCGTCAAGAGTAAGCATAGTCAGGGCGGGGAATTAGGGACGAACAAAGTGAACAACCCGTGGGGTTACCCCACGGGTCAGTATAACGGGGAATCAATTACCGCGTGGTGCGCCGCGCAGCAGGCCGGAGGCCCCTTCTGAATAGTCACGTGGCATTTCCACTGGCGCCTGATCGTTATCCGCTTCCGCTTCGGTCAGACGATAGCGGAACGGGTTGTCCTGCATCGGCAGATCCGGCAGCAGGTTATTGGAGCTTTTCGCCATATGTTGATACAGCTGGCGATAGTCGCGCGCCATGTTATCCAGCAGTTCGGCACTGCGGGCAAAATGGCCAACCAGCTCCTGACGGTACTCTTCAAGCTCGGTTTTGCTTTTATCCAGTTCGTTTTGCAGCACCTGTTGCTGACGTAATTTACTGTTACCAAAACGCATCGCTACCGCACCGATCACGATACCGACCACCAAACCAATCAGCGCATACTCCCAGGTCATGATGACTCCTATTTTGACTTCGTTGTTCCGCAGGGATTTTTTCACTTAATAATATCCACTATAACCGTTAACCTTGTCCGAGTGGAATCCTGATAAGCCAATACCTGCAGTTTGCAGGGGTTTTCTTGGGGTACAACGCCGATAAATGTGGCGATCAGGGTGCGAAGCGGCTGCCATCCGCCGCGAAAATCGGATAAATAAATTCTCAGCGTTGTTAGGGATTGCGAATACATGCAGGCACAGTCACCGTTATCACGCTACCAGCAGGCGCTGGATGCGGGGGAATATCAGGCCGATGCGGTTCAGCGCCAGGCCGTCACGCAGTTGGATCAGATCTATCAGGCGTTGCAGCAGCTCCCGGCTCCTGCCGCCGCTAATGCTGGCAAGCGCCGTAACCTGCTTAGCCGTTGGTTAGGCAAGAGTGAGGAAACCACCGCGCAGCGGCCGGTACAGGGGCTGTATATGTGGGGTGGCGTTGGCCGGGGTAAAACCTGGCTGATGGACCTGTTTTTCCACAGCCTGCCCGGCGATCGCAAACTGCGGCTGCACTTTCACCGCTTTATGCTGCGGGTGCACGAAGAGCTGACGGAGTTGCAAGGGCAGGAAAACCCGCTGGAGATCGTCGCGGACGGCTTCAAGGCGCAAACGGACGTGCTGTGTTTTGACGAGTTCTTTGTCTCCGACATCACCGACGCCATGCTGCTGGCAACGCTGTTGCAGGCGCTGTTCGCTCGCGGCATTACGCTGGTGGCTACCTCTAACATTATTCCAGACAACCTGTATCGTAACGGGCTGCAACGCGCACGCTTCCTACCGGCGATCGATTTGATCAACGAGTATTGCGACGTGATGAACGTGGATGCGGGCATCGATTACCGGTTACGTACCCTGACGCAGGCCCATCTGTATCTGACTCCGCTCAATCAGCAAACGCAGGACACGATGGATCACATTTTCCTCAAGCTGGCGGGCCACGCCGGGGAAGAAGCTCCGGTGCTGCAAATCAATCACCGGCCAATGCCTACCTTGCGTGCTGTGGAAGGGGTATTGGCGATCGATTTTCATACCCTGTGTGAAGAGCCGCGTAGCCAACTGGATTACATCGCATTGTCACGCCTCTATCACAGCGTAATGCTGTATAATGTGCGCATTATGGGGCCGCTGAAGGAAAACACCGCCCGCCGCTTCCTGGCGCTGGTGGACGAATTCTACGAGCGCCACGTCAAACTGGTGATCGCCGCCGAAGCTTCGATGTTCGAGATCTACCAGGGTGAACAGCTGAAGTTCGAGTTTCAGCGTTGCCTGTCCCGCCTGCAAGAGATGCAGAGCGAGGAGTATCTGAAGCTGCCTCATCTGCCGTAAACGGCGCCGGGCCTGGCTTTCAGGCCCAGTTTCATCCCCGGTTATCGTCGCCAAATCGGTCCCCTGCGTTAAATCCGTTTTCCCGGTAAAAACAGGTCGACCTTTGTGAGCGACTTCTCTATAATCTTGCGACCCCACGTTACAACAAAGTTTTTTTCCCAAAACTTTGTATAGTGCCGGCAATGGCTATTCGAAGGGGTAGGTTTGCTGGACTTGTATGGTCGTGTGAGCCTCAACTGTTTTCGAGCGTTGGGTGAACACCTACGTGTAACTAAATTATTGGGTAAGCTTTCTAATGAAAACTTTTACAGCTAAACCAGAAACCGTAAAACGTGACTGGTATGTTGTTGATGCAGACGGTAAAACTTTAGGCCGTCTCGCTACTGAACTGGCTCGTCGTCTGCGCGGCAAGCATAAAGCGGAATACACCCCGCACGTTGATACCGGTGACTACATCATCGTTCTGAACGCAGAAAAAGTTGCTGTAACCGGCAACAAGCGTACAGACAAGGTGTATTACCACCACACCGGCCACATCGGTGGTATCAAGCAAGCGACCTTTGAAGAGATGATTGCCCGCCGTCCTGAGCGCGTGATTGAAATCGCGGTTAAAGGCATGCTGCCAAAGGGTCCGTTGGGTCGTGCAATGTTCCGTAAACTGAAAGTTTACGCGGGCACCGAGCACACTCACGCGGCACAGCAACCGCAAGTTCTTGACATCTAATCGGGATTATAGGCAATGGCTGAAAATCAATACTACGGCACTGGTCGCCGCAAAAGCTCCGCCGCTCGCGTTTTTATCAAGCCGGGCAGTGGTAACATCGTTATTAACCAGCGCAGCCTGGAACAGTACTTCGGTCGCGAAACTGCCCGCATGGTAGTTCGTCAACCGCTGGAACTGATCGACATGGTTGGCAAATTCGATTTGTACATCACCGTTAAAGGTGGTGGCATCTCTGGTCAAGCTGGCGCTATCCGTCACGGTATCACCCGTGCACTGATGGAGTACGACGAGACTCTGCGTGGTGAATTGCGTAAAGCTGGCTTCGTCACTCGTGACGCGCGTAAAGTTGAGCGTAAGAAAGTCGGTCTGCGTAAAGCACGTCGCCGTCCGCAGTTCTCCAAGCGTTAATTTTTTCTGCTTCGGCAGGACGATTTACGCGAAAAACCCGCCTCTTTGGCGGGTTTTTTTATGCCTGCAATCAGATTAAAATTCATTAAAATCAGTGAGCTAGGTGATAAATCAACGCATAGCCACCACAAAACAGTCAAAATCTGGTAAACTATCATCCACTTTTGCGCCTGTTCGCCGTGCAGTGCTGTCAGTCTACCTCCGGGGCCGTTTTCCAGACCTAAGGTTTATCTGTGAGCTGCTGGCTTGCGGTCACGATTATTCAGGATAGCAGCCTGAGATACCCAATCAATTTCACGTCGCAGCCAGGCGGCAACAACGCAATGGCTCGTGGAGTGATGGGTATTTTGGCTATTCGCCGCATTTTCTAGATAACTTGGAGGTTTTCATGGCTGTCGCTGCCAACAAACGTTCGGTAATGACGCTGTTCTCTGGCCCGACCGACATCTTTAGCCATCAAGTACGTATCGTACTGGCGGAAAAAGGCGTCAGCGTCGAGATCGAGCAGGTAGAACCCGATAATCTGCCGCAGGATCTGATCGACCTCAACCCATACCAAACGGTACCGACGTTGGTCGATCGCGAGCTGACGCTGTATGAATCCCGTATCATCATGGAATACCTTGATGAGCGTTTCCCTCACCCGCCGTTGATGCCGGTGTATCCGGTGGCACGTGGTGAAAGCCGTCTGATGATGCTGCGTATCGAGAGAAACTGGTACACGCTGATGTACAAAATCGAGCAGAGCAACGGCCAGGAAGCTGAATCAGCACGCCGTCAACTGCGCGAAGAGCTGCTGGCGATTGCGCCAATCTTCGGCCAGACCCCGTATTTCATGAGCGAAGAGTTCAGCCTGGTAGACTGCTACCTGGCCCCGCTGCTGTGGCGTTTGCCGCAACTGGGTATCGAACTGAGCGGTGCCGGCTCCAAAGAGCTGAAAGGCTACATGACCCGCGTCTTCGAGCGTGATGCATTCCTGGCCTCTCTGACCGAAGCCGAGCGCGAAATGCGCCTGCAGACTCGGGGCTAAGCATCATGGATATGTCTCAGATGACCCCGCGCCGTCCTTATCTTTTGCGGGCATTCTATGACTGGCTGTTGGATAACCAACTGACTCCGCATCTGGTCGTGGACGTAATGCGCCCAGACGTGCAGGTTCCGATGGAATTTGCACGCGATGGTCAGATTGTGCTGAACATTGCTCCGCGTGCCGTAGGCAACCTGCAACTGGGTGACGACGAAGTGACCTTCAACGCGCGCTTTGGTGGCGTACCTCGTCAGGTGCTGGTGCCAATGGCGGCCGTGCTGGCGATTTATGCGCGGGAGAACGGGGCTGGTACCCTGTTTGAACCGGAAGCCAAGTATGAAGATGAAGGGGCTTTCGAAGGGCTGGAAGAGGTGTCTAGCCCAACGGGTAGCCTGATGTCAGTGGTTGATAGCGATCCTCAGGATAGCTTGGAAGACGATAACGGCCCTGATGATGAACCGCCTCAGCTGCCACGCGGTGGTGGCCGTCCGGCGTTGCGTGTCGTGAAGTAAGCTACGGCAGGCAGGGAAAAAGGTGCAACTCAGGTTGTGCCTTTTTTATTGCCTGTAGATCGGCAAGTTGGGTATCCGGAAGGTAAAAGCAAAGGGCCGGCATGCCGACCCTTTGGGAGAACGTAGAGGTGTAAATCACACTTCCAGATAACACATGATGCCTTCGGCAGCTTTGCGCCCCTCGGCAATCGCGGTAACCACCAGATCGGAACCGCGAACCGCATCACCACCGGCGAAGATCTTCGGGTTGCTGGTCTGGAAAGCATTATCGACCGATTCCGGTGCCACGATGCGGCCCTGCTTGTCCAACTGCACGTCGTGCGCAGCCAACCAGTCCATCTGGTGCGGGCGGAAGCCAAAGGCCATCACCACCGCATCGGCGTCGATCACGTGCTCAGAACCTGGCACCTGTTCGGCAACCTGGCGGCCATTGGCATCCGGGGCACCCAACTGAGTACGCACCATCTTGACGCCAGCGACGCGTCCCGCGCTGTTAAGCTCAATGCTCAACGGCTGCAGGTTGAACTGGAACTCGACCCCTTCCTCGCGCGCATTCTTCACTTCGCGTTTGGAACCCGGCATGTTCGCTTCATCCCGGCGATAGGCACAGATGACCTGAGTCGCGCCCTGACGAATAGAGGTGCGTACGCAGTCCATGGCGGTGTCACCACCCCCTAGTACCACCACACGCTTGCCTTCCATGCTGACATACGGCTCGTGCTGTTCTGGCTGGTAACCCATCAGCTGCTTGGTGTTGGCGATCAGGAACGGCAGCGCATCGTACACGCCCGGTGCCTCTTCGTTTTCCAATCCACCACGCATCGATTGGTAGGTACCTACGCCGAGGAACACCGCATCGTATTCGCTCAGCAGCGCATCCATGGTGATATCTTTACCGACTTCAGTATTGAGCTGGAACTCGATACCCATCTCGCTGAAGATGCCGCGGCGTTTTACCATCACCTCTTTTTCCAGCTTAAAGGCCGGAATGCCGAAGGTCAGCAGGCCGCCGATTTCCGGATGACGATCGTAAACCACCGCTTTGACGCCGTTACGGGTCAACACGTCGGCACAGGCCAGGCCCGCCGGGCCAGCGCCAATAACGGCCACCCGCTTACCGGTTGGGTGCACGTGGGACATATCCGGCTTCCAGCCCATCTCGATGGCTTTATCGCTGATGTAACGCTCGATATTGCCGATGGTCACCGCGCCAAACTCATCGTTCAGGGTACAGGAACCTTCGCACAGGCGATCTTGCGGGCAAACGCGACCACACACTTCCGGCAGGCTGTTGGTCTGGTGTGCCAGATCCGCCGCCTCCATGATGCGGCCTTCATTCGCCAGCTTCAGCCAGTTCGGAATATAGTTGTGAACCGGGCATTTCCATTCGCAATAGGGGTTGCCGCAGGACAGGCAACGGTCGGCCTGTGATTTCGCCTGGGTTTCCGAAAAGGGTTCATAGATCTCTACAAACTCAATTTTGCGGATCTTCAGCGGTTTCTTTGGCGGATCAACGCGCTGCAGGTCGATAAATTGATAAACGTTCTGACTCATTCAATGACCCCTTACTGCGCCTGAACCCGCAGCTCGGCTGCGGAACGACTACGGTGACCCAACAATGCTTTGACATCACTGGACTTCGGTTTGACCAGCGCAAACTTCGGCGCCCATACCGGCCAGTTAGCCAAGATCTCTTCTGCCCGTGATGAACCGGTCAACTGCACGTGTTCGGTGATCAAACCGCGCAGGTGCTCTTCATGGATCGCCAGTTGATCGACGTCCAGCACTTCCACCAGTTCCGGGTTGACGCGTTTGCGGAACTCGCCGTCTTCGTCCAGTACATAGGCGAAGCCGCCGGTCATGCCTGCACCAAAGTTGATGCCGGTCTTGCCCAATACGCAGACGATGCCACCGGTCATGTATTCACAGCCGTTATCACCAATGCCTTCAACTACGGTAATTGCCCCGGAGTTACGTACGGCGAAACGCTCACCGGCACGGCCTGCGGCGAACAGCTTGCCGCCGGTTGCGCCGTACAGGCAGGTGTTGCCGATGATGCTGGCCTCGTGGCTGCGGAAGGCAGAGCCCACCGGCGGACGCACGGCGATACGGCCACCGGCCATGCCTTTACCGACGTAGTCGTTGGCATCGCCGGTCAGGGTCAGCTCAACGCCGCCGGCATTCCACACGCCGAAGCTCTGGCCTGCGGTACCGGAGAAATGTGCCTTGATCGGATCGGCAGCCATCCCTTGGTCGCCATGCAGCGTGGCAATAGCCCCTGACAAGGTCGCGCCGACGGAACGATCGGTGTTACGGATATCGAAATAGAAGGTCTTGCTGTGCTTGGCCTCGATATGCGGTTGCGCCTGTGCCATCAGCTCCTTGTTCAGCAAGCCCTGATCGAACGGCGGGTTGCTGCTTTCGGTGCAGTGCAGGGCTTTGCCCACGTGTGGCGTAGCGGTTTTCAGCAACGGCGACAGATCCAGCTTGTTCTGCTTGGCGGAGATGCCGTCGAGCTCGGTCAGGAACTCGGTGCGACCAATCAGATCGACCAGTTGGCTGACGCCCAGCGTAGCCATGATCTCGCGGGTTTCCCGAGCGATGAACTGGAAGTAGTTGGTCACGCGTTCTGGCAGGCCGTGATAGTGATCGCGGCGCAGTTTTTCATCTTGAGTTGCCACGCCGGTCGCGCAGTTGTTCAAGTGGCAGATACGCAGGTATTTACAGCCCAGTGCGACCATCGGGCCGGTGCCGAAGCCAAAGCTCTCTGCACCCAGAATGGCAGCCTTAACAATGTCGACGCCGGTTTTCAGGCCACCATCCACCTGCAGGCGGATTTTGTGGCGCAGGCCGTTGGCTACCAGCGCCTGCTGGGTTTCCACCAGGCCAAGCTCCCACGGACAGCCAGCGTACTTAACCGATGACAGCGGGCTTGCGCCGGTACCACCGTCGTAACCGGCAATGGTGATCAGATCGGCATAGGCTTTCGCTACGCCGGTGGCAATGGTGCCCACGCCCGGCTCGGAAACCAGCTTCACCGAAATCATCGCCTTCGGGTTCACCTGTTTCAGATCGAAAATCAGCTGTGCCAAATCTTCAATCGAATAGATATCGTGATGCGGCGGAGGCGAGATCAGGGTAACACCCGGCACCGAATAACGCAGTTTGGCGATATACGGCGTGACCTTATCACCAGGCAACTGACCACCTTCACCCGGCTTGGCACCTTGGGCGACCTTTATCTGGATCACGTCGGCGTTCACCAGATAGGCTGGTGTCACACCGAAGCGGCCAGAGGCCACCTGCTTGATACGGGAAACCTTGTTGGTGCCGTAGCGCGCCGGATCTTCACCGCCTTCACCGGAGTTGGAGAAACCGCCCAGGCTGTTCATGGCAATCGCCAGCGACTCATGGGCTTCCGGGCTGAGTGCCCCGATGGACATGGCGGCGGTATCGAAACGTTTGAACAGCGATTCGGCCGGTTCAACCTGATCGACCGGGATCGGCGCGCCTTTCGGGGTGATCGCCAGCAGATCGCGCAGTGTGGCAATCGGGCGCTCGTTCACCAGCTTGGCATAAGCCTGGTAATCGCTGTATTCACCGCTGTGCACCGCTTTTTGCAGCGAGTTCACCACGTCTGGGTTATACGCATGGTATTCGCCATTGTGGACGAACTTCAGCAGGCCACCTTGATCCAGCGGCTTGCGTTTCAGCCAGGCGCGTTTGGACAGGTTTTGCAGATCTTGCTGGAAGTCGCTGAAGCTGGCACCGCCGATGCGGCTGACCACACCCTGGAAACAGAGATCGGACAGGTCACGGTGCAGGCCGACGGCTTCAAACAGTTTGGAACAGCGGTAAGAGGCGATAGTCGAGATGCCCATTTTGGACATGATCTTGTACAGCCCTTTATTGATGCCGTTGCGGTAGTTGAGCATCACGTCGCGGTATTTCTTGTCGATCGCCTGGCTATCGACCAGCTTGGCCAGCGTTTCGTAGGCCAGATACGGGTAGACAGCGGTGGCACCGAAGCCCAGCAACACGGCGAAGTGGTGCGGGTCGCGGGCGCTGGCGGTTTCAACGATGATGTTGGCATCGCAGCGCAGGTTCTTGTCCACCAGACGGGTCTGGATCGCCCCCACCGCCATTGGCGCGGGTACCGGCAGACGCTGGTTGCTGATGGCACGGTCGGACAGTACCAGCAACACTGCGCCGTCACGGACTTTACGTTCCGCTTCATCGCACAGGGCATGGATGGTCTGCTCCAGATCCTGCTCCGCTGGATCGAAGGTCAGATCGAGGGTGTCGGCACGATAATATTCGCCTTCCAGCGTAGTGAGCTGCTTGAAGTCTGAATACAGCAGGATTGGCGATTTGAAGCTCAGGCGGTGGGCCTGGCCTTCGGCTTCGCAGAATACGTTCATCTCGCGGCCGATGCTGGTAGCCAGAGACATCACGTGGGCTTCACGCAGCGGATCGATCGGCGGGTTGGTGACCTGAGCGAACTGCTGGCGGAAATAGTCATAAATGATGCGCGGACGGCTGGAAAGCACGGCGAACGGGGTGTCATCACCCATCGAACCGGTAGCTTCCTGGCCGATCTCGCCCAGTACCCGGATCACCTGGTCCAGCTCTTCGCTGCTGTAGCCGAACTGCTTTTGGTAGGTTTCCAGCGTGGCGTCATCCAGCTCGCGGCTGCCCACCTGATCTTCCGGCAGGTCTTCGAACGGCACCAGACGTTTGACGTTCTTCTCCATCCACTCTTTATACGGGTGGCGGCTTTTCAGATCGTTGTCGGTTTCGGCGGAGTGCAGGATCTTGCCGCTGCGGGTGTCGATCACCATCAGCTCGCCTGGCCCGACACGGCCTTTTTCGATGACTTCATCCGGCTGGTAATCCCAGATGCCCACTTCCGAGGCACAGGTGATCAGCTTGTCTTTGGTGATGACGTAGCGCGCAGGACGCAGACCGTTACGGTCCAGGTTACAGGCGGCGTAGCGGCCGTCAGACATCACGATGCCCGCCGGGCCGTCCCACGGCTCCATGTGCATCGAGTTGAAGTCAAAGAAGGCGCGCAGATCGGTGTCCATATCCGGGTTGTTCTGCCAGGCCGGTGGCACCAGCAAACGCATGGCACGGATCAGATCCATACCGCCTGCCAGTAACAGCTCCAGCATGTTATCCAGCGAGCTGGAGTCGGAGCCGGTTTCGTTAACGAAAGGCGCGGCGGCTTGCAAATCCGGGATCAGTGGGGTCTGGAACTTGTAGGTACGGGCACGTGCCCACTGGCGGTTACCGGTGATGGTGTTGATCTCACCGTTGTGCGCCAGATAGCGGAACGGCTGTGCCAAAGGCCAGCGCGGCACGGTATTGGTTGAGAAGCGCTGGTGGAACAGGCAGATGGCCGATTCCAGCCGCAGATCGGCCAGATCCAGATAGAAGCGTGGCAGATCGGCTGGCATGCACAGACCTTTGTAGATCGTCACCAGGTTGGAGAAACTGCACACATAGAAGCTGTCGTCCTGGACGCGCTTCTCGATACGGCGACGGGCCACAAACAGGCGGCGTTCCATATCGCGTGGACGCCAGCCCGCAGGGGCGTTCACGAAAATCTGTTCAATACGCGGCAGGGAAGAGAGGGCGATTTCACCCAGAACGTCCGGGTTGGTAGGAACTTCGCGCCAGCCGACGATCGACAGCGTTTCGTTCTGCAGCTCTTCTTCAACAATGCGGCGGCTGGCACGGGCTTCCTCTTCGTTCTGGCTGAGGAACATCATGCCAACGGCGTAGTTCTTGGCTAAACGCCAGCCGCGCTCTTCCGCCACCATGCGGAAAAAGCGATCGGGCTTTTGCAATAACAGGCCGCAACCGTCGCCAGTCTTGCCGTCAGCAAGAATTGCACCACGGTGTTGCATACGGGCCAGTGCGTGAATAGCGGTCCTCACCACTTTGTGACTAGGTTCGCCTTCTATGTGGGCGATCAGGCCGAAACCACAGTTGTCCCTCTCATGGGATTTATCGTACAGCATATCAGTGAACCTCCCCAGGCTCTGTGTGACTCTTACAACCCACTGCGAAGGGCCTGCTCAATTTCAGGCAGAAGTCCAATCAGCAAGGTTAATATCGCCAATCTGCTTTTCCGCCCTCCATCAATGGCCTCTCGTGACGGTTCTCACAAGTGGTAAATGACTTGTTTTAAGAGGGAGTCTTAAATTACTGCATAATTATGACGAGACGTTTGCCCGTCCAGAAAGCTTCCAGCGGACCTCCAACTTAGCGAGAAAGAATACGCAGGTCAAATATAGGCTTAACAAGGTTTTTGATGGCTTGCATGAGGTTTATGATGATGAAAAATAAGTTTTTTCAGACCTTTTTGGCGCGATGGAAAGGCAGGGGAAGTGCCGCAAAAATGTGAGCTGTCTCACTATAGTGCAATGCCTGAATCTCTGCACCGTGCTAGTGCTGGCGGCAATGCCAGAATTTTATTCTGGTAAATTTATATTTATTGTTGTTTATAACTATTTTTCATCGCTTTGTCATAAAGCTGTTAACAGTGCGCTGAGGATTAGAAACTTTCATCGAGATAAAAATGATTTTATTTGCACTAATAATGAATAGTTATGCCTACGGCGGCCTTTGGGGAAAAGCGTTGATCCCTGTCATCGCGGGAAAAGCCGTTTCTTATTAGCATAACGGCCTTCAAACACAGAGAGACACCAAGATTATGCAGTTGCCGCAATTAGTCAATATGTTTGGTAGCGATCTTCAGCGCCGTTATGGGGAGAAGATCCACAAACTCACGCTGCACGGTGGGTTTAGCTGCCCAAACCGCGACGGCACGCTGGGGCGCGGCGGCTGTACTTTCTGCAACGTGGCCTCTTTTGCCGATGAGCAGATGCAGCAGCAAAGCATTGCGGAGCAACTGGCCATTCAGGCGCAGAAAGTTAACCGGGCCAAGCGCTATCTGGCCTATTTCCAGGCTTATACCAGCACCTATGCCGAAGTCGAACTGTTGGCCAACATGTACCGCCAGGCGCTGACGCAGGCTGAGATGGTGGGTATCTGTGTCGGCACCCGGCCAGACTGCGTGCCAGAGGCGGCGCTCGATCTGCTGGCAGGCTACCGTGAGCAGGGCTTCGAGGTGTGGCTGGAGCTGGGGCTGCAAACGGCGCACGATAAAACGCTAAAGCGCATCAACCGTGGCCACAATTTCTCCTGTTACCAGCAGACCAGCCGCCTGGCGCGGGAACGCGGCCTGAAGGTATGCAGCCACCTGATCGTTGGCCTGCCCGGAGAGACTCATCAACACCATTTGGCCACGCTGCAAGCGGTGGCTGAGAGTGGGGTAGACGGCATCAAGCTGCACCCGCTGCATATCGTCACCGGTAGCACCATGGCACGAGCCTGGCAGGCGGGGCGTTTGCCTGAGCTGTCGCTGGAGGATTACGCATTCAGCGCCGGGGAAATGATCCGCCATACGCCGAAGGAGATTATCTACCACCGCATCTCGGCCAGCGCCCGTCGGCCCACCCTGTTGGCACCATTATGGTGCGAAAACCGTTGGAACGGAATGCAGGCCGTCGGCGGCTATCTTCAGCGGCATGGTGGCCAGGGTTCGGCTTTGGCCGCAGACCAGCAATACCTGCCTTAAAACCCCGTTCTCAGGTTGCGAATTGCAACCATTCCCACAGTTCACAGTAAGGTTTCTTATCTTAACCGCATTTTACGGTATGATTTGAGAGATTATGTCTGTTGGGAATGGCTCATGAAGCAAATCCGGGTGTTAGCCCAGTACTATGTTGATTTGATGGTAAAACTGGGGCTGGTGCGCTTTTCACTGTTGCTGGCTTCAGCGCTGGTGATACTGGCGATGGTGGTGCAAATGGCGGTCACCATGCTGCTGCGTGGTGAAGTGGAAAGCATCGACGTGGTGCGCTCCATTTTCTTCGGCCTGCTGATCACGCCGTGGGCGGTTTACTTCCTTTCGGTGGTGGTGGAGCAACTGGAAGAGTCGCGTCAGCGCCTGGCTCGGCTGGTGGATAAGCTTGAGGAGATGCGCAATCGCGATCTCGCGCTGAACCAGCAGATGCAAGAGAACATCAGCCAGCTCAATCAGGAAATTGCCGACCGTATCAAGGCGGAGCAAGATCGCCAACAGGTGATGGATAAGCTGACCGAAGAGATGGAGCAGCGCGAACAGGCACAGGTAGAATTGGGCCAACAATCGGCATTGCTACGCTCTTTCCTCGATGCCTCCCCCGATCTGGTTTACTACCGCAACGAAGAAAAAGAGTTTTCCGGCTGCAACCGGGCGATGGAGCTGCTGACCGGCAAGAGCGAAAAACAGCTGATCGGCCTGACCCCCTTTGATGTCTACAGCAAAGAGATCGCCGAAAAAGTCATCGAAACCGATGAGAAAGTTTTCCGCCACAACGTCTCCCTGACCTATGAACAATGGCTGGTGTACCCAGACGGTCGCAAGGCCTGTTTTGAACTGCGCAAGGTGCCGTTTTACGACCGCGTGGGCAAACGTCATGGGCTGATGGGCTTTGGCCGCGATATAACCGAGCGTAAGCGCTACCAGGACGCGCTGGAGAATGCCAGCAGGGAGAAGACCACCTTTATCTCAACGATCAGCCACGAGCTTCGTACGCCGCTTAATGGCATCGTCGGCCTGAGCCGAATTCTGCTCGATACCGAGCTGAACGATGAGCAATTGAAGTATTTGAAAACCATCCACGTCAGCGCCATCACCCTGGGTAATATTTTCAACGACATCATTGAGATGGATAAACTCGAGCGGCGTAAGGTCCAGTTGGACAATCAGCCGGTCGACTTTACCGGCTTCCTGGCGGATCTGGAGAACCTCTCCGGCCTGCTGGTGCAGCCGAAAGGGCTGCAGTTCGTGATGGAACCCGAGTTACCGCTACCGGAGAAAATCATTACGGACGGCACGCGCCTGCGGCAGATCCTGTGGAACCTGATCGGGAACGCGGTGAAATTCACCCAGCAAGGCCAGATCGTGGTGCGCGTCAAGCGCGAAGAGCAGGAACAGATCGTGTTTGAAGTTGAAGACTCAGGCATGGGGATCCCGCAGGATGAGCAAGACAAGATTTTCGCCATGTATTATCAGGTCAAAGACCAGAACGGCGGGCGTCCGGCGACCGGCACCGGGATCGGTCTGGCGGTCTCCAAACGGCTGGCGCAGAGTATGGGCGGGGATATCACGGTAAACAGCGCGCAAGGGCACGGTTCTTGCTTCACCTTGACCATCAAGGCGCCTGCGGTAGAGGAAGTGGTCAATGAGGTCCAGGCGGTGGAAGAAATGCCGCTACCTGCGTTGCATATCCTGCTGGTGGAAGATATCGAACTGAACGTGATCGTGGCCCGTTCGGTGTTGGAAAAGCTGGGCAACAGCGTTGCGGTGGCCATGAACGGTCGCGATGCGTTAGCCATGTTCGACCCGGACGAGTTCGATCTGGCCCTGTTGGATATCCAACTGCCGGACATGAGCGGGCTGGATATCGCCCGTGAGCTGCGCGAGCGTTATGCGGGCCGCTCGCTGCCACCGTTGATTGCGTTGACAGCTAATGTCCTGAAAGACAAGAAAGAGTATCTTGAAGCGGGCATGGACGATGTGCTGAGCAAGCCGTTGTCGGTACCGGCCTTGACCAAGATGATCAAACATTACTGGGATCATCAACCCCAACATACCACAAAGAAAACGGAGCAAAAGTCGATGCAGATTAATGAATCGTTATTGGATACCGCAATGCTGGAGCAGTACATGGATCTGGTGGGGCCGCAGCTGATCCATCAGAGCCTGGCGATGTTTGAACAGGTGATGCCGGGGTATCTGGCGGTGCTGGATTCCAACATGACCGCGAAGGATGAGAAAGGGATCACCGAAGAAGGGCACAAAATCAAGGGTGCCGCTGGCTCTGTCGGGCTAAAACATCTGCAACAGCTGGCCCAGCAGATCCAGACGCCAACGTTACCAGCCTGGCAAGACAACGTGCAGGAGTGGGTCGATGAGCTTAAGCAGGAATGGCGCAATGATGTGGCGGTGCTGCGAGCTTGGGTAGAGAACGCTGAAAAAAAATGACCCCAGCCGAGGCCGGGGTGCGCGAATATTGCGCCAACACCAGGGAAATCATTAACCTGCGTATTGGTTTTTAGCGTTCTGGTAGAGCAGGTGGTACAAAATTCGTATACATCATACAGCGAACAACATAGCAAATGTAAGCGCTCTTGTTAGAAGAATCATTAAAATATGTGATGTAGTTAGTATTTGTCGCCTCTGGGCCTGCCTTTGCCGGCGGTCCTGGCTGGGAGAATGTCGATGAAACAGGTCGCTGTAGTGCTGAGTGGTTGTGGTGTTTATGACGGGGTAGAAATCCATGAGGCGGTGCTTACCTTGCTGGCTCTGGATCGTGCCGGTGCGCAGGCGGTCTGCTTTGCACCCGACAAGGCACAACTGCATGTTATTAATCATTTATCCGGCGAAGAAATGCCAGAGAGCCGCAACGTTTTGCTGGAGTCGGCACGCATCGCTCGTGGCAAAATTCAGGCGCTTTCGCTGGCCGATGCCGAGCAGTTGGATGCCCTGATTGTGCCCGGTGGATTTGGTGCGGCGAAGAATTTGAGCAGCTTTGCCACGCAAGGGGCGGAATGTTCAGTAGATCCCGATCTGTCTAAGCTTATTCTGGAAATGCATAAGAGAAACAAACCAATGGGTTTTATGTGCATTGCTCCAACGCTGTTGCCGAAAGTTCTCGATCAACCGTTACGATTGACCATTGGTAACGATCCCGATCTGGGGGAAGTGATTGATGCCATGGGCGGTGAGCCGGTGATCTGCCCGGTAGATGACATCGTGGTTGATATTGAAAACAAGGTTGTCACGACCCCGGCCTACATGTTGGCCCAGTCGATCGGCGAGGCGGCGCAGGGAATTGATAAGCTGGTGTCACGAGTGCTGGATCTGGTGGAATGATAAGGTTTTCTCGTAAATCGTGGATTGTTCGCCTGTGGTTTTGGTTTAAGCGAGGCGTTCTTGCGGTTATTGGCCTGTGGCTGGCGGGGATCATTCTGTTCGCTTTTCTGCCGGTGCCGTTTTCTGCGGTGATGGTGGAGCGGCAGCTCGGTGCCTGGCTGAGCGGGGATTTCGGCTATGTGGCGCATTCCGACTGGGTAGCGATGGACGATATTGCCCCCTCGATGGCGCTGGCAGTGATGGCGGCAGAAGATCAGAAATTCCCCGACCACTGGGGGTTTGATGTTGCGGCCATTGAAAAGGCCATCAGCCACAACGAAAAGCGGCCAACGCGCATCCGCGGTGCTTCTACCCTTTCTCAGCAAACGGCAAAGAACCTGTTTTTGTGGGACGGGCGTAGCTGGGTGCGCAAAGGGTTGGAAGTTGGGCTAACGGCGGGTATTGAGCTGGTTTGGACCAAGCGGCGAATTTTGACGGTGTACCTGAATATCGTCGAGTTTGGTGACGGCATCTTCGGCGTGGAAGCGGCGGCTCAGCACTTTTTCCACAAGCCGGCAAGCCGCTTGACGGCGTCTGAAGCTGCCCTGCTGGCGGCAGTGCTGCCTAATCCGCATCGTTTCAAGGCCGGTGCCCCTTCGGGGTACGTGGTTCAACGCCAACAGTGGATTATGCGCCAGATGCGCCAGTTGGGTGGGGAAGGATTTCTTAAGGCCAACGATCTGAAATAATGACCCCTCACCCCAACCCTCTCCCACAGGGAGAGGGAGCTGAACGGAGCGCGTGCTTGCCCCGTGCGGCTTCGGAAAGTCGGGCGTAAGAAGAAAGATAGGTCATTACTCAGAAGAGGCAACGAACTCGATCGGTCCCCTTGTATGTTTAAAGACACTTTAATTACCCGCCCAAAGGCGGGTAGACTTTAACCGAGTTGTACCTGACGCCACAGCCCGTTTCCCCTCTGGGACAACAAGCCCGCGGGAGAGCTTATGGCGTGGCGTCAGTTTTCCTGTTAACCCGAACAGCTGCCAGGGCGGCATCAGCCAGCCCGTATCTTACAAGGCCGGGAGACTTGAAATGACTGAACATGCAACCGTCGGTATCGACATTGCCAAAGACACTTTTGATGTATACATCGACTCAACTCGTCAG
>NZ_JADACK010000018.1:0-341924 GCF_015673035.1 Serratia sp. Res13-Sevr-LER1-36-b | reverse complement strand
ATGTCTCAGGTTAAGCCCTGCATCTGATTTCAGCCCTTGATGTTACTGGACGAACCACAGACTGACTTCTGCACTTGATTACAGCTCCGGCCCAGCTTCCTCTCCTTGGGGTGAGGGAGATCAAAGGCAATTAGACCCCAATCTACCCGCTTGCAAGTTTAAGTTTGTTGCTAAATATATGCAGGCTAACTAAACAACAGTCAAACGAACTGTAGTTTTTTTGTTAAATATAGCAGCTTTATTTTCTCAAGTAGCCAGAGGTGCAACCCGTTGGCTGATGGGGCGTTTCCTTGGCGGTTAATCGGACTAAAGTTGTTTTAAATCAAAATATTATTGATTTAACCAGCCTTAGGCATTTGAGCGAGATGTTTGCACAATGTAAAATTATACCGATTGTAAAGTAACCGCATTGCAAGAAAAAAATGTTGAGATCGCGGCGGGAAAGGGTTACATATAACGCAAAAATGCGAGCTGAGTCGCAAAACGCCGTGAGAGAACCTTCTACGGTGGAGAAAAACTGAGTGATATCAGCAAGCGCAGGATGTGGTTAATTGTTTGTTGCAAATTTTACTTAAAAATAACATTTGTGGGCGGCAAAGTCGGATGATCCCGGCTATAACTAAGTCATCCTGTGATGTAAAAAGTGTTTCTTCTTTTCATACTAGGGATTTCATGTGGATAGTTTCCAGCTTTCGGTAGTGCATCGCTTGCCGCAAAGTTATCGTTGGCTATCAGGTTTTACCGGCAGCAAGGTTGAACCTATTCCGCTTAGCGGCATAGACGAAGATAACGATCTGATCGGCCTCAAGCTGCTCAGCCATGACGGGCGTGAAGCCTGGCGGGTCATGCAGCAGCTCAACCTGTCTCTGCAAGAGATCCAGGTCAACTGCTCCATCGTTGAATGGGAAGGCGAGCCTTGCCTGTTCGTTCATCAATGTGATGAAAGTGCCGCCATGTGCCGCTTGAAAAACGTCGGTGCGGCGATTGCCGAGCAGCTCAGCGCGCAGTACCCCTTCTGAATGATGCCGCTAATCAACCAACTGCAATAACTGCTGTGTATAGGCAGCAGCAGGTGCGTTGAAAATCGTTTGGCAGTCACCCTGCTCTACGACTTCTCCCTGACGCAGTACGATCACCTGATGGCACAACGATCGTACCACCTGCAAATCGTGGCTGATAAACAGATAGGCCAGCCGGTGACGAAGCTGAAGCGACTTCAGAAGCGTCAGGATCTGGGCCTGCACTGATTTATCCAGCGAGGACGTCGGTTCATCCAGGATCAACAGCTGTGGTTGCAGGATCAGCGCGCGGGCAATAGCGATACGCTGGCGCTGCCCACCCGAAAACTCTGTGGGATAACGATAGCGCAGAGCCGGATCCAATCCGACTTCCTCCAACGCCTCAATCACCCGCTGTTCGCGTTGCTCTGCGGTCAGTTGCTGGTGGATCTCCAGCCCTTCGGCGATGATTTGCAGCACGTTCAGGCGTGGATTCAGCGCGGAATAGGGATCCTGGAACACGATCTGCATCCGGCTGCGGTAAGGCAACATCTGCTGGTTATTAAACTGATGCAGCGGTTGGCCATCAAACCAGATCGCACCTTTGGAGCTCAACAGGCGCAGAAGTGCCAGGCCAGTCGTGCTCTTGCCTGAACCCGATTCACCCACCAGCCCCACGCTTTCCCCAGGCTGTATTTCGAAGCTCAGATCTTTCAGCGCGTAGTTCTGATCGACAATGCGCCGTAACAGGCCACGTTTGATCGGGAAACTGACCTGCAGGTTTTCCACTTTGAGCAGCGGCATAGGCTTATCACTGGCCGGTAGCGGCAGAGGCTTGCCCACGTCCTCCGCAGCCAATAACTGACGGGTATAGGCATGTTGTGGGGCGCTAAACAGGCCGTCACGGCTATTTTGTTCTACGCACAACCCTTGGCGCATTACCGCCACGTTATCCGCCAACCGGCGCACGATGTTCAGGTTGTGGGTGATAAACAGCAATCCCATCCCCAGCTCCTGCTTTAACTCTTTCAGCAGCATCAGGATCTGCGCTTGAATGGTCACGTCTAGCGCGGTGGTAGGTTCATCGGCAATCAACAGCTTGGGCTTGGTCAACACCGCCATGGCGATCATCACGCGCTGACGTTCTCCGCCGGAGAGTTGATGCGGGTAATCCTTCAAGCGCCCTTTGGCATTGCGTATACCCACCCGATCCAGGCACTGAATGATTTCGGCGCGGGCGCTGTCACGGCGCATGCCCATGTGGAGCATCAGCACTTCGGCCAGTTGCTTTTCGATGGTGTGCAGCGGGTTGAGCGACACCATCGGTTCTTGGAAAATCATCGAGATCTGGTTGCCACGCACTTTGCGCAGTTCGGCTTCCGATGCATGTAACAGTGAGTTGCCGTTAAACAGAATATCCCCACCGGGATATACCACCGGCGGGGAAGGCAACAACCGCAGCACGGAGAGAGCGGTGACGCTTTTGCCTGAGCCGGATTCACCCACCAACGCCAGCGTTTCCCCTTGTTCCACCTGTAACGAGACGCCGTTGACCACCTGATTCAAGCTGCCTCCCTGGCGGAAGGCGATGCTGAGATCCTGAATAGCGAGCAGAGGAGTGGTCATATTAATGCGCCTTGCTTGGGTCGAAGGCGTCGCGCACCGCTTCGCCGATAAAGATTAACAGTGAGAGCAGCACCGCCAGCACCAGGAAGGCGGTAATGCCCAACCACGGTGCTTGCAGGTTGTTTTTGCCCTGTAAAAGGAGCTCACCCAACGAAGGCGAACCGAGTGGCAAGCCGAAGCCGAGGAAATCGAGAGAGGTGAGGGTGGTGATTGAACCACACAGAATAAACGGCAGGAAGGTCAGCGTGGCCACCATGGCGTTAGGCAGCATATGGCGATACATAATCACGCGATCCGGTACGCCCATCGCTCTGGCGGCACGAATGTAGTCGTAATTACGGGTTCTCAGGAATTCAGCTCGCACCACGCCCACCAGGCTCATCCAGCCAAAGAGAATGGTGATGCCCAACAGCCACCAGAAATTGGGTTGGATGATGCTGGACAGCAGGATGATCAGGAACAGCGTCGGCATCCCCGACCAAACCTCTATCAGCCGTTGCCCCCAAAGATCGAATCGGCCGCCGTAATAGCCCTGCGTCGCTCCCGCACAGATACCAATCACGCTGGAACACAGCGTTAGCGCCAGCCCGAACAGCATTGAGATACGGAAACCGTACAACACCCGGGCTAGCACATCGCTGCCATTACTGTCGGTGCCAAGTAGGTTTTGGCGTGACGGAGGCGATGGGAAGGGCACTTCGGTGGCAAAGTTGATGGTGTTGTAGCTAAAGCGGATCGGGGCCCAGATGGCCCAGCCGTGTTGCTCAATCTGCTTGATAACAAAGGGATCCTGAAAATCGGTAGTGGTATTCAGTTCCCCGCCGAAGGTCGTTTCGCTGTAGTTGACCATAAAGGGCACATACAGCCGGCCTTCATAACGCACCAGCAACGGCCGGTCGTTGGCGATCAGGTTGGCGGCCAGGCTGAGTGCAAAGGCAGCCAGAAAAATCCACAGCGACCAGTAACCACGGCGGTTGCTGCGAAAACGTGCCCAGCGGGCCTGATTGATGGGGCTTAAGCGGCTCATTGACGGCCCTCGAAATCAATGCGCGGATCGACCAGGGTATAGGTGATATCGCTGACGATATTCAACAGCAGGCCGATCAGGGTAAATATGTAAAGCGTTCCGAACATCACCGGATAGTCGCGTTGCAGGGTGGCATCGTAGCCCAGCAGCCCGAGGCCGTTGAGCGAGAACATCACTTCGATTAACAACGAACCGGTGAAAAACATGCTGATAAAGGTGGCCGGGAAACCGGCGATCACCAGCAGCATGGCGTTACGGAACACGTGACGGTAAAGGATTTTCTTCTCGTCCAGCCCTTTGGCGCGGGCGGTGACCACGTACTGTTTGCGGATCTCATCAAGAAACGAGTTTTTGGTCAGCATGGTCAGGGCGGCAAAGCCGCCGATCACCGTTGCCAGCACTGGCAGGGTAATGTGCCACAGATAATCGGTGATTTTCCCGTACCACGGCAGCGTGTCGAAGTTGCTGGAAACCAGCCCGCGCAGCGGGAACCAGTCCAGATAGCTGCCACCGGCGAATAGCACAATCATCAGGATGGCGAACAGGAATGCCGGAATGGCGTAGCCGATGATAATCAGCGTGCTGCTCCAGGTGTCAAAGGCGCTGCCGTTGTGGATGGCCTTACGGATACCCAGCGGGATCGACACCAGATAGATGATCAGTGTACTCCATAGCCCCAGGGTCGCGGAAACCGGCAGACTCTGGCCAATCAGCTGCATCACCGAGGCACCGCGGAACAGGCTTTCGCCGAAATCGAGGCGCATGTAGTTCCACAGCATGGTGAAATAGCGTTCGTGGAGCGGTTTGTCGAAGCCGTAACGCTTGGTGATCTCGGCGATCACTTCGGGATCCAGGCCACGTGAGCCACGGTATTGGCCTTCGGCCACGTTGCCCGCGCCAGCCTTCATGTGCCCAAGGCCTTCACCCGTGCCTCCGCCGCCAAATCCGCTGGTTTGCCCCATCTCAATAGAGGCAATGGCCTGATCGACCGGCCCACCGGGGGCGATTTGCACGATGAAAAAGTTAATGGTGATGATCGCCCACAGCGTGGGGATCACCAACAGTAATCTGCGTATCAGATAAGCGGCCACCTGAGGCTCCTTATTGCCGTTGCGCCGGCAAGCGTGCCGCCTTGTTGACGTCGAACCACCAGTTGTCGAACCCGATCGAATAGGCCGGGCGTACCGCTGGCGAAGAGAATTTGTCCCAATAGGCGTAACGGTCGTGATTGGAGTACCACATCGGCAGCATATACATGTTCCAGGTCAACACCCGATCCAGCGCACGGCCAAGGGACAGTAACGCTTTTTCATCTCCTTGATGTTTCACTATTTTCCGCACCAGGTCATCTACAGCTGGATCGCTGACGCCGGGGGTATTCCAACTCGAGGTAATATAATCTGAATCCCAACGGGTTTGTAGTGAGGTGCTGGGAAAAGGCATTGCAGGGTACACCGTCGGCATCATATCAAAATCACGCTCGCGCATACGGCGGGTGAATTGGCTGATGTCGATCTCACGGATCTGCATATCGATACCCAACCGCTTCAGATTGTGCTGGAAAGGCAGTACATATTGGAAATTGCTGCCACTCGGCAACATCAGTTCAAAGGTAAAGGGTTTACCGGTTTGACTGTTAACCAACTGCTGGTTTTTCACTTCCCAGCCAGCTTGCTTAAGCAATTCTGTGGCTTTCAGCAGGTTTGCCCGGTCATTGCCGCTGCCGTCGGATGTTGGAGGCTGATAGATCGAGGTAAACACTTCTGCTGGCACTTTGCCTTTCAGCGGGGCCAGCCAGGCCAGTTCCGCAGCGTCTGGGTAGCCGGTGGCCGCGTATTCTGTATTCTGGAAATAGCTGTTGGCGCGCTGATAGGCATCGTAATACAGCGCCTTGTTCATCCAGTCGAAGTCGAAGGCCAGGGTAATAGCTTCCCGCACCCGGCGATCGGCGAAAATCGGGCGCTGGATATTGAACGCTAACCAGCGGGCATTCTGTGCCGCCTGATTGGTTTCATCCTGTTTAATGATGTAGTTGCGCGCGAAGTTGCCGCCCTGATACTGGGTGGCCCAGCTTTTTGGCGAGCCTTCGACGCGGAAATCGTAAGCCCCGGCCTTAAAGGCTTCCAGCGCCACCTTATCGTCCAGGTAATAGTCATAACGCAGCGTATCGAAGTTATAGCGCCCACGATTCACCGGCAGATTGGCGGCCCAATAGTCGCGTACGCGCTCGTAGGTAATGTACTGGCCCAATCGGTAGCTGCCGATTTTATATGGCCCACTGCCGAGTGGAGGAACACTCAGTGGCTCATTCAGTTTATGATCTTTCCAGAAGCTTTCTGGCATGATGGGTAAGTTTAATAGGCCGAGTAGCTTATCTTTATCTGGCTCTGGGAGTTCTATGCGTACCGTCAGACGGGAGATGGCCTTGACTATGACGCCTTTGTAAATAGAACGGAATTGCGGCACCCCTTCGGTCATAAATTTGTTGAAGGTGAAGGCCACGTCGGCGGCGGTGATCGGGCTACCATCATGGAAGCGCGCACGCGGGTTGATATCCAGCTCCATCCAACGCATATCTGCCGGGTAACGAGCCGATTCCGCAATCAGCGGATAATAGCTGGAAGGCTCATCGTCCGAGCTGGTGAACAGTGTATCGTAGAGTTCCCCGGTTCTT
Source organism: Serratia sp. Res13-Sevr-LER1-36-b (assembly GCF_015673035.1). Lineage (NCBI taxonomy): Bacteria > Pseudomonadati > Pseudomonadota > Gammaproteobacteria > Enterobacterales > Yersiniaceae > Serratia > Serratia sp. Res13-Sevr-LER1-36-b. The sequence goes on along the minus strand of NZ_JADACK010000018.1, from coordinate 335,599 downwards.
TCACCGGGTACGCCGCGCGAAGCGAAACGGTTGAAGTTATCATAGGTGCCGATGGCTGCCAGCCGAACATCGCCGCCCTTGGGGGCAGCGGGGTTCACGTAGTCAAAATGGCTAAAGTCGGTGGAATATTTCGGCTCACCGAGCGTGGCGAAAGCGTAGCTTTCATTAAGGGTTTCGGCCTGCATGCTAAAACTGAGTGCCGAAAGCACCAAGGCAGCAAAAATGCGTACGGACATCTCTACGGTAAGCTCCTGCTATCTATACCCGTCGCCTTTCAAGCCAAGACTTGGAATGCGTCGGATATAAGTCAATTAATCCAGCCGATAGCATAGCATTTCAGGCTGGTTTTCTGAGTAAAGAAGTTTAAATATCAGGGATTAACTGCGTCCCGATAATCAAAAACGGCCTTATTCTGGCAAAAGGCCACAAACTCCTCAATACCCAGTGGCTTACTGAAATAATAGCCCTGCATAAAATTAACGTCGCGTTCTTGTAAAAAACTTACCTGTTCGGCAGTTTCAACTCCTTCGGCCACGGTCAGCATGTTCAGTTTTTTAGACAGCGAGATCACTGCGTCCAGGACGGGAGCAGTCGCCGTATCCTGGCCGATGGTATTGACAAAACCGCGGTCGATCTTGAGGTAATCCAGGGTGAAGCGTTGTAGATAGATTAAGGCGCTGTGGCCGGTACCAAAGTCATCCACGGCGATCTCAACACCCTGGCGGTGCAGCCACTCAAACTCTTCCAAGGCGTTTTGTTCTTCCACCATGCCGCGCTCGGTGATTTCAAACACCACGGTGAAATAGTCGGTTGGCAATTTCGCCAGCAGTTCGGTGATATCGTCATGGAAAGAAGGCGCATTAAGGTGAGAAGGGGCAAGATTGATGCCCAGTTTGGCGCCCCGTGGCAGAGCTTGTACCAATTGCGGGATATCGGCCACGATCCTACGGAACAGGTGGCGGGTCAACGCCACGATCAACCCTTCGCTTTCGGCATAGGGGATAAACAGATCGGGTGGAATGCGCCCCTCGGTGGGATGCTGCCAGCGGATCAATGCCTCAAGACCGGCGATGGTGTTGGTTGCGGAGTGGAACACTGGTTGATATTCAACAAAGATCTCATTGTGTTTGATGCCTCTCATCAGCGCGCGTTCGGGGCTTTGACGCAGTATCTGCATGTAGTAATACAGCACGCCTACCATCAGGGAAAGCACCAGGCTTCCCAACACGGTCAAACGGATATCATTAGCCGTCAGGGATTGGTGATAGAAGATCATACTCAGTGGATAGCCCGGGACGGCTAGCTGGCTGGCGTGGCTTTTAGGTAATTGCGCCAGTGGCAGCATATTCGAACTGAAGGTGGTTACCGCATGCCCCCCAATCACGATGGCAAATCCGGGAGTATCTCTATCACGTGAACTGAGCAGCAGGTAGGGGGCCAAGGTGAGATCCAGCGTGGCTAATATGCCGGTGTTGCCTGGCCCTGGTTGGCGCAACCACACGGCAATCGCCGGTTTTCCAGGCACCATCGGTGTGCCTTGTTGTAATGCCATATCCAGTGGTTTATGCCAGTCGATCTCGGAATAAATATGGCTCATCCGCAGCATCATGTTGCCGGTTGCCGAGGAGCAATAGGCAAAACCGTCTTTTACCAGAACAAAGGTGCGTACGCCGGCGGTAAAAGCGGCGCGATAGGTCAGATCGGACTGGGCCTGTTCGCAGGGTTTACCGGTAAGCGGCATGATTTGTTGCATCATTTCTTGCAAATGATCGAGATAATTAACGGCAAATTTTTGCGTACGGTTTTCGATTTTATGCTGATATTGCGAGCGTTGATGATTGATCAGAAATAAGGTGACAGAGGTAAAAACAATGAAGAAAACGACCGCGACAATACAGCTTTTAGTCAGGCTACGCCTGGTGTTGGATGCATGGCGTGCAAATGCTCCCTTCAATCCCATCACTCGCCCCCTGAGCGCAGCATAAAAATATTATTGTTATATTGCTGGTGATTAATATATCCCACCAATCCTGCCTGCGTCATTATTCGTTTGGCTTGCACTAAGGCTGTCTGTTTAGGCACAGCGTAAATAGCGCGTTACGAAATGGCCTGTCACTTGACGATAATAGGCTATTTTTTCAACCGTTGCGTGGTTTATGGCACAGTGATAATCGAAAATAACGATGCGGGTTTGTTCGGCGCCAGCGTTACCGTGAAAAAAAACGCTGCCCTGGGGCAGCGTTCTCGTCTCGTTTGTTTGGCTTTCAGGACCAGATTCAGATACTACGCCGTTAGCTGGAACTTTTACCCAGTAACCGGCGGCCTTCACGATAACGTTTATCCCAATAGTTATCCGAAAGGCTAGAGATTGTCACACCACTGCTGGTAGAGGCATGAACGAATTTGTCGTTACCCAGATAGATGCCGACGTGGCGGCCAGTAGAACCGGCGCGGAACAGCACTAAATCACCTGGGCGCAGTTTGGCGCGTTGGATTTGCTTGCCCATATCTTCTTGCTCATAGGTTGAGCGGGGCAGATCCATACCAAACTGTTCGCGGAAGGTACGTTGCACAAACGCCGAGCAATCAATACCGCGCTTGCTTTCACCGCCTAAACGGTAGCGGACGCCTTTCCAATCAGCATACTGGTCCATAATCTTTGACTTAACGTCAACGTTACGCACCATCGCTTCGAATTCATCCTGAGAGGCTTGCAGTAAAAGACCATTTTTGTCATTAACTGCATGCATCTCAGTTTGTGATCTATCTAACTTCGAAGTGTTTGTTGAGCTACAGGCGGAGAGCACCAAGGCTGCCGCAATTGCAGGTAATACCCGCAAAAAATATCTCAGAAAAGGTTGAGATTTGACCATTGTAATTGTTTTCCCTTGAAGTCCTTAACGACGCAAGTCGTTATCTGAAAAATACCAAACGGAACGAGACTAGTTGGCACTGGCAGGAAGGACAATCAGTTAGCATCGGAAATGTGCAGGAACGCACAGTTTTCGGATTTTTACTAACGAGCCAAGCCAAACCAGGCACAAACGCATCCGAGAGTACCGGAATGACGTGAGGATTGCGAGCCTTTTTCCGACATTCTTTATATGAAATTGTGATGTAACATAATGTAAATCTTCATATAAAAAAACGCGGTTTGGCGGTTATGTTGGATTGAGGTTAATTAATGGGGTAGGCATGTTAACGGTGTGGTTGTTGAGTAACCAAGATGCGACAGGTAAATCACCGAGAGGCGCTGGCCTCCCGGCTATCATAATCTAAAGTTATGGCTGCGTTGGACGATACTTACCGGGTAATCGGCAGTTCAACCAGTGGATCACAACATCGCTGGCCGGTGTCATCAGCCACCAACTGGTACCGACCATCACCACCGACAGCGAGCCGACGGCAATATCGGTAAACCAATGTGCGCCGATCATGATGCGTGGCAGGCAGAAGACCAGGGTGATCAGCAGCGCGATGGCAAATGCCGTGCGATTAAAGTAGCGCAGCATAAAGCAGGAGAAAATCATCAGCATCATGCCATGATCGCCAGGGAAGCTGTCGCTGGAGGCGTCTTTGGTTGGGATACCGGTGAGTTCGCTGACCCGGTTGATATTGTCAAAGGTCAGGGTAGGGCTGGCGTGTTTTACCGGCAGCAGGTGACCAAACTGGTTGAGCACCACTCCCGTTAACAACATCACGACGCCGGTAACGATCAGACGGCGGCGGCCAAAGGCATCCTGCTTGAGGTAGAAGTAAAGGTACAGCAGCCCCATGGCGATGAGCGAAATGACGTCGAATATCCGATTGTTGGTGATCGCCACCATTCTCAGAAACCAGGCATCGCTGGCCAGATGTTGGTTGAAGAAGAAAAAGATTGCTGAGTCAATCTTGAACCAGAACCCGTGATCCGTGGGTAAATACCAGGAAAGAAATAGCACGATGCCCAAAACGTTGAGCATGAGGATGAAGGGTAAATTGCGGCGTGTCATGGCTAACCTGTAAAAATCAAAAAAATAATGCCAACGTTAAAAGCATTAACTTAAACGAATGTTAAACAAGGCCGATTGCAAAGCATTCCAGTTGGCCTCGTCGCTGTGGATCAATTCGATACGGCTGTCGAGCGGAGCGGCGGGCCGCGTCTCGATACTGAGATCCTGCCCTTGGCGGTTGATCAGCAAACTGCCTTCGGCAATGCGTACTACCGCCTTGGCCCGATCAACCGGAGCTAACCTGATCCATTCCATCATGCCGACGGTATCAAAGACGGTTTCCCCATCGAAAATCCAGCCGCAGCTGGTGAATCCTTGGCCTTGATTAAGGGCGCGGCGCCAGCGGGAGTTTTCAGGCAAACGCAACGCCGCCAATCCTTGGGTCTTGGCGTGGCTATGATGATGCTGTGCGTCCGGCAATTCTGTGCAATTGGTGCGTGGTTGATCCAACAGCGTGATATCCATGCGCCCTTGCTCGATGGAAAAGACCGGCCGCTGCTGGCCATGCAGCGTTTGCCAGGCTTCCAGTGCCTGGGCATCTTGCGGCTGCCAGGTATCCATTTTATTGGCGATGATGACGTCGGCTGCGGCCAACTGATCGCGGAAATTTTCATTTTCGCTATAGCGAGATTCGCCGAGTTGGCGGGGATCAAGCACACAGATCGTTGCCAGCAAATCGATCCATCCGCCATAGGTTTCCTGGGTCAACAGCGCCAGGATCTGCTTGGGGTGACCTAATCCAGTAGGTTCAATCAGTAACCGATCGGGCTTGGCCTGTTGCAGCAACATATTCAGCCCTACCTGCATAGGTAGCCCGTTAACGCAGCACATGCAGCCACCGGGGATCTCTTTCAATACCGCTCCGCTATCGGCCAGCAGGGCACCATCGATACCAATCTCGCCAAACTCGTTGACCAGCACGGCCCAACGCTCATTTTCCGGCTTATTGGCCAACAGGTGTCGAATGGTGGTGGTCTTCCCGCTACCGAGAAAGCCGGTGATCAGATTGGTTTTTGTCATTTGGAAATTCCCGTTAATGATGTTTTCAATTGATTAAAAGTGGGCAATTATTGGCTTTTTTATCGCTATTGGCCAATAGGAGGGGCAGATCACAAATTTAAACATGAAAACCGCCCATTTTTGACGTTTTTTTTTCGCTAAAAAGTTAAGACTTTTCCCATAAAAAACGTGGCATTAACAAAGTCAATTGTACCGTACCGTATTGTTTCCACGACCTTAATGCACCGATTAGCCATGAAAAAAACCGCCTATCCTTGCGATTATTCCTAAAAAAATAACCTATCTTTAAAGTGGCTTAACAAAAGTGAGGTTGCCATGAATAGCTTACGGTTAATTATGATCGCAGGAGCGTTGTTTTCATGGATGGCAGCAAGTCATGCGGGTTCCACAGGTGGCGTTATCAACTTCGTGGGTGCCATTGTCGAAGGGCCTTGTACGGTAGATGTTAGTAACTCAACGGCGAATACCCAATGCTATCGTAACGGGCATAACTACACAGGCACGCAAAGGCTGGCAAGTTTTGATGCCAGCAGTAAAGAGCTTCCGCTGAATATCGGTACCACCGAAATGCGGTGGGTAGACCCGCAGAAAAAACTCGCAATAATGACGGTAATTTATCGTTAAGTCCTTTGTCATGCCGAGTGGGGCTCGGCATGACATCCCCAGATCCCGCACTTTGTTTCGTTTTATCCACACCTTTCATTGCCCAACCGACTGACCAGGATTGCGCACGGTAAGCCGTCTGCCAACTGGCCGTTGCTGGATATCAAATTAAGACTTTTCCGACTTGAAATCTGTATTTTGCGGCAATAAATTATGCGCCGCCAGAGAGGTGGAGTCCAATCTAACTTGATGATAAATAGATGAAACCTCTCTAACTTGCGCTTAATCCAAGAACTTTTTTCAGGTTTATATTGGCTTAATAACAAGTGAGGTGACCATGAAAAGCTTACGGTTGTTTTTGATCGCAGGAATGGTGTTTTCATGGCTGGCAGCAGGCGTGGCCAATGCCGCTACCGGTGGCGTGATCCACTTCTATGGCGCCATTGTCGAAGGCCCTTGCACGGTGGAAGTCGCTGACTCAACGGCACAAACGCAATGCTATCGCGACGGGCAAGACTATACCAGCAAACATCAGTTAGCGAGTCTGGAGAGCGGTAGTAAAGAGCTGCCAATGCATCTCGGCAAGAGCGAGATCAAGTGGTTGGATCAGCAGAAAAAACTCGGAATAATGACGGTGGAATACCGTTAATCCACATTCAGTCAAGTGGCCGTCATGCCTGGTTGATGGGCATGGCGGCCGATAGAGATCAATTCAACTGGGTGGTTACCCAATCTTTTACCGTCTGGCGCGCTCCTCTATCGCGCAATGACAGATAGGCCCGTGTTACCTCCGCGACAAACGCACTATCCGCTGGCAACTGCTCGCCAAACACGCTTTTCAACGCCAGCAATGCAGCCACGCGGGGTTCACCGTCCTGTGAGCTGCTAACGGCCTGCTGCAACGTGGCCAGCATCGGGTCGCGGATATCAATCGGTTGCCCGGCATCATCAATCCCTCCGACATAACGCATCCAGCCTGCTACGCCAAGCGCAAGCCCCGCATGGCTGCCACCATATTGCCGATGCCAACGGATCGACTCCAGCAGGCGCTGAGGCAACTTTTGCGTGCCATCCATAGCGATCTGCCAAGTGCGGTGTTGCAGTGCCGGGTTGCTGTAACGCTCGATCAACTGCTCGGCGTAGGCGGCCAGATCGATGCCAGCGACCTGCAGCGTCGGAGCCTGCTCGTTCAACATCAAATGGTGCGCGGCGCGGCGATAATGCTCATCCCCCATGCAGTCAACAATGTATTGGTAACCTGCCAGATAGCCGAGGTAGGCCAGGAAGGAGTGGCTGCCGTTGAGCATCCGCAGTTTCATCTGCTCGAACGGCAGAACATCGTCCACCAGTTGCACACCGGCATCCTCCCAGCGTGGGCGGCCAGCGACAAAATTATCTTCCACCACCCATTGAATGAAGGGTTCACAGGCGATAGCGCATTCATCACGTACGCCACCCAGGGCTGCGGCAATTTCATCCAGCGTTTCTGGCGTAGCGGCCGGAACGATGCGATCGACCATGGTGCTAGGGAAGGTGACATGTTGTGCGATCCACTCGGCTAACAGTGGATCGCGCGCTTTGGCCAGCCCGGTCACCGCATTGCGTACCACGTGGCCGTTCTCTGGAATGTTGTCGCAGGACAACACGCTAAAGGCGGGTAGATGGCGCTCTCGACGCCGGCGTAGTGCTTCCACGAGGATCCCCGGCACCGTGGTGGGCTGGGTCGGATTAGCCAAATCGGCTTTGATCGCGTCGTGTTGCAGGTCCAATTGGCCGCTACCCGGTTCGATGCAGTAGCCTTTCTCCGTAATGGTCATGGAGACGATTGCCACCTGTGGCTCGGCCAGCTTTTCCAGCACGGCGTCGATGCCTTCCAATTTGCGATGTACGCTTTCATGAACGGCCCCCACCACGATGGCCTGATCGCCCGCCGCGCCCTTTTCTAACACGGTGTAAAGATGATCCTGTTCGCGCAGGGTCTGGAATAGCTTATCGCCGCCGAACAGGCTGATCTCGCAAATCCCCCAATCACCGCCGTTACGGTTGAGTACTCTGTCGGTCAGCAATGCCTGGTGAGCGCGGTGAAAAGCCCCAAAGCCCAGGTGAACAATTCTGCTGCGCAGGTTTTGGCGATCGTACTGGGGCAGTTGTGTCTTGGCGGGCAACGGTGAGTTGGCGATAGTTTTCATTAATGGCTCCATGACGAGAGCAAGGGCCGGTTGATCGCTGGTATAAAGCTATCAGACCAGTTAGCCGCAGGTGTATGCCCGGCTCTCGCGTATCTGTTAACAACCGCCAGTGTAGGGCGGTAGAGAGGTGAATGAAATTGGTCAGTCCAAAATATCCCAGGATCGTGAGTTGGATCAATCAATCGACGTTTCTGTTTTGACAGCACGCCGCTAATCAGTAAGGTTAAAGATGAATGATATCTACTGCAATGTGGTATAACAGGATTGATTTGATTTTGCGATCTACCTCACCACCGATACCGCTTCAACGATGACAGAGCGACTTTTACAAGGATAAATCAATGGAACAAACATGGCGTTGGTATGGGCCGAACGATCCGGTTTCGCTGGATGATGTACGTCAGGCTGGTGCTACCGGTGTAGTGACCGCGTTACACCATATCCCTAATGGTGAAGTGTGGCCGGTTGAACAGATCAAGGCGCGGCAGGCTCTGTTGGCGGAAAAAGGTCTGGTGTGGTCGGTGGTGGAAAGTATCCCGGTGCACGAGGAAATTAAAACCCACAGCGGCAACTACCAACGTCATATCGCCAACTATCAACAATCGCTGCGCAACCTGGCGGAATGTGGCATTGATACCGTGTGCTACAACTTTATGCCGATCCTCGACTGGACGCGTACCGATCTGGAATACCCACTGCCGGACGGTTCCAAGGCCTTACGCTTTGATCAGATCGCCTTTGCAGCCTTCGATCTGCATATCCTGTGCCGTCGTGGGGCGGAAAAAGATTACACCGACGAAGAGCAAGCCCAGGCACAAAGCTATTTCAAGGCGATGAGTACGGCAGATATTGCCAAGCTGACCGGTAACATCATTGCCGGGTTACCTGGGGCGGAAGAGGGATACACGCTCGATCAGTTCCGCGCCCGGCTGGCGGAGTACGATCATATCAATAAGGCGCAACTGCGTGAAAATATGGCCGTCTTCCTACGCGCTATCGTGCCGGTAGCGGAAGAGGTGGGTGTCAGGTTAGCAGTGCATCCCGATGATCCACCTCGCCCAATCCTAGGCTTGCCACGTATTGTTTCCACCATCGAAGATATGCAGTGGCTGAAAGAGACGGTAGATAGCATCTATAACGGCTTCACCATGTGTACCGGTTCTTACGGGGTGCGTGCGGACAACGATCTGGTGCGGATGATTGAAACCTTTGGCGATCGCATTCACTTTACCCACCTGCGCGCCACCTGCCGCGAGCAAAACCCTAAAACCTTCCATGAAGGGGCGCACTTGCAAGGGGATGTGGATATGGTAGCGGTGGTTGAAGCTATTCTGGCAGAAGAACAGCGCCGTCATAAAGCGGGCGATCTGCGGCCTATCCCAATGCGACCAGACCATGGCCACCAGATGCTGGACGATCTGAAGAAGAAAACCAATCCGGGCTATTCGGCCATTGGTCGGTTGAAAGGTTTGGCGGAGGTTCGTGGGGTCGAGCTGGCGTTAAAGCGGCGGTTTTTCCCGGAATTACTCTAGTAAAAGCAGGGCGCACTCAGGTTGCGCCCCTACCGTTGACTAGTCTGCGCGGCTCATATAGCGGCGTTCTGCAATATGAATGCGGATTTTATCACCGCTGCTCAGGTACTCCGGTACCAGAATGGTCAGGCCGGTCGCCATGGTGGCCGGTTTGTTACGCGCACTGGCAGAAGCTCCTTTGATGCCCGGAGCGGTTTCAACAATTTCCATATCCACGGTCTGCGGCAGCTCCAACGCCAACACCTGGCCATCCAGCGTCAGTACCTGCATACCCGGCAAGCCCGCTTCAGGGATGAACAGCAGCTCATCTTCGATCTGATCTTTCTTGAAGATATAAGGGGTGTAGTCTTCATCATCCATGAACACATACTCTTCGCCGTCAATATAGGAGAAGTTTACCTTGCGGCGGGACAGGCTGATGGTGTCCAGAATATCATCGCCTTTAAAACGCTCTTCTACCTTCAGCCCGGTACGGACGTCGGAGAAACGCATTTTATACAGCGTGCTGGCACCACGGGCGCTTGGGCTCTGGACATCGATGTCCTTTACCAGCAGCAGTTTGCCGTTGTAATTGATCGCCATACCGCGCTTGATTTCGTTCGCTCTTGCCATTGGAATACCCTGTCAACATAGATTTTAGGAAGTTGCGACAAGTTACTCGCGCCGTGCTTTTCAGGCAAGAGCCGCGCGCAAAAAGAGTGGGGAAAACGGGCGGCTGTGGCCGCCCCTGAGGCTTATTTGAACACCGGCAGCAGATCTAATAGCGTTAGCACGTGGGCCACGGCGTTAATCGCCCCAAACAGGATGATGAACAGGATCATGCCTTGGCCGCCGGGAGCACGGTAGCTGGCCTGTGGGAAACGGCGGCGGCTGGCGCGTGCCATCATGGCAGGAACGATCACCGCCCAAATGGTGGCGGCCAGGCCAGCAAAGCCGATGGCGTAAAGGAAACCGTTCGGGAACAGTAACGCGGCCAGGGTTGGCGGCACGAAAGTCACCAGTGCCGATTTGGTACGGCCTGCCTGGTTATCCTTGAACTTGAAGAAGTCGGCGAGAAAATCAAACAGCCCCAGCGACACCCCCAGGAATGAACTGGCCAGCGCCATATAAGAGAAGGCGTTAAGCAGTTGGCCAACGGCATAGCTACTGGAAACGTTACCCATCTGCTTGAGCAGGCTGCCGATGTTGCCCCCTTCGGCGATCACCTGCTTGAAGGCATCACGGGCGATATTGCCCTGGATCACATACTGCCACAGGATATAGATCGCCAGCGCCAGCAAGGTGCCGTATACCAGGCTGCGCACCACAGCCCCGCTGTCTTTTTGATAATACTTCACCAGACCAGGTACGTTGCCGTGGTAGCCGAACGAGGTCAGCAGGTAAGGCAATGCCGCGAGTGCATAGGGTAGGTAGTTGGCGTCGCTGCCGCCCTGGTTGAACAACACGGCAGGCTGCACGTGGGTGAACATATCACCGACGGACAATACAAAGGTGATCACCATGCCGCCGATCAGAATGGTGCTAAGGCGATCCACGGCACGGGTGGATAACCAGACGATAAAGGCCACGACGATGGCAAACACCAATCCAGACAGGGTTTGGTTGGCCCCGAAGACGCCTTCGAGCGTATGGGCGATGATCGAACCGCCCGCCGAGATATAGGCATAGGTCAGAATATAGAGTACGAAAGTGATCGACAGGCCGTTAAGGGTATTCCAGCCTTTGCCGAGCAGATCTTTGACCACGGTGTGGAAGCTGGCGCCCGCCGGATAATTCATGGTGGCTTCCAGGATCATCAGCCCGGAGATCAGCATACAGAACCAGGTATAAATCAGCAGCGCCACGGAGCCGCTGAACCACACGCCAGAAGTTACGATAGGGATAGAGAACATACCAGCACCTACGGCGGTGCCGGCAATGATCATCGCGCCACCGAGGACGGAAGGGCGGGAAAGCTTCTGGATGGTGTCCGCAGACATTATTGCTCCTGATTGGCCGTTGGTCGTGAGTTCTTTTGTACTAGCTCAATGGTACGTGCGCGATGTGTGCATGTAAAGAGGATATTTGGTGGGATTGGTGCAATCTTCAGCGCTTAGGGCGTTATTTTGGTGGTTTTCCCCTCACCCCAACCCTCTCCCACGGGGAGAGGGGGCTGCAATAGCGTTGTGGTCAGGGGCAGAAGTCTGTCTGCTGCATGCTTGGTGACTGGTAATAAGGGGGCTGTAGTCCGGTGCTGGAGTTTATCAGTGGCACATTAAAATCTGCCCTATGCGAGATGGAGTTATTGCGGTGCCGAGGCCAGTTACTGACGTTAATTTGTAGCACATTCAGTCCCCTCTCCCTGTGGGAGAGGGTTAGGGTGAGGGGCGTCACTTTACGTATCCTGATGTATTTTTTTGTCTAATTGGCGGGTATAGCGGGAAATGCCACTCATCGACAAAGTGATAAATCTTTCACATAAGTCGTTGGTGACATCCAAGAAATTCTATCGCATGTGAAATAGCCGTCATGTTTGAGTTTGTAGTTTACATACAAGGAGACCGGTAAACTAAAAAGTATTGATACCAGTGCTAACCTGGTTAAATGTTTAACAACTATCATATTATGTCTTGGCAATCTATCAAAAATAAAGACAAAAACAGAGCCAGATAAAGCATAGAGTATCAGAGGTGAACCAAAGAAGCACATAAATATAGAGGCTGAAAAAGTTATTTCATCCTCCATTAATATCAATGAGATAATGTAGCCGTAAATCAATATCGATAAGCATATAAATATAATCAGTAATGCCGTTGCTCCTAATATTTTCCAAAATCGATTATTTACACTCATCTTCTTAACCCATTGAGGATATATTGAAAGTTTGCTTCTGGTGTTCTTGGTTTTACCTTCAATCGCTTAATGCTTTCTCTAAGCCGATAGAGTCAAGAAACTCATGTTGGGGTTTTAGCTGGTTGATCCCGACATTACCTTTCAGGAAATCCCCCATGTAGCCTTCCCAACTCGGGTTGAAATTTTTATCTGACATGATCTCACTCCATTGATAGTTCTAAGCTTTTCACTCCATTGAAAAATAAACTCTAGCACTATTGGTAAGCATTGTGAATGAGTATAACTTAATGCGGCGTTCTGCTATTGTCTCAACCACATAATCAGCCCCTATAGGATCGCAGATGGACTGCCGTGCCGACTGTGGTGCCTGCTGTATCGCACCTTCGATTTCCAGCCCGATCCCTGGTATGCCCAACGGCAAACCGGCCAATACCCGTTGCATCCATCTGGACCCGCAACTGCGTTGTGGAATATTTCATTCGCCGCTGCGGCCCAAAGTTTGCGGCAGCCTGCAGGCCAGCCGTGAAATGTGCCACGACCGCCGTGATGAGGCGCTGATCTATCTTGCCAAGTTGGAGGTGGATACCGCGCCTTGAACGTCCTTCAGCCGCCACAGGCATAGCACCGCACCCAGGACCATCGCCAACGCAAAGTAAAATACCGCGTGATAACTCCACATTTCAGCCACGACCCCGGCGATCGAACCGGCAATAATCCAGCCAACGCGGGTGGTATTGGTAAACAGCGTGGTGGCCGCCCCGGCCTGGCCGGGCATCAAATCCTGGAAATAGAGCATACCAATCCCCGCCAGCACCCCGATAAACAGCGCATTCAGCAGTTGCAGGGCGATCAGTTGCCAAGTACCGGTTATAAACAGTAGCCCGGCATAGAACAGCACCCCGGCAATCACCGCACAACGCATCAGGAAGCGCTTGCCAAAGCGTTGGGCCACCATGCCTGCGAGCAACATGGTCGGGATTTCCAGCCCGGCAGCGGTACCCATCAGTATTCCCGTCAGTTTTTCCGGTAACTGCAGTTCCCGCACCATGTACAGCGGCATATTGATCAAATACATGCTGTTGGCCGTCCACATTAACGTGCAGGCCATAAACAACAATAACGTATCCTGGCGGTTCTGGCGGGGGGCTTCCAGCGTCGCCCCGCCGGTACTCTGCACTTTTGGCATGGAGGGCAACATCTTCCATACCAGCGCTCCGCAGAGAATAAAGGCTGCGGCGGCGGCCAGATACATCACCTTAAAACCAAACCCCAAGGCCAGCGCAAAGGCGATCGGTGGCCCAATCACCCAGGCCAGCGAAACCTGAGCGCGCAGGATAGAACTGAACATCACCGTTCCCCGGCCGGTGTGCTCGGCATGTTCTCGTGCCAGGGCAAACATCTGTGGGTTGGCGGTCGAGCCGAAGCTGCTCAGCAACACGCCGACGAACAGCAGCAGGTAATAGTTACGATTCCAGGCGAACAGCGCACAAGCCAAGGCACCCAACATGCAGCACAGAAAGATCAGTGATTTGCGATCGCCCCTCTTATCTGAGCGGCTGGCCAGAAACTGGCTGACCAAAATGCCGATCACCGCGCTGCCGGTAAAGAACAGCCCGACCATCGTTGGCCGTACGTTCACTTCGGTGGAGAGGAACAGACTCAGCGTGGGCGTCTGTAAGGCACCGGCAATCCCGGTGAGAAAAGCCACGACCAGAAATGCCAACGAAGTTAAATCGGGCAAGCGTCGTGTCGCCGCAGTTGAAGTACGCATAAGCTGAATGAATAGCCAAAGAGAAGGGAGACGCGCGCATAATACGCTCGTTTAAAAAAAACAAAAACCTGTTTCAATCAAGGAATGGGTAACTAGATGGTATCTGTCGGCAGAAAAAGAGCAGGGTGATGTCACCATCACCCTGCTCTGGTGGCTAGTGGTTATGCGCCAGCAGGAACGTCGTGCGCGGTGTTCTTCAGCACTTCGCCCTGATATTTCTCAATTTCCAGCTGTGCCATCTGGCCGCAGTTGCCCTGTGCCAGGTTGGATGAGCCAATATCGAAAGTCAGGCAGTTAACGTTGCCGTTCTTACAGATCGACCCCGGTGTTGACGGATCGGCCGGATCGTACCAGGCCCCTTCGCTGATCCGCACCGCACCTGGGCGCACGTCTTCACTGACAATGGCACCAACCAGGATCTGCCCACGGTCGTTAAACGCCCGCACCAGGTCGCCGTTGGTGATATTGCGCGATTTGGCATCCTCTGGATGGATCAAGATCGCTTCACGGTCGGCCACCGCATACTTCTTACGCAGCGGCGTGTTGTCGAGCTGTGAGTGCAGGCGGTTGGTCGGGTGCGCGGTATTCAGTGACAGCGGGTATTTGGCTGCCTCTGGGCCACGATACCATTCATGCGGCGGCATCCAGGTTGGAATACCTTTGCAATCCAGATACTCCATCTTCGAGATGGCATCGGAGTAGATCTCAATCTTGCCTGAAGGAGTCCCCAACGGATTAAGCAGCGGGTTTTCACGATAATCGGCGAAACGTACCCACTGTTTGTTTTCCTGCGGGATCGGGAAACGAATGTAGTTGTTCGACTCCCAGAACATGTCAAACGGCGGCAGGGCAACGCGGGCGGCGCGGGCCTGCAACTTCATGTCGTCGTACATGCCTTTCAGCCACTGGGTTTCGTCTTTGCCTTCGGTAAAGGCATCCAGCACGCCGAGCTTGGCGGCCAGAGCGGCGAAGATGTCGAAGTCGTTGCGTGACTCATGCTGCGGCGGCACGCACTGATGCATCGGGAATACGTACAGCTGCGAGTAGTCACCGCCCATCTCCAGATCGTTACGCTCATAGCTGGTGGTCGCGGGCAGCACGATATCCGCATGCTTGGCGGTCGCCGTCCAGTACGGTTCGTTAACCACGATGGTTTCCGGGCGCTGCCAGGCTTTGACCAGATTGTTGGTGTCCTGATGCTGGTGGAAGGTATTACCACCGGCCACGTACACCATCTTCACGTCTGGGTAAGTGACATCGGTCCCATTGAAGTGAATGGTCTTGCCTGGGTTGGTCAGGCATTCGGCGATACGAGCCACCGGGATTGGCGTTGGTGAATTTTTCGGTGCATTCCCCGCAGAGATACCGGAGAGGATGCCGCCTTTGGCCGTTGGGCTGCCGCCGGAAGAGTAGTGATAGCTGAAGCCAAAGCCGCCGCCTGGCAGGCCGATCTGGCCAAGCATGGCCGCCACGGTCACCAGTAACCAGTGCTGTTGCTCACCGTGATGCTGACGCTGGATCCCCCAGCCGCCCATGATCATGGTGCGCTGTTTCGCCATATCGCGCGCCAACTGGCGCAGCACTTCGGCATCGACGCCGCTGATATCGGCAGCCCACTCGGCAGTTTTCGGCGTACCGTCGGTTTCACCCAGCAGATAAGCCTGGAACTTGTCGAAGCCTACGGTGTAGGTTTTCAGGAAGTCCGGGTTATGCAGCTTTTCGGTCAACAGGGTGTGGGCGATACCGATCAGCATCGCGCTGTCGGTGTACGGACGCGGAGCGATCCACTGTGCGCCGACATATTTGGCACTGTCGCTGTGCACCGGATCGATGCTGATGATGCGGGTGCCTTTCTTCTTCAGCGCCTCAAAGCCGGTCTGGCCGACGTGGTCGGGTACGTTCCAGCTGTTTTTCAGCGTAACCATCGGGTTACAGCCCCACAGGATCACCAGTTGGCTGTTGTCGATGACGTTTGGCCAGGCGGTTTGCTGTTCGTAAACCTCCATTGACCCCATCACGTGCGACATGATCACCTGTGCAGCACCGGTAGAATAGTCACCGGCGTAGCCAAGGAAGCCGCCGCTCAGGTTCATCAGGCGTTGCAGCAGGGTACGGCTGTTGTGCAGCATGCCCACGCTTTTCCAGCCGTAAGAACCGGCATAGATCGACTGCGGGCCGTGATCTTTTTGCAAACGGACGATTTCGTTACCGACCAGATCGATCGCTTTTTCCCAACTGACGCGCACCCATTCATCGTTGCCGCGCAGCTCGGTGCGGCTGCCAGGGCCGCCTTCCAGCCAGCTTTTACGTACCATTGGGTACTTGATACGGTTTTCCGCATGCACCTGGTGGGGGGCCATGGTGATCAGATCGTTCGGGTAAGGATCGTCTTTGACCGGCAACACGCCGACCATTTTTCCGTCTTGCACGATGGCTTCAAATGCGCCCCAGTGCGCCCCGGTCAGGATGCCTTTCTGCGCCTGACGTAAGGCCACAAATTGTGGCAATGCCTGGCTGATGGCTTCCGCCAACGCCGATTTAGGCCACAGACCCGCAAATAGAGGGACGGCGGCCAGGGCGCTGGCACCGGTCAGGAAACGACGGCGGCTCATGGCCAATGGTTGTTGTTGGTACTTGCTCATTTCGCTTCTCCCTTAACTTTTGGCCGGTGTGGCAGGTTGCATATCGCTGGCATGTTTCTGAACGTACTGCGTCAGAACGCGCAGTTGTTCTTGTGACAGCGAGGTGCGAGGAGCCATACCTTTAATCACGCCGATCCACTGGTTGGCGTTGAAGCGATCAAGGGCGGTCAGGCCGTGGCAGCCGGTACAGTTGGCGGACATCATATCGGCGGTGTAACGCCAGATTTTCTGCTGATCGTCGATCAGTTGCTTACGTGGCAACCACACTTGCAATGAAACCTGATGCCAGACCAGGCCAGTTTCGGCGTCGGTCATCGTGCTGCCGGTTTTCAGCAGTTTGCGCGCGTCTTCGCCCAGCAGGACGCTAAGGATACGTTTACCTTGCGCAGCGTAGAATACTTCGCTGACGCCATCCTGTTGCCAGCCGCTGACGTCAACCAGCACCTTGTCACCTTCCTGTTTCACGACGTGAACTTCGGTTGAAGGCATCAGGTTACCGGCATTATGCGTATCGTCGGCTTTCAGGAAGAACGGTTCGGTAGCGATGGTAAACAGCGTGGTCGCTGTTGGAGAGGTTTCCGCCGCGGCTTTCGCCAGTTCGGCAGCGCCGGCCTGTGCGGCACCGCTCATATCCGGCAGGATATGCGCAACGCCCTTGTGGCAGTCGATACAGGTTTCGCCTTGCTTGATGGCCACCGGGTGTTGAATTCGGGCTTCAGGACGCTGGGCAGTAATATCCATGGCATCGAAGCTATGGCAAGAACGGCAGGTGGCCGAATCGTTTTCTTTCAGCGTTTTCCACACCGATTGCGCCATGGCCAGCTTATGGGCTTCGTATTTTTCCGGAGTGTCGATTTTACCGGTCATTTCGCCGTAAATGTCTTTCACCGCGCGGATCTTGGTCCACAGGTAATCGAGCGGCTCATGAGGGACGTGGCAATCGGCGCATTCAGCGCGGATCCCCTTGGCGTTCTGGAAGTGGACACTGCCTTGATATTCGGCCAGAGGTTGTTGCATGGTGTGGCAGGAGACACAGAAGGCGGTATCGCTGGTTTTATGGAAGACCGTTGCGGTCCCTGCCAGCAGTGCGGCACCGAGAATAATCCCGATCACCAAAATCCAAAGCCATCCCCACCGGCGTCGCTTTTCAAAGCCAGCTTGTTTTTTGCTCATATTGAACCCACTTATAGTTATGAAATACCAAGGAAAAACTTGCCAAAAAGGTTTCGACACCAGGTCAAAAACACCTGGATAAGTATAGGTATTTTCGCAAAAGAAACCTAATACCTTAGGGGTATTTGCAGTGAAAAGTGGAGTGATTGAGCAATAAAGTAGCGTTATATTCTAATTTATATAATGTTCTGCTTGAGATGAACTGAGGAGAAATGACAGGGAATAACGTCACAATATAGGCAGATATACCTGTTGGCTTAACCATAGGTGGATCGCCGTTTTGCTCGCTTCAAAATGGGGCTCCGGCAGGTCGTGCGGGGAGCACCAGCGCCATTCGGCACATTTTTCCGGCTCTTTTAGTTCAGCTTCCCCACCTGGATGCTGAACCAGCATACAGATCGACACCGTATGTTTTCCCTCTGCCCGCCAGGTTTGCAGATTATTGCTGATGCCAATAAAGGTTGGCGGAGCTATCTGCAAACCGGTCTCTTCGGCGATTTCGCGTTGGGCACACTGCTCAAAGGTTTCCCCCGCGTCAAGATGACCCCCGGGGATCGACCAAAAAGGGGCATGGGTGCTGCAGCGTTTCCCCAGCAGGATTTGCCCTTGAGCGTTAACGATTATGACCCCGATACCGGTGGCAACCATGTTGTTATCTTCCTTCAGCACTGTTTCAGCACAGTATGCCATTTTCCCCTTCACATGGGGGCTTTAGCCAGAAAAGTGTGCGTAAGGTCAAAAAACTATCACGTCGAGATCGAGAAAACTTGCTTTCGGTGATAGCTGCTCACACACTCATTGAAACGTTTCAGCGTCATCGATGGCCTGGTTAGGCGATGGGTAACGCTCCTTTTTCTTAACTTGGCTGAAACGATTCAATTCAGCAGGAGAGGAGAACCATGTTCCAGTTGTCACAGCAAGATATTCACCTGGGAGCTGCCGCTAGCGGCAAACAGGAAGCCATCCGGCAGGTAGCGGCAGCGCTTACCTCTGCCGGATGCGTCAGCGCCGCCTATGTTGACGGCATGCTGCAGCGCGAGCTGCAAACCTCTACTTATCTGGGCAACGGCATCGCCATTCCACATGGCACTACAGATACCCGCGATCTGGTGCTGAACACCGGTGTTCAGGTATTCCAGTTTCCACAGGGTATCGAGTGGGGCGAAGGCCAGACGGCCTATGTGGTGATCGGCATTGCTGCGCGTTCTGATGAACACCTGGCATTACTGCGTCAGCTCACGCACGTGCTCAGTGATGACAGCGTCGCCGAACAGCTGGCAAAAACGACTTCAGCCGAAGAACTGCGCAGTTTGCTGATGGGCGAGAAGCTGGCGGCTGAATTCAAGTTTGATGCCTCACTGATTGCTCTTGATGTGGCCGCCGATTCGCTGATGACGCTGCAAGCTTTGAACGCGGGCCGTCTGCAAAAAATCGGGGCGGTTAACGCCCAGTTTGTCAGCGATGTGATCACCCGCAAGCCGCTGAATCTGGGGCAGGGGATCTGGTTGAGTGACAGCACCGAAGGCAACCTGACTAGCGCCGCCACCGTCAGCCGCCCGGCACAGGTGTTTGATGAAGAAGGCGAAAAGGTCGCGCTGTTGCTGACCGTCGCCGTCGCCGATCAACAACCGCTGACGGTGCTGAACTACTTAAGCGATCTGTTAGTGAGCCAAAAAGCTGAACGCTTGCTGAACGCCGATGCGGTGGGCGTGCTGGCGTTACTGACCAGCGAAGTAGCCGAAGAGAGCGCGGTTCTGAGTGCGGAATACGTCGTGCGCAATGAGCATGGCCTGCATGCCCGCCCTGGCACTGCGCTGGTCAACGTAATCAAACAGTTCTCCAGTGAAATTACCGTTACCAATCTCGACGGTAGTGGTAAACCGGCTAACGGCCGCAGCCTGATGAAGGTCGTGGCACTGGGAGTGAAAAAAGGTCATCACCTGCGCTTTACCGCTAGTGGTGACGATGCTGAAGCCGCGCTGAAAGCCATCGGCGAAGCCATCAGTGAAGGTCTTGGCGAGGGTGCAGCATGAGCAGAAGAGTAGCAACCATAACCCTGAATCCGGCTTACGATCTGGTGGGCTTTTGCCCGGAGATCGAACGGGGCGAGGTTAACCTGGTAAAAACTGCCGGTCTCCATGCGGCAGGTAAAGGGATCAACGTTGCCAAGGTACTGAAAGATTTAGGTATCGACGTCACCGTTGGCGGTTTCCTTGGTAAAGACAACCAGGATGGTTTCCAACTGCTGTTCAGCGATTTGGGGATTGCCAACCGTTTCCAGGTGGTCCCTGGGCGTACACGTATCAACGTTAAGCTGACGGAAAAAGACGGTGAAGTGACCGATTTCAACTTCTCCGGTTTTGAAGTGACGCCGCAGGATTGGGAACGCTTTGTGGTGGATTCCCTGAGCTGGCTGGGCCAGTTCGACATGGTGGCGGTCAGCGGTAGCTTGCCTGCCGGGGTTGCACCGGAAGCGTTCACCGAGTGGATGACCCGCCTGCGTGCGCAGTGTCCGTGCATCATTTTTGACAGCAGCCGTGAAGCGCTGGTGGCCGGGCTGAAAGCCTCGCCGTGGTTGGTAAAACCTAACCGTCGTGAACTGGAAATCTGGGCAGGCAAAGCCTTGCCGAAGTTGGAAGATGTGGTGGAAGCCGCTCACGCCCTGCGTGAACAGGGCATTGCCCACGTGGTGATCTCACTGGGTGCCGAAGGCGCGCTGTGGGTTAACGCCTCTGGCGCCTGGATCGCCAAACCGCCAGCCTGTGAGGTGGTCAGCACCGTGGGTGCCGGTGATTCCATGGTCGGCGGCCTGATCTACGGCCTGCTGATGCGTGAATCCAGCGAACATACCTTGCGCTTGGCCACTGCCGTGGCTGCCCTGGCAGTGAGCCAGAGCAACGTTGGCATCACCGATCGTCCGCAGTTGGCCGCGATGATGGCGCGCGTCGATCTGAAACCCTTTAATTAATCGCAGGAGTCAGAATGAAAACGCTGCTGATGATAGACAGTTCGCTCGGGCAGGCTCGTAGCCACCTGGCGAAACGCATGCTTGAGGCCGCTGCGGCCAAAACCGGCCTGACGCTGGTTAACACGGCCAACGAGGCTGAACTGGTGGTGGTAGCGGGTGTTGCTGCACCTGCTGACGCTGAGCTGAACGGCAAACAGGTTTATATCGGTGATGTGGAACACGCGGTGCGTGAACCTGAAGCCTTCCTGGCCACAGCACAGGCGCAAGCCAAACCGTATCAGGCTCCGGCCCAGGCGGTAGCACCGGCAAAATCTGCCGGTCCGAAACGCATTGTTGCCGTTACCGCTTGCCCGACCGGCGTTGCACATACCTTTATGGCGGCCGAAGCCATCGAGAGCGAAGCCAAGAAACGTGGCTGGTGGGTGAAAGTGGAAACCCGTGGCTCCGTCGGTGCCGGGAATGCAATCACCCCAGAAGAAGTGGCTGCGGCCGACCTGGTGATTGTCGCGGCAGACATCGAAGTGGATCTGGACAAGTTTGCCGGCAAGCCAATGTACCGTACCTCGACCGGTTTGGCGTTGAAGAAAACCGCGCAGGAACTGGATAAGGCACAGGTAGAAGCCGAGATCTTCCAGCCGCAAAAAAGTGGCAGCACCGGGAGCTCAGGCAAGAAGAAAGAGAGCGCAGGGCCTTATCGCCACCTGCTGACCGGCGTGTCTTACATGCTGCCGATGGTGGTGGCGGGCGGTCTGTGCATCGCGCTGTCGTTCGTGTTTGGTATCAAGGCGTTTGAAGTCAAAGGTACGCTGGCTGCGGCGCTGATGCAGATCGGTGGTGGTTCGGCCTTTGCGCTGATGGTGCCGGTTCTGGCTGGCTACATTGCGTTCTCCATTGCGGATCGTCCAGGCCTGACTCCGGGCCTGATTGGCGGTATGTTGGCGGTCAGCACTGGTGCGGGTTTCCTTGGCGGTATTATTGCCGGTTTCCTGGCGGGTTACGTGGCCAAGGCCATCAGCGGCAAGCTGCGTTTGCCACCGAGTATGGAAGCGCTCAAGCCGATCCTGATTATTCCGCTGGTTGCCAGCCTGATCACCGGTTTGATCATGATTTACGTGGTGGGCACGCCCGTCGCCAAGATCATGGTTGGCCTGACCAACTGGCTGCAATCGCTTGGCACCGCCAACGCGGTACTGCTGGGCGCAATCCTCGGTGCGATGATGTGTACCGATATGGGCGGCCCGGTTAACAAGGCGGCCTATGCCTTTGGTGTGGCGTTGTTGAGTTCTTCAGTCTACGCACCGATGGCGGCGATTATGGCGGCAGGTATGGTGCCACCGCTGGCGATGGGGCTGGCGACCATTCTGGCTCGTCGCAAGTTCGAGAAGTCCGAGCAGGAAGGGGGCAAAGCCGCGTTGGTGTTGGGCCTGTGCTTTATCACTGAAGGGGCAATTCCGTTTGCCGCCCGTGACCCGATGCGCGTTCTGCCGTGCTGTATCGCAGGTGGTGCTTTGACCGGTGCGCTGTCGATGGCCTTCGGTGCAAAACTGATGGCACCACACGGTGGTCTGTTCGTGCTGTTGATCCCTGGTGCTATCTCGCCGGTGCTGCTGTATCTGCTGGCGATTGTGGCGGGTACCCTGCTGGCGGGCGTGGCCTATGCGGTCCTCAAACGCTCTGAAGCACCGGTAGCCACGGTCGCGTAACGACAACCACAAAATAAAAAACCGGCATCTGAAAAATGCCGGTTTTTTTATGTCTGCAGAAAAATTACTGCTGCGCTTTCAGCCAGGCAATTTCCTCGGCCCAGATATCCGGGTTCACTGTCTCCAGGATCAGCGGGATATTATCAAAGCGCGGGTCGCGCATGATATAGCTGAACACGGTCTTACCGATATTGCCTTCACCCAGGCTGTGGTGGCGGTCAACGCGGCTGCCAAACTCGCTCTTGGCATCGTTAAGATGCATACCGCGCAGGTAGTTAAAGCCCACCACGTCGGCCAGCTCTTTAAACGTCTTCTGGCAATCCTCTTCGCTACGCAGATCGTAACCGGCGGCGAAAGCGTGGCAGGTATCAATACAGACGCCAACGCGGCTCTTGTCTTCTACACCGTCGATGATCGCCGCCAGATGTTCAAATTTGAACCCCAGATTGCTGCCTTGCCCGGCGGTATTCTCGATCACGGCGGTGACGCCCTGGGTTTTATCCAGCACGATGTTGATTGACTCGGCGATCCTTGCCAGGCATTTATCCTCATCGATCTGCATCAGATGGCTGCCCGGGTGGAAGTTCAGCAGCGTCAGCCCCAGTTGCTCACAGCGTTGCATCTCGTCAAGAAATGCCTCGCGGGACTTCTCCAGCGCCTCCGTTACCGGATGGCCGAGGTTAATCAGATAGCTGTCGTGCGGCAGGATCTGCCCTGGGCCGTAGCCGTACTGTGCGCAGGCACTTTTAAACTTGTCTATCACGTCGGCAGGCAGCGGGGCGGCCTTCCATTGACGCTGATTTTTAGTGAACAGGGCGAATGCGGTCGCCTCTAATTCGTGTGCGCGGATCACGGCCTGATCTACGCCGCCAGAAGCGCTGACGTGTGCACCGACAAACTTCATTTTCATTCTCCTGTGTTAACGCTGCCATTATGGCATTGATAAGCGAAGGATTGAATGGCGGGGGCAAAACAAGCAGGCCCGAAAGCTCGGGCCTGAAGAGGGGGGATCACAACAGGTGCTGCACCAACAGGTTGATTGCACCGCCGCCAACGATCAGCCAGACGAACAGCAGCGTCGCCAGCAAGATGGGTTTCACACTAGCCTGACGTACCGCGCTAATGTGGGTGGTCAGCCCTAAAGCGGCCATTGCCATGGCCAGCATCCAGGTGTCGATGGTGATCAGATGCTGTACCAGCGTGGCCGGGATCAGGTTGAACGAGTTCAGCCCGGCAACGGCGATGAACAATACGGCGAACCACGGAATGGTGATGGCCGATTTTTCACTCTTGCTGCCGCTACCGGCCCGGCGGCTGATATAGCCAGACAGCAACAGCAGGAACGGGGCCAGCATCATGACGCGGATCATCTTGGCGATCACCGCCGCGTTTTCCGCATCCGGGCCGATGGCATGGCCAGCAGCAACCACCTGAGCCACTTCATGGATTGTCGAACCCGCGTAGATGCCGAAGGTTTCCTGCGTCAACGGCAGCCACTGGAAGTGCTCATTCAGTTGATACAGCCACGGATAGGCAAAGATCGCCAGCGTACCAAACACCACTACGGTAGAGACTGCGACGGCAACCTTGCTGGAGTCCGCCTTGAGCACCGGCTCGGTGGCCATTACGGCTGCGGCTCCGCAGATGCTGCTACCGGCACCGATCAGCATGGTGGTTTGGCTATCGAGGCCGAACACTTTTTTACCCAACCAGCAGGCCAGCAAGAAAGTGCTGCTCAGGGTCAGGGCATCGATAATGATCCCGCTGGCCCCCACGTCGGCAATTTGCTGGAAGGTTAAACGAAAGCCATAAAGAATGATCCCCAGGCGCAGCAGCCGCTGTTTGGCCAGCTGTACGCCGGTATGGCAGCTAGGCTGCAACCAGGGATAAAGAGTGTTGCCAACCAGGATGCCGAACAGGATCGCCAGCGTCAGGGCGCCTAATCCCAACCCGGCAATCCAGGGAACATCGCCCGCCCAGACCGAAAACGCAGTCAGCGCACCGGTCAGCAGTAAGCCTGGTATCAACCGTGGGAGTCCAAACAGGGGAAAACGCTGTTCGGGATAGGGTTGAGTGCTGTGACTCGCCATGATTATTCTGTCCTCTGCTAAATTCCTGAGTGCAATGATAAAAGCAGGTGACCTAAAAGAGAAATTGATTATATATTTATAACCTATCGGAATAAGTGGTTTATCACCTGGACGGTTCGGCTACGTCGCCAAGCCTAATCCTGTAAACGTGATAACCTTATAAGGCAGGGCGGTGAGCTTACCGACGCCGTGTGACTGTTTTTTTGGTGTTTTAATTTAAATGGTTTTGTCTTTTACCCTATGGATTTCAAGTTGCTGCCAGGCGACAAGCTTGTTCATCCTCAAGAGCTTGCTTTTGTAAGTGACCGGGTGGACAAGCGCAGGTAACAACGCTGCAGCTTGAAAGACGACGGGTATAACCATTCTCTTTATGTCGAGGCTGCTATGCATATCACTTTGCGCCAACTGGAAGTTTTTACCGAGGTGCTGAAAAGCGGATCCACCACTCAGGCCTCAGTGGTACTGGCTTTATCACAATCGGCGGTCAGCGCGGCGCTGGCCGATCTGGAAGGACAACTGAAGGTGTTGTTGTTCGATCGCGTGGGTAAACGTCTGGTGATCAACGAACATGGCCGCTTGCTATACCCCAAAGCGCTGGCTCTGCTGGAACAAGCTGGGGAAATTGAACAGCTGTTCCTGCATGACAGCGGCGCGTTACGTATCGCCGCCAGCAGCACCATCGGCAACTATATGCTGCCAGAGATGATTGCCCACTATCGCAAAGATTTTCCTGCTACTCCGTTGGAACTGAACGTGGGGAATAGCCAGGAGGTGATTGTTGCGGTAGCCGATTTTCGTGTTGATTTGGGGTTGATCGAAGGGCCGTGCCACATGCCTGAGTTGGTCACCCAGCCGTGGCTTGAAGATGAGCTGGTGGTGTTTGCCGCGCCGGATAACCCATTGCTACAGCAACCGGTGACCCTGGCAACGCTGGCCAGTGCCCCTTGGATCCTGCGGGAGCGGGGGTCTGGCACGCGGGAAGTGCTGGATCATTTGCTACTGGCGCACCTGCCAAACTTCCAGTTGGTGATGGAGTTGGGCAACTCGGAAGCGATCAAGCACGCGGTGCGCCATGGTATCGGCATCAGTTGCCTGTCACGTCGCGTTGTGGAAGAACAGCTGGCTAGCGGAGCCTTGGTGGAACTGAGTATCCCTCTGCCGCCATTGATGCGCACGCTGTATCTGATCCATCACCGGCAAAAACACATTTCCAATGCGCTACAGCGTTTCTTGAGCTATTGCGTTGGGCAACATCCGCTCAAGGTGGCATAAAGTCATCATTAGGGCTGCTGCTAATAATTGGCCGCGGATTATGAAGCTATCTTATATCAGGGCAATGTTACTAGTTCGCTGGCGGGTATTTGTTACAATCCGGCCCTCATTTTTGACGAGCAGATAGGGTAAGAATGGCTCAGCAGGATATAAAAACAGCGGGGCAGCAAGCACCCGGATTACGCCGCGAGCTGAAAGCGCGGCATTTAACCATGATTGCCATTGGCGGTTCCATCGGTACCGGCCTGTTTGTTGCCTCTGGCGCAACGGTTTCCCAGGCAGGCCCAGGCGGCGCGTTACTCTCCTATGCATTGATTGGTCTGATGGTGTATTTCCTGATGACCAGCCTGGGTGAGTTGGCGGCGTTTATGCCGGTTTCAGGATCGTTTTCCACCTATGGTGCCAAGTATGTTGAAGAGGGCTTCGGCTTTGCGCTGGGCTGGAACTACTGGTACAACTGGGCGGTGACCATTGCGGTCGACCTGGTGGCGTCACAGCTGGTGATGAACTACTGGTTCCCAGACACGCCGGGCTGGATCTGGAGCGCCCTGTTCCTTGGCCTGATGTTCTTGCTTAACTACATCTCGGTCAAAGGCTTCGGTGAAGCGGAATACTGGTTCTCGCTGATCAAGGTGAGCACGGTAATTATCTTTATCGGCCTTGGCGTACTGATGATTTTCGGTATCTTGAAGGGCGGTGAAAATGCCGGTTGGCATAACTGGACGATCGGCGATGCGCCGTTTGCCGGAGGATTCTCGGCCATGATTGGCGTGGCGATGATCGTCGGCTTCTCGTTCCAGGGCACCGAGCTGATCGGTATCGCGGCGGGCGAGTCGGAAGATCCGGGCAAGAACATTCCACGTGCAGTGCGTCAGGTGTTCTGGCGTATTCTGCTGTTCTATATCTTCGCGATCCTGATCATCAGCCTGATCATTCCTTATACCGATCCAAGCCTGTTACGCAATGACGTGAAAGACATCAGCGTCAGTCCGTTCACGTTGGTATTCGAACATGCTGGCCTGCTCTCTGCGGCGGCGGTGATGAACGCGGTGATCTTGACGGCGGTACTCTCTGCGGGTAACTCCGGGATGTATGCCTCAACCCGTATGCTGTTCACGCTGGCTTCGGAAGGTAAGGCACCACGCATTTTCGCCAAGCTGTCAAAAGGCGGTGTGCCGCGTAATGCGCTGTATGCCACCACCGTTGTGGCGGCGCTGTGCTTCCTTAGCTCGATGTTTGGTAATCAGTCCGTTTATCTGTGGCTGCTTAATACCTCGGGCATGACCGGTTTTATCGCCTGGTTGGGGATCGCCATCAGCCACTACCGTTTCCGCCGCGGCTATGTGATGCAAGGGCACAGCCTGAGCGATCTGCCGTATCAGTCCGGTTTCTTCCCGTTGGGGCCAATGTTTGCCTTCGTGCTGTGCTTGATCATCACGCTGGGGCAGAACTATCAGGCCTTCCTGGCGGACCGTATCGACTGGTACGGCGTGACGGCAACCTACATCGGTATTCCACTGTTCCTGATTATCTGGTTCGGTTATAAGCTGACGCGCGGCACCAAAGTGGTGAAGTACAGCGAAATGGAATTCCCGAAGTGGAACCCTGATAAGTAAGTGATTAACACTAGACGCGGCGGGTTACCGCCGCGTTATCTCCCCGTAAAAATCCCCCCGTTAAACGCTAACCAAAAAAAGGGCCGCACGATGGCAGCCCCTTGTTACAAACTATGCTCGGCAATCAGAAGTTGTAAGTCATGCCCACGGTATAACGACGGCCATCCAGCGTGGTGTTGTAGTGTTCGTAATCCACGGTTTTATCCAGAATGTTGTAAACCCCGCCGCTAAGCTGCAGGTTTTTAAGCGCCTGGTAACTCACCCCGGCATCAACAAAGGTATAGGATGGCGTGCTGACCGCCATTGAGGTACGGCTCAGGTATTCCGAGGTTTCGCTGCGGAAGTTAACGCGTGACCACAGGCCGAGATCCTCAGTGGCTTGCCAATCCAGCACGCCGTTGATCATGTGCTTCGGCATCTGGTTCAGCGCCTTGCCCTGGAACTCACCGCTCTTTTGTTCAGACTCGGTAAAGGTGTAGTTGGTGCTCAGCTTCCAGTCTTCGGTGATCTGCCAGCCGGTGGTCACTTCGATACCGCGCATATTGGCTTTATCCACGTTGACGCGGTCGCTGACGAAATCATAAGTGGTGTTACCGATGGTGCAGGCCGGATCCTCTGAACTATTACAGCGGCGAACTTCGGTGATCTTGTCTTTGAAATCGGTGTTGTACAGGGTGATGCCTGCGTTCAGCCCCTCCTGGTTATCCCACAGTATGCCGACCTCTTCACTGATGCTCTTCTCTGGTTTCAGATTCGGGTTACCCACGATGATGCCGTTGCTCACGCCACCGCCGGTGATCTGACCCCAGTTTGCAGAGGACTGGCGCAGGTCTGGCGAGCGATAACCCGCAGAAACCCCGCCTTTCACGGTCCACATCTCTGTCAGGTGCCACACGCCATACATGCGCGGTGTCCAGTGGCTGCCGTAGTTCTGATCGCGATCCATACGGATCCCGGTGGTCAGGCTGAAATCGTTGGTCAGCGCCCATTCGTCTTCGGCGAACAGCGCCCAGCTCCAGCGGGTCAACTGGTCTAAACCGTCAGCTGCTTCCAGCTGGTTGCCACCGTCTTGCAATTTCTCGTAGCGGTATTGCCCGCCGAGGTTCAGCATGTGGGAGCCAAGGTCAAACTGGGTCTGGGTATTGAAGATGGTGTTGTACATCTTCATGTTACGCCCGGGGTTATTGGTCTCTTCGCGCTGAATGTAGCTGGTGCTGTTACCAAAGTCGTAATAGCCGTTATGGGTGATCGAGTAGTTATTACGGGTATACAGGTTGTCGCTGGAGGAGTTCGGCTTACAGACGCCTTTGCGGCAGTTTTCTAATGCTACGGACTTACCCGGCGTGCTGTTGCGATCCTGCAGGGAACGGCCGATTTCGAAATCAAAATCGTTCTTTTCATCCGGCGTCAGGCTGAATACCGCCGTGCCGCTGCGCATACGCTGTTCGTTAAAGCCATTGGTGAAGTGGTCTTCCCCACGATGGGAGAACAGACCATTCACCCGCAGGCCAAGTAGCCCCTCGATCAGCGGGCCGGAGGCGTAGGCGTTGGTCTGGTAGATATCACCGGAATCCCGATCTTCCTGAATGGTGGCATCGCCTTGCAGGGAGCCAACCCAGTCTTTAGTGGTCGAGGTTTTACGCGTGATGATGTTGATCACCCCGCCCATGGCATCGGAGCCGTAGAGTGAAGACATTGGCCCGCGTACCACTTCAATACGTTCAATAGCCTGCAATGGCGGCAACCAACCTTGCTCGATACCGGCATTATCGCTGTTAGGGCGGGTGCCACGCGTATCGACACGTTTACCATCGATCAGGATCAGCGTGTATTTGGAGGACATACCACGAATGCTGATATCGCTGCTGCTGGCACCGCCGGTTACCACCACGCCCGGCACGTCTTTCAACGCATCGGTGACGTCACGGTAGGCGCGGGTTTCCAACTGTTGGCGGGGGATCACCGAAATGGTGGCCGGTGAATCTTGAATTCTCTGCTGGAAACCGGAGGCGGTGACCACCATGGTATCTTCAGTTTGTGCCAGAGCGCTGCCGCTGGCGAGTGATGCGAGGATTAACGCGGTTAAAGTGTTATAGCTTGGCTTTTCCATGGGTTAAATATTCCCGTCCCGAGGTCAACAGGTTTTCCTGTTAGTTGTTTGATTTAAAAGAATATGTTTTCACGCTGCCGCGAGAATTTCCGTTGCGTGAGTAAAACGTCAGGCCATTGTAAGGAAATTGACAGAAATGTAAATGCAAATGATAACTCGTATCATTTGTATATTTGATCAGTAATGTATTGAAACCAGAGGAAAAGGAGGGGGATAGCCCGGCGCACTGCAGTGGTGCGCCGGGGGGAGGTCAGCGTTTCTGGATGTAAGTGATCGCCAGTGCCAATGCCAGCACCAGCCCTTTAATGATATCCATGGCGTAGTAGGGCACGGAGAGCATCACCAGGCCGTTTTGCAATACGCCCAGGATAATCGCGCCAACCAGGGTACCCAGAGCATTAGGCTTGCCGGAGCCCGCCAGGGAGAAACCGATATAGGCTGCTGCTACCGCATCCATCAGGTAACCGCCACCAGCGTTAACCTGTGAGGAACCGATACGTGACGCCAGCAAAATACCGCCAAGGCCCGCCAGCAGGGAGGAAAGCACGTATGCGGTAACCCTGTAACGTACCGTGCGGATACCGGAAAGCCGGGCGGCCTCCGGGTTACCGCCGATGGCATACATCCGGCGGCCATGCTTGGTCAGCGACAGGAAAAGCTGCATGATCACCGTCACCGCCAGCATAATCAGCACGATCACCGGCACCTGGCCCAGCGTGGAAAACACCTCTGGGATCACGCCTTCGGCCATATCCCCGTTCGGCAGCACCATATTCTGGGTGATGGAGCCGCCGTAGCTGTAGGTCATGGCCACGCCCTGGATAACGAACAGACTGGCGAGCGTGGCGAGCATATCGGGGATCTTCAGCACCACGATCAAAAAGGCATTGAACAGGCCGACCAGCGTGCACAGCAGCAGCGTCAGCACGATGGCACCGGTAGTGCCGAAGCCGTACCAGGCAAACAGCGAGATCACCAACGCATTAGCCAACGACGCCGTTGAGCCGACGGAGAGATCGAAGCCGCCCACCGAAAGTGAGATCGACACGCCAATGGCAATCACCGTCACGATGGCGATCGAACGCAAAATGTTGATGATGTTGTTGGCATCGAGGAAATTGTCGGAAGCCAGGCCAAACAGCGCGATCAAGGCGACAACGGTGAGCAACATCCCCCATTTATACAAAAACTCAAACAGCTGGTGGCGCCAGGGCAGAACGCTTTTCAGGGATAATTCTTTACTCACGCAGGAGTTCCTCCGGTGGAATACAGTAATAGGGTCTCTTCATCAATATCGGCGGCGCTGAGTTCCGCCACCACGCGGCCATCCCACAGCACGCAGATACGGTCGCACAGGCCCACCAGCTCGGAAAACTCGCCGGAAGCATAGATAATGCCTTTGCCGTCACGTGCCAAACCGTCGATCAGCCGGAACAGATCCTGTTTGGCCTTGATATCTACGCCTTTGGTGGGTTCGTCAAAGATCAGCACCTCGGCGTTGCCGCGTAACCATTTGCCGATCGCCACTTTTTGCTGATTGCCGCCAGACAGGCGAGCCAGCTTTTGCTGTGGGCCTGAGGCCCGCACGCCAAGCCGTTGCATAATCTCTAACGCCCAGCGCAGTTCGCGACGGCGGCTGAACAGGCTCCAGCGGGAGAAGCTGTCATCGGCGCTGACGCTGAGGTTCATCGGGATGGCTTCGTTGATAAAAATGCCTTCCTTGCGGCGCTCTTCCGGCACCAGTGCCAGGCCTTGTTCTACCGAAAGATGTGGCGAATGCGGTGCCCAGGGTTTGCCGTGCAGCTCTCCCTGCGTCAATTTACTGGGGGCTGCGCCGAATAACGCTTTGCAAAGCTCGGTCTTACCTGCGCCCGCCAGCCCGGCAATGCCTAGGATCTCCCCTTGATGCAGGGTTAAAGAGACGTCACGCAGTTTATGGCGATCGTGCAACCCCTCTACCCGCAGCAACGGGCGCGAGCCGTGCGGTGGGCGGGGAGCCGGAAAGATATCGTCCAGCGAATGGCCCAGCATTTTTTCGACGATCTGCTCACCGCTCAGGCCCTGCATGCTGCCTTCACCGGCATGACGACCGTCGCGCAGGACCGTCAAATGGTCGCAGACGGTTTTCAATTCGTGGATGCGGTGGGAAATAAACACGATGCCGATACCTTCGGCGCGCAGGCGGCGCACGATGTGGAACAGGCGTTCGCTCTCATTGCTGTCTAGCGGGGCCGTCGGCTCATCAAGCACCAGAAAACGGCAGCGGTGGGATAGCGCCCGGGCCAGCAGCACCTGCTGTTTCTCCGCCAACGTACAGGCTTCCAGGCGTTGGCGTGGGTTGATATTCAGCCCAAGCTGCTGCAACAGCGCGGCGGCCTGACGATGCAACTGCCGCCAGTTCAGCAGATGGCCCGGCTGATTGAGCCAGTCCAGCATGATGTTTTCCGCGACGGACAGCGTGGGGATCAGAGCCACATCCACCTCCTGCTGCACCACCTGGATCCCGTGCTGGCGGGCCTGCAGCGGCGAATGAATATCGACCTTTTGGCCGTCGATAAAAATTTCACCCTGGTAGTGGTTATGCGCGCCGGAGAGAATGCCCATCAGCGTGGATTTACCCGCGCCGTTGGCCCCCACCAGCGCATGGGTCGAACCGCCTTGCAGCGTAAAATCGACGTTTTGCAGAGCGTTGAACCCGGCAAAGGCGATGGAGATATTGCGCATCTCCAGGCGTGAAGCGGTGTTGGTCGGCATAGTTTGGCTGAAGACGTTGCGCCCCTCGTGTTTCAAATCGCGGCGTGGTGGCGGCAACGTGAAATTCATTTGGATGTATAGACGGCTAAAGAAACTCTTTTGTAACACGAATTGCCATTTTTGCAACATGCAAAATGCGCTTAACCCGATAAAAGCGGCTTGGCGGGGGGATCAGAACCCTAAGCGATCGCGCAGGGCATAGTAGGCGGCCCCTAGCGCGGTAAATGGCACCTGTAAATGGCGGCCACCGAAGAACGGCAAATGGGGAAGTTGGGCGAAAGCATCAAAGCGTTCCGCGTCGCCGCGCAGCACTTCGGCAATCAGTTTGCCTGCCAGATGCGTCAAGGTCACGCCGTGGCCGCTGTCGCCTTGCAGGTAGTAAACGTTATTTTCCAGGCGGCCAAACTGTGGCATGCGCGACAGGGTCAGCAGGAAATTGCCGGTCCAGCGGTAATCGATGCGCACCTTCTTCAACTGCGGGAAGGTTTTGAGCATCAAGGGCCGGATCCTGGCCTCGATATCCGCCGGATCCTGTGCGCCATAGACTACGCCCCCGCCGTATAACAAACGGTTGTCTGCCGTCAGGCGAAAGTAATCCAGCAGATAGTTACAGTCTTCAACGCAGTAATTATCCGGCAACAGGGAAAGGGCCATATCCGCAGATAAAGGCTCGGTGGCAATGATTTGTGACCCGCAAGGCATGCTCAGACGGCCGAGGCGGGGTTCCAGCTTTTCCCCCAGATAGGCGTTGCCTGCCAGGATCACCAGACTGGCGCTGACGGAGCCAAGAGCAGTGTGTAGCTTGGCGGGCTGACCATAATCGATATGGGTGACTGCCGATTGTTCAAATAGCCGCCCGCCGTGGCGGCGCACCGCTTCGGCCTCGCCCAGCGCCAGATTTAACGGATGCAAATGGCCACCTTGACGATCCAGCAGCCCGCCGACATAGCGTTCGCTGGCAACGGTGCGGCGCATGGTTTCCCCGTCCAGCAGTTCCAGTTGCGTGTGGCCATAACGCTGCCAATGCGCCATTTTCTCTGTTAACGCGTTGAATTGTTTGGTCGTTAAGGCGGCGGAAACCGCGCCGGGGCGATAGTCACAGGCGATGGCGTAGCGATCGATTCGCTGGCGAATGATCTCCGCGCCTTCAAACATCATGCTGCCGAGCATTGCCGCGGTCTGCTGGCCGTAGCGAGCCTCAATCACATCGATATCGCGGCTGTAGGAGTTGACCACCTGCCCACCGTTGCGCCCACTGGCTCCCCAACCGATGCGGGCGGCTTCCAGCACTACCACATCGTAACCGGCCTCGATCAGGTGCAGAGCGCTGGAAAGTCCGCTAAAACCGCCACCGACGATACAGACATCGCAGCGGATAGCCTCGTTCAACTGGGGATAAGGAGCGTGGGGGTTAGCGCTGGCGGCATAATAGCTGGCAACATGTTCCATCATCACTCCTCCGGCGGATCTTGTCAGAAGGTGGTTGGGGTGTGCGCGCTGACGATCTTGCAAACGCGCGTTGAGGTATTGCTGAAGCTGTGGGGCATACCGGTGTTGATGGCATAGCTCTGGCCAGCGGTCAGCAGATAGGTCTGGCCGTTGACCGTCAGCATAATCTCCCCCTCCAGCAGCGTGCCGATCTCTTCGCCCTGATGTTTGATCTTCTCACCGGTGGTGGTGCCCGGTTGATAGGTCTCCAGCATCATGGCCAGGCTGCGGGTAGGGCTGCCGTTATGCACCAGCTTCATCGAAACGCCTTGGCTGCCGATCTCGATCAGATCGTCCGGCTCGATCACCACTTTGGGTTCATCTGGCCGTTCAGGTTCAGCAAAAAATTCAGACAGCGATAGCCCATAGACCTTCAGCAGCTTCTGTAGCGTACTAATGGCAGGGCTGACTTTGTCCTGCTCAATGGTGCTGATGGCGCTGTGGGTTAATCCGGACAGTTCGGCGACCCTGCGCTGTGACAAACCCAAGTGCTGACGGATCTGCGACAGGCGCTTGCCTGGTGCCAAGCTGACTTCGCTCATAGCGGTAGTTCCTTCTGATAGGAGCGACAGGTTGGGATCACACCCGGAGCCGGGTACCTGTCTGAGTGATATCGAAACCACATGATATCGGTAGTTGGGCGGTCGTTGTAAAATATATTGCCCATGTTTCCCCCTGGTCTGGCGGAAGAAATTCTGTACCAACAAAGCGCAAACAACGCCTTTTCGGTCAATATTTTATCAATTTAGCAGTCCCTGGCGAATAATCAAACGCCATTGTAACATTTGCAAACCATTTATGTTAAAGCTATGTTTCATATTATGGGTGTTATTTTGAGCGCCAGCCTGTGGCGCACTCTACAGAGAAATCAAACCATGTGTTAAGTCAATCGGCAAGCGGATGCGAAGGCATTCCCAAGAGCACAACGGCAGGTGATGTATGCAAACCAATAGCGCAGTAGTAGAAGATTTTGCACAGCATAATGAAGAAAGGCGAAGTAGCGCGTTCCAAAGTGAGGTTGCTCACTATTTGGAACGCCATCCTGCCACGCAGTATATCGATATCCTTCTCACCGATCTCAATGGTTCCTTCCGCGGTAAACGCATTCCCGTCTCCGGGTTGAAAAAAGTTGAAAAAGGCTGCTATTTCCCCGCCTCGGTGTTCGCTATGGACATTTTGGGCAACGTGGTCGAAGAGGCCGGATTGGGCCAGGAACTGGGCGAGCCGGATCGGATCTGCATGCCCGTGCCCGGTACGCTGACGCCGTCGGCGGCAGATCCGCAACACGTTGGCCAGGTATTGCTGACCATGCTGGATGAAGATGGTACTCCCTTTGACGTTGAACCCCGCAATGTACTGAACCGAATATGGCAGGCGTTGCGCCAGCGCGGACTGTTCCCGGTGGTAGCGGTAGAGCTGGAGTTTTATCTCATCGATCGACAGCGAGACTCGGCCGGTTATCTGCAGCCGCCGTGTGCACCAGGCACCCAGGAGCGCAACGTACAGAGCCAGGTCTATTCGCTGGATAACCTCAACCATTTTGCTGGGGTGCTCAACGACATCGACACGCTGGCACAGATGCAAGGGCTACCGGCGGATGGTGCGGTGGCTGAAGCTTCCCCCGGCCAGTTCGAAGTAAACCTGAATCACACCGACAACGTGCTGCAAGCCTGCGATCATGCGCTGGCGCTGAAGCGGTTGGTGCGCCAGGTGGCCGAACATCACCATATGCATGCCACCTTTATGGCGAAACCTTATGAGGATTACGCGGGGAGTGGCATGCACGTCCATCTCAGCGTGGTAGACAGTGCGGGGAAAAACCTGTTTGCCGAAGCGGATGGCGAAGACTCGGCGCTGCTTAAGCGGACATTGGCCGGCATGATCTCCCTGATGCCCGCATCGATGGCGGTGTTGGCACCCAACGTGAATGCGTTCCGCCGTTTCCAGCCGGGGATGTATGTGCCGATCCAGGCGTCCTGGGGGCATAACAACCGTACCGTGGCGTTGCGTATTCCCTGTGGCGATGCGCAGAACCACCGCGTGGAGTACCGCGTTGCCGGTGCCGATGCCAACCCTTATCTGGTGGTGGCGACAATCCTGGCAGGGATGCTGTACGGGCTAGACACCGAATTACCGCTGCCTGAGCCGGTGACTGGCAACGGTTTGGAGCAGGAGGGGTTACCGTTCCCGATCCGCCAAAGCGATGCCCTGTACGAATTTGAGCATCAGCACGAACTGAAGCACTACCTCGGTGAACGCTTTTCACGGGTTTATCACGCCTGCAAAATGGGTGAACTGATGCAGTTTGAGAGATTGGTGACGGAAACCGAGATCGACTGGATGCTGAAAAATGCCTGATCTCAGGTACCCTGATGGCAATGAAGGGCCTTTTTCCTGATATTAAGCAAAAGAATTTGTATTAGAAGGTTTCAGGATCTTGTCTTTCTGTGATCTTATGGCAAAATACGCGAAATGCAGATAGCCGACGTTTTAACGCGTCGGTTATTTTTTTTTGCATTATGTTTTACCAACGTGTGTTTCATACATCAAGCGAGGCCGGACATCGAGCCGGATAGATAAATAGGTTCGTCGCGATCAACCAAAACTTTATGGTCGTGACTCATGAGGATAAGAAAGATGGGGCAATTTTTCACCTTGGCACCGGTGCCCGCCGGTTTCCGTTGCGGTCGCAGCGATTATGGAGCAACACAGGCTTTTGTGCCTAGTTATCCAGCTTCCCTCATCCCCCTTTTAGAATTCAGTCGCACGTTGCGAAGTTTCCCCGCAACCTTGAGTCTTGGCGTGTCTATTATCCGCAAGACTGAAGGTAAGGGGGGGCTACGCGATGTCCGATAACATCATCACCGCCGCACCAGCTGCCGGCCAACGCGCCCAACTGCGTAAAACACTGACTTTAGTCCCGGTCGTCATGATGGGTCTGGCCTATTTGCAGCCCATGACCATCTTTGACACCTTCGGCATCGTCTCCGGCCTGACCGACGGTCACGTCGCGACCGCGTACGCCTTTGCTCTGCTGGCGATCCTGTTTACCGCCCTGAGCTATGGCAAACTGGTGAAGAAATTCCCTTCCGCCGGTTCTGCCTATACCTATGCCCAGAAAGCCATCAGCCCGCACGTCGGCTTTATGGTGGGTTGGTCATCACTGCTGGACTACCTGTTCATGCCGATGATCAACATCCTGCTGGCAAAAATTTACCTGGAAGCCATTTTCCCAGGAGTGCCTTCGTGGATCTTCGTTGCGGCACTGGTTGCCTTGATGACGGCGTTCAACCTGCGTGGCATCAAGCTGGTAGCCAACCTGAACTCCATTATCGTGGTGGTACAGGTGGCAATCATGATCGTGTTCCTGGGCCTGGTGATTAACGGTATCTCTCACGGTGAGGGTGCCGGTACGCTGGTGAGCAGCCGTCCGTTCTGGTCTGACAACGCGCACGTGGTGCCGATGATCACCGGTGCGACCATTCTGTGCTTCTCGTTCCTCGGCTTTGACGGCATCAGCTCGTTATCCGAAGAAACCAAAGATGCAGAAAACGTGATCCCGAAAGCCATCTTCCTGACGGCCTTGATCGGCGGCGTGATCTTTATCGTGGTGTCGTACTTCGTGCAGTTGTACTTCCCGGATATCTCGCGCTTCAAAGATCCTGACGCATCACAGCCGGAAATCATGCTGTATGTGGCTGGCAAGTTCTTCCAGTCGGTGATCCTGGTGTTCTCGTGCGTAACCGTACTGGCTTCCGGAATGGCATCTCACGCGGGTGTTTCCCGCCTGATGTACGTCATGGGCCGTGATGGCGTATTCCCGGAGCGTTTCTTCGGTTATGTGCATCCAAAATGGCGTACTCCAGCGCTGAACGTGCTGCTGGTTGGTGCGATTGCGCTGTCTGCCGTTTCGTTCGATTTGGTCACGGCTACGGCACTGATCAACTTTGGTGCTCTGATCGCGTTCACCTTCGTTAACCTGTCGGTGATCTCGCAGTTCTACATTCGCGAGAAACGTAATCGTACGCTGAAAGACACCTTCAACTACCTGATCCTGCCGGTGTTGGGGGCGTTAACCGTCGGTGCATTGTGGGTCAACCTGGAAGTCAGCTCGATGACGCTGGGCCTGGTCTGGGCGGCGATTGGCCTGCTGTATCTGACGTTTGTCACCCGCAGCTTCAGCCTGCCGGTGCCACAAGCAAGCGAAGACGTGGCTTAATCCACTCGCCTGCCTCGCGATAGCAAAAAGGGTTCCACATGTTGGAACCCTTTTTATTACTAACAAATCTTATCCGACTCGCTGTGTAGGGGCGCCGCATGCTGCGCCCGTTAATCAATGGAAAAGCACAGGGCTATCCCACTAACTGTTTACCGTAATCAAACAGCGCCTTCAGCAACGCCATCTTCTCTTTATCCCCTTCGTGCAGGTTGTACAGCGACTCCAGCTGCAAGATATAGCTCTGCACCCGTTCGGCACTCAGCACCTCTTGGCGGTGCTGCAACCAGCGGCGCTGCTCGGCGTCGTCCAGCGTATTGGGGTAGTTACGGGCCC
Organism: Serratia sp. Res13-Sevr-LER1-36-b; assembly: GCF_015673035.1. Lineage (NCBI taxonomy): Bacteria > Pseudomonadati > Pseudomonadota > Gammaproteobacteria > Enterobacterales > Yersiniaceae > Serratia > Serratia sp. Res13-Sevr-LER1-36-b. The sequence continues at coordinate 297,292 of NZ_JADACK010000018.1, read as the reverse complement.
GGAAGCGGAACAGCAGCTCTTTCATCCGGCCATCGCTGAAGGTCAAATCCAGCGCGGGTAGATTCTGCGGTTTGGTTTGCTGAATGATCCTCATCGCCGCTTTGTCGGCATCGCTGAAGAAACCGTCGTACAGTTTGGCATCTACATCATCATTAGGGGTGAAAGGAGCGGCTTCGGCAAATATGGCTACCACTTTTTCACGGATCTCCGGGTGCTGGCGCAGCACCTTCAGATTCTCCAGACACGCCTGACGATCGATGCCTAGCCTGTCTGCATTTTCTGGCAGCAACGTCTTGGCCGGAGCCAGCACCGGGCATTTATTGATATGCACCAGCTTGATCGGCACCGGGGCCTGATCGGCTGCCAATTGATCGCGGCGGGTGTAGAGGCGTTCGCGCAGCTCATCGGCATTCAGCTCCAGCAGCGGGGTAATATCCCCTGCCAGATCGCACATAATCACCGCATTTTTATTGTCTGGGTGCCAGGCCAGTGGTGAAACCCAACTGGTGTTACCCCGTGCCGCGCCAAACATGCCGGATACGTGCATTAATGGCGTCATTTCCGCGACGTCGATCAGCGCATTGAGCTTGTGTTTGTTGCGATGCTGCAACAGGTAGTCAAATAACCTTGGCTGCGCCTGTTTGACCAGCTTGGCCATGGCAATGGTGGCATGGACATCGGACATTGCATCGTGAGCGTGCTCGTGTTCAACGCCGTTGGCACGCGTCAGATGTTCCAGACGGAAGCTGGGGAAGCCATCTTCATTTTCTGGCCAGATGATGCCTTCCGGGCGTAGGGCGTAGCAGGCACGCATCACGTCTAGCAGATCCCAGCGCGAATTGCCGTTTTGCCAGCTATAGGCGTAAGGGTCGTAGAAGCTGCGGTAAAAGATGTTGCGGCTGACTTCATCGTCAAAGCGGATATTGTTGTAACCCAGAATACAGGTGCCAGGGACGCTGAACGCTTCATGAATACGGCGGGCAAACTCGGCCTCGTTAACGCCTTTGGCCAGCGCCAACTGAGGCGTGATGCCGGTGATCATCACCGCCTCGGGGTCGGGCAGGTAGTCATCGGCTGGCGCACAGTAAAACACCTGCGGTTCTTCGATAATGTTGAAATCCATATCGGTACGCACTCCGGCAAACTGCGCCGGGCGGTCCATTGACGGGCTTTTGCCGAAGGTTTCGTAGTCGTGGATGTAGAATGTGGCCGGTGCCTTGCTGCTCAAAGTCGCATCTCTTGTTGGCGTAGGGAATAGCCCTATTGTAACGGCGCGATCACCGATGCCAAGTATTGGTTAATGCTTAACGTTAAATTGAGTGGTGCTGTGCAGTGCGATAGAAGTTCAGCCGTTGCTGAAAGTAGCCGCGTAGATGTGTGGGGACGTGCGTTTCGGCGCTTTCCCACTCGGCGGCGCAGCCGTAGCGTTCGCTATAAATAACTCTTAGTGCCAGCAAATCGGTTTGGATCTTTTCACGTTCTTGCTGGGGTAGGCCATCCAGTGGTCGTGGCATGTCTTTCTCCCTATTCGATAGCGCATAATATGAGGCTAAAGAGAATTTGTCGCTACCTCATTCTGGGCAGAACCTTCACAGGGCCTGTGCCAGAGTGGGATGGTGCTTTACTGGCTTGATGCTCATCGCTTGTTCTTGCTGGCCATGATCGTGCTGATGATCCAGAGATTTTGCATAGGTATACAGACCGCTAATCAGAGCCAGCCAGAATAGCGTGCAAACGGTTAATACAGTCAGCCAGACCTTTTGGTTGTAGCTCATGATAGCTCCTAAAAAGTGCATGGGATTAATCTCGTTAATTAAATCAGAGACAACATAAATGTTAATTAAACAAACGGAATAAAAGATGCGCTGAGCTGTTACTAATTGCCTGTGAGTGTTTCAGGATATTCATTAAGGCAATATTAGGGGAAGTCGTTATGTAATCAGTTAATTTCTATTTACTTCTGGTTTATAAATATAGGCATACACTCCACTTCATTCAATGCAAATGTAGGTGTGTAAGATGAAAACGTTACTGTTGACTGGGGCGACTGGCTTTCTTGGTGGTGCGGTGCTTGAAAAGTTACTGACAGAAAATCAAAAGGTTAACTATCTATTATTGGTGCGTGCGGAAACCGAAGAGCAGGGCTTAAACCGTATTTTCACTAATATGGAAAAGTTCAATATAGATAAAAACATTCTGAGTAAGCTGACGGTAAAGAATATTTTACTGGGTGACTTAAGCGAGCCTGAATACTTTTTGTCTGACGCCCGTATTAACAAGGTAACTCATGTTGTTAACTGTGCCGCGGTGGCGTCATTTGGTAATAACCCACTTATTTGGAAGGTTAACGTTGAAGGCACGCTGGCATTTGCGCAGCGAATGGCTCAGGTGGTTGGATTAAAACGTTTTCTGCATGTGGGCACGGCAATGTCTTGCGCACCTCAGGTGGGTTCGTTGGTGGCAGAAAGCGCCGAGTTTGAAGAAACTGCCGAACACTTGGTGGAATATACCCGCTCCAAATCGACCATCGAGCAACTGATGCGGCAAACCTGCCCGCAACTGCCGCTGGTGATCGCCCGGCCCTCGATCGTGGTGGGGCATACGCAGTTGGGTTGCAAACCCTCCAGCAGTATTTTCTGGGTGTTCAGTATGGCGTTGATGCTGCGTAAGTTTATGTGTTCGCTGCAAGATAGTATTGATGTGATCCCGGTGGACTATTGCGCCGATGCGTTAGTGATGCTGCTCAACCGAGATAGCTTGGATAACGATGTTTACCATATCTCGGCGGGGGAGGAGAGCAGCGTCAGTTTTGCGGATATCGATTATGCCATCGCCGCCGCACTAGAGGAGCCACCGGTGGGCGATCGCTATGCGCAGGTCAGCTACGAAGCCCTGCTGCAAATGCGCAAACAGTTGAAGGATATCTTCGGGCCGTGCAATGAGCGCCTGATGTTGAAAGCGATGCGCCTGTACGGCTCCTTTGCGATGCTGAACGTGCGCTTTAGCAACGAAAAAATCCTCAAGTTAGGCATGCCTAAGCCGCCACGCTTTACCGATTATATTGGCCGCTGCGTGCAATCAACCCGCGGGTTGTCGATACCGCAGCAAATGGCGGTTGATTTTAAATAGCGGCTGGGGGGGCGTGACGCAGGGGCGCCGCATGCTGCGCCCGCTTTCAGGATCTTACCAGGAGGAGGATGACCAGAATACCCGGCCCAGCACCACCAGTTGCTCTTTGCGCTGTGGATAGCTGAGCCGTTCATCCTGGTACTCTTCCCGATTCAAAGAGCGAATGACCACGCCACCGTCGGGCTGCTCAATCAGGATCTTGACCCGTAACAGATTGCCGTGGCGGATCGCATAGGTTTTCCCTTCGCGGATGCGGGTATCGACGGTATTGATGCCCACCACATCGCCATCCTGCAATCGGGGTTCCATGCTGGAACCTGAGATGCGGATAATGCGTGCCGCGTTCACCGGCACCCCCATCTTGTGCAGATAGTAGCGGCGGAAGATCAGCGAGAACTCTTCGCTATCGACAATTTCGTAGCAGCCGTCACCGGCGGAGAAATCGATATCCAGCAATGGGATCTCCACAAACTCTTCCTTGTCCTGCTCGGTATCTTCCCATACCACGGGTTTGAGCCGTGCCGGTTGGAAATCCGATTCGGCCGCCACGTTGGCAAACGGCTGTTCCAGCGCCTTCTCATGGAATACATCGAACCAGCCTTTGGGCAAGCCGAGTTTGGCCTCAATGCGTCTGGCGAGGTTGTCGCCCAGGTTGCGGGAGGATTTTTCACCGGTGATCTGGCTCAGCGTTGGCGCAGAAGATCCCACCAGGATGGCAAACTCATTCTGGTTGGTGCCTTGCCGGGCGAAACGTGCCATCAGATCGCGCAGGTTGTTGCGCCTGATTTCTTTGGTTTCCATGCGCCGATGGTCTCACTCTTTAGCAAAAAGGTAAATCCTTTGCCGCTAAAATCTTTAGCGTAAACTTAAACCTCTCCTAACCAGGAAACATCTTTCAACAGCTTGTGTTGTACGTCAGCCGCATTGTTCCACTAAAATAAGGGTTTTACAGCAGGGTTGGTGGGGACAAGCGTGCGTCTGGATAGAAAAATCTCTTCTTTTGAACATCTGATCTACCGTAATTACCGCATCGTCCACGGGGTACGGATCGGGTTGGCCTTTATCCTGACCTTCCTGCTGATCCGTCTGCTGGCGGTGCCGGAAGGTACTTGGCCGTTGATCACGCTGATCGTTGTGATGGGGCCGATCTCTTTTTGGGGCAATGTGCTGCAACGGGCGCTGGAACGTATTGCCGGTACGGTGTTTGGCGCCGCCTCTGGCCTGATTGCGCTATACCTGGAGCTGTATTCGCTGCCGGTGATGCTGGCCTGGTGTGGGGTAGTGATGTTTGCCTGTGGTTATCTGACGCTGGGCAAACGACCCTATATGGCCTTGCTGGTGGGCATTACGCTGGCGGTGGTCATCGGTGCCGGGGCTGGCGATATCTCTATTGCACTGTGGCGCAGTGGCGACGTGATTTTTGGTTCGTTGCTGGCGCTGCTGTTTACCAGCATCTACCCGCAGCGAGCTTATGTGTTGTGGCGAATGAAAATGGCGGATTGCTTGGAGACGGTAGGGAAGATCTACGGCGCTTACCTTTCACCCAACATGATTGAGCGGCCCCGGTTGGAGCCTCGGCTCAAAAACTTGCTGGGCGATGTGGTGAAGCTACGCGCACTGATCGCCCCCGCCAGCAAAGAGACCCATATCGCCAAACCGGTCTTTGAAGCGGTACAGACCCTGAGCCGCAATCTGGTTTGCACGTTGGAGCTGTTAGCCGATGCTTACTGGGCCTCGCGTGAAACCCATTTTATTATGCTCAATGCCAAAACCTTGCGTAGTTCACAGTTGTTGACGCAGCGTGCTATCGAATCGCTGGCGAATATTATGCGAGATGGCGAGCCCCTGCATGCGCAGGTCGTTGCTGGAGAACTGAGCGATATTTCCGCAGAGCTGAAGACATTAATGCAAGAGGCCAGTGCCGCTCAACTCAGCGAAGCCCCTATCTATGGCTATGTCTGGCTGAGTATGGAACTGGCACAGCAGTTGGAAGAGTTGGGCGATCTGCTCAAGGTCTGTACGGCCAATACTCAGGAATAGTGGATCAGATCATGAAGCAGGCGCATCAGGATAGGGTCAATGCGCTAAAGTGGGTAAGATAAGGCAATGACAGTTGTGTCTGACGGCCACAACCCTGTATCTTGGTATCATTGTGGCCGTAAGCAAATAGAATCTGTGTATTACTAAAGCAAGGGTATAAAGATGGATAATGCAAATAAGCCGAGTTTCCAGGACGTTCTGGAGTTTGTGCGTATGTTCCGCCGTAAAAACAAGCTACAGCGTGAAATTGTCGACAACGAAAAGAAAATTCGTGACAACCAGAAGCGTGTGCTGCTGCTCGACAACCTGAGCGAGTACATCAAACCGGGCATGAGCATTGAAGACATTCAGGGCATCATCGCCAACATGCGCGGTGACTATGAAGATCGCGTTGATGATTACATCATCAAAAATGCCGATCTGTCGAAAGAACGCCGCGAGCTGTCCAAAAAGCTGAAAGCAATGGGCGAAGTGAAGTAATTCGCGTCAAGCAGGGCTGGGGGATCTCCCGGCCCTGCGTCTTTTCAGGGGCACCGCGCCCTGAACGACCTTAAAGAATAACGATATGTTACCGTGCTATAGCAAATCTGCTTAAAGCCGCTACGCTAATGTTATAAATAGACTTTGCCCAATCGCTTTCACGTTGTCGCTTGAAGGACGACGGGGATAAATTTCTTCGCCAGCAGAGGCTGTCATCGATGGCAGAACCGCAACTCAGCACCTTTCTCAACCTGGACGAGACGCTCCATCCTCCCCGTATCTTGGCATCTGGGGATTGGGTGTTGGCACATTACCGCCTGTTGGAACCCGCCGTTGGGCAATTGCAAGCCCGCTTGCCGGCCGATGTGGTGTTCGATCTCAGCCAACTGGGCAGCCTGGATACGGCAGGTGCCACCTTGCTGGTCAATCTGCTGGGTGACCAACGGATATCCGATCTCAAACAGTTAGCCCCTACGCTCCCAGTGGAACGCCGCGTGCTGCTGGAAACCGTTGGCCGTGCTTTGCAAGGATTTACGCCACCACCGGCAGAAAAGCCGCCCGGTCTGGCAATCGAACTACTGGCCAACGTCGGCCGGTCGATGGAAAATTTCTGGCACAACCTGGTAGCCCTGCTGGGGTTTATCGGCCTGACGTTGCAAACCCTGTTTGCCAATCTGCTGCGCCCTACGCGCTGGCGGATCACCTCGCTGGTGGCCAATCTCCAGCAAATCGGCCTGAACGCGGTGCCGATCATTATGCTGCTGACCTTCCTGGTGGGCGCTGTTATCGCTTTCCTGGGATCAACCGTCCTGTCTACCTTCGGTGCCAGCATTTTTACCGTGCAACTGGTGGTGTTTTCCTTCCTGCGAGAGTTCGCAGTGCTGCTGACGGCCATCTTGATGGCGGGCCGTACTGCCAGCGCCTTTACCGCAGAGCTCGGGCTGATGAAGGCCAACGAGGAAATAGATGCTATTCAGGCGATGGGGTTGAACCCGGTTGAACTGCTGGTGCTGCCGCGCGTGCTGGCGCTGCTCCTGGCGTTGCCGATGCTGACCTTCATCGGCATGATTAGCGGCATCTTTGGCGGCATGGTCGTCTGCGCCCTGACGCTGGATATCTCACCGACCATGTTTTTAACCATCACGCAGAGCAGTGGCGGTTTTCAGAACTTCCTGGTGGGGATGAGCAAGGCGCCGGTATTTGCATTCCTGATCGCCATTATCGGCTGTCTGGAAGGGTTTAAAGTCAGCGGTAGCGCCGAGTCGGTAGGGGCACATACCACCGCCAGCGTCGTGCATTCAATCTTTGTGGTGATCCTGCTGGATGCGGTCGCCGCACTGTTCTTCATGGAGATGGGCGTGTGAGCCAGACGACCCCGGAAGCCATTATCCGCATCCGTAACTTGCGAAACTGTTTTGGCACCCAATGCGTGCATGTGGACCTTGATCTGGACGTGCGCCGAGGAGAAATCCTGGGCGTGGTCGGCGGTTCGGGTACCGGCAAATCCGTTCTGTTGCGCAGCATCGTTGGTCTGCGTCGCCCAACCGCTGGCCAGATCCACGTCTTTGGTGAGGATCTGATGGCGCTCTCCGGTACGCGACGCTCCGTGCTGGAAAGGCGATTTGGGGTGCTGTTTCAGAGAGGGGCATTGTTCAGTTCGCTGACGGTGACGGAAAACGTGGCGCTGCCGCTGATTGAATACGCAGGCTTACCGCGCCGAGATGCCGAGCAACTGGCACAGGTGAAGTTGGCGCTGGCCGGGCTGCCTGCCAGTGCTGGCAACAAGTATCCGGCCTCGCTTTCTGGCGGCATGGTCAAGCGTGCCGCGTTGGCCCGATCGCTGGCGTTGGATCCGGAAATCGTATTTCTGGATGAGCCAACGGCCGGGCTCGATCCCATCGGCGCAGCAGCCTTTGACAGCCTGATCCGCACGCTGCGCGATGCCTTGGGGTTAACGGTGTTTCTGGTCACCCACGATCTCGATACGCTTTATACAATCTGTGACCGGGTTGCGGTACTTTCGCAGAAGAAGGTGCTGGTGGTGGATACGCTGGAGGTGGTAGCCGCTACTGACGATGCCTGGATCCAAGAATATTTCCACGGCCCGCGTGGGCGGGCGGCACAGCAGGCCGTAACGAATATCCCAGAGAGGCAATAACAAATGGAAACCCGTGCGCATCATGTCTTGATTGGTTTATTTACGCTGATTATTTTCACCGCCGTGCTGCTGTTCAGCCTGTGGCTGACCAAGTCCGGCACCGATCGCCAGTTCAAGCAGTATGATATCGTGTTTAATGAAGCCGTCAGTGGCCTGTCACAGGGCAGCACGGTCAATTACAGTGGGATCCGCGTGGGGGAAGTGACGATGCTGCGCTTGGATCCCAACGTGCCGACCAAAGTCTGGGCGCGCATTCGGGTCACGGCCTCTGCACCGATCCGTGAGGATACCCAGGCTCGCCTGGCAATAGCTGGCATTACCGGTACGTCCAATATCCAGCTCAGTGGTGGGAGCGAAACCAGCCCGATGCTGACAGGAGAGGATGGGGCAATCCCGGTGATTATCGCCACGCCATCGCCGTTGACCCAGTTGCTCGCCAATGGCGAAGATGTGATGAGCAATGTCAACCAGGTGCTGGTGCGTTTGAATCAGCTAATGACGCCGGACAATCAGCAGCGTTTGGTGAATACGCTGGATAATCTGGAACAGATTACTTCTACCGTAGCCGGGCAACGTGAAGATATCCGCACCATCTTGCAGCAGCTGGCGCTGGTGACCAAGCAAAGCAACGATACGCTGGCACAAACCAATCGGTTGGTGCGCAATGCTAACGTGCTGTTGGACGGGCAGGGCAAGCAACTGGTCGCCAATGCGGCGAATACCATGGCATCGCTTGAGAAAACCACCGCGCTACTCAACAAGCTGATTGGCGAAAATCAGCAGTCACTGAATAGTGGCATTCAGGGATTCAACGATCTTGGCCCGGCGGTAGATGAATTACGCAGAACCTTATTGACCTTACGCGGTGCCATGAGCCGCCTGGAAGAGAACCCGTCCGCCTTGCTCAGGGGCCGCGAACGTACCAAGGAGTTTACCCCTAAATGATTAAGCTAAAACTTCGCCAGACGCTACGGTTGTTGGTGCTGGTAGCCGTGATGCCGCTGGCCGCCTGCACTATTTTGCCGGAAAGCCCGATACAGCAGGTGTATTTGCTGCCTGCCCAGCCAGTGGCCGTGGCCGGGGGCCAGGCGTCTGAACGCTCGGTACGTATCGTGCAGCCCAATACCAGCCAGTTTTTGAACGGTACGCGTATTGCTGTGCAGCCTCAGGGCGCGGAGATCACCTCTTTTAGCGGTTCACGCTGGAGCGATCCGGCCCCGCTGTTGTTGCGTAATCGCCTGATCCAGGAGTTCCGCACTAACGGCCATTTCCGCTCGGTGAGCAGCGACGATGACAATTTGCAGGCAGATCTTGAGCTAGGCGGCGATTTGTCCTCCTTCCAGGGGGTCTATAACGGAGATCGGGGCGAAGTGGTGATCCGCTTTGATGCTCGCCTGGTTCACACATCCGATCGCCGAGTGATGGCTAGCCAAAGTTTTACGGTGCGTGAGCCGATCCACGGCACCTCGATGGACAACGTCGTGCAGGCCTTTGGCCTGGCCAGCGATAAACTGGCAGCGCAGACGCTGGCATGGGCGCGCCAGCAGGCGGCTAATTAAGACTCGTCGGCCATGGCCTTTAACCACTGGATAAAGGCGTTGATTTTAGGCCATTGCCGATCCGAGAGCGTGGAAATGTAGTAGCGCTGTGCGCATTGCATTTCCATGCCGGGGAAGGGCGCGATAAGTTCGTTATTCTCCAGGCGCTTACTCACCAACTTCTTGCGGCCCATGGCAATTCCCACGTGGTTCATGGCCGCGATCACTGCCAGATCCGAACGATCAAACCCCATGCCGCGCTGCCCTTCGGCAAATTCCAGATCAAAGTGTTTGGCCCAGGTATTCCACTCCCCGATGTCCGAGTCGTAACTCCATGCCTGACGATCGTGCAATAACGTGCAGCGCCGCAGGTTGGCGGGGTTGCCAAATAGCTCATGGCGTTCGGCGTATTCCGGGCTGCATACGGGCACGATCGACTCATCCATCAAATGCTGGCAATCGAGTTTCTCCGGCGTTTTGTCATCAAAATAGATCGCCAGATCGATCCCCGCACCGTGGAAGTTCACCATCTCGTTGCCGGTGAGAATATTCAGGCTGATGGCCGGATATTGGCGATCGAAGTCCGCCAGCTTGGGCACCAGCCAGCATTGGGCAATCGACGGGCGTGAGTAGATGGTCAGGGTACCAGACAGCTCCTGGCTTTTAATCTCCAGTATTTCCTGATTGAGATAGCTGAGTGACGATTTCAACACCCAGAATAACCGCTCGCCCTCGGGGGTCAGTTCGATCCGGCGGTGAAAGCGCTGAAATAGCTTGAAACCCAACTCGGCTTCCAGGTTGTTGATCCGATGGCTGACGGCGCTGGGGGTGATCGCCAACTCTTCGGCGGCCAGCACGAACGAGCCTTGCCGCGCGGCAATCTCAAACGTATGCAGCTTGGCTAGCTGATAGCCATTTAGGTGCCTGTTGCGGGCGAGCTGGTGCTTTTCGTCGTACATGGTTATCGCCTGTTAATCAGTAGGGGCGCCGCATGCTGCGCCAGTTATAAATCATCAGAATGCCTCCGGGAAACCTCGGCCTTCAGGCCGGGGAGGAAAGGAGGCGTTTTTCAGGCTAACGTTGTTTTGCATTTCACATATTCCCTTTTACAATGTGAGAAATGAAACGTGCATATAAATACCGGTTATACCCAACACCAGAACAGGCTGAGCTTTTAGCTCAAACGTTCGGCTGTGTTCGTTTCGTCTACAATTCAATCCTCCGCTGGCGCACTGATGCGTACTACGAGCGAAAGGAAAAAATCGGTTATCTACAGGCCAATGCTCGCCTTACTGCCCTTAAGAAAGAGTCTGAATATACCTGGCTTAATGATGTTTCCTGTGTCCCCCTACAGCAGTCTCTGCGCCACCAACAATCTGCCTTTGCTAATTTCTTCGTCGGACGCGCCGCATATCCGACTTTTAAGAGTAAACGGCACAAGCAAACGGCAGAACTGACCGCCAGCGCGTTTAAATACCGTGATGGCAAGCTGTACATGGCAAAGAGCAAAACGCCGCTAGACATCCGCTGGAGTCGTGCATTACCTTCTGCGCCGTCAACCGTTACTATTTCCAGGGATACCGCTGGCAGATATTTTATTTCCTGCCTTTGTGAGTTTGAGCCTGTATCACTGCCGATCACCGCTAAAACAGTTGGCATTGATGTTGGCTTAAAAGATTTGTTCGTCACCGACACCGGATTCAAAACCGGCAATCCCCGCCACACAGCTAAATATGCGAAGCTATTGGCGTTGCAACAACGCAGGTTAAGCAGGAAGAAAAAAGGCTCGAAGAACCGCGCCAAAGCCCACTTAAAGGTTGCAAAACTCCACGCTAAAATTGCTGATTGCCGACAGGATAACCTGCACAAGCTATCCCGCAGACTGATTAACGAGAACCAAGTTGTCTGTGTTGAATCGCTAAAAGTGAAAAACATGATCCGCAACCCGAAGCTGTCTAAAGCGATAGCAGACGCTGGCTGGAGCGAATTTGTGCGCCAGCTAAAGTACAAGGGCGAGTGGGCGGGGCGTAGCGTTGTCGCTATCGACCAGTTTTTCCCGTCCTCGAAGCGTTGTAGTTGTTGCGGCTTCACCATGAAGAAAATGCCTCTTGATGTTCGTAAGTGGACTTGTCCTGAGTGCGGAGAAGCCCATGATCGCGACATTAACGCGGCCCGAAATATCAAAGCTGCCGGGCTGGCAGTATTAGCCCACGGAGAGCCTGTAAATCCTGAATCGCAGCACGCGGTTTAGGTTCGGCTCGTTGAAGTGGGAATCCTCGTCCTTCAGGTCGTGGAGCAGTCAACTAGACCAAAAGAGACTATTTATGAATACGTTAGACATTGAAAACCTGGTAGTGAAATTTCCTTTGGTGCAACGGCTGATGGATTTGGAAGCGGTGACCTGGTTCAACCCTAATACGACCACGCTGGTGGAAGGGTTACCGTACGTCGGGCTGACGCAAAATGATGTCGCCGAAGCCGAAGCGCGCTTGCAACGCTTTGCTCCGTATCTGTGCCTGGCATTCCCTGAAACGCAGCAAACGAACGGCATTATCGAGTCTGAAGTGGTGGCAATCCCGGCGATGCAGGGCGCGCTGGAGCAGCGTTATGAGCAGGCCATCGCGGGTAAAATGTGGTTGAAAAAGGACAGCCATTTGCCGATTTCTGGCTCCATCAAGGCCCGTGGTGGCATCTATGAAGTGCTGACTCATGCGGAAAAACTGGCCATCGAGGCGGGCATGCTGTCTGTAGATGATGATTACAGTATCCTGTTTAGCGACAAATTCCGCCAGTTCTTCAGCCAGTACAGCATCGCCGTGGGCTCAACTGGCAACCTGGGGATGTCGATTGGCATCATGAGCGCCAAGCTGGGGTTCAGCGTCAGCGTGCATATGTCTGCCGATGCTCGCGCCTGGAAAAAGCGCAAACTGCGTGAGCACGGCGTTAACGTCGTGGAGTACCAACAGGATTACGGCGTGGCGGTGGCTCAAGGGCGCAAGCAGGCGGAGTCTGACCCGCACTGTTTCTTTATTGATGATGAGAACTCGCAAACCCTGTTCCTCGGCTATGCGGTGGCCGGTGGTCGCCTGAAAAAGCAGTTTGCGCAGATGAATATCCAGGTTGATCAGGATCATCCGCTATTTGTCTATTTGCCCTGTGGCGTAGGCGGCGGGCCTGGCGGAGTGGCGTTCGGCTTGAAGCTGGCGTTTGGTGACCATGTGCACTGCATCTTTGCCGAGCCGACGCACTCACCTTGCATGCTGCTTGGGATCCACACAGGGCTGCACGATCACATTGCGGTGCAGGACCTGGGGATTGATAACGTCACGGCGGCGGATGGATTGGCCGTCGGCCGGGCTTCCGGGTTTGTCGGGCGTGCTATGGAACGCCTGCTGGATGGTCTCTACACCCTGAGCGATCAGGAGATGTACGACCTGCTTGGCTTGCTCGCCGCTGTAGAGGGCATTCAATTGGAGCCTTCTGCGTTGGCTGGTATGGCGGGGCCAGCTCGAGTCTGCGCCGACCCACAATATCTGGACAGCCATCAGATCGATGCCCAACGGATCGCTAATGCGACGCATTTGGTTTGGGCAACCGGTGGCGGTATGGTGCCTGAGGACGAGATGGCCAAGTACCTCGCAGCCGCACGCTAGCGCTGACAAAACCACGCTTTACGGGAGGGGGGCGCTGCACATGCTGCGCCCATTTAGCGATTCCCCACCGGGCAAAACATCACAGCGTGAAGCTCTCGCGAAACTGTGCCAGTGCTTCACTACTGTCCCCGGAGGCCCAGCCTTCGAGTGCTACCACTCCTTGGTAATTAATCTCCTGCAGCGTTCTGGCAATGGCGCGATAGTTGATTTCCCCGGTCCCAGGCTGCATACGACCAGGCACATCCGCTACCTGGATCTCGCCTATCTGTGTGCCGCAGCGGCGGATCAGTTCAATCAGGTTGCCCTCACCGATTTGTGCGTGATAGAGGTCGAGGTTCATCTTAAGCGCTGGGCTATTGACCGTCTCCACCAATGCCAGTGTGTCAGCTGCGCGGGCAAAAGGCGTGCCGGGATGATCAACCGTCAGGTTCAAGTTCTCCAGGGTGAAGATACGCCCAGCCCGTTCACCGAGTTGTGCTAAACAACGAAGCGTATCGGCAGCCTTCAGCCACATGTTACCCGTCACCCTCTCAACCGGTTTCACCGGTAAACCCTGAGGATCCAGGCCGGTACCGTGCAGGTTCAGGCAGGGGCAGTTCAACCGTTCGGCTATCATCAGGGAGGTTTCTGCACTTTGCAGCAACTGCGCGATCTCTTGTTCATCGGTTAGATTGCCGCTGAGATAACCGGTCATGGAAGTGAAACGAGCTCCTGTCGCCACCAGTGCATCGATATCCTTATTGGCCCAGCTCCAGATTTCAACACCAAAGCCCAGTGCATGAATGCGCTTCACACGTTCGATAAAGGGTAAATCCAAAAACACCATTTCTGCACAAACCGAGAGTTGATAGCTTGCCACTAGCGGTCTCCTAATTGATGGGGGGGTATTTACAATTGGTCATCAATATACATGCCTAAGTTGTTTTTTAATGTCAAAAAAAGATAATTTCAACGTGGTCATAAATTTAGGGGAAAATTAATCTGTTTACATTGTAGGGTTATTGGAGGACATTCGCTGTACTTATTTAATTAGGCCGTAATTTATGTATTCGAGAAGGCGTTTTCTAACCGTAGGTGCTGCCCTGACGGGCTTTGCCGTATTCAAACCTTCCTTATCCTGGGGAAGAATACCTAGTGAAAGCAGCGACGCTGCCATTTTTATTAAGCTTTCAGTGCTATTAACCAACGGGAAAGAAATGAGCCCATTAATAGCACTGCGTGCCTTGAATTGTTTGCAGGAAGAGGATCCTTCCTTTCAGGAGAAAATGCAGTTGCTGGCCAATGCGCTGAGAGTTGAAAATATTCTCTCGGCCGATGAACTGAATAATCATTTGATTATGGCTGGCCCCACTGGCGACACCGCCAAGAAAATCATTTCTGCCTGGTATCTTGGTTATACAGGAACACCTGTATCGCTACGGGCGTCAGATAACACGCGTTTTGTCAGCTATACCGATGCCTTTGCCTATGCTCCAACTTTGGACGCCACCGTGATCCCCACTTATTCCCGTGGCAAGACAAACTATTGGGTGCAGCCACCTATAACCCTCAACAGCGACTAGTTCCCGTTGAAAATGAGAGCAATATCATGAGTAAACACTATGATGCCGATGTGATTGTCATTGGCTCTGGCGCATTGGGCAGTAATGCCGCAACCTTGCTGGCCCGCAGTGGCAAGGCGGTTATTATTCTTGAAGCTGGAGAGAAAATACCGCGCTGGAAGATCGTCGAAAATTTCAGAAACTCATCGAAAAAATCCAACTATAACTCCCCCTATCCCAACGAGCCTTGGGCCCATCACTCCTATGACGAACAATACATAGAGAATAACGGTTCCTTTGATTTCCGCCCCGGCATGCTGAAACTTGTGGGGGGGACAACCTGGCATTGGGCGGCCGCTTGCTGGCGCTATTTGCCTAGTGATATGAAGCTAAAAACATTGTATGGCGTGGGGCGCGATTGGCCACTGGAATACCACGAGTTGGAGCCTTTCTACCACCAGGCCGAAGTGGCTTTGGGGGTTTGCGGCAGTGATACCGACGATCAGAGTGGGCAGGGCGGCAGCGCTTTTCCTCCGCGTTCACAGCCGTATCCGATGTTACCTGAAGGTGAAACCTATCTCTTCCAGCGGCTGAAAAGCCGAATGGCTCCGGCAGGTTATCATTTTATCCATGAACCCAATGGGCGTGCTACTCGTCCGTATGATGGTCGCCCCGCCTGCAGCGGTAATAATAACTGTATGCCGGTATGCCCGATTGGTGCGATGTACAGCGGTGATCAACATGCCCAGCATGCGCAAGATGCCGGTGCACGTTTATTCACGGATTCAACCGTGTGGAAACTGGAAAAAGGCGTTGATGATAAAATTGTCGCAGCTCATGTTCGCAGTTCTAAAGGTGTCGATACGCGGTTAACCGCAAAATACTTTATCGTTGCCGCACACGGGCTGGAAACGGCAAAACTGTTGTTAATGTCGGATATCGCCAACAGTTCCGATCAGGTGGGGCGTAATTTAATGGATCACACTGGCATGGGCCTGCAGTTTCTGGCCGATGAACCTCTTTGGCCGGGGCGAGGCGCCGTACAGCAAGGGGGAATATTCAACTCTCGCGACGGCGATTTTCGTAAAACAAGAGCGGCAATCAAGCACGCCATTGCTAACAATGTCCCCAATATGGCCGTAGCGCAACGTCTCATAGCTAAAGGTGTCATAGGTAGCGAACTGGACAAGCAGATCCGCCATCAGGCGGCACGCTGGGTCGATATCTCAACGGTGTTTGAAACCCTCCCCCAGGCAAGCAATACCGTACGTCCAAGTACCACACGCAAAGATGCATTGGGCATTCCGATGCTGACGGTGAATTACGAAGTCGATGACTATGTCAAAGCGGCAAAACCCGTGGTGGAGGCAGATTACAAAAGATTCGTCGCTTTGATGGGGGGCACCGTCATTAATGACAATACTGGCTGGCAAAACCGTGACCATTTAATGGGGACCGTCATCATGGGCGATAACCCAAAAGATTCAGTGGTAAACCACGAGTGCCGGTGCTGGGATCATAGCAACCTGTTTCTCGCGACGACTGGGGTGATCCCCGCTTCGGGAGTCGTCAATCCCACGCTGACGGGCGTCGCTCTGAGTATTCGCGCAGCTGAAATCATTGAGCGTGAGATTTGAATATGAAAATACTTTTCAGGTTTCTCGCTGTAACCGTGTTGTTTATTGGGTTTAGCCACTCTTTGGCTGTATTTGCCGCCGATAAGGCGTTGGTTGAGCGTGGGAGATATATTGCGATCGCTGCTGATTGCGGTGCCTGCCATCGCCAGGCTCTCAATAATGGTGTTCCCTTTGCAGGGGGATATGCGATTGAGTCACCGATGGGGCGTATCATTGCCAGTAATATTACCCCCTCGAAACAGTATGGCATCGGTAATTATAGCGAACAGCAGTTTGCCAAGGCTGTGCGTGAGGGGATCGCCGCTGATGGCAAGAATCTCTACCCAGCTATGCCATACACGTCATACCGTGATATGACGACGGCGGATGTACAGGCACTTTATGCCTACTTTATGCAGGGGGTTGAACCCGCAGATATTCCCCCTTCGGCACGTACCGATCTGAGTTTCCCGTTTAATATCCGGCAGATTATGTGGGGCTGGAATCTGTTGTATCTCAGCGGCGCTTCCGCTGATAAGGCAGAGGCGGTTCCTGGTTCATTGGAGCGCGGTAAGTATTTGGTTGAAGTGTTGGCGCATTGCAGCGCCTGCCATACCCCACGCAATATTATGATGGCAGAGCAGAGCAGCCTTAACCTTTCCGGTAGCCCGCTGGGTGGCTGGTACGCCCCTAATATTACCCCAGATAAGAGTGGCATTGGCGATTGGAGCCAGCGGGATTTGGTCACCTACCTGAAAACCGGGCATCTGGTTGGTAAGGCACAGGCGGCAGGTGCGATGGCGGAAGCCGTTCAAAACAGCTTCAGCTTGATGACGGATGATGATTTGAATGCGATCGCTTCATGGGTTAAGCAGGTGCCAGCCATTCCTACGGCGGTTGCCGACATTGGGCTTCAATCGCCACGGCTTGGGGTTGATATCAATAGCGTTCTCACCGGGCAGGGAACCCTGACAGACCGCTCAACAACGGACGGCGCTAAACTTTATGAAAATGCTTGCGCGAGTTGCCATGGGCATGACGGTCAGGGAACCGACGATAACTTTTATCCTGCATTAACTCGCAACCGTGCGGTTTCCGCATTGGGTCCGCAGAATTTGGTGATGGTCATCGTGGAAGGTATCCAACGTAAAACCAGTAACTCTGATATCAGCATGCCCGCATTTTCTGACCAGTTAAACAACGCGCAAATTGCCTCAGTCAGTAACTATGTTCGCAGTCGTTTTGCCGGTATTGACGACAAAGTGACTGCGCAGGATGTACAGACCCTTCGTGATGGTGGGGAGCCTCCGTTTATAATGCGATACATAAACTGGCTAATGACCATAGGGACATTGGTGATGGTATGTTTGTTGGGCGGCTTTTGGTATTGGCGAAAAGCAAGGCGTTCAGGCAGACAGCAAATTCGCTGACTCAATCAGTATCCCCCCTTCCAAAAGGAAGGGGGAACAGATAGGCACAAAATTAATCACAACGCCCATGGTTGATTTTGGTCAGGGGAAGGTTGATGTCGAATATTTTCAGATGGATATTTTTAGCACCCATCGCCTCAGCCCTTTTGACGTGGTGTTCGGCATATGTTTCGGCAAACGCTCGGTTTTCGAAAAAGTATATCCCGCCTGCCTCGCCGGTAAGCTCATTCTCAGTCCATATCTTGGAGATAAAACCCGGCTCGAGATTGATGCTTTCGGCCAGCGATTGCGCATTTTTGGACAGGGTTGCACCAAGCTGGTCGGCAGGGAAACTAAAATCAATCTGTAAAATGACACTCATATTGTGCTCCTTTTCGTGGCGAGTGGTTGTATATGAAACAGGGTTATTCCGTGGCGCGTTCTGCAACCTGCGGTAATTGTGCGTTGAGACGGTTAAGCAAGGTCTCGGTGTCCACGTAACCCGTAGAGAGCAGGGAAATCTCACCATGGCGTTCTAGCAATAGGGTGGGGAAGGAGCGAACGCCCCATTGGCGGCACAGCGCAAAGTCCTGGCTAACCGCCTCTCTGGCCCGTTGTGACGTAAAGGTTTGGCTGAATTCTTCAAATGGCAGGCCCACCTGGTCGCAGATATCACGATAAAACGCCTCGGTTTTAGGATCTCGCCCATCGACATAGAACTTATGCTGAGTGGCAGAGAGAAACGGCAACGCTGCCGAGGAACGTAAACCCCGCTCAACCAACAGCAAAGTAGCCGTTGCGACCGCCCGGCAGGCCGGCTCGGTATCGTAGTTGAATTGCTCAGCTTCCAGCAGGCTGAAACCGAAGGGTTGGCCGGTTTTTTTCTGGATGTAACTCCACTCCCCCCTTAAGAAGTCTTTGAATGCCGAGTTCCAAGCATCGCCGCCACCAGCGCGCAAGCCACCCATGGTCATCACAAAACTCAGGCCATGTTGCTCGCAATACTCCGCCAGTTTCTTTACCACGGGTGAAATGCCCCAGCACCAGGAGCACATCGGATCGCCGACGTAGCGAATGACTACATCGCTGGGCGTAGTGGGTTGCCGTTGTGCATCAGAGGGCTCGTCAGGCAGAAGACAACTGCCGGTGGTGGGATCGCATTGCATCATGATGAAACTCCAAGCTTGGTTGAGATCACAGTCATCATGATATTTGACAGCAAAAATTAATAAATAGACTATAAAAGCTAACTCTGTTCAATATTTGTGAACAAATGGACAAACTTGCAGCCATGGCCACTTTTGTCAAAGTGGTTGAAACCGGGAGTTTCACCCGCGCGGCTATTGCCATGGGGCTTCCCAAAGCGCGGATCTCCCAGCGTATTAGCGATCTTGAGCGCGTCCTGAGCGTGCGCCTATTGCATCGAACGACCCGGGCGTTGAGCCTGACGGAGGATGGCAGCGCCTATTTCGAGCGTTGCCAGCATATTCTCGCGGAAATTGATGAGTTGGAAGGGGGGCTCAGTGGCGGGGTGATAACGCCTAGCGGCAAGATCCGTATAGAGGCTTTGGCCTCTATTGCGCGTTGGATCCTCGCACCTCAGTTGCATGATTTTCAGGCGCGTTTTCCAGAGATCGTGGTGCGGCTTGCCAGCAGCGATCGCATCAGCAACTTGTTTGAGGAGGGTATCGACTGCGCTATCCGTGGCGGCATACTGGAGGATTCAACGCTGGTGGCCAGGCACGTTTGCGACGTGCAGATGGGCTTGTATGCCTCAGTTGATTACCTCCGCTCAGCGCGAGCTATCAGGCAGCCTGAAGATCTTCAGCATCATCGATGGGTTGGGAGTTTTGGCATTCAGCGAGGTAAGCAACTTAGCTGGCATCTGCAATCGGCAAGCCGGAGCATTGCGGTAGTAGGCAACAGCAGTTTACTGATCGAAGATCCCGATGTGGCTATGAGTGCCTGCCTTAGCGGGGCGGGCATCTGCTCCGGAGCACCCTTCGCGGTGGAAAGCTATGTGAAGAGTGGGCTCTTGCAGCCGGTGTTGCCCGAGTGGCACTTTGCCCCACGGCCAATTCATATTATCTACCCCACCGGCAAGCATTTGTCGGTTCGGGTGAGAAGCTTTGTGGATTGGTCATTTGAGCTGATGAAAACCCATCCGCTGTTGGCGATGACGCCTTTAGCGCTGGCAAAATTACGCAGTTGAGTCGTTTGAAGGCTGTTTAACCGGGGGGTAAAGGGGTGGATGGCGTTGCCGCACATCCACCTGATAATCGACGATCAGTGAAGCTTTTTACCATCAACAATGATGTGGTGCGGGCTACGTGCCTTCGGATGGATGAAGAAATGCCCTTCCTGAGCGCTATCCGTGTTGATTGGCACCAGCGTGATATTTTTCGCTCCAGCCGCTTTATTATGCAGTGCGTAAATAATGAAGGGGATTACCAGCACCACCAGGAAGCAAACGACCAGTAAACCGGCATAGACGTCGTTAGCTTCCCCACCCGGTAGCCCCGAAGGAGGGAAGAAGGAGACGACAAAGGCTACCAGAGAGGTCAGCAGCCCGACGACAGCAACCGCAATTTTAACCCCATTGCCTCCCGGTATATTAAAGGTGCGTTTGTTGTTCGGCTGTTTGCGGATCAACTGGATATAAGCCAGGAATAGCAGGAAATAGCTGCAAAGATAAATCACTACCGTCAGCGCCAGCGCAATCAGGAACGACATGTTATTGCCACCCCCGGTATTGGTCAGCACAATCAGTGCCACCGAGGTGATGAGTAACTGGGAAATGACCAGCACCACCGGTACGCCGTTTTTGTTCATTTTGGCAAAACGGGCAGGCAGGATCCCTTGTTGTGCCGTCACTAACATCCCACGGGAAGGCCCGACTATCCATGCCGCGATCTCAGCTAGCACGCCCAGGAGCAACAGCGCAGCGATACCGCGGATAGCCCATTCGAAACCCGTCCCCAAATGATTGATCAGCACCGTGAAGGTTTGCATCACGCCCGCAGAGAGGTTGATTTGCTCATGGGGTATTACGGCAGCAATGGAGAGCCCGCCGACTGAACTGAGGCAAATCGCCGCAAACATCAACAGCAGCATGGCGAGCGGATAATCGCGGCCCGGGTTTTTCATCTCATTGACGTGGGTAGCGGATGCTTCCACCCCCATATAGCTTAGGATGAAGGCCACAAACACCACTAACGTGCTCATGCTGGTGACGTTCGGGAAGAAGGTTTCGGCATTCATTTCAATCGCAATAGGAGCACCAGAGCGCAGATAAGTGACGGCCAGGATCACCAGAATTGCGGCGGGCAGCAGGATACCGGCAAAAAAGCCAATCTTGGCGATGCGAGCGGTATTCTTGGTGCCACCAAACTGAGTCAAGGCCAGACCCCATAAAATAATCAGTGCGGCGACGGTCTTAACTATCGGATCGTTATTGAGTTCGGGCCAGTTGAGAATATAGGACAGCGCACCTAGCACGAAGTAGAGCATCGGAATAAAGCCTATCGCGATTTGCAAATAGCCAAACGAAATAGCGGCAAAACCCCATTTCTCACCCAGGGTTTTAGAAACCCAGGTAAACACGCCGCCCTCCTGCCAGCCCTCAACCGTTGCCATTTCAGCGGCACACAATCCTACTGGAATGAACCACAGCAAGCCGCCAAGGATCAGGAAGAAGGTCAGTGAAAAACCAGAGGTTGCAAACGTTGGGTATTCGTAAACCGCCATCACCATTGATGCCGTTATGGCAAAAAAGCCCAACAGCGTGAGTTGTTTTGGCGCAGCGATGATTTGATTGGTAGCCATGGCAATTCTCCTGGGACAAGCGAAGATGCTTGCCAGTTGATTTCTTATGGTTAACAGGAGTGGCGGTGAGCATGCCACTCCATTAACAGGCCAACTGCGGATCAGCCGTGGTTAAAACCGGCCGCTTCATCTTCCGAAAGTGGGTTAACGACCGGATGACTTTCGAAATGCTCAAGTGCTCGCTTCAGATCGTCAAGCAACAGACTACCCAGGTCAAAACTCACGCCGTGGCGGACTAGAATACGCTGGATCACCAGATCTTCCCGATTAGCTGGCATGGAGTACGCAGGTACCTGCCAGCCGCGTGAGCGTAATTTATCGGCGAGGTCATACAGCGTGTAGCCACCGATATTGGCGCCTTCTTTCAGTTTCCAGGCCAGCGCCGGGATGCCTTTACCACTGTCGCCATCAAACAGAATTTCAAACGGACCGAGCTTACCGATCTCGTCGGCAAGATACTGGGCCGTGGCATAGCAAGCGTTATGGACTTTGGCGTAGCCTTCGCGACCAAGGCGTAAGAAGTTGTAGTACTGGGCGATGATCTGCCCACCAGGGCGTGAGAAGTTGAGCGCAAAGGTAGGCATATTGCCGCCAAGATAGTTGACGTTGAAAATAAGTTCTTCTGGCAAGTCTGCCGCTTCACGCCATACCACCCAGCCCGCCCCCAGAGGGGCCAGCCCAAACTTGTGGCCTGAGGTATTGATGGATTTTACGCGGGGCAGGCGGAAATCCCATTCCAGATCAGGGGCACAGAATGGGGCGAGAAAGCCGCCGCTGGCACCGTCGACATGAATAGGAATATCCAGCCCGGTGTCTTGTTGCAGTTTATCGAGTGCGTCACTGACCGCTTTTACCGGCTCATACTGGCAGGTAAAGGTCACTCCGAGGGTGGGTACTACACCTATGGTATTTTCATCGACTCGTTTCAGTACCTCTTCCGGGCTCATGATCAGACGATCGCCTTCCAGAGGGATTTCTCGCAATTCTACATCGAAATAGCGCGCGAATTTGTGCCAGCAAATTTGCACCGGCCCGCAGATCATATTGGGCTTATCGGTTGTCAGGCCCTGCGCGGCACGTTTTTTGCGCCATTGCCATTTCAACGCCAACCCACCCAGCATAGCGGCTTCTGACGAGCCAATGGTGGAGCAGCCCAGCGTAGTGTCCGGCGACGGCGATTTCCATAGGTCGGCCAGCATGCGCACGCAGCGGGCTTCAATTTCGGCCGTTTGTGGATATTCGTCTTTATCAATCATATTTTTGTCGATGGACAGATCCATCAGGTCGCGAATTTCTTCATCAACCCAGGTCTGACAGAATGTCGCCAGGTTTTGCCGTGAGTTACCGTCTAACATTAATTCATCGCGGATGGCACTAAATACGTGGCGAGGATTTCGCTCTGCGTCTGGAAACCCAGATTTCGGTAGTGAAATGGCTAAATCGATCGAAGAATAAACATCATCATTAACATTGCTGTTATTTTTCTGGTTGCTGTTACTCATAAAAACCCTCTTGATTTTTATATGTCAATATACTCGGCAGGACCATGTAAAACCGTCCCCTGTGCTCTACTAACGCCATCAAGTCTTGGCGTTAATTCTAGAACATTTTCTGGAAAAGATAGGAAATCATCTTAAATATAGTAATTTTCCAGTAAAATCAGTGAGAAGGAGGCTTTTCTTGTTGAGCGTTTTGCCAGTGTTTTTTAAGCAAGGGTGTGGTGATTCATAGATCTAGCTGCACTCGGATTTTTATGACAGTAATTTAATCATTGTTACAGCATGGTTATAATAACATTAAATCTTTTAATGAGACTTTTCTCTATATTGATAAGGTGATTCCTATATTATCCACTGCAACCTAATGGTTTATTAATGAGGATATAAAATTATTGAAAAATAAAGCATTGTGAGGATTACGTTCTACAATTACTCTAAACAAAACCTGCAGTTACCCGCGAAGTCGGTTTGATTTGATAAGGAGTGATGAGTTATGCAGCAAAAAACCATGTTTCTGCCTGCCTACGAACATTCTGAGGCATGCCTATGCCACAGCCCGGCATTTTTACGTATTAATACGGTGCTAACCCGCCAGGCGGCGAAAGCGCCGCCGATAACGACGGCCACGGTCGCAGCAGCAATACCCGCAGGGCAATCCACACATTCCAATGCAGCCGCCAGCGCTACGCAGTTGAAAGCGTTTATCAACGTACGGATTTTTGATGGGGTTTCTGACCAACTGCGCGAGGGGATGCAGGTTATCGTTGAAGGCAACAAAATCAAATCGATTGAACCTGCTGATACGCCTCCGCCTGCGCAAGCAAAAGTGATAGACGGTAACGGTGGCGTGCTGATGCCTGGCCTGATTGATGCTCACTGGCATGCCATCATGGCTCGCCCTTCCATGATGACAGCGATGACGGCCGATTTTAACTATATCCAGGCGCTGGCGATTGCCGAAGCGCAAGCAACGCTGCTGCGTGGGTTCACTACGGTCCGCGATATGGGCGGGCCTGTGTTTGGCTTGAAGCGCGCAATTGATGAGCAGATTACGGTTGGCCCGCGCATTTACCCGTCCGGGGCGTTCATTTCCCAGACCGGCGGCCACGGTGATTTTCGCATGCTCAGCGAAGTCCCTCGCGCCCCCGCGGACTCTCTGAGCTATATCGAGAGGGTGGGGATAACCGCCATTGCCGATGGTGCCGATCAGGTGTTGTTACGCGCCAGGGAACAGCTGATGAGGGGAGCATCCCAGATCAAATTTATGGCCGGTGGCGGAGTAGCCTCGCTCTATGACGGCATCGACGTGACGGAAGGCTCCGTGCCCGAAATCCAGGCGGCGGTGACCGCTGCTGAAAATTGGGGCACCTACGTGACCGTTCACGCCTACACGGCCCGCGCTGTCACCATGGCAATCAAAGGCGGCGTGAAATGTATCGAACACGGCCAGTTGGTGGATGAACAGACCGTGGAGCTCATGGCGCAACAGAATTTGTGGTGGTGCCTGCAACCTTTCCTGGACGATGAAGATGCCGTACCTATGGCGAATCCGGCCTCACGCGCCAAGCAACTGGTGATGTCCGCTGGAACCGATAACGCCTACCAACTGGCGAAAAAGCACCACATTAAAACTGCCTGGGGTACCGACACACTCTTCGACGCCCGGCTTGCCACACGTCAAGGAGCGCAACTTGCCAAGCTGATACGCTGGTATACGCCTCTCGAAATTCTTAAAATGGCTACCAGCGTTAATGCTGAACTTTGCGCGCTCTCCGGCCCACGTAACCCTTATCCCGAGAAGCTTGGGGTGATAGAAGCAGGCGCTCTGGCCGATATGATCATCGTCGACGGCGATCCGCTAACGGATATTCAACTGCTGGCCCAGCCTGAGGACGCGTTCCAGATGATCATGAAGAACGGGCAAATTTATAAAAATACGCTGGAAAACAGCGCGGTTTAGTACAGCGCCGCAATGCGGTTTTGGGAGATAAAATGGCAAGCGCACACTCTTTTCGTCAGCGCCGGTGGCCTTTGTTTTTTCGTTCAGGCCATACGCGCTATGGAGCGTTGGCCTTATTGCTGGTCAGCACCTTTAGCCTCATCGGGTGTCGTGACTTTGGTGCGCCAGCATTTTCCTTGCTCGGCTCTTATTTCCCTGCCTGGCTAGCCTGTGCAGCGATTGGCCTCGCGGTAGCGATAGGGGCTCGCGTTCTGCTGATTTTTGCGGGAATTGACGAAGTCCTGCCGTGGCGACTCTTCGTCTATACCTGCCTGGCGCTCGCCGTAGCATTTATGTCATTGCTTTTATTCTAAGTGCGCTAAAAATGAACAGGTTAAAACAACAGGGCAATAAACGTCGGATAGCGATCGTCATCGGGGTGGTTATCGTTATTGCTGCCGCTATTTCAGGGTGGCTGACGCTGCGTCAAAACTCGTTAAATCCCACGTCGCAAGATACGGTCATCGGTGCCAGCGTGGTGAACGTCAGCAGCTCCGTTCCTGGGCGTATCCAGTCAATTAACGTAACAGAAAACGGCAAGGTCCAACGGGGTGAGGTGATGTTCACTCTCGATCCGACGATTTACCGTTTGCGGGTCGAGCAGGCGCGGGCGGAACTGCAGATGGCGCAAGCTGCCTGGGATACGCAGCACCGCACGATGATCGCAGAACAATCTAACGCGGCGATCACCGATGAGCAGGTTAACCGGGCGCGGGCCAACCTTAAGCTGGCAACTCAAACGCTGGCACGCATTCAGCCGCTGCTGGGCAAGGGCTATGTCACCGCCCAGCAGGTTGATGATGCCCAGACCGCCAAACACGATGCGGAAATCAGCCTGAAACAGGCGCTGAAGCAAACCGTCGCTTCGCAGGCATTAATCAGCAGCGCTGCGGAGTCTGAGGCCTTGCTCAGTGCTCGCCGCGCCGCATTGGCCATTGCCGAACAAGAGCTGGAGAATACCCAGATACGAGCACCGCACAATGGCCTGGTGGTGGGGCTTAATGTTTCGTCGGGGGAATTTGTGATGCCGGACCAGGCAGTATTTACGCTGATTAATAGCGACCACTGGCACGCCTCTGCATACTTTCGCGAAACAGAGCTGGCGCACGTCAAACCGGGGGACTGCGCCACGGTCTATGTTATGGCCGATCGCCAGCGTGCGATTCAGGGCAGAGTGGAGGGCATTGGCTGGGGGATCAGCTCCGAGGAGCAGTTTAACATTCCACGAAATCTGCCTTATGTCCCGAAATCGCTGAACTGGGTGCGGGTCGAACAGCGTTTCCCGGTGCGGATCAACCTTAAAGATCCGCCGGCTGAGTTGATGCGAATTGGTGCCAGCGCGGTGGCAATCGTACGAGACGACCATGGTTGCTGACAGCCCCTGGGGCAGAATGCTGCGCCAGGTGAAGCGCGATTTGGCCTATTTCCCTGGCCGATTGGCGATGGCCTGGCGGGTCGGTGCGCTTTGTGCGCTGATGACGCTGGTTGCCATGCTGTACGGTATCCCCGAATCAGCGATTAGCTGCTATCTGATTTTGTTCGTGATGAAACCAGACGCCGCCGAAAGTATGGCGATGGCCATTGCGGTGACCCTGCTCGTTTCCATAGTGGTGGGGCTGATCTTGCTGATCCTGCCTTATACCCTGGAATCTGCGCCTTTACGCATGGCGGTGCTGGCCCTTAGCTCGTTTGCCTTTCTCTGGCTAGGCTCGGCGAGCAAGCTCGGGCCGGTGGGCAGCATTATTGCGCTGGTGATCGCTTTTATCATGTCGCTGCTTGGCGATGCGCCGAATGGAGAGTTGGCGGTACGCGCGGTGCTATATGCCTGGCTGATGGCCGCATCACCGATGCTGCTATTAGTGGCATTTAATCTTTTCATCGGGCGGCCACCCTGGAAACTGTTACGCGCAAGTCTGGCAGAACGCTTAGAGGTTGCCGGTGCGGCATTACGCCACCCGGATGCCCCCAGCCTGCGTAAAGTGGAGGAGCTGCTGCGGGAAGGGCAGAGCGAACATCAACAGCGGGCTATGCTCGTGCGCATTTTCCATCTGCGGCCTGCCGCAGAGGCCGCCTGGCTAACCGCCGCTGTCAACAGCAGCTATCGGTTACTGTTGGCAATTTCAGCCCTCAATAAAACCGTACCGGCGTTAACTCGCCCTGAACTGGCAGACTGGTGCAGTTCTGCCGCCGAGGCCATTACCACAGGCCAGGTGGTTGAACCCCCTGCGTTTAATCAGAGTGGGAAAAATGACGAAGTCACCCACGCGCTGGTGCAACTTGCAACGCCAGATAACGCGGTAGACACCAGTGCGCCAAAAGCCTCATTTTTAGCCGCAGACGCCTTTACCAATCCCGTCCATCAGCAATTTGCCTTAAAAACCACGGCGGCCAGCGTGATCTGTTATCTCGTCTATACCGCACTGGACTGGCAAGATATTCATACCGCCATGATCACCTGTTATGTCGCCGCGCTCGGCACGGCGGGGGAGACGGTACACAAGCTGACGCTGCGCATCGTTGGCTGCCTGATAGGCGCATTGATGGGCGTGCTTTCGCTGATTTTTATTGTTCCGTCGCTGAGTGATATCGGCCAGTTAATGGCGCTGGTGTTCGGCGCGTTGCTGCTCAGTGCCTGGGTATCGAGCGGCAATGAGCGGATTGCCTATGCGGGAATACAAATCGGACTGGCATTTTTACTGACCGTATTACATGGCTTTGGGCCGAGCACGGATTTGGGCGTCGCGCTCGACAGGGTGCTGGGGATCCTGCTGGGGAATCTGGTGGTGTATTTGATATTCACTTACGTGTGGCCCGTCGCCATTGCTGATTTTGTCCGCACTCGCATCCGCAGCCTGGTCACGGGGTTAAGCAATCTGGCCGCATTGGCACCAACAGAACGCCCGGCAGCGATAAGACAGGCGGCAGAGGTTGAAGAAGAACTGACTACGGCACGGGAGGCGCTAAGGCTGGTTCCTTTTGAGCCAAGATCGCTACGCCCCTCTCCCGAAGAATGCCGGCGTCTGCAAGCTATCCTTGGCGAAATGGAAAACCTCTGTCCGGTGCTGTTTTTGCCCTTTGATAAGTCCTCCTCCGATGTGGAACGGCTCAGCCGACTTTCCTCGAACGGTGGAGTGATTGATCCCTCAGTACCAACAGGCAGCAATAACGGTTTGCCACCCGCCGTTGAACTTGAGATCCAACAAAGCATCAGGCGACTTGAGGAACTTCTCGGATGAAGCCGCGCACTCAGACTTTCAAAATACGAACTTTCAGCACGGCAGTGGGGCTGTGTCTGTTAGCAGGCTGTGCCACGGACCAATTGGCGTTGGCCCCGGCTAGCCCTTCCTCTCCCTGGGCGCCTGACGGCATCAGCAGTCATGAATTTGCTGTTCCGGCCAACCCGGCGGTAGC
Source organism: Serratia sp. Res13-Sevr-LER1-36-b (assembly GCF_015673035.1). Lineage (NCBI taxonomy): Bacteria > Pseudomonadati > Pseudomonadota > Gammaproteobacteria > Enterobacterales > Yersiniaceae > Serratia > Serratia sp. Res13-Sevr-LER1-36-b. The sequence goes on along the minus strand of NZ_JADACK010000018.1, from coordinate 268,994 downwards.
GGAACTCCCTGCACCGCCAGCGATCAACCAGGAACAGGTTTACCAGTTACCCGAGCTTATCGACATCGCCCAGATGCAAAACCCGGATACCCGCATCGCCTGGCAGCAGGCGCGGCAGGCTGCGCTGGGCGTAGGTATGGCTGAAGCGACATTTTTGCCGATGATTTCAGCCAGCGTTATCGGCGGCTATCAAAGAACGCGCACGCCGTTGCCTTATGACATTGACGGCCAACACGATCTGGATACCACCGGCAGCGCGGTTGTACCGGCACTGGCATTGCAGTGGTTAATCTTCGATTTTGGTCAGCGTAGCGCTTTGCAACAGGCGGCCAAGCACACTTCCTATGCCGCCAACGTCGCCTTTAACGGCATGCATCAAAAGATTATTTACGATGTTACGCGCAGCTATTACCAATACGGTGCAGCCCAGTCACGCCGCAAAATAGCTCAGGAGACGCTGCGCAATAGCCAGAAAATCCTCGATGCCGCCTTGGCGCGTAACAAAAATGGCGTCGCGACAACGGTGGAAGTCGCGCAGGCACGCCAGCAGGTCGCGCAGTCGGAACTGAATCGCGTTGTGGCGCAGGGAACGGAACGTGACGCATGGCAGGCCTTACTGGCAGCTATGGGCATATCAGCCTCATCGCAAATCAAAATAGGCTATGCCGAGGATAAACCTTTACCGCAGACGGCCAGTGCGCCAACCCAGCAGATGATTAAACTGGCGCTCTCCCAGCGGCCAGACGTATTGGCAACTTATGCTGCTGCGCAGGCTGCAACTGCAGGTATCAAAGCGGCAGAGGCGGACTTTCTGCCTAAGGTCTATCTTGCCAGCGCGGTCGCGGGTGGCGATGGGCGCTTCGATATGCAGGGATTGCCGCCGATTGGTCAGCAAACCTCCTCCTCTAGCATTCTCTTGGGCGTTACCGTACCGCTTTACGATGGTGGAATACGAGCTGCCCGTGTGAAAGAGGCCGAATCACGTGCTGCCGTGGCAAACGAGACTTTCCAAAAGACGCAGGAGGCTGCTGTTCGAGAGATTATCGTGGCTGCCGATACGTTGCAATCCGCGCTAGAAGCCAACCAGGCAGCCTTGAACCTGGTAAAAACCGCGTTTATTACCTACGACGCCGCGCTGGAGTCTTATCGCAACGGCGTGGGGACCATCACCGTGGCCAACGAGGCTGCCAATGGTCTGCTCTATGCGCAACAGATGAGTACCGATGCCCACGCTGCGGCACTGATCGCGGCGGCTAATTTAGCCTTTGTGATGGGCAAAATGACCCACGTGGACCCAGAGTAATTCAGGGGGATAAACCGACAGCTATCGACATAAGGAAGAAAATCATGACATCTCCATTCTCGGCACTGATCATCGGTGCGTCACGCGGCATAGGTTTAGGTATTGTCAGGCAGCTATCCATGCAGGGCTGGCAGGTAGTTGCAACCTGTCGCGACGCGGTGCCTGCCGATAGCCCGGCGGATACGCAATGGCTGAAGTTAGATATCAATCATCAGGATGAAAGGATTGCCCTGAAAGAGCGGCTGTCGCCGCAACAATTCGATCTTATCTTTATCAACGCCGGTGTTTACGGGCCAGCCCATCAGGACGTTACCCAGGCGAATGACGATGAGATCGTTCAACTGTTTATGACCAATACCTTTTCGCCGGTTCGCTGTGCGGCAGCGTTAATACCGCTGGTGAAACCGCACACCGGCGTGATGGCGTTGATGACATCGGAGTTGGGCAGTTTAAATGAGAACGACGCGGCGACCTATCCGCTGTACGCCGCCAGCAAGGCGGCTCTGAATATGTTAACGCGCGGGTTGCGTGATACCGCCGCACGGCGGGAGTTGACTTTGCTGTCGGTGCATCCAGGCTGGGTACAAACGGATATGGGCGGAACGAATGCCACGCTGACTGTCGAACAAAGCGGCTCTGGCATTGTGAGCCAGGTGCTGGCCTGGCGAGGCAAAGGAGGGCATCACTTTATTGACTATGCAGGCAACGTGCTACGTTGGTAAAACGCGGTTTTGTAGGGGCGCTGCTGCGCCCATTTAACTCCTGTTCCAATCTTCCCCTCCTCGGCCTGTACAGGGATTAAGGGAGGGGAATAACGTTATCCTTACTTACTTCAACTCAGGCCAGTAGTCCTTGTTCGCCTCAATCAAGTCATCAAGTATCGCTTTGGCAACTGATGCGCTAGGTACGGTTTTCGACAGCGTAATGGCTTGCCACAGTTTCTGATAAGAACGCTGTTCCCAGGCATCGACTACCAGTTTTTCTACCGCCACCTGCTGGCTCATCAGCCCTTTCTGGAATTGCGGGATATTGCCAACCACCAGCGGTTGCGGGCCACTTTTGCCAACCAGGCAGGGGATCTCGACCATGGCTTCCGGATCGAAGTTATTAATAGCGCCGTTGTTTGGCACAATCAACAGCATGCGCTCCTGGGTGTTGAAGGCGATGGCGGTTGCCAGATCGACGATGTAGGAGGCATGCTCATCGATTTCCAACTCACCTGCCGAGGATTTACCCGCCTGGATAATGGCATTGCAGGAGCCGAATACGTGCTTCTCGCGGTGATCCATGACTTCGTTAGCGCGGGTACGCTCCGGGTTGGAATGCTCTACTACGTAGTCCGGGAACAGATAGTATTTCAGGTAGGTATTTGGGAAGGTTTCTGGATCCAACGCCCAGACATCTTTCGCTTTGGCAAAGGTGTCATTCCAGCTAGCCTCCGTACCATGTTCATCTGAGGGCGGAACGTAGCCAAATTTAGCCACGTATTCGCGGATTTTAGGCATCAAGTCGTTGCCCTGAAGATCCTCAATAGACGTCCACCAGCCGAAGTGATTAAGCCCGTAGTAACGCACGCGCATCTCTTTGCGGTCTTTCAGGCCAGCAATTTGCGCCATGCGGCTTTCAATGCCGATTGGCATATCGCAGATGTTGAGGATTTTCGCCGTTGGGCGCAGACGACGGGTTGCTTCTGCCACAATCGCCGCCGGGTTGGAATAGTTCAGCATCCAGGCGTTTGGCGAGTATTGCTCCATGTAGTCGGCAATTTCCAGCACGCCGCCGATGGAGCGCATACCGTAAGCAATTCCCCCTGGCCCGCAGGTTTCCTGGCCGAGCACGCCGTGGCGCAGAGGGATTTTTTCGTCTTTTTCACGCATCGGGTATTTGCCTACGCGGATGTGTGCCATCACGAAATCCACATCGGTAAATGCCACTTTGGGGTCCGTGGTGTAGCTAAATTCGATGTCTGGTGCCTGCTCTTTCAGGATAATTTTGCACGCTTCGGCAATGGTTTCCTGGCGCGCACCATCGTTATCATAGAATTTCAAGGCGCGCAGCGGGAAACGGTGCTGGTTTGCCAGTAACATCAGTACGATACCAGGAGTGAAGGTGCTGCCACCGCCAGCTACAACTACAGAGAATTTATTCATGATACTGCCTCCGTCATGGATTTAAGTTCGCTTGAAGAAGCGTCTTTCATCAGGTTTTCGATCTGGTCGCGGACCTGCGGGACGTTCAGCCCCACAATCACCTGTATACCGTTGCCGCGTCGCACCACACCGTGGGCACCCAGCGCTTTAAAAATGTCGTCGCTTTGCGTCAGCGACATATCCACCAGGGTAATGCGCAGGCGGGTCGCACAGTTGTTAACGCTCAGGATGTTGTTGGTTCCGCCAAGTGCTTCGAGAAAACCGGCAGCCTGGCCTTGTTTGGCTTCTTTCGCGGCCGCTGCCGTAGTTTGCTGGCGGGATGCTTGATAGTCCGCCTTGCTGTAGAGCTTGATTTCAGCCTCTTCGCGGCCCGGCGTTTTCAGATTGAAACGTAGAATCAAGGTGCGGAACACCAGGAAGTAGATACCGGTAAAGGCAAGTCCAATGCCAATCTGAATAAACATCATTGATGCGTGGTTGTGGAACATCGGGATCCAGTTTTGCGGCAGGAATTGGTCAAGCAGACCGCCGCCCATGTTGCCCACCACGCCGCACATATACATGACCGTCGCCATGGTAGCGGCCAGAAATGCGTGGACGACAAACAGTACCGGCGAGATAAACAGGAAGGTAAATTCCAGTGGTTCGGTAATGCCGACCAGCATCGCCGTTAACGTGGCGGGGATCAGCAGGCCTGCCACCTTTACTTGATTCTCAGGTGAAGCGGTGGCGTAGAGAGCCAGCGCAATCCCCAGACAGCCAAACACCTTCGAGTTACCGTGCAGCGCAAAGCCACCTTCTGGGAACAGCGTTTTCAGCGGCAGCGTGCTTTGACTGAACTCCTGCAAATGCTGCGCCCAGTAAACCTGAATTCCGCCTTCCACGACTGCCGGGCCAAAGACAAATGGACCATAGATGAAGTGATGTAACCCCGTTGGGATCAGGATGCGCTCAAGGAAGGTGTAAACCCACACGCCGAGCGATCCCGCGCTGCGCAGGAATTCCTGCAGTGATTCAATCCCCATCTGTACTTTTGGCCAGCCGAACAGGGTTAGCCACGCGCAAGGGATCATGACGAAGAAGGCAACAATGACCACGAATGAGCTGCCTTGGAAAATACCGAGGAAAACGGGAAGTTGTTTATCGAAATAGCGGTTATGGATAGCGGTGACCAATCCGGAAATCACAATCGCACCGATAATACTGGTATCGAGCGTTTTGATGCCGGCAATCATCGTGAGCCCGGTTCCCGCCACCGGGTCGACGTTAAAATCAACGCCAAAGTACTGGCCCCAGGTCATTCCCATTGCGTTGATGAAGTAGTTCCAGGTCATGAAACTGACTAGTACGGCCAGGCAGGCGCGGCCCTGAGCCTGTTTTGCCAGGCCAATAGGTAAACCCACGGCGAAAATCAGTGGCATATTACGAAATACCGTCCAGCCGCCTTCTTCAATAATGTGGACGATTTGCGCAAATAAGTTATCGGGTGCAGTGAGCGCTTCGCCGACAAACATCGGGTTGCGCAGCATAATGGCGATACCGACCACAATCCCGGCAAACGGGAATAGCAGGACCGGGGTAAACATTGCGCCACCAAAACGTTGTATTTGACTGAGCATTTTAAATCCTCATATAACAACCTGTAGGGGAAGTGACCTTATTCTTTAACGCGGGTCTGAGAAGCAGAGTAGGGAGTACGTGAGGGGTTATCTTTGTCCGTCGCACCGATTCGTGATCGCATTCATGGTTTTTGTTTGCACCAAGTTGTCTACTTTTCGTCATAAAACTGTACACGACGATTTCACTTGAAATTTTCACCTGATGAGGTTGTTTACAACTTCAATAAAAACAGCCTATTAATTTATAGGACGTGGATTATTTAAGCGCAGTGCGAAACGCCAGAGAGGTCTATCAGTGATCTACAAATCCATAGCCGACAGGCTACGCATTCGGCTCAATTCCGCCGATTATCATATTGGCAGCCCATTGCCTGCGGAGGTTCGCCTGGCGGAAGAGTTTGGCGTCTCGCGTATGACCATTCGCAAGGCGATAGATCTGCTGGTGGGGTGGGGATTGGTGGAGCGTCGCCACGGTAGCGGCACTTATGTCGCGAAGAAAGATGTGCATCATGAAACCACCAACCTGACCGGATTTATCGAGGTGATGCGCAATCAGGGTAAGGAAGTGGTAAGCGACGTGCTGGAGTTTACTATTATGCCCGCGCCACCCGCTATCGCTAGCCAGTTGCGCATCAAGATTGATGAACGGATCTACTACTCGCGCCGGGTTCGTTCGGTCGACGGCAAGCCTCTGATGGTAGAAGACAGCTATATGCCAGCGAAGCTCTATCGCAATTTGTCCATTGCCCACTTGGAGGGGTCAAAATTCAGCTATATCGAAGATGAATGCCACATCATCGTGCGCGGCAATTATGAGAGCCTCACGCCTGTACTGGCCGATAAAAAGATGGCGAAGCTGCTGAATGTCGATGAGCAGACACCTATTCTGCGCATCACCTCGCTGTCATACAGCGACAGCGGCGATTTCGTGAATTATTCGGTGATGTTCAGAAATGCCAGCGAGTACCAGGTGGATTACCATTTACGGCGGGAGCATGTGAAAGTATAGGGAATAGCTGTTCCCCGCGCTAGCGGGGATGAACCGTTCAGCCGCACTGTACTTGAATACCTGGTCGGCTGACTGTAAATTCAATGTCTATACTGGCGATAACAGTACTGCCATGCACAGGCATCAATGAGTGATCGACAACCAGAACGTCACCGTGATGTATCCGGGCATCATCCATTGAGTTCCCAGACACTCTTAAGAAGTAGGTCGCAGAAAGGTGTTTTTACACAGTATTCGTGCAAATACGTTTATTACTTGGCAGCTTCTGCGGCGGTCTTGACCCAACCGTCAAAAGTAGCCTGATGCGCTTTGATCCAACCATCAACATGGTTTTTGATATCGGCTTCAGAGGCATGGCCTTCGTGCATGCGCAGGTTCTGTGCATTGATGTCGGCAACCGGCAACTTCATGATAGAAAACAGCTTCGCGGCAGCAGGGTTAGCTTGCGCCCACTGTTTATTGGCGGCGATATGCATACTGCTAAGAGGGAAGCCATAGTTGGCGCCATTCGGCAGCTTGGTATCCACATCTTTGTTTTCGCCTGGTAATGAAGAAAAGGGGACCTGTAGCCATACCACATCACGCCCAAGGACCATCACATCACTGACCCAGTAGGGCATCCAGGTGTAATACAGCACCGGTTTACCCTCCTTGAAGCGAGTAATCGTATCGGCAATCATAGCAGCGTAGTTACCCTGATTGTGTTCCACCGTATCGCTTAAGCCGTAGACATCAATATGGTGATCAATCACGGCCTCACAGCCCCAACCCGGTGTACAACCGGTCATATCAGCCTTGCCGTTGCCATTGGTGTCAAACAGCTTGGCAAGCTTCGGATCTTTTAGCTGTTCAAAGTTGGTGATGTGATATTGGTCGGCAGTTTTTTTATCGATCAAATAACCTTGTGCCAATCCCTTAACGTACACCCCTTCCCGATATAATTTTTTATCACCGCCTGCTGCCTGATATTGATCGGCATGTAACGGCTCCCAACTGACCGCAAGAAAGGTTGCGTCACCAGAGGCGACCGAGGTGTAGGCCACGTTGTAGTCCACTTCGCGGGGTTCTTTAACATCATAACCGAGCTTTTCCAGCGCCCTGCTGACCAGCAACGTCTGGAATGTTTCTTCAGAAATAGTGCTTTGCACCGGTTGTACCAAAATACCTTTTCCCGGTAAATCAGCAGCGGTCGCACCCTGTGAGCTAAGCAGCGTGGCAAGTACAACGGCCCAGATTCCTGTGGAGCGCATAGATTTTCCTTTTTCTGGCCTAAATCACTAGGCTATTTTATGTGTCATTTTGTGCTACGGCAGCGCTCGGACTGCGTGTACGCGCTGTCCATACCTAAACTGTCTGCGACGATTACGCCGATTGAATTAGGTGTATATACTCGTCATGCTTCAAGCTGCATGGGTGTTGGCTACATCCGTTCGCACCAGTCACATTGTGGGCTATGCTCCTGGTAACTCTTGGTCTTGCCATCTACATGCGACTCGAATTATTTAGAGTATATATTAGTCAAATTTTCTTGATTAACGCGCATGTGAATAATTAAATCCCTCCTGGTTTACTTATAAATAAATATCTGCTAATTCCATGCTGAGTTTATTCCCCTTCATGATCCATAGCCTATTATTAGATGGTTTTTCTCTATTGAATACCTCTCCGAACTTGTCTTTTTCACGCACTGACATATGGTTCAGTAAAGCTGATGTGACATCACATTAACGCCTAGTGATTCTCGCTCACCAGAGTGAAGTTTTAAACGGGAATTTATTCCCCAATAGTGCTAAATGTGTCTTATACCGTAACACACTGACATTTTGAGGCAACCCTCAATATAACATATTGAGACATTTTGTAGCGGTACAGTGAATCTTGCCACCTGAATAGAGGCAGCTCACCATCACCAAGTAGTCAGAAAATCCCCTAAAGCCTTGTCGCTGATACCCGATAATATTGATGTTCGGTAGTTAAATAAAAAACACAACGCATTGAAGTTAATGATATATATTAAAAATATGCTCTTTATGACGGCTAAGCCCCCTGAAAAGTTCCAGTATTTATTCTGGAACGCATATGTCATCATTTCCATAATCTAGCAAAGAGTTTTCTTTAACAAACGTTTTAGCTATCAGGCGAACAACCTCATTCGCCATACGGTCGGCTTGTAATGATTGTGAAAGCCTTATAGTCATACAGATATCGGGCAGTGCGGGAAGCTCTAACGTCAAACTTATGTCATCGTGGTTTAATAACATGGCTCTCGGAGGAAGAGGGGAAATCCCCATTCCGGCAGAGACCGCTTCCTGAATATTGCTGTAGCTATAACTTGAATAGGCTATTTTCCACGCCATCCCACTGTTATTTAGAGCATCAATAGCACATTGGCGATAAAGACATCCCTCATGAAATACCACTAATGGGATGGGCGACGATGTTAAAACAAAATTTTGCGCAGCCACCCACCTTAGCGGTTCAACCGATAGCGGTGTCTCTAAAAAATCATGGGTATAAATGTGTTTGTTAAGAATAGCGTCGAGATTCCCTCTTTGTAACCCCTCATTAAGTCGCCATGAGAGTTCTGACGTTATTTCTAATTCAACATTTGGGTACATTATCCGGCAAGAGAGGATCAGCGTTGGGATATACTTGGCTTGAAAGTCATCTAAAACACCAATTCTCAACTTACCGGAAAATGGCGAATCTCGAATGGAGAAGAAGGCTTCATCTGTTGCATCTAGAACTTTTTTAGCTTTGAGATAAAAAATCCGCCCGTCAGGAGTAGGAGTCTCAATCCTCCCTTGCTTACGCAGCAAAAGTGGTAACGCTAAAATGTCTTCAAGCCTTTTGATTATTTGCGTTATAGCGGGCTGAGATTTTCCTAGTTCCTCCCCAGCTTTTGAAAAACTTTCTGTTTCAATCACAGCGACAAAAACACGCATGTGCTCTAACGTCAATTGCCTTGCATTGCCACGCAACATAAGCCCCTCTTATTTTAATGAGTTAATTCTTGATTTCCTATTGAAGGCTAAACCTGTCAGGTTGATTGACGCACCGAGCACAGCATAGGATGTCAATGATGAAGTTACCCACGAATCTGCCAACGTACGCTACCGGTCTAAAACAGGTCCTCACGGCCCTGAGAGCCAAACCCCCTGTCTGCGGCATAAATCCGGAAGATTTTGAATGGAAAACTTCCTATGCAATACAACAGGATAGCAATAATTTAATATCCCTCAAAGAATTAGGTTACTCCTTAAAAGACTATGAAGACAGCATTTTGGCTATGACATCATTCAAAGGCCCCTGTAAAATTTTGACCAACGCCGGAGAAATACTGTTACGCGAGATCTGCTTAAATCTTGAAACTTACGCCAGAAGCAGTAATTTTATTATCTCAAAAAGGACTCGCGCTGCAGATAGCCATTCTAAATTCATCTATGACATGATCAGAGATCGAAATTTCTTGCTTAATTTATCCAAAATTGCTCAGGCTCCTCTGGTTCCTCATCTCATCAGAAATGCAGCTACACAAGTGAACTATTACTATCCTGAAGACGACGATTGCCAGGATAAAAAAATCGCAAAATGGCATGTTGATGGAATGAACTTTGTCTTCAATATATTATTAAGTGATGTTACGGAGTTTGAAGGAGGTGATTTTATCTATTTCAAAGGACCAGTAAGCCAATTTTCATTGCGTCCTAATGATGATTTAGTCATGACCAGTCCTTCCAAACATATCGGTGATACAATTTATGTTCATGGGAGTAAGGTATTTCATGCCGTAACACCAGTGACGAAAGGTAAGCGTGTTTCAATTATTCTTTCCATGTATTGCCCTTACTTGCCAGAGATGGATTCAAATACTTTCTGGCATGTTGCTGGTGATGACGGAGTCCCGGCCACGCTGAAGAGTTGGGGGGCTTTTCAAACGGCTAAAAAAAGGAGCCATGCTGCCTATTCCGCTATCGGTTGTGCTCCTATAACATGGGAAGATTTAGCATGACTCTTTCCAAAGCAAGTTTGATAAATATGATTTTATCAGCAGGCTTTGTATTAACCTGGAGCTCTGGATTCATCGGTGCTCTGTTAGTTGGTGATAATAATCCGTTTCAAATTTTATTTTTACGGTTTTTAGTTATTGTCGTCATAATGTCACCTGTTGTAGTAATATTCAGGAAGAATATCCTTTCCGTGTTGGGCGATTTTAATAAATTTAAATTTGTTGCAATAACGGCTTTGTTTGGACAGTTTGTTTACTTGGTGTGCGTGTTTTACGCTATTAAATTAGGATTGCAAGCGGGTATTGTTGCACTCATTGCAGCATTGCAGCCCGTGGTTACTGCCTTGCTTTCAGGTGTGTTGCTAAAAGAAAATCTCATTTTTAGACAATGGGTTGGGCTTGGTATTGGTTTGCTTGGTACTTGTTTTGTTATCATCGGCGGGACTATTGCTGACAATGGCTCTTCATTACCTATTTGGATTTATTTGCTGCCATTTATCTCGATGCTAAGTCTTACTGCCTCCACTATTTATCAGAAAAAAAATGTCAAGATAGAAGTTAAACTCCCTCCATTGATGTTTATGCAATCCATAATAAATATGATTGCATTTTTGGTTATCTGTATATTTCTGGTCCCTCTTGAAGATTGGTCTGGTTTTGATAACTGGTTTGCGGTGCTCTGGTTGGCTTTATTTTCTACGCTTGGCGCATATGGTCTTCTGGCAATTATGCTTCGACGAGGTGAGCTTAATAAAACGGCTAGTCTTATTTATTTGGAACCGCCCACAACGATGGTATTCGCTTATTTGTGGTTTGGTCAGCAGTTGAATATTTATGAAATTATTGGCTCAGCAATTGCGTTATCTGGTGTAATAATGGTTATTTATCGGCGTTCCCACCCATCGTTCAGAAAAAATGACTTGCCCAAAAACTAATCATTGGCTGACTTGATTACAAAGAACCGGTTATTCCCCGGTCCTTTGCAAGAAAGTTGAAGCGCAGTGCCAAATGGGTCAGAAGTCGTCCTTTATCCTGATTCAGTCTGACAAAGAAATCGGGCAGACGAGAGAGTGGAAGGGCGGCATGATGACGCTTTTTCAGTACGGCAATGGCTCCGCTCAAATCGAGCGTCGGGTTATATTTGATCATCTGATTCTGAATGGCATAACGCATGATACTGACGATACGTTGCTGCAACCGCATGGCGATCTCCAGAAATCCTTTGTCTTCGATGGCGTTGAGAACACACAGCAAATCAGCCGTGCGGATATCGGAAATGAGACGGCAGGATAGGCACCAACGGCCAGCTTCCTTTCCACGATAGCGGTACTTGAGACACCAGAGTTTTGAACCATTGGGTTTGACCAGAAGGTAAAGACCGGCGCTATCACTCAGCTTGAAGGGTTTGTCTTGGGGCTTGGTGTTTCGGATCACAACATCAGAAATTGACATTTGGGGGCCTCGATATTATCGAACCGAAAAGGCCCTAATAAAGCCCCCAAAAGTTGTGGCAGTCAACGTAATAATATGGAACTCAGCGTAACCACATTTACGTATAACTTATTGATTTTGCTGCATCCATGGACGTCAGTAAACATCCTTGGAATAGAAAGTGGCTCCTCTGACTGGACTCGAACCAGTGACATACGGATTAACAGTCCGCCGTTCTACCGACTGAACTACAGAGGAATCGTGTGAACGAGGCGAATAATAGCGAGGCGTATTGGGTTTGTCAAAGCACTAAAGTGAGGGAAAAGTGCGTTTGCTGCCAGATTGAGCATATTGGCTCGTTTTTCGGCACTTTGCTTTGATGAACAACGCGAAAAAATGCGGTTCTATAGGGATGACAAAGAGTAACGGGTTCAACATACAGCTAAACGGGCGCAGTATGCAGCCCCCACAAAGTGAGCTGGTTGCCCATTTCGCCATTCCCCTGTCATGACAGAATGTTAAGCAGTATCGCCATAAAGCGATCCCACTAAAATACTCCTCATCGAATATAAATTAATCAGGAAGGGTCTTAACGCCATCTGGATAGGGCCACCAACGAAAACCCAAAATATCTGCTTATTTTTTACCAAACTGTGATCGAGATTGTTTTTTTAGTTTTCAGCGTTAGGATGCTTGGTTTTTTTAATAAAGTTGATATAAATCAAAATAATAGCGCTAGTCGCCTGACGATAAGTGATTTTTTTTAAGATTCTTCTATGTTACTCTGGAGGGCATTCTATGCTGATGCCAGTAATGAAGCTCTCGCAGATCTTGTCAATGCTTGCTTTATTACTCTATGCTACGCCAAGCCATTTTTATAGCGGTAAACCACGCCGTTCCTTTGTTTCCCGGAGTTTTTTAGTAATGAAAAAAACAATCGCCATAGCCGCATTGTGTGTGTTGCTGGCAGGGTGCCAGACTGCGAAAACCAAACCTGCCACCGCCGCCGGTGTCCCTGCACCAACCCCAGTTACACCAAGCGCTACCGTTACGCAGCCAGCTCAGCCGATGGCTTCTGTCGGTACCGATGACATCATGTATCCCTGCATGAAAGAGCTGAATGCTCTGCAACAGGTTAGCCCGCGGTTGTATCAAACCCGCAGCGTAGAATTGAACGATATTGTGGCGCAGGCCAAGCTTTACATGCGCATTCGTGACAATGTCAGCACCGAAATCCATCAAATCATGGATGCTGCCTATCAGTTCCGCATTGCCAAAACCTGTAACCGTATCAGCACCGATCTGACCAATGCCTTGATCGAGCGTGTGACTGGCGCCTAACGCGCATACCCCGTATTCAGATATTCCGGGAATACATGGTGTTGTACCAGAAACGCTCTCTTAGGGAGCGTTTTTGTTTTCTGCTCATCCAAAATGCCCTCCAGTTGCACCAGCAAGGTGCGCCAGCAAATTCTTCTTGTTCTTTTCTAACGCTCGTTGCCCGTTAAAACCAGTGAGCCTCCTCATTTTTACGGCTGAGAGCGCCAGCAAATCGGCTCTATTTTTGTATGCGCCGTCACAATGGCTAGATTTTTGCTTGGATAAACGCGGGTAAATCGGTTGCGCTCTCGCGCAAATTATTTTCCCCGACTACACATAAAGTGACTGCTCCACGTCATTTACCCGTCGTCCTGCAACTGCCGCCGTTATTGGCCGCAATTTGCACCTGGCCGGGTCTACGGTCTTTCGCTAAAACAGTGCTGAGGAATGCAAAATGTCATTGAGATTGCTAAAAACCCCGCTTGCTGCTCTGCTTATTGGTTGTTTTAGTACGGCTTTTTCTGCACATGCCGATATCGTGATTGGCGTCGCCGGGCCATTCTCCGGCCCAAATGCTACCTATGGGGATCAATACTGGCGTGGGGCCTCGCAGGCTGCCGCAGACATCAATGCGGCCGGGGGGATTAAAGGGGAAAAAATCAAGCTGGTGCAAGGCGATGATGCTTGTGAACCTAAGCAGGCAGTCTCGGTAGCTAACCGGTTGGTCGATCAGGATCACGTCGCTGCGGTGGTGGGGCACTTCTGCTCGTCTTCTACCATGCCCGCTTCAGAGGTGTATGACGAAGCCGGGATCATTGCCATCACACCCGGTTCCACCAACCCGCAAATCACCGAACGTGGCATGAATAACATGTTCCGCATGTGCGGCCGCGACGATCAGCAAGGGGTCATCGCCACCAATTACATGTTGGATACCCTGAAGGCGAAAAAGATTGCCGTCATCCATGATAAGGACACCTATGGCCAGGGCTTGGCAGATGCCGCCAAGGCAGAAATGAACAAACGTGGCGTGAAGGAAGTGATGTATGAAGGGCTGTCGCGCGGTGAGAAAGACTTTAACGCCCTGGTGACCAAAATCGCCTCGGTGGATCCAGACGTGGTGTATTTCGGCGGCTGCCATCCAGAGGCGGGTCCGCTGGTGCGCCAGATGCGTGAGCAAGGGGTGAAAGCTAAATTCTTCTCCGGCGACTGTATTGTTACCGAGGAGCTGGTAACGGCGGCCGGCGGGCCACAGTACACCACTGGCGTGCTGATGACCTTCGGTAACGATCCGCGTCAGATCCCAGAAGGGAAGGCGGTGATTGCCAAGTTCCGCGAGAGTGGATTTGAACCAGAAGGGTACACGCTGTACTCCTACGCATCGATCCAGGCCATCGCCGCTGCGTTCAATGCCACCGGCGGTAAAGACAGCGCCAAGGCCAGCGAGTGGTTGAAATCTCACGATGTGGATACCGTGATGGGGAAAAAAGCCTGGGATAAAAAAGGTGACCTGAAGGTATCAGACTACGTGGTCTACCAATGGGATGACAAAGGCAAATATCACCAGCTCTGATGTAAAGATCAACGGATCCGAGCGTATGGCGGATCCGTTCCTTAACCCCCTTTGGGCCGCGTGGTGCTGAACTTGCGGCTCGCCCATCAGGTGAGATTGCTTATTATGGATGTATTCTTCCTGCAACAGCTGATTAACGGCCTGACCCTTGGCGCGGTGTATGGCCTGATCGCCATCGGCTACACCATGGTGTACGGCATTATTGGCATGATCAACTTCGCCCACGGCGAGGTGTATATGATTTCTGCCTATCTGTGTGCAATTGGCCTGGCGCTGCTCTCTTTCTTTGGTCTCCACTCTTTCCCGCTGTTGATCCTGGGCACCCTGGTATTCACCATAGTGGTCACCGGTGTTTATGGCTGGGTGATTGAACGTATCGCTTATAAACCGCTGCGAAACTCCACGCGTCTGGCTCCGCTGATTTCTGCCATCGGTATGTCGCTGATCCTGCAAAACTATGCGCAGATCAGCCAAGGGCCGCGCCAGCAGGGGATCCCCACGCTGCTGGACGGCGTTTTTCGGCTCAATTTTGATGGTGGTGTGATCCAGATTACCTACACCAAGGTATTTATTCTGGTCGCTGCACTATTGGGTATGGCGGTGCTTACCTACGTGATCCAACGCACGCGGCTGGGGCGTATCTGCCGGGCTACCCAACAGGATCGCAAGATGGCATCGATACTCGGCATCAATACCGATCGGGTGATCTCTCTGGTGTTTGTGATTGGCGCGGCGATGGCCGGATTGGCAGGGGTGCTGGTCACCATGAACTACGGCACCTTCGATTTTTATGTGGGCTTTATTATCGGCGTCAAAGCCTTCACCGCAGCGGTGCTGGGGGGCATTGGCTCATTACCCGGCGCGATGCTCGGAGGCTTGCTGCTTGGGGTGGCAGAGGCACAGTTCGCCGGCATGGTGAACTCGGATTACAAGGATGTGTTTTCATTCGGTCTGCTGGTGGTGATCCTGATTTTCCGCCCTCAGGGCCTGCTGGGGCGACCAATGGTCGCTAAGGTGTGAGGGAAAACTATGTCTCAATCCACTGTTCATCAAGGGCTGAGTGTTAAACGCAGCCTGCTGGATGCGGTTCTCGCGGGCCTGATCGCGCTGATTGTGTTTGGCCCGATCGTCGGCATCGTGCTGGACGGCTACAGTTTCAACTTTGAGCCACGCCGCCTGGTGGTGATTATTGCGGTAGTGATGGCGGGGCGGCTGTTACTCAGCCTGTTTTTGCAAACGCCGCTGGGGCGCAAGGTGTCGGCGCGTTTTGAGGGGGGCAATGACGGTGTTTATGTTCGGCCAGTCGGCGCCAGAACGAGCCTGCGTTGGATCCTGCCACTATTGGCGGTGTTGGCATTGCTGTTCCCGTTTATGGCGACCAAATACCTGCTGACCGTGGCGATCCTCGGCCTGATTTATGTGTTGTTAGGGCTAGGATTGAACATTGTGGTGGGGCTGGCCGGGCTGCTCGATCTGGGTTACGTGGCGTTTTATGCCATTGGTGCCTACGGTCTGGCGCTGGGCTATCAGTATTTGGGCCTGGGTTTTTGGGCGATGTTGCCGTTGGGGGCGCTGATGGCGGCGCTGGCCGGGGCATTACTGGGGTTCCCGGTGCTGCGTATGCACGGTGACTATCTGGCGATAGTGACGCTGGGCTTTGGTGAGATCATCCGCCTGGTGCTGAACAACTGGGTATCGTTAACCGGCGGGCCAAACGGCGTTTCGGTTCCTGCACCGACCCTGTTCGGCCTGGAGTTTGGCCGCCGAGCCAAGGAAGGGGGAGTACCGATCCATGAGTTCCTCGGTATTACCTATAATCCCAACCTGAAGTTTATCTTCATCTACGCGGTGTTGTGTCTGGTAGTGTTGCTGGTGCTGTTCGTCAAACATCGGTTGACGCGGATGCCGATAGGGCGGGCGTGGGAAGCGTTACGGGAGGATGAAATCGCTTGCCGTTCGCTCGGGCTTAATCATGTGCTGGTCAAACTCTCGGCGTTTATGATGGGGGCTTCCACCGCGGGTATCGCCGGGGTGTTCTTTGCCACCTATCAAGGGTTCGTCAATCCAACGTCGTTTACCTTCTTTGAATCGGCGCTGATCCTGGCGATCGTGGTATTGGGTGGAATGGGATCAACTATCGGTGTCGTGCTGGCGGCCTTTGTCCTGACGGTGGCCCCGGAACTGCTGCGCAGCTTTGCCGAATATCGAGTGTTGCTGTTTGGCGTACTGATGGTGTTGATGATGATCTGGCGGCCACGCGGCCTGGTGCGTATCAGCCGTAGCAGCTTTACGCCACGCAAGGGGGTAGCACCATGAGCGATGCCATTTTGCGCGTTGAACATTTGATGATGCACTTCGGCGGCATCAAAGCGCTGAACGATGTGAATCTCGAAGTGGAGCGTGGGTCGATCACCGCGTTGATCGGCCCGAACGGCGCGGGGAAAACCACGGTGTTCAACTGCCTGACGGGGTTTTACCGTGCCAGCGGCGGGGCGATCCTGCTCAATACCCACAAACGGCCGATTGATGTGATCCGTATCCTCGGCCAGAAATTCCGTGCCGGGGACTGGATTAACCCCGCGCAACTGGGGTCGCGTCTGTACTACAAAATGTTTGGTGGCACACATCTGGTGAACCGAGCCGGATTGGCCCGCACCTTCCAGAATATCCGCCTGTTCCGTGAGATGTCGGTGGTGGAGAACCTGCTGGTGGCACAACACCGTTTGAGTAACCGCAACCTGATTGCTGGCGTGCTCAATACGCCTGCCTATCGCCGGGCAGAAAATGAAGCACTGGACCGCGCATTTTACTGGCTGGAGGTGGTCGAGTTGGTGGACTGTGCCAACCGGCTGGCGGGGGAGATGTCCTACGGCCAGCAGCGGCGGCTGGAGATTGCCCGCGCGATGTGCACCACCCCGGAAATGATCTGCCTGGATGAACCTGCCGCCGGGTTGAACCCGGTGGAAACCGCGACCCTGAGCCGGATCATCCGCTTTCTGCGCCAGCATCATGAAATTACCGTGCTACTGATCGAACATGATATGGGAATGGTGATGGAGATTTCCGACCGGGTGATCGTACTGGACCACGGCAATGTAATTGCCGAGGGAACGCCGCAGGAGATCCAACACAATGACAGCGTGATCGCCGCCTATCTGGGCGCAGACGAAGAGGAGCTGGCGGGATGAGCGAGGTGATGCTGGAATTTCGCGAGGTGGATGTCCATTACGGCCCGATCCAGGCGCTGCAACAGGTGTCATTGCAGGTCAGGCAAGGGGAAACCGTAGCGTTGATCGGGGCCAACGGGGCGGGGAAATCCACCTTGCTGATGTCAATCTTTGGCCAACCCCGCATCAGCGGTGGGCAGATCCTGTTTCAGGGGACGGATATCAGCCAGCGGTCGACGCATTTTGTGGCCAGTAGCGGTATTGCCCAGGCCCCGGAAGGGCGGCGGATTTTCCCTGACATGAGCGTGGAAGAAAACCTGCTGATGGGCACTATTACCCTCGGCAGCCATCATGCTGTTGAAGATATGCAACGGATGTATGAGCTGTTTCCCCGCCTGAAAGAGCGGCGTAACCAGCGGGCGATGACCATGTCCGGCGGTGAGCAGCAAATGCTGGCGATAGCCCGTGCGCTGATGAGTCGGCCAAAGCTGCTGTTGCTGGATGAGCCTAGCCTGGGGCTGGCACCGATCATCGTCAAACAGATCTTCAGCATTCTGCGTGAACTGGCCAACGGCGGCATGACAATTTTCCTGGTGGAGCAGAATGCCAATCATGCCTTGAAACTGTCCGATCGGGGTTATGTGATGGTCAATGGGCAAATCCGCCTGAGCGGCAGCGGCGCGGAACTGCTGAGCAATCAGGAGGTGAGAAAGGCTTATCTGGGGGGCGCATAAAGGCAATCGCCCCGGTGAGGGGCGCATTGACATCCTTGATCGAAGGGGCGCCGCATGTGTGCCCCTGCTGTTGAAAAAAACAGCGTCACAAAAACGTGATCTAGGTCGCATTCTGGTTACAGGTTAGTTAAAATGGCACCACTGCCAGCCCCTGTTCCGGAACACCTTACGATGGATGAAATCAGCACTTCCCGCTCGACCGCCTGGATGCGCGTGGTCGTCTTGGCCATTTCGGCATTTATCTTTAATACCACCGAATTTATCCCCGTCGGATTATTGAGTGATATTGCCCAAAGCTTTGGGATGCAAACCGAGCAGGTGGGGCTAATCATCACCATTTATGCCTGGATCGTTGCCACGATGTCGCTGGTTTGTATGTTGCTGACCAGCAAGATTGAGCGGCGTAAGCTGCTGATCGGGGTATTTATC
Source organism: Serratia sp. Res13-Sevr-LER1-36-b (assembly GCF_015673035.1). Classification (NCBI taxonomy): domain Bacteria; kingdom Pseudomonadati; phylum Pseudomonadota; class Gammaproteobacteria; order Enterobacterales; family Yersiniaceae; genus Serratia; species Serratia sp. Res13-Sevr-LER1-36-b. Next base: position 250,250 of record NZ_JADACK010000018.1, on the reverse strand, counting down.
CTATTTATTGCCAGCCATGTGCTCACCGCGGTGGCCTGGAACTTTACCACCTTGGTGATCTCGCGTGCCGGTGTGGCGCTGGCGCACTCGGTGTTCTGGTCAATCACCGCGTCATTGGCCATTCGTGTCGCACCCGCAGGCAAGAAGGCGCAGGCACTTAGCATGCTGGCGGGGGGAACCGCGCTGGCGATGGTGTTGGGCTTACCGTTAGGGCGAGTGGTGGGGCAGTTACTCGGTTGGCGTATGACGTTTATTGGCATTGCCGTGTGCGCCACCCTGGCGTTGGTGATGCTGTGGCGCTTGCTGCCGGTGCTGAAAAGCGAGCATTCCGGTTCACTGGCCAGCGTTCCCCTGCTGTTCAAACGCCCGGAGCTGGTCAGCCTGTATATGTTGACCATCATTGTGGTGACCGCGCACTTTACTGCCTACAGCTACATCGAGCCCTTTATCCAGACCGTGGCCGGGTTATCTGCCAACTTCACCACCTTGATGCTGTTGCTGTTTGGTGCTGCGGGTATTGTCGGCAGCCTGCTGTTCAGCCGCTACAGCGAACGTTTCCCGTCGGGTTTCTTCATCGGGGCAATTGGTATGCTGGCCCTCAGCCTGTTATTGCTGTTGCCCGCCTCCGGTAATGAAACGACTCTGACGTTGCTGTGTGTGGTTTGGGGCATGGCCATCATGGCGATTGGTCTTTCAATGCAGGCGAAGGTGCTAAGTCTGGCACCGGATGCGACCGATGTCTCGATGGCGATCTTCTCCGGTTTGTATAACTTTGGGATCGGCGGTGGGGCGTTGCTGGGCAACCAGGTCAGCCTGCATCTGGGAATGCCAAACATTGGCTTCGTCGGTGCGCCGCTGGCCCTGATAGCCCTCGGCTGGTGTGTATTGAGTTTCTACCGCAGCGAACGCTTGCAGCACCATCGGGCCTGATCCATGTTCCCTTGATTGCCGGGCCCGGCAATCAAGGGCTATCTAAGACGTACCCTCTCTTTAGCTCCCATCTTGCCGCCATGTTTTGCTACCAGATACGCAAAATATCAACGCTCATGTTTCACCGTCATCGAAATGCTGGGATCGGCCCCCAGCTTCATCATTGTGGCCGCTGTCTCTCGTACCAAGCTCCGACATAATGCAATTTATAGGTTTACACCTATATAGCTTTTGGCCTATATTGCTAAGGAGCACATGTGTGGGAGATTAAAACAACGGATATGTTTGATGAGTGGTTCAGCCGGTTGGAGGACACTGACAGAGCTTCTGTGCTGGCGTCACTCATTGTACTACGTGAAAAAGGTCCTCAGTTGCCCAGACCTTATGCCGACACGGTAAAGGGATCGCGCTACAGCAACATGAAGGAACTACGCGTGCAAAGCCGAGGCATACCGATACGGGCATTCTTTGCCTTTGATCCACGTCGTCGCGGTATTTTGCTTTGTGCTGGTAACAAGGCCGGTAATGAGAAGCGTTTTTATGAGGTGATGATCCCGATTGCCGATCGGGAGTTTACCCAATTTCTGAATACATCAGAGAACAAGGAGTAGGCCATGGGCAGAACACTGGAACAAATCCTGGCGGAAGAAAAACCTGAAGTAGCGGCCAGCGCTGAGCGCATTGCGGCGGATACGCTGCTCAATATTCACCTGGCCGAACTTCGTGAGCGGGTGCAGAAAACCCAGGTTGAAATGGCGCAGGCGCTTGGCATCAAACAACCCACCGTCGCGGGTATGGAAAAGCCTGGCCGCGATCTGAAGCTCTCCTCGCTCAAGCGCTATATCGAGGCTGCGGGGGGCAAGCTGCGTCTGGATATCGAGCTGCCGGATGGTTCGCACTACGGGTTTGTTATTTAATCAACTGGCTCGATGATTCAACCCTAAATCTGTCGCGGATAGGTTTGAACGCTGTAGCTTGCCAGGCGACGGGTATATATTGTTTGCCTATCGTCGGCAACGGCAGCGTTTGAACTTTGCGCCATCTTATTAGGAGTTTGATTATGTCCAGCACCCATCTGTCAGGTACTTTTACGCTCGGCACGCACACCGTCAAGCGGCTCGGCTATGGCGCCATGCAGCTCGCCGGACCGGGAGTTTTCGGTCCGCCGAAGGATCCTGAAACGGCCATCGCGGTTCTGCGTGAAGTGATTGCCAACGGGGTCAACCATATCGATACCAGCGATTTTTATGGCCCGCACTATACCAATCAAATCATTCGCCAGGCACTGCATCCTTATGCCGACGATCTGGTCATTGTCACCAAGATCGGCGCTCGCCGCGATGAGCAAGGCGCATGGTTGCCTGCGTTTTCTCCGGCGGAGCTGACCCAGGCCGTGCATGATAACCTGCGTAATCTGGGGTTGGATGTGCTTGATGTGGTCAATCTGCGCTGCATGTTTGATGCACACGGCCCGGCAGAAGGGTCGCTTGAAGAGCCACTCTCCGTGCTAGCCGAGCTACAACAGCAGGGGCTGGTCCGCCATATCGGGCTGAGCAATGTCACCTCGGCTCAGGTTGCGCAAGGGCAGAAGATTTGTGAGATTGTCTGCGTACAGAATAATTACAACCTGGCACATCGGGATGACGACGCACTGATCGACGAACTGGCTGGCAAGGGCATTGCCTACGTGCCGTTCTTCCCGCTGGGTGGATTCACGCCGTTGCAGTCTACGACGTTGTCAGACGTTGCGCAGCAGGTAGGAGCCTCGCCTATGCAAGTGGCACTTGCCTGGTTGCTGCAGCGTTCACCAAACATTTTGCTGATCCCAGGGACATCTTCTCTGGCACATCTGAAAGAAAATCTTGCCGCAGCCCAACTCAAACTGCCGGGCGAAGCTATTGCGAAGTTGAATGCGATCTAAGGCAACCCGATAGCTGTAACCTTTGCGGGAGCCCTGGGTTCCCGCTAAAAATACATCCTCCCAGCATTCCCATCCCTCTGCGGATCAACGCCAGTCCTCTTTTCTTTAATGTATTAATAAAATCCATTCTCGTCAGGAAATAGACAAATGTTGTCTTAAATGTGTCCATCTCATAAGATGATTGTTAATATGTTAACGAATAATCACCAAGACTTACGCCCACAGCCGCTGAGGCGTTATTGATGATAAAGGAGCCGCTATGCCACCTGCCTTTACTAACCGGCCGCCACGTTGGTTGATCCCGCTACTGGGATCGCTGGTGGCTTTTGGCCCGCTGTCGATTGATATGTATCTGCCTGCGTTACCCGCGATGGGGCAACAACTGCATGCCACACAGGGGCAGATGCAGCATTCATTGGGGGCATTCTTTGCCGGTTTTTGTATCGGTATGTTGCTGTACGGGCCGCTTAGCGATCGGCTAGGCAGGCGAAAGCTGTTGCTGAGCGGCATGCTGCTGTTTGTGATTGCCAGCGTGCTATGTACGCAGGTCACGCAGGTTGAGCAACTGGTGGTATTGCGGGCGTTACAGGCATTTGGTAGCGGGGCCGCGGTGGTGATGGCGCGCGCCATCGCCAGGGATGTTTATGCCTCGGAAGAGCTTCCCCGAGTGTTATCGCTAATGACGCTGGTTACCATGATCGCACCGCTGCTGGCCCCGTTGTTGGGCGGTGCTTTGCTGATGGTCTTCGACTGGCAAGCCATCTTCATGTTGTTGGCGGTGGTGGGCTGTATCAGCGGGTTATTGGTGTTCTGGGTACTGCCGGAGACGTTAAAAACCCCTCCAGGGCAGTCAGGCAGCATCCTGAAGGCGTTTCATAACTATTGCCTGTTGGTCCGTGACAGAGAAGCGATGGGCATTATTGCTACTCTGGCGTTTTCCTTCGCGGGGATGTTTGCCTTTATCAGCGGTTCTCCCTTTGTCTACATCAGCTACTTCCAGGTGCCCGCTCAGTATTACGGGCTGCTGTTTGGCTGCAACGTCATTGGCATGATCGCCGTGCTGCTGCTGAACGTGCGGATGCTGAAGGTCTACAGCCTGCCGCGATTATTGATGATACAAAGCAGTGCCCAGGTATTGTTTGGGCTGTTGCTACTGGTGTTCCATCAGCAGAGCCTCTCCATCCTGGTGATTCTGGTGGTGTTGTTTATGTCGCTGGTGAATGCTATTGGCACCAACAGCCTGTCGCTACTGTTGCAACAACGCGGTCAACAGGCTGGGAGTGCCAGTGCCCTGGCGATCTCGTTGCAGTTTGGTATGGGGGCGTTGGCAAGCCTGGCCGTTTCCTGGTTGCAGGATGACACACCGTTTGCCATGACGTTGGTGATGGCCGTCTGCGCGGCGCTAGGTTGGGTAGGGCAGAGGATGTCTGTGGCGCGAATAGGTTCACGGCTGCATGAATAGGTAGGATGTGGTGGTGAAGTTTTCATGCGCATTGCCGTTGCCGACAATGCGCATGAGGTTTACCGAGTAAACTCACTGACTATTGGCAATAATACCGCGCAACAGCTTCTTCAAAATGCCCACTTCGTCTGCCGTGAAGGCGGACAGGACCTGCTCTTGCTGTTTGGCAGCAATATCTCTCAGCACGCTGGCCTGGCGTTCTCCTGCCTCGGTCAAGTGATGGCCATTCTCGGTGCTGGACACCAAACCTTTACGGTACAACGCTTCCTGCGCCTCTTCGATTTCTCTGGTCGGCATCGCCATTTCTGCCAGTAGGCAGGCCTTATCAAGGCAGGCGTCGCTGTCCAACACCAGCAGCATTCTGGCCTCGCTGGCCCGCAACCCGGTGGAGAGCTGCTTGGGCTGGTAGCTGCTTTGATAGCTGCGCAGCGCCTGGGTGAGCAAGTAGAAGACGTTGTTATTCAGGCGCTCCTGTCTGGCGCTGCCTACTGCGTTCTGTGCAACGCGCTCCGCCACCTGCGGGTAAGGCAGCACCATGGAATAGGATCCCTGGTGATACACCAGCGGTGCGCGGCCCAGATCGTCAAACGCCACCACTTTACCAATCAGGATCCAGTGGTCACCGCCGTCAACCTGCTGATATTTCTCACACTGAAAGCGTGCGGCACAGTCGGTCAGCAAAGGCACGTCACCCGCGCCGGCCTCCACCTCAATCCCGGCAAATTTATCCTCGCTGGGGCGGGCGAAACGATTGGAGATATCCATCTGATCGGCGGCCAGCACGTTAATGGCGAAGTGGCTGGCTTGTTCAAAGATCGCGTAGCTGCCGGAGCGTTTATCAATGCTCCACAATACCAACGGCGGATCCAGTGATACCGAGTTAAAGCTATTGGCCGTGACTCCCACGCGGGTGCCATCTGCGGTTGCTGCTGTCACTACCGTCACGCCGGTGGCGAAATTACCCAGCGCGCGGCGAAATGCGCGGGGATCCAAAGCAGGTTCTGTGTGATGTGTCATTAAATAGGTTCTCCTGCTCGTTACACCATCGTCGGATCGGGTTCTAACCCCATCAACTCGCGGCCTAATATCTGTGCACAGACATCGTAATCGGTATAGGCATGTGCCCCGGTCATGTGTGAGTCGCGGAACAATCGCTGGATCTCATTGCTTTCCATCCAACTGGTTGCCCCTGCGGCGCTGAACAAGCGATCAACCGATTCGATACACATTTTGACTGCGTAGGCCTGGTTGGTACGCCAGAACGTCAATGTCTGGTGAGAAGGATATTGGTGCTTGCGGCCGTGTTCGGCATGCTCCTGCCAGGTTTTTTCCAAAAAGGCACGGGCTGCAGCAACCTGATGGGTGGACTCTGCCAGACGCATCAGCGCCGGGGTGGCCGTTCCCACGCTGGCTCCGGTATAGGCTCGCACGCGGTTTTGGGTTTTTTCTTTAAAGGCGACCAGCATACGCTCCGCAACGCCAAGGCTGATGGCGGCAAAACCGCAGGCGAAATAGGGACGATAGGGCGAGTAGAAAATATTACTGTCTGGGTAGAGGCCGAAACCCGCAGAGCGCCCGTGCATCATATCCTGAGCGGCTTCAATGCGGTGGTTCGGCACGAAGGCGTTTTTTATGACCAACGTTTTGGAACCGCTGCCGCGCATGCCAACCGCAAACCAGTCATCACGAATTTCGTAATCGCTACGTGGGATCACGCCAAAGCTGTAGAGCAACTCACCGTCGGCGTTTTTGCGGCGAAAGCCGACAATCGCCCATTCGGCGTGGTCACAACCGCTGCTCCAGCCCATTTCACCGCTCAGATAGACGCCGCCTTCGGCTTCTTCAATACGGCCAAACGGGGCAATACTGCTGCTGGCGGTGGCATCTGGATTATCGCCCCAGATCTCTTGTTGCAGTTTGGGGGAAAACATCGCTATCTGATGGCTGTGGGTGCATAGCAAACTGAAAGCCCAGGCGGTTCCGCCACAGGCTCCGGCCAGCGCGGCGACACAATCGGTGAATTCTGGCAGGGAGATTTCCAGGCCACCGAATTTTTTCGGTTGAAACACCCGGTGCATACCTATGCTTTTTAACAAACGGATATTCTCATCCGGTACTTTTCGTTCGCTTTCCGCCTGTGCGGCATTGGCAGCGATAAGTGGCAGAATGGGCAGTAATTTTTCCAGCATCGGGTTGCTAGTATTCATCAGTTGGTTCCCTCGGTAGGGGTGGGCGTGGGATGAGTATGGGGGAAGGATATTTTAATGGAATGTAACATTCAGGTAAAAAATTGTACTTTTCATGTTAAATGTCGAGGGTGTGATCTGGAGGCGAGTTTGAGGCTCTTGGTTAGTCAACTGCAATGGACTGATACCAGAGTCATAAAACTTTGCGTAAGTAAGGAACGCGGTAGCCGTAGTCTGGCTTGTGGGTTTTCCTGTGAGTTGCGCAGCTTCGGTAGGTTGCATCAGGCGTTTGGCAATGTCGGAATCATTTAGCTCTTTATCGCTCAGTGCCTGATTCACATTCTGGGTGAAATGGAGAGTCAATGGGCCAGGTTAGATCAGGTGCCCGTCATAGATCCGCAAGTACCGATGGTAAAAATATTCAATATCGGTCGGTGAGTTCTCAGTTTTTCGGCGTAGGGTTTCTAAAATGGAGTGAAGTTTATCCGGAGAGAACCATGAAGCCTGAAAACAAAGTACGCGTGCTGGAAAGGATCTCACCACAAATGCGCGAGATCCTGGCGTTTCAGCAAGCGCATCCACAGCCTGCTGTTGACGAAAGTGATCTTCCCGCGCAGCGGCGAGCCTACAGTGATGAGCGTCGCTACTGGAATGAAGGTGGACCGCAGCCTGTTCGTAGCCAGGATATTATGGTACCCACATTCTGCTACGAGACAAAAACCCGGATTTACATTTCACAAGAGCGCGCCCAGGGAACGCTTTTCTATCTGCATGGCGGTGGGTTTGTTTTGGGTAATCTCGATACCCACGACAGGATCATGCGGCTGCTGGCGCACTATACTGGCTGTACTGTTATCGGAATTGATTACCCCCTTTCTCCTGAAACTAAATTCCCGCAGGGCATCGAAGATATTGTTGCTGTGTGTCAGTTTTATTATCACCACGCCGAAAGTTATGCGCTGAACATGGAACAGATTGGTCTGGCGGGTGATTCTGCTGGCGCTATGCTGGCACTGGCTTCCATGTTGTGGATGCGTGATAAAAATATCCACTGTGGTCACGTGAAGGGGCTTTTGCTCTGGTATGGACTGTATGGTTTGCGAGATTCCGCCAGTCGACGTTTGTATGGCGGCAGTTGGGATGGACTGACGCAGGAGGATTTAGCCTTCTATGAAACGGCTTATCTCAATAAGGTAAGCGATCGTGAATCACCGTATTACTGCTTGTTTAATAATAATCTTAGTAATGCCATACCACCCTGTTTTATCGCCACCGCAGAGTATGACCCGCTGGTTGATGATAGTGTGGCACTTTACCATGTTTTACAAGAGCATGGCCAGGAGTGCAGCTACAAGATGTACCCGGGTACGCTACATGCTTTTTTGCATTACTCACGCATGATGGATATTGCCGATGAAGCATTGCGCGATGGTGCACAATATTTTCGCCAGCAGTTGCGCTGAATTTGAATTTTATTTTTCGATTAGGGAAACTGTATGAATGATAAATGTATTGATAAACCGTTGTATTTATTAATTGCGGATTGGGTAATGGCACAAAATCGCTGGATTAGTGCCAAAGAAATTGCCTGTGAGTTTAATATCGCCCCCTGTAAAGCCATTAACACCGTTTCGTATATTCTGGCCGATGTTGAGGAAATCGAGTGTGAAACCAAAACGATGCCTACTCAGCTCAAGGGCAGAGGATGCCAGTGCCAGCGATTATTGAAAGTCAGCAGTATTGATAAGCAGTTATACGCCCGACTGGAATCTTCTTCTGAAGTAAAGAATGTATTCCATATCTCCTCACCCCGGCTGGCAGCAGTGCCGCCTGGGGAGCTTAACCAAGAGCAAAAGTGGCAGTGGATGCTATCCAAAACACAACGTCGGTAGGTTTATAACCTTCATACTTCAAGTTGCATGCGTGTTGGTAATACTCGGTCCTGTGAGGCCGCAGCAAACAGGCGCGTAATGCGCCTGTTTTTACAGGTGTTTAGGCTTTACATCTGTCGTGCCGCGTAGCCTGGGGCGGTTTGCTTCAACCTTGCATATTGGCTCTGTAGGATAAAGCGATGTATGGCATCGTGCTGCCAGATCCTGATACTCCCTGGTATTGAGTTTTTTCCAATGTCGTTCTTCATCAGTTACCGCTCGCAGATGTCGGGCTGGGCTGCCAACCAGCAACTGCCGTGGTGCACCGATAAACCCAGCTTTCACAAAACTCATTGCCGCGACAATACTCTCATCCCCAATTACCGCACCGTCCATGATCACGCTGTTCATACCAACCAGCGCATCACGGCCAACGATGCAACCATGCAAAATGGCGCCATGACCAATATGTCCGGATTCATGCACGATGGTGTCCGTATCGCAGTAACCATGCATGATGCAACCATCCTGAATGTTGGCTCCGGCCTCGATAATCAGTCGGCCATAGTCGCCACGCAGTGAAGCATGTGGACCGATGTAGACCTGCGCACCGATAATCACATCACCGATGATCACCGCCGATGGATGTACCCAGGCCGTGGGGTGCACAACAGGTGTCAGCCCTTCAAACGAATAAAAACTCATCTCCCTCTCCTATCAGGAAAGCGCTCCGTCTCATCTGGAGTACTGCAAATTATCTGTTTTTCCATTGTGGTTCGCGTTTCTCAGTAAACGCCTGTGGCCCTTCGAGCGCATCTTCTGAATGCAGTACACTCGGATAATGTTTAAGTGTACCGCTACGCATCAGTTGGTAGCCTGCTTCAATCGGCAATTCGCGGGTAGCGCGATAAATCTCTTTCAGGGCGGCAATAGCGAGTGGCGCGCTGGAAACGATTTGCGCGGCCAGTTCCCTCGCACTGTCCATCAGAGCATCGGGGCTGACAACACGATTGACGATTCCCCAGTGGAGCGCCTCTTGTGCATCCATGCGTCTGCCGGTCATTACCATTTCATTGACGAGGGCAGGCGGCAGGATTTTCGGTAAGCGCAGTACGCCGCCGCTGTCTGGCACAATCCCTAATTTCGCCTCGGGTAATGCGAAGCTCGCGTTATCAGAACAGACAATCATGTCTGCTGCCAGCGCCAATTCGAAGCCGCCGCCGAAAGCATAGCCGTTGACGGCGGCAATCACGGGTTTATCCAGATTGAAGATTTCCGTAAGTCCGGCAAAACCACCAGGACCAAAATCAGCGTCTGGAGCTTCTCCTTCCGCGGCGGATTTCAGGTCCCACCCAGCGGAGAAAAAACGCTCGCCGGCACCGGTAATAATCGCAATGCGTAATTCAGGGTCGTCACGAAATTGCAGAAAAGTTTCCCCCATCTTGAAGCTGGTGGCGGCGTCAATGGCGTTGGCTTTTGGCCTGTTTAGCACGATTTCCAGAACCGGACCGTTACGGGTGATCTGTAATTCATTGTTCATTTTTCCCTTCCTTTTCAATGTATTATTGAAGTTGTTTTTTTATCACTTTTCCAGAGCAGTTGCGGGGGAGATCCTGACGAATCTCCATACACGTCGGAACTTTGAATTTCGCCATGTTGGACTCGCAATAGCTGAAAAATTCGTGGTCGCTAAAACTTTCCCCTTCATGAAGAACGATAAACGCTTTAATGGCCTGATCGCGCATAGCATCAGGAATACCAATGACGGCAACGTCTTGAATTTTCGGATGCGAGGCGAGAATATTTTCGATTTCACTACAGGAGATATTTTCGCCGCCGCGTTTGATCATATTGCTGCTGCGATCGACGAAGTAGAAAAAGCCATCTTCGTCCTGATAACCACAATCACCGGTGTGTAACCAACCGCGTTGGTAAGCATGGGCGGTCGCTTCCGGCTGGTTGTAATACTCTTTGAACAGCGTTTTTCCCGGTTCACCTTTAATGCAGATTTCGCCGACTTCACCAGGCGGAACAACCGCGCCGCGGTAGTTGCGGATTTGCGCTTCGTAGCCAAAACCAGGGCGGCCAATGGAAGGCCAGCGTCGCATATCTCCAGGACGGTCGCCGATAATCCCAACAATAGTTTCCGTCATACCGTAAGAGGTCAGGAGTCTTACACCAAAGCGCGCAATAAAGGCCTCTTTTTCCTCAACCGAAAGATTGAGATAAAACAGCACTTCACGTAGTCGATGCTGCCTTTCATCTGGGTTGTGAGGCTGAGCCAGCAGCGTTCTTATCATCATCGGGATACATTCGGTGACCGTCGCCTGGTACTTGAGGATCTTGCTCCAGAAAGCGCGGGCGCTGTATTTTTCAAGCAACACAAAAGTGGCCCCTGCGGAGAATGCCGCCATGGCAGCCGTACACTGGCAATCAATATGAAACGCAGGCATGACAGTGAGATAAACATCATCGGCACGCAGCGCGCACTGCCAGGCGGTGTAATAGCCTGCAAAGCGCAAATTGTAGTGAGTGATGACGACACCTTTAGGGCGTGACGTGGTGCCGGAGGTGAACAAAATTTCTGCTGTGTCATTAACGCTCAGTTCAACATGACACATTAGCTCAGGCGCTTGCTGTTGCTGGAGCGCTGAAAAATCAAGCGTAACCGCATCCGTTGCAATTGCCAGGTTTGAAATGAGAAGAATGCGTTCAAGCGAGGTGCTGTTTTCGCCAAGTATCTGCCGATATAGCGGATAAAAGTGATGGGTAGTGACCACCATGCGAGCCTGGCAGTTATCAACCAGCCACCGGCTTTCCTCGATTAAAAAGCGAGCGTTGATAGGGACTACAATCGCCCCAATTTTCGCCAGCCCAAACCAGCAAAAAATGAACTCCGGGCAGTTGTCGAGATGTAGGGCGACTCTGTCACCTTTTTCCACACCAAGCCCATGGAAGAGGTTAGCCGTGCGGTTAATTTCCTCATTCAGGGCCTGGTAACCGAATTGCCGTACCTCACCTGTAGCGGATTCAAAAATCAGTGCGGTTTTGTTGCCATTAACATCCGCCATGTTGTCCCACATCTGGCGTAAGTTTTGTCCACCTATAAGGTCCATTGAACGCTTATCCCGTTCTTAGACGCAGATGGCTCAAACGTGGGTAACAATCCGTTTGAGCCGGTCATGCGCTTACTCTGTTGTTTTGGCCAGTCCTTTAGCGACCAGCCCCCTGATATCAGCTTCGCTGTAACCGATACTTTGCAAAATTGCGTCAGTATCCATTCCGTGAGAAGGCATGCTGCGCCAAATTTTCCCCGGATGGTTTCGGAATTTAGGCATCACATTCGGCCCTTTGCAGGTATCGCCTTCCAGGGTTTTCCACTGGGTGATTGATTCACGGGCAATGTACTGCGGGTTTTTTTCTAACTCAGGAATGGTTAGAACTTTGGCACTGGCGATGTTCAGTTCTGCAAGTCGTGCCAGCGCTTGCTCGATGGTGAGTGTTGCCAGCCATGCGTCCAGTTTCTCTTCAACGAGCATGCCATGAGGGCATTCCACGCGATGAATAAGCTGTGTCCCCTTCGGAATTTCTGGCGTACCGATCAGGTGCGCAAGACCAATATCGGCGAAGATTTCCTGAATCTGGGTGATGCCGACAATCTCCATCACGATATAACCGTCGCTACAGGTGTAAAGTCCACAGCCCGCGTAATAAGGGTCTTTGCCTTTGGTCATGCGCGGGCAAACTTCACCGCCGTTAAAGTAATCCATCATGAAGTACTGGCCCATACGCAGCATGACTTCGTACATCGCAATATCGATACTTTCGCCCTTGCCAGTCTGGCGCGATTTATACAGCGCAGCCAGCGCCGATGTGGTTGCCGTCATGCCGGAGAAATAGTCTGCGGTATAGGGGAACGCGGGCATCGGCTGGTCTTTATCACCGTTCTGAATCAAGTAGCCGCTGAACGCCTGAGCAATGGTGTTGTAAGCGGGCAGGTTGGTGTACTGTGGATCACCGTATTGCCCAAAGCCTGATAAATGGGCAATGACCAGACGAGGATTGTGCTGCCAAAGCACTTCATCAGTAATGCCACGGCGGGCAAACGCCGGGCCTTTACTGGCCTCAATAAAGATGTCGGTCGTTTCCATTAGCTTCAGGAATGCTTCGCGGCCTTCATCTTTGAAAATGTTGAGGGAGAGCGCACGTAAATTACGGCGCGAAAGCTGCGGGTAATGCGGTTGAACGCGGATGGTGTCGGCCCAGGCGACGTTTTCGATCCAGATAACTTCCGCGCCCCATTCGGCAAACATCTGTCCGGCAAACGGCCCGGCAATTTCGATCCCGGAAAAAACAACCCGCAGCCCGGATAGGGGACCAAATTCGGGCATCGGTAAATGAGTGGTCATGGTTTACACCTCGTCATAAAACTGAACAGAGGCCATCGAGCCTCTGCGTCAGTCAGCAATGGTTTAGCGATATTGTTTCAGCACCGAACGCCCCAGAGTCAGGATCTGCATTTCATCAGAACCGCCAGAAACCCTGTCCACTCGCAGGTCGCGCCAGAAACGGGTAATACGGTGATTACCGGCAATACCCACTCCGCCCAGCACTTGCATAGCGGCATCGACGACTTCAAATGCTGCATTGGCGCAGAAGTATTTACACATCGCGGCGTCGCCCGAGGTGATGAGCCCGTTGTCACTCTTCCAGGCGGTTTCCAGCAGCATGTTTTTCATTGAGTTCAGTTTGATTGCCATGTGGGCAAATTTTTCCTGAATCAGTTGGAAGCGCCCGATAGTTTCGCCAAACTGCACACGCTGATTGGCGTAACGTGCCGCATCTTCAAAAGCGCACATTGCGGTGCCGTAGTTCGTGAGCGCAACGAGGAAACGCTCATGGTCGAACTCCTCTTTCACGCGGTTAAAACCGTTGCCTTCACGGCCAAACATATCTTTCTCATCCAGTTCGACATTATCGAACGTCAGCTCACAGCAGCTATCCATGCGTAGGCCTAGCTTTTCCAGCTTGTTGATTTTGATCCCCGGCAAGCTCATATCGACGCACCACTCGGTGAATACTGCTTTTTCAGGCGAGGCGGAATCACGTGCCATCACCACTACATACGGAGTGTACGCGCTGCTGGTGATGAAGCATTTGCTACCCGTCAGGTAAACCTTATTATTTTTGCGGGTATAGGTGCTTTGCAGACTACCGACATCGGAACCGGCACCTGGTTCGGTGATAGCAGAGTTCCACATCTGTTTGCCGGTACCCTGAAATGCCATTATTTTGTCTATTTGCTCCTGAGTGCCTTCACGCAGGAAGGTATTGAACCCGCCTGGCAATTGATAAAGAACATAGGTTGGAGCACCCAGCCGCCCAAGCTCCATCCAGACGGCGGCAAGAGTGACAAACCCGGCTTCCAGTCCGCCATGTTCTTCAGGAATAAGCAGGCTATCGATTCCCATATCCGCCAGCGCCTTCACAAAGCGTTCCGGGTAGACGCTGTCCTTATCACATTGGGCGAAGTAGGTTTCCCAGTTTTCGCTGGCCATTAATTCCCGGATACCAGCAACAAACAGTTCTTGTTCATCATTCAGTCTAAAATCCATCTATTTAACCTCTTAATTTATTGATTTATTTGTTAACTATTAATCTTTCCAGTGTATTTTTGCGTCTTTGATAAACGAAAGCGTGACCATGATGTTGACGAAGAAAAGCGGACATCCACCGGCGATAATTGCCGTCTGTATCGGTTTGAGTCCGCCGAGTGCCAGTAGCACGATACCAATGACCCCCACTAGAACAGACCAACCGATACGCACCAGCAGCGGTGGTTCATCGCCATCTTTCATTGAGCGACAAGTCGACATTGCCAGGGTGTAAGAGCAGGCATTAATGAGCGTCACAGTGGCGATGAAGCAAAGAATGAAGAAACCCCAGATGGTGGCAGTTTTGAGTGGTAGAGCGGCCCATGTTTCGATGATGGCGCGTGGCACACCGTACAGCTTGATAAGCTCAGGAATATTGACAACGTTTTGATCCATCAACTGCAAGGTGTTACTGCCAAGAATGGTCCACAGCAACCAGGTCGCAGCGGTCAGTCCGGCAACCATACCGAGACACAGTTCACGTACGGTACGACCCTTCGAAATTCGGGCGAGGAAGATGCTCATCTGAATGGCGTAAATCACCCACCAGGCCCAGTAGAAAACGGTCCACCCCTGAGGGAAACCACTTTTAGCTATCGGGTCGGTATAAAACAGCATCCTCGGTAGATACATCAGCAACGTACCCACGGAGTCCGTGAAGTAGTTCATGATGAAACTGGCACCGCCGACAATAAACACCCACCCGAGAATCAAGAAACTCAGATAGCTGCGCACGTCACTGGCGATTTTTACCCCTTTTTGCAGACCGCAAGCCACGCAAATAGCATTCAGAATTATCCAGCAGGTGATGATGATGGCGTCGAGTTGCAGCGTATGTGGAATGCCGAACAGAAACTGAATACACTCCGTCACCAGTGGTGTCGCAAGGCCCAGACTGGTGCCCATCGCAAAGATTAACGCCACCAGATAGAAGTTATCGATGATGGTACCGATAATTCCGTTGGCGCGTTTTTCACCCATCAACGGGATAAGCGTACTGCTCGGGCGAATCACATCCATTTTGCGAACAAAGAAAAAGTAAGCGAATGCCACGGAAAGGAAGCTGTACGTTGCCCACGGCAACGGTCCCCAGTGCAGCAGGCTGTACGCCAGGCCTAACTCTTTTGCCTGTATGGAATAGGGTTCGAGGCCGAACGGTGGACTGGAGACATAGTAGTAAATTTCAATCGACCCCCAGAACAGTACTGCAGCGGAGGTACATGAAGCGAACATCATAAAAATCCAGCTAGCCGTGCTGAATTCCGGTGGATCGTCACCGAGGCGTTTTTTGGCGTAGCGGCCAAAAACCAACCAGAACCAGCCGCCGAACATGACTACCATGTACCATTCAAAGGCCCAGCCCCAGACGTTAGTGACATAACTGAAGATAGCATTAATAACAGTATTAGCTGCATTCAGGTCGCGGACGGTTAGCCAGCAGAGAATGCCGACGATAATCAGCGGCGGGAAGAATACTTTGGGTTCTATTCCCACCTTTTTCTTTTCATTTTTCATAGTCAATCCCGCTTTTATATGGCGTGAATAAGGATGTTTGAAATAATAAGTTTCTCGTTTGTTTAAATTATGTTAATTTTATTTCAGTTGAAATGAATTTCTCCTGATAGAGTAAGCTCTCGTACAATGCTAAATACTAGTAAACGCCTGTATCGTTAACTCTGTCAAATTTGTTTTTGTAATAAATGCATCACAAGAAATGCGTTTTAGTTCATTTAAAACAATGGGATGAGTTTTGTTGTGAAGATTTTTCACTCTGTGAAATTCAATGTTTGTGAGGCAAGTGGCAATATTGAATATTTCCATGATTATGGCTTGGTATGTTCAATATTGGTGATTGGGGTTTTACTTTTTCACTTTTGGATATGATATTTATTCACCCCATTGCTGCAATGACTAATGCTTTCATTAATATATCAGGAGATGTGATGAGGATTATTACATGTTACAAAAGTGTGCCCGATGAGCAGGATATTACGGTTAATTATGTTGATGGTTCATTAGATTTATCCCGTGCCGAAAGTAAAATCAGCCAGTACGATCTCAATGCTATCGAAGCCGCGGTTCAACTCAAAGTACAGGTTGCGGATGCGCACATTGTCGCGCTTAGCGCGGGCGGTAACATCCTGAATAATGCTAAAGGGCGAAAGGATGTGCTTTCACGCGGGCCGGATGAACTGGTGGTCGTGATTGATGAACAACTGGAACACGCCTTACCACATCACACGGCAACGGTACTAGGCATTGCAGTTAACAAACTAGGGTTTGACCTGATTCTATGTGGTGACGGCTCCGCCGATCTCTACGCTCAACAAGTGGGCCTGTTGCTTGGTGAAGCTTTGCGCATTCCGGCGCTAAATGGTATCAAAAAAATTCTTTCGATAAGTGCTGATATGATTGTGGTTGAACGCGAACTCGAAGATGAAACCGAAACCCTTTCCGTCCCGCTGCCAGCGGTGATTTGTGTCACCACCGATATCAATACTCCACAAATTCCTTCCATGAAAGCCATCCTCGGTGCCGCGAAAAAGCCCGTTCAAGTATGGATGGCGGCAGATGTGGGTATCGGGGATGTCACCGCTTTGTCTGAACAGCAAATCGTTGCTCCAAAACAGAAAGAACGTTTGCGGGTCATCATCGAAGGTGATGGCGATGAACAGGTTGCGGCATTTGCCGGGTATTTACGCAAGATTATCCAGTAAAAAGGGGCAGGTTATGAGCAAGTTTTCAAACGTTTGGGTTTTTAGCGATACCTTGTCCCGTTTGCCGGAACTGATGGGGGGGGCACAGACCTTGGGGGAGAATATTCAGGTGTTTGCCCTTAACGCAGAACACAGTACGGCGGCATTTCAACTGGGTGCAAACCAGGTCTGGCAGCTGCAAGGCAAACCGGACGACAGTATTATCGAAGATTATGCAGATACGCTGGTTGAGATGCTTAAAGGCCAGAGCCAAAGTGGACTGGTCCTGTTGCCTAATAGCCGTCGTGGCAAATTGCTGGCGGCAAGACTAGGGGCTCGTCTAAGTGCTGCTGTAGTGAATGATACCAGTGGAGCTGCGGTTTCTGATGGCGTGCTGGTGGCAAAACATATGGTTTACGGCGGGTTGGCCTTTAGCAATGAAACCCTTTATTCACCCTTGTGCATACTGACCTTGAGTGGCGGAACTTTCGAGGCGGCGAAGCCTGATGTCGCGAGGAGCGGAACGGTACAACCGGTGCAGTGGCTGGCTCCCGAAAATACCATTGTTTGCACTGGCAAACAGGTACGGGAAAGCCATTCCGTGGATCTTGATAAAGCTCGGCTGGTTGTCAGCGTTGGGCGCGGTATTGGAAGCAAGGAGAATATCGCTCTGGCGAATGCTTTGTGTGAAGTTATCGGTGCTGAACTCGCCTGCTCGCGTCCGGTCGCGGAAAACGAAAAATGGATGGAGCACGAGCGCTATGTAGGCATTTCGAATTTACTCCTCAAACCTGAGCTTTATCTGGCCGTAGGGATCTCTGGCCAAATTCAGCACATGGTCGGTGCCAATGGTGCTCAGACTATCGTGGCAATCAATAAAGATAAAAATGCACCGATTTTCCAGTACGCGGATTACGGCATTGTGGGCGATCTTTTCACTATCCTTCCAAAGCTGACTCGTCTGCTAGCCAGTTGATCTCTTTCGGCAGCGTGTGAAGGTATGCGTTGCCACTTTATTCAGGTTCAGGAGTGGTTATGTCCGAAGATGTCTTCGATACCATCATTGTTGGAGCCGGGCTTGCAGGGGCGGTTGCAGCTCTGGTGCTTGCCCGAGAAGGGGCGCAGGTTCTGCTTATTGAACGCGGTAATTCTGCGGGTGCAAAAAACATGACAGGTGGACGCATGTACGCCCACAGTCTGGAGCGTATTATCCCGGGTTTTGCCGAGCAGGCTCCCGTCGAACGTGTGATCACCCACGAAAAATTGTCGTTTCTGACACAAACGCGCGCGATGACATTGGATTATCACAATGGCGACGAGCCGAAAGCCGGGGAGGTTTCTTACTCGGTATTGCGCAGCAAATTTGATGCCTGGCTAATAGATCAGGCGGAAAACGCTGGAGCGCAGTGCATTACTGGAATTCGGGTTGACAGACTGGTGGTAAAAGATGGCAAGGTTATTGGTGTGGAAGCTGATGGCGACGTCCTTGAGGCCAAAGCGGTGATTCTTGCTGATGGCGTGAACTCCCTGCTTGCCGAACAATTGGGAATGACCAAACCGGTTACAGCAGAAAATGTGGCCGTGGGTGTTAAGGAGCTGATTGAGTTGCCGAAAGAGGTGCTGCAAAATCGATTCAATTTGCGAGGCAGTGAAGGAGTGGCCTGGTTATTCGCTGGTGCACCAACGGATGGATTAATGGGCGGTGGTTTTCTTTACACCAATAACACCACGCTTTCGCTCGGGCTGGTTTGCGGGCTTCATCACTTGAAAGACGCAAAAAAATCCGTTCCGCAGATGCTGGAAGATTTCAAACGCCATCCGGTAGTGGCTCCGCTGATTGAAGGCGGCAAGATGATTGAGTATGGGGCCCACGTTGTCCCAGAAGCGGGCCTACGCATGCAGAGCGAACTGGTGGGAGATGGCGTGCTGATTGCAGGTGATGCGGCGGGTATGTGCATGAACCTGGGGTTCACCATTCGCGGTATGGATTTGGCGGTTGCCTCCGGAGAAGCCGCCGCAAAAACGCTGCTCAGCGCAATGAAGCGAGACGATTATAGTAAAAAGAGCCTCAGCGAATACCTTGCTCTGCTTGAGGGTGGACCGTTGCGGGACATGAAAATGTACCAGAAAATGCCCGCGTTCCTCGACAACCCTCGCATGTTCACGCAATACCCGGAAATGGCCATTGGCATCGCCAGCGAGTTATTTACCATTAATGGAAAACCACCTGTGCCGCTGCGTAAAAACATCCTTAAACACGCCAAGAAAGTGGGCTTTATCAACTTGGTGAAAGACGGTATTAAAGGAGTCACTGCGCTATGAGTAAGCCAGTCAATGTGGATGTCAAACTGGGCATCAATAAATTCAACGTCGATGAACAAAACCCGCACATCATTGTGAAATCGCAGCCCGATATGCAGGTGATGACGCTATTAACCAAAGCCTGCCCGGCAGGGTTATATAAAAAGCAAGAGGATGGTTCAGTGCGTTTTGATTACGCCGGGTGTCTTGAATGTGGAACCTGTCGAATTCTCGGGCTGGGAAGTGCGCTGGAAAAATGGGAATACCCGCGCGGAACTTTCGGCGTGGAATATCGTTACGGTTGATTTTTTTGCTCGCAATATGAAAGTTTTTTGTAATAAAAAAGGAAACGCATATGCAGCCCAGAAAATATGATGATATTCAGTTTTCGTCAGTTCATCGGCGGATCATGCTCTGGGGCAGTGGTGGCCCATTTTTGGATGGTTATGTCCTGGTGATAATCGGCGTGGCGCTGGAACAACTCACGCCATTATTAAAACTCGATGCGCAATGGATTGGCCTGTTGGGGGCTGGGACGCTGGTGGGGTTATTTATTGGTACCTCACTGTTTGGCTATATTTGTGATCGCGTTGGGCGGAGAAAAATGTTCCTGATCGACATTGTCGCCATCGGACTTATTTCTGTCGCGACCATGTTTGTTTCCACACCCGCAGAACTTCTGGTCATGCGGGTATTAATCGGTATTGTTATTGGCGCTGATTATCCCATTGCAACTTCAATGATTACTGAATTTTCCAACACCCGCCAGCGGGCGTTTGCCGTCGGTTTTATTGCGGCTATGTGGTATGTCGGGGCGACTTGCGCCAATCTTGTTGGTTTCTGGCTTTACGATATGGTGGATGGCTGGCGCTGGATGCTCGGCAGTGCCTTTATCCCCTGCTTGGTCATTCTTATCGGACGTTTTGATCTGCCTGAATCCCCGCGCTGGCTGTTGCGTAAAGGCCGGGTAAAAGAGTGCGAGCAAATGATGTTGAAACTGTTCGGTGAGCCGCTGATATTTGACGAAGAAC
The DNA here is from genome assembly GCF_015673035.1 of Serratia sp. Res13-Sevr-LER1-36-b. Classification (NCBI taxonomy): domain Bacteria; kingdom Pseudomonadati; phylum Pseudomonadota; class Gammaproteobacteria; order Enterobacterales; family Yersiniaceae; genus Serratia; species Serratia sp. Res13-Sevr-LER1-36-b. Next base: position 230,198 of record NZ_JADACK010000018.1, on the reverse strand, counting down.
CGCAGCCGGAAACGCGTTTCTTGCAGTTGTTTAGCAAGCGACATTTTCCCGTAGTGCTCTTTGTTGCCGTGATCTGGACCTGTCAGGTTATTCCGATGTTTGCGATTTACACCTTTGGCCCGCAAATCGTTGGCCTGCTGGGTTGGGATCAGGGGAAAAATGCGGCGCTGGGGAATGTGGTGATAAGCCTCTTCTTTATGCTAGGCTGCATTCCTGCCATGTACTGGCTCAATACGCTGGGCCGTCGTCCGCTGTTGATTGGGAGTTTTGCGATGATGACCGGCGCTCTGGCTATTCTTGGGCTGGTTGATCATTTACAAATTAGCCTGGTGGTTATTGCCTTTGCGGTGTACGCATTTTTCTCTGGTGGTCCGGGAATATTACAGTGGCTTTATCCCAACGAACTCTTCCCCACCGATATACGCGCCTCTGCAGTTGGGGTGATTATGTCTATCAGCCGGATTGGCGCGATTATTTCGATGTGGGCTTTGCCGGTATTTATTACTCGCTATGGAATAAATACGGTGATGCTAATCGGCGCATTTATCTCTTTAGTGGGGTTAATTGTTTCGGTTTTATTTGCTCCCGAAACCAAAGGACTTTCTTTGAGTGAGGCGGGAAAAATGTCGCTGACAAGAAAATCATCGATGAAATGAGATGATGATTCTTTTTCTGACTTGATTTCTATCATATTCCTGAACGGGGAAATTTAAATCGAACCGAATAGGCCTCTAATAAAGCCCTCAAATGTATTGGCAGTCATCAGTACTAAGTGTGGGAAGAGGTCTAACCCGATTTTTATATGATGTGTCGATTTTTAATCGGATATGGGATTTGCTGGGACAGCATAGAATTGGAATTGGCTCCTCTGACTGGACTCGAACCAGTGACATACGGATTAACAGTCCGCCGTTCTACCGACTGAACTACAGAGGAATCGTTTGAACGAGCGGAATCATAACGGGGTGCAGAGGGGAAGTCAAAGGGGATTACGCATTCTGCGTTTGTTTGCTTATAGAATGCGCAACCCGTTGAGCTTTTGGCAGATTTATCCCATGGATGCCTGTTTCAAACTCAGCCGACCACTCGGCATCAACGCTAAAACTGCGGGAATAGCCGCCGTTCGGATTATCTTCAGAGACCCGCGGCGGATTAACCGAGATGGAACAGGGGGATAGACATCGAGAAATACCCCCGCCCGGAACGACGAGCGGGGGTAAATTCAGCTTACTCGTCGGCGAGGACAAACATGCCGAACGGATGGATTTGCAGGAAATAGCTGTCGCCCGGTTCGGGCTGTAACTGCGTAGCGTTTACCTGCAGCAGCAGCGACTGATCGTGCCAGTTCACCAGCACCTCATATTGCGGCCCCATGTAAGCCACTTTACTGATGGTGCAACGCTGGCTCGGTTCCCCATGTTGGCTGAGGGTAATCGCTTCCGGGCGCACGCCCACGGTACATTGCTGTAAACCGGGGGCAAACCCTTGCGGGCGCGGCACCGGGTAGCCAAAGATCTCTACGCCGCTGCTGGTTACCTTGGCCGGGAAGATGTTGGCATCGCCCATGAATCCGGCCATAAAGCGCGAGGCCGGGTAACGGTACAGCGTTTGCGGCGCGCCAATCTGCATGATTTCTCCTTTGTTCATCACCAGCACGGTGTCGGAAACCGCAAAGGCTTCGCTTTGATCGTGGGTGACGTAGAGTGAGGTGATGTTGAACTGCTGCTGCAACTCGCGGATCTTCTCACGCATGCTGCGGCGCAGGTTGGCATCCAGGTTACTCAGCGGTTCATCGAACAGCAGCACCTTGGGTTTGAGGATTAGCGCACGTGCCAGGGCGACACGTTGCTGCTGGCCGCCGGAGATCTGATCGACATAGCGCTCTTCAAACCCCTCCAGATCGACCAGCATCAGGGCTTCACGTACCCGATCGCGGATCTCCGCCTTGGGCCTTCCCAGCATTTTCAGACCATAGCCGATGTTATCCCCCAGCGACATATGGGGGAACAGCGCGTAGGACTGAAACACCATGCAGATGTCTCGCTGCTGAATGGAACGATCGGTCACGTCCTCGCCGTCGATAAAGATCTGCCCGCCACTGGGTTTCTCCAGTCCGGCGACCAGACGTAGGACCGTGGTTTTACCGCAGCCGGAAGGGCCAAGCAGCGTCACCATATCCCCACGGGGGATCGCCAGGCTCAGGTTTTCAATCACGGTGTTGTTGCCAAACCGCTTGGCGACGTTTTTCAGTTCAACAAAGTGCTTCTTATCTTGAATGTCAGACATGTTGTTCATCCTTCTCCGCCGGGTATCAGGCCGCATTCCGGGCTTTGGAACGCGCGACCCGCGCTTCGCCAACCAGGGCATCAAACAGGAAAATAATCGCCAGCATCACTACGATCAGGATCGAGCCGTAGGCGATGGCCACGCCATACTCGCCGTCCTCGACCCGGTTAAGGATGTAGGACGTCGCGACGCGCGTATCTGGCGTAACCAGGAAAACAATGGCGCTCACGGTGGTCATGGCACGGACAAAGCTGTAGACCAACGCCGAGAGGATCGCCGGGCGCAGCAAGGGCAGCAGGATATACACTATGGTGCGTAGCGAACCGGCACGCAGGCTGAGGGAGGCCTCATCCAACGACTTGTCCAACTGTCCCAAACCTGCGATACCCGCGCGGATCCCCACCGGCACGTTGCGCATCACCATCGAAATGATCACGATGGCTGCCGTTCCGGTCAGGTAAACCGGCGCGCTGTTAAACGCCAGAATGTAGGAAACACCGGCCACGGTTCCTGGCACCGCGAAACACAGCATGGTGCTGAACTCGATCACCTTCTTGCCTTGGAATTGCTGGCGTACCACGATGTAGGCAATCAGCAGGCCGAAAATGGCAGTGATCGGTGCGGCAATCCCGGCATACAGCAAGGTGTCGATCAGGGAAGGCCATGCGCCGTCGCTGAAGCCTTGGCCGAACAGCTTGCTGAAGTTGTCCAGTGTCAGCGTGTAGTCCACGCCCCAGTTAACGGTAAAGCTGCCGTAGAAAATGCTGCCGTACAGCAAGATGTTGAAGGCGATCCAGACATACAGCATCAGCGAGACGCCCCACACCAGCGTCACCGGCAGCGGCTGAACGTCGCCGTGGTTGGATTTGCCGGAAATGGTCACGTAGGAACGCTTGCCGATCCACATGTATTGCACGCAGAACACCAGCAGCGAGAACATCAGCAGCACCACGCCCAGCGTACTGGCTGCCTGATAATCAAGCTGCGCACCGGTAATGTAGAAGTAGATCTGCGTGGCCAATACGTCGAAGTTGCCGCCGAGAACCAAGGGGTTACTGAAGTCCGCCAGCGATTGAACAATGACGATCAGGAACGAGTTGGCCAGTGCCGGTTTCAGCAGCGGCATAAACACCTGGGTAAAGGTCTGGAAGCGGTTGGCGCGCAACGTGTAGGACGCCTCTTCCAGCGACGGATGGATGGTCTTGATAGCCCCATCAAGGATCATAAATGACATGGGCGTAAAGGCCAGCACCTGGGCCAACCAGATCCCGGTAAAGCCGTAGAGCCAGTTGGTATTGGTCAGGCCAAACCAGGTCACCATCAGCTCGGTGATGTAGCCGGAGCGGCCCATCATCAGGGTGACGCCCAAACCAACCACAAACGGCGGTGTGACGATTGGCAGGATCGAGAAGATACGGCCAATCACCGCCGAACGGCGGGCGATACGCGTGGTATAAATCGCCAGCACCATGCCAAAGAAGGTACAGCCAATCCCGACGGCCACGGACAGCAGGAAGGAGTTCCAGATCACCTGCAGGATATGTGCCTGCCCGAGCGTTTGCATAAACGCTAACGGGGCGAAGGCACCGGCCTCATCGGTGAACATCGGGATAAAGATGGCGATGCTGGGATAAATGATAAACAACACGATTAGGGCGATCACTGCCACCAGCGATCCGAGTACGAAGCGATCGCCACCCAGCCATTCCAGCCTTGAGAGCGCAAGGGTGATCACTGCGCCCATTGCCACCAGCAGTGGCAAGGTTGCGAACCCCATCCCGGTACCGGTCGTGGCGGCGCTGATAAATACTAATAACCCACAGGCCAGGGCGTAACCGGCATCAAACAGGTGGCGGTTGCGTTGCTCGCGGCCAGTGGCAATCTGCGGGCGCACAGCCAGCAGCAGCGGGGCGGCAAACCACAGCACAGCCAGGCCTGCATGTGACCATCCATAGGCCGCCAGCAGCTCTTCGCTGGTCGCCTCCAGCAGCCCGTAGTCCAGGCTGTAGGAAGGCAGTAGGGCGAAACCTGCCAGCGCCAGCAGCAACCAGTAGAAAATGGGATCCCGCCCCTGCGCCGTGCGCAAGGTGATGGTTTCAGACATGATATTCCCCGGAATAAACGAAAATGAAGCGGGCGTAGAGCCTACGCCCGATAGATGCTGGATGGGATCAGTGGCCCATCTTCACGTCGTTAACCCATTTGGTGATCAGCTTTTTACGCATGTCGGAAGCGCCGTAGGTATCCATGTCGTAATCGATCAATTTCAGTTGATCCAGCTTCAGCGAGTTAGGGGAGGTCTCTGCCGTGGTATTGGTCAGGATCTGGTAAGACTGACCCTTCTTCCAGGAAAGCTCCTGAGCCTCTTTTGACAGTGCCCAATCCACGAACAGCTTGGCGTTTTCCATATTGCGGGCGTTCTTGAGGATGCTGATGCCACCGATTTCATAGCCAGAACCTTCGCACGGGGAAACCAGAGTCAGAGGGGCACCTTTCTCTTTTTCCAGCGAATAGTCGTGTAGGAAGCCAATACCGATCGTGGTTTCACCGCGCGCGGCGTTGCGGGCCGGGGCGATGCCGGACTTGGTGTACTGTGAGATATTGCCGTTCAGCTGTTTCAGGTAATCAAAGGCGGCTTCTTCGCCCCACAGCTGCGCAAAGGTGGCCAGTGCGGTATAGGCTGTGCCGGAGCTTTGTGGATCGGCGATTTGGATCTCCCCTTTGTAGATCGGGTTGGTCAAATCCTTCCAGCACTTGGGTTCAGGCAGGTTTTTCTCTTTCAGACGATCGGTGTTGACGCCAAAACCGAGAATGCCGATATACACCGCAGAGGAGTAGTTGCCTTTACGTTTGGCCGGATCGCGGAACTGCGGCATGATTTGCTCCAGGTTCGGCGAAGCGTAAGGCTCCAACAGGTCCATTTCGCCAGCCTGCGATTGAGGATCCAGCGTGCCGCCATACCAGACGTCAGCCTGCGGGTTTTTCTTCTCCGCGTCTACCTTGGCCAGGGTGCTGCCAGAGCCGTTGCGGATAAAGCTGGTCTTGACGTCGTATTTCTCCCCGAAGACTTTGGCTTCTTCCTCGCACATGGCGTTGGTGGCGCTGCAATAGATCACCAGACGGCCTTTGGCCTGCACGGTTCCGGCCAGGGCAGTCAGCGCCAGCGTGGTGGCCAGCAGGGTGTTGAGAGGTGTCAATTTCATGGTGTTGTCCTTTTTGTTGTTGTCTTTGTAGGGTAAAGCAAACCAATTTCCCCTCACCCCAACCCTCTCCCCCAGGGAGGGGGAGCTGATCCGGTGTTGCTATTGGGTGCGAGGATCAATCTGTGGCACTTTTTATCCTCTGGCTCCAGTCCCTGCGATCTGACGTCCGACGCAGAAGATAATATGTTGCACATTCGGTCCCCTCTCCCTGTGGGAGAGGGTGATGGGGATTGCACCGGCTAAAATCCCTCATCACCCTGTAAAAATCATGTCTTACTGTTGCCGTATCTGCCCGGCCATCAGCAGCGGCATCAACAGCAGGCCGACGCAGGTGGCCGCCAGTGCCAGCAGGGCAAAAAAGCCATACCAGCCGTAATGTTGCAACACCTGCGCCAGCGGCCAACCGGCCAACGCGGCCCCCAGATAGGCGAACAGACCAAGAAACCCGGTCACGGTCCCGGCCGCGTCCTTGTGGCAGTGCTCCGTGGCGGCCAGCCCGATCAGCATCTGCGGCCCAAACACAAAAAAGCCGAGGCCGAAAAAGCAGGCCGAAAGCAGCCCGTAATGGTGCAGTGGGGCCAGCCACAGGGCGGTCGTCGTCACAAACAGTCCGATGGAGAACAGCAGGATCATCGGTGCTCGCAGGCCGCGAAACAGCAGATCCGATCCCCACCCGGCAAACAGCGCGCCAAACAGCCCACCCAGTTCAAACAGTGACAACGTGGCGTTGGCCTTCATCAGGTTGACGCCGTGGCTCTCCGCCAACCAGATGTTGCCCCAATCGTTCAGCGCAATACGTATCAGGTACACCAGGATGTAGGACACACCGAGCAACCAGATGGTCGGATTGCGCAATATGGTGTCAAACAACATCCGCCGCATCGGCATTGCCGGGCTTTGCTGCTCTTGCCACAGCTCCAGCGGATCGCGCCGCCAGTGGCCTACGCTGGGTAATCCTTGCTGCTGCGGTTTACCGCACAGTTGCCAGCACAACCACAGCCCAATCAGCATCCCGATGGCTCCCGGCAGCAACAGCGCAGCCTGCCAACCGTAGTGCGAAGCCATATATCCGGACAGCAACGGCACGGCCGCACCGCCCAGGCTGATCGAAGTATTCCAGGTGCCCCACCAGAAGCCACGCTCGTTGCGCGAATACCAACTGGTGAGCATCTTGGCGCAGGGCGGCCAGCCCCAGCCCTGAAAGAAACCGTTTAACGTCCAGACCACCAGCAACGCCGTCAGCGAATGGCAAAAGGCGAACACGATGTTCAGCACGCCGGTGATAAATAGCCCGACGCCCATAAACCAGCGTGCCTGGCTGCGATCGCTGACGATGCCGGAGACAAACTTCGAGCCGCCATAGGCCAGGTAAAACAGCGTACCCAGCAGGCCGATATCCCCTTTATCCAACCCCAGTTCGAGCTGCATCACCGGCATCGCATAGCTGACGCTTTTGCGTGTCAGATAAAATGCGCCGTAGCCGACGATCATCGAAAACATCAGGCGTGGTCGCCAGTAGCGGTAACGAGCGCTGATTTGCTCTGCGGTTAACGTGGCCGATGCCATGGGGTCCTCCAGACAGTGAGAGCAGTGTAGGGTGCAGAAAACAGGATTGGATGAGACAAGGTTTTAGGCACCTAAGACTAAGTCCTAGTCAGACGGGGTTTTTGTTCAGTTTTGTGGGCAGGTTAACAATTATGCGCGTGCCATTACGCCGATGGAGCCGCCAATCGCCCCCCAATGCGCGCACTCGCTCTTCGATACCGCGTAGGCCAAAACCGCTGGTGGGCTGCAACGGCATGCCCTGGCCGTCGTCACGGACTTCCAGGGTGATCGTTTGGTGGGTTTGCGTCAGGCTTAAATGCACATGACTGGCGCAGGCATGTTTGCTGATGTTATTGAGCAACTCCTGTGCCACGCGGTAGAGGGTAAATACCAGGGTTTCATCATCTGGCGTGGCTGGCAGGCGGTAATCCAGCTGGAAGCTGATCCCCTGTTCGGCAAAGGAAAACTCATCGGCCAGGTGGTGCAGGGCTTTGTCCAGCTCCATCTCTTCCAACACCGGTGGGCGCAGTTGCCGTAGCAGGGTGCGGGTGGTGTGGTGGATGCGTTGTGACAACGAATCAATCTGCTCCGCGGCCAGGCGGGTGGCCGGGGCGGTGGCGCTGCGGTTCACCAACATCGCCTGGATCTGAATGGCGGTAATATTCTGGCCGATTTCATCATGTAACTCGCGTGCGATGGCTTTGCGCACCTCTTCTTCGGTACCCACCAGCCGCTCCATCAGGTGTCTTTTAGCCGCCAGCTCTTGTTCCAACTGCTGGCGATAGCGCTGTAGCTTTTGCGCCAATTGCTGCTGACGGCTGATGGCAATCCCCAACCCAATCCCCAACAGCGCCTGGGTAGAAAGGAATAGCTCCAACTCTTGCAGATCCTGAAACGCGCCACCGGCCTGGCGAGTGAGGGTGATCATCACGCTGCCAAACAGCGCCGCCAGTACGCCCCCTTGCCAGCCAAAGCGATAAGCCATAAACACGTTGGGCAGAAAGATAAAGATCAACAGCAACCGCTCCATCTCCGGGGCGATCGCCAGTTGCACGCAAATCCCCATGGTGAGAAACAGTGAACACCACAGCAGTAGCGAGGTGCGTAGCTGTGGTGTTGAGGGGCGCGGAACGGGCATCGACGTCACCAGTTGCTGGCGCAGGTAGGTATAAATCAGATAGACGAAAGGCACCAGCAGCACGCCGCCGGTAAAGCTGGTCAGCAAGGTTTGGCTGATACTGGATGGCAGCCAGATCCCCGCCAATAGCCCACACAGCAGCGCATTGGCAGCGATGGCCGCCAGCAATAGCGATAACCGTTGCCAGTACAGGTGATAGCGATACCACAGCCGCTGAGTGGCCCAGGCTGGTAGCAGGCTTAACAACGGCAGCAACAGCACCGAGCGATCGTTCAGCAATTGCTGGTCATGCAGCCATAACAGCGTGGCGGCTTCCGCCAGTAACAGCGTGAGCCAGTAACGCCGGGGTAGCAGGATCAGCAGCGCCAGCCGCAGCCCTTGAGGAAACAGCAGTACGGCCTGTTGACCGTTATGGCTCAGGTGCAGGCTAATGGTCCACAGGGCCAGCCAACTGAGGGCAAAAAACAGCGCCAGAAACAGCGAAAGCGCCAGGCGGCGCACCATTGGCGGCACCGGTTAACTCCCGGCAAGCAGTTGATGTTGCAGTGCGAAATGCACCAGTTCCACGGTCGTGTCGCAATGCAGCTTGCCGAGGATATTGGCGCGGTGCACCTGTACGGTCTTATGGCTTAAGGTCAACTGTTGGGCGATGGTTTTGACACTCAGGCCGTTGACCAGCAGATCGAAGATCTCTTTTTCGCGCGGCGTGAGTACCTGCAATTCTTTCGGTGGCTGCGGAGTATGGCGCAGTGCCCGTAAGGCATCCGCGCACAGGTAAAGCCCGCCGCTGCTGACGGCGCGCACCGCCTGCACCAATTCATGGGGGCCACAGCGTTTGGTGAGATAACCACCGGCCCCGGCATCAATCGCGCTTTGCACGAAGGCATTGGTGTCATAGATGCTGAGAATAATGGCGCGAAAGGTGGGGCGCTGTTGGCGTAAACGCTGGAGCAGGCTGAGGCCGCTTTCATCCGGCATGGCGATATCCAGCACCGCCACGTCGATCGGATCGCGCAGTAAGTGTGGCCATGCCTGTGCCGCCGAGTCGAACTGGCCGACGATACGGATATCCTCTTCCAACGACAGTAACTGGGCAAATCCGGAACGAACCACCACGTGGTCGTCTATCAGCGCAACGTTAATCATAAGCCTGTAACAAAGTGTGAGATTTTCCGCATCATGCGCAGGAAAACCCTTGCTGGCAACTGTTGCGCTGCAAAATGGAAGGGAGTTAACAGATTGGCATTAAAATGGCCTGCCGCATCGACCCTGAGTATCCTTGTCACCAGCACTGTTATTGCCTTCCTGCGGTTATTTTACGCAATTCGCTTCGTTTATCCCCTCAGTAGCATGACCCCTGTCGCAAACCGGGAAGGTTGCAAGTTTGTCCATATAAATAGCATTCAAAGATATGGGGGAAATCGCTATCGAGGTTGTAGAGTCCCTCTACGGGAATGTTGTGCAGATGTAAAAACGGCATCCCGGTAAATCGTCACTAACAATAAAATATAAAGAATACCAATGTGTTACCTCGCTATTAGGCGGTTATGCCTCAACCTACATTAGATCCGGGAGTGTTAGATGAAAAAATTGAGTGTGAAAACGTTATTGGCAGCTAGCCTGTTCAGCATGCTGGTGGGCTCGGGCGGTGCATTGGCGCAAGAAGTGGAAGTCGTCAATATTTCGAAAATCGCCGGAATGCCCTGGTTCAACCGCATGGGTGAAGGTGTGGAACGTGCCGGTAAAGACCTGGGTATCAAGGCCTATCAGGTTGGCCCATCCAGTACCGACGCTCCACAACAGGTTAAAATTATTGAAGATTTAATCGCCAAGAAAGTCAGTGCCATCAGTATTGTGCCGAACGATGCCGATGTTTTGGAACCCGTATTCAAGAAAGCGCGTGACGCCGGTATCGTGGTATTAACCAATGAATCACCAGGGCAGCCTAGCGCTAACTGGGATATTGAAATTATCGATAACGCCAAGTTTGCCGCCGACAACGTGGAAGAAATGGCAAAAGCGATGGGCGGAAAAGGGGGGTATGTCATCTATGTCGGTAGCCTGACCGTGCCACAACATAACCTGTGGGCAGATTTGTTTGTTAAATACCAGAAAGAGCATTATCCGGAAATGTTTGAAGTGACCAGCCGTATGCCTGTCGCCGAGAGCATTGATGACTCACGCCGCACCACACTGGATCTGATGAAAGCACATAGCGACCTGAAAGGTATTGTGGCCTTCGGTTCACAAGGCCCAATTGGCGCCGGGCGCGCAGTGAAAGAGAAACGCGCGAAAAACAATGTTCACGTGTTCGGCATGATGATCCCCTCTCAGGCAGCCTCGCTGGTTAAAAGTGGTGATATCGCCATGGGCGTCACGTATGACCCAGGTTCTGCCGGTTATGCACTGACTGCCGTTGCTGACAAAGTGCTTAAAGGTGAGAAAATCGAAACAGGCATGGAGATCCCAGGGGTGGGTAAAGCGGAAGTTGATCAGGATAAACACCTGATTCAGTTCCACAATGTGCTGCGAGTCACCAAAGACAACGTGGATTCTCTGTATTAATTCCCCCGCATTACCGCAGAGCCGGACCCCTTGTTCGGCTCTGTGAACAATGCCCGCCTGGAGTAAGAGGATGTATGCAGCCATTTATTACCCTGGAAAATATCAGTAAAACCTTTTATGGCGTCAAAGCGCTGAATAAGGTGGCCATGACCCTGTTACCGGGTGAGGTACATTGCCTTGCTGGGCAGAACGGTTGTGGCAAATCAACACTGATCAAGATTATCTCTGGTGTTTACCAACCCGATAGAGATGCCGCCATTATTATTGATGGCAAAACCTATTCAACCCTCACGCCTATTGAGTCTGTCCGCCTGGGGATCCAGGTCATTTATCAGGATTTATCATTATTCCCGAACCTGACCGTGGCTGAGAATATCGCCATGAACCATTATCACCATCAGCTGTGGGTGCATAAACGTCAGATGCGGGAGACCGCCGAGCGCGTCATTAACAGCATTGATGCCCACCTTAATCTGGACGAATTGGTTGAGAATTTATCTATCGCTCAGAAACAATTAGTCGCTATCTGCCGTGCGCTTGCACAAGATGCCCGCCTCATTGTGATGGACGAGCCAACCGCGTCGCTGACCCGGCAAGAAGTTAACGGCTTGCTACGGGTGGTGCATGAGCTGAAATCACGCAATATCTGCGTGGTATTTGTGAGTCACCGGTTGAGCGAAGTGCTGGAGATTTCAGACCGTATTACCGTGCTGAAAGATGGCCAGTGGGTTGGAACCTACCCCGCTGCTGAAGTGGATAATCAGCGGCTGGCCTGGCTGATGACGGATATGAAATTTGATTTTCAGGTGCTACCGCCTTACCGCGCAGCGCGTCCGGTCGTGCTGGCAGTGGAAGCGCTTTCCCGCGGCAACGAATACCAGAATATCTCACTGGCTTTGCATCCTGGCGAAATTGTCGCGTTGGTTGGTTTGCTGGGGTCTGGCCGCACAGAGCTGTGCCTCAGCCTATTTGGTTTAACGAAACCCGAGTCGGGCAGCATTCGTATCAATGATAAGCCAATGCGGTTCGCCAGTAACCGCGATGCCATTGCCGCCGGTGTGGGCTATGTCTCGGAAGACCGAATGAGCACCGGGCTGATTATGGAGCAATCGATCCGCGACAATATCAGTGCCACGGTATTACACCGGCTTAAAAATGCCTTTCACCTGATGCGGGCCGAGCGAGTCGACACACTGGTCGAAGACATGGTGAAACACCTGTCGATCAAAATCGGTAATAGCGACTTGCCGGTCAATACGTTGTCCGGTGGAAATGCGCAGCGCATTGCCATCGCCAAATGGCTGGCAACCGACCCGAAAATACTGATCCTCGACTCGCCGACCGTTGGGGTCGATATCGCCAACAAGGCCGGCATTTATAATATTATCAATGCATTGGCGGCTCGTGGGATTGCGGTATTAATGGTTTGTGATGAGATTGATGAAGCTTACTTTAATAGCCACCGTATTATCGTTATGCGGTCCGGGCGGCTCGTGCAGGAGTTCTTGCCAAGTAACAGCAGCGAAGCTGCCATTGCGGAGGTAGTCAATGGCTAATCCCCATGTACTCAATAAATCTGATGTAGGAAAAACAGGCTTATTCAATAAAGAGCATCTGAAACGCCATGAAGTTATGTTGGCTTTTACCATATTGATTATTTCGACTTATCTTGCTTTCACCAGCCCAGAATTTCTGACGCTCGCCAATATTTATGACTTGATAAATAACTACGCCATGCTAACCATTTTGGCGTGTGGTTTTTTTATCGTTTTGATTTCTGGCGGTATTGACATTTCATTCCCGGCGATGACCATTATCTCGCAATATGTCATGGTGACATTCATTGTGAAGTTTGGTGGTAATTTCCCGGTGGCTTTCGCACTGGCGGGAGGCATCGGCTTGTTGCTGGGGGTGATCAATGCGCTATTGGTTAATCGCCTGCGGGTGCCGTCCATCATTATTACCATTTCCACGCTGAATATCTTCTACGGGTTGCTGTTGTATCTCAGCCGGGGTGTCTGGCTGTATACCTATCCAGAATGGTTCGAACATGGGCCAATGCTGTTCTCTTTCACCGCCGCTGATGGCTATGACTATGGCCTTTCTCTGCCCATTTTGACCTTGCTGGCGACGATTATCGTCACTGCCTTGGTGATGACTCGCACCAGCATTGGCCGGCAAATTTATGCGTTGGGCGGTAATCAGGAAGCGGCATCCCGCATGGGGTTCAGCATTGTTAAGCTGCAACTGTTTGTTTATGGCTATATGGGGTTTTTATCCGGTATTGCCGGTGTGGTGCAGTCCTATACCGTCTTGACGGTGGCACCGGACTCGTTGCTCGGTTATGAACTCACCGTGCTGGCGGCGGTGGTGTTGGGCGGGACCAGTATTGTCGGCGGGCGGGGTACCCTAACCGGGACTCTGCTCGGGGTGATCCTGCTGGCAATATTACAAAATGGCTTGAATTTACTGGGTATTTCGTCGTACTGGCATAGCGTGGTGATCGGTCTGGTGATCGTCATCAGTATCAGTGTGACAGCCTGGGGCCAACGTCATAAGGTAGGGATATAACCATGTCGAAAACAACTCAACGTGATCATACCGAGCGCTGGTTAGTGGCACTGCTGGTGCTGGTGGCGGGCGTGTTCAGTGTGCTGATCCCACAGGTATTCTGGTCTGCGGCCAATTTTCAATCCATCGCCTCACAGATCCCCGTCGCGGGGATATTGACGCTGGCGATGGCGATCACCATGCTGACCGGTGGCATCAACTTATCCATTATTGCCACTGCGAACGCCAGTGCGCTGGTGATGGCCTGGGTGTGCACCCATCTTGAGCCAACGTTCAGTTCATTGATAGTGATGCTGTTGGCAGGGGTTTCGGTTGCCTTGGTGGTTGGGATCATCAATGGGGTGCTTATCTCGGTGGTTCGGGTATCCCCAATTCTGGCGACACTGGGCATCATGACCTTGCTCAAAGGGGTGAACGTGCTGATCTCCAAAGGCTCGGCGATTTCTAACTTTCCGAGCTATGTACTGGCATTGGATCGCAGCTATTTCCTCGGGGTTCCAGTCCCGCTTTATCTGTTTGCCGTGGTGGCGTTGCTGCTTTGGCTTATGTTGGCCAAGACCCCGCTGGGCCGACAGATATACCTGTCCGGCTCCAACGAAAAAGCCACCTTTTTCTCTGGGATTAATACCCGCCGCACGCTGATTTGGGTCTATGTCATTTCCTCGTTACTGTGTGCCGTCGCGGCGTTGCTGATGATGTCCAAACTCAACTCGGCCAAAGCCTCCTACGGTGAGTCACTATTGCTTATCACTATCCTGGCGACGGTATTAGGCGGGGTGAATCCTGATGGTGGATTTGGCAAGGTGTTCGGCATTGTGCTAGCGCTGTTCCTGTTGCAAATGCTGGAGAGCGGGCTAAATATCATGGGAGTCAGTAGCTATATCACCATGGCACTGTGGGGATCGCTACTGCTGGCGTTTATCTTTGTCAAAGGTGCAAAAGTCCCAGCATTGCGTTTCTTAAGGCAGAACAAGCCGTTGCAGTGATAGTGCAAGTTCACCAAACTGGTTCGACAGCCCCGGGAGCAGCCCACTACATCACGGTATGTTGGGCGCTCCTGTTTAGCCATTGCTTGCAGAACGATAGATCCGCTGGGGCCTGCCCACTTTGCCGTAAATAATCTCCGCCACTAATTGATCGTTGGCGCTGAAAAACTCCAGATAACGCCGGGCAGTGGTGCGGCTCAGCCCGATCTGTTGTGCCACGCTTTCTGCCGTATGGCGCACTTGCGGATCTTCGAACAAAGCGCGGATCTTCATCAGCGTCAGCTCATCAATGCCGGTGGGCAACGTGGTCTGATCGCCACCGCGGGCGTAGGTATTGAACATCTCATCGATACGGCGTTGGTTGACCCGCGCTGTGTCTTTCAGCGCTTCGCGCCGTTGGCTAAAGCGTTGCAGGGTTTGCGCCAGGCGGTCATAGGCCAGGGGTTTGATCAGGTAATCGAACACGCCATAGCGCAGCGCTTCGGCCACGGTGTCCATATCGCTGGCGGCGGTGATAAACACAATGCCACCGCCGTAGCCTTGTAGCGTCCACTCGCGCAGCAGTTCTATGCCCTGGCCGTCCGGCAGGAAATTATCCAGCAGGATCAGGTCGGGTTTAAAACGTTCGGTCATCGTACGTGCCTGTGCCAGGGTGCCTGCCAGCCAAATCTGCCGACACCCGCCATTCTGCTTGATGAATTCCGCATGCATTTCTGCCAACGGCGTTTCATCCTCAACAATCAGAATATTTAGCCACTCCATGTTAATTCCCCGTTGCTTAATTATGCTGCTAATTAAATCTCAGCGAGATGGTTATTTAATTAAACACTATGTCGCTAATAAAAACTATAAAAATAATTAAGTAAATAAAAACCATTAAACAACTTATTTACTGCGGGTAGATTGTGAAATAGGTCAATAATCAGGGCGTTATTTGTGTTTAACATGGCGCCATTAAATACCCCGTTCGTGTTATGGGCCATTTCAACTCAATGGTTTTTAAGGTTTTTATTACACCTTAATGTTAACTGTAATGGGATTTTGTATTTCAAATGTTATTGATAAGTTATTTTAGAGAGACTGACATGCTGGGCGATGCCGTATTTAATCGGGTGAAAAGATCGGATCACAAAAATATAGCGGCAATTAATGCTTTTTTGCGTAGTAACGATCTGAATATTGATACCACGGTCGAGGTTTTTATCACCGTGACCCAGGGCGAGCAATTGGTTGCCTGCGGAGGTATCGCCGAAAATATTATCAAATGCGTGGCCATCAGCCCGCAAATGCGCGGTGAAGGCTTGGCGTTATCATTGGCGACCGAACTGGTGAATCTGGCCTATGAGCGCCATCACACCCAGCTGTTTATCTACACCAAAGTGCAGAATGAGGCGCTGTTTCGCCAGTGTGGTTTCTACCCGATTGCCAGCGTGCCGGGCATCGTGGTGCTGATGGAAAACAGCCCGTGCCGCCTGAAGCGTTACGCCGCACAACTGGCCAGCGAGCGCCAGCCGGGCGACACCATTGGCAGCATCGTGATGAATGCCAACCCCTTTACCCGCGGCCATCAATATCTGGTGCGGGAAACTGCCGCCCGCTGTGACTGGCTGCATCTGTTCCTGGTGAAAGAAAACACCTCGCGCTTCCCTTATGAAGATCGCCGCAATCTGGTACTGAAGGGCACCGAGGGGATCACCAATCTGACGGTGCATGAGGGGTCTCAATACGTGATCTCCCGCGCCACTTTCCCTTGCTACTTCATTAAAGAGCAGGGGGTTGCCGACGACTGTTACACCGAAATCGATCTGAAAATTTTCCGCCAGTATCTGGCCCCCGCGTTGGGCATCACGCATCGATTTGTCGGCAACGAACCGTTCTGCGCCGTCACGGCGAAATACAACCGCGACATGCGTTACTGGCTGGAAACTCCGGCGTTGCCTAGCCCACCGATCGATCTGGTGGAAATTGAGCGCTTGCAGTACCAGGGCACGGCGATCTCTGCCTCCTGGGTGCGCAAGCTGCTGGCTGCGGGAGACTTCCATGCCGCCGCGCCTTTGGTGCCGAAAGACACGCTGTACTACCTGCAGGATCTGCAGGCACAGCGCCGGGCCAAGCCAATACCGCAAGAATTTGAGTCCGCACAATCAGGTGAACAATGAAAATAATCCGAGAAGCAATGGCCGGCACGCTGGAATCCAGCGATGTCATGGTCCGTATCGCGCCAGCAGAAGGCCCGGAACACGATCTGCTGATTGCCAGCAGCGTGGAAAAACAGTTCGGCGATGCCATCCGCCACACCCTGTTGCAGGTTTTGCAGCAGTACGACGTGCCGCCGGTGCAGGTGATTGTCGACGATAAAGGCGCACTGGACTGTGTGCTGCGTGCACGGCTGGAAACCGCGCTGATGCGTGCCAGCGAATCCGCCACGCTGCCTTGGGAGGAACGCCGTGAAAACGCTGAATAAACACCGTATGCGCCGCAGCATGCTATTCGTGCCGGGGGCGAATGCCGCCATGGTCAGCAACGCCTTTATCTATCAGGCCGATGCGCTGATGTTCGATCTGGAAGACTCGGTGATCCTGCGTGAGAAAGACGCGGCCCGTCGCCTGGTGTATCACGCACTGCAACACCCGCTGTATCAGGAAGTAGAAACCATTGTGCGCGTTAACGCCTTGGATTCGGCCTATGGCCTGGCTGATCTGCAAGCGGTGGTGCGTGGCGGAGCGGATATCGTCCGTCTGCCAAAAACCGACACCGCGCAGGACGTGGTGGATATGGAGCGTGAAATCGCCGCCATTGAACGTGCCTGTGGGCGTCCGGTCGGCAGCACTGGCCTGCTGGCAGCGATCGAGTCCGCACAGGGCATCACCAACGCGGTGGCGATTGCACAGGCTTCCCCAAGGTTGATTGGGATTGCACTGGGTGCCGAAGACTATGTGCGAAATCTGCGTACCGAGCGCTCGCCGGAAGGTATTGAACTGCTGTTTGCCCGTTGCTCATTGCTGCAGGCTGCCCGCTCAGCCGGGATCCAGGCGTTTGATACCGTCTATTCCGATGCCAACAACGAAGCGGGTTTCCTACAGGAAGCGGCGCTGATCAAACAGCTGGGCTTTGACGGTAAATCGCTGATTAACCCACGCCAGATCGAACTGCTGCACAACCTGTATGCGCCAACCGCCAAAGAAGTGGCTCATGCCCAGCGAGTGGTCGATGCGGCAGAAGCGGCAGAAAAAGAGGGGCGCGGCGTGGTTTCGCTGAACGGCAAGATGGTCGATAGCCCGGTGATTGAGCGGGCCCGTCTGGTACTGCAACGCGCAGCGCTTTCCGGCGTGCGTGAAGAACTGAACCACAGCGAGGAAGCATGATGAAACGCCAACAACGCCTGATGACCTTGAACAATCACGCCGAGATGCGGCTTTATCAGGAAGCCTCCAAGGCCAACCTGCAGGCGCGTAAACCGCGCGATATCAAACGCTGCGAGTCGCTGGAAGTGGCGATCCGCCGCAGCGGCTTGCAGGACGGTATGACCATCTCTTTCCACCACGCATTCCGTGGTGGCGATCTGGCCCTCAACCAGGTGATGGATGTGCTGGCGAAGATGGGCTTTCGCAACCTGACGCTGGCCTCCAGTTCATTGACCGATTGCCATGCGCCGCTGGTCGGCCATATCCGCAATGGTGTGGTGAGCCGTATTTATACCTCTGGCCTGCGTGGACCTTTGGCAGATGCTATTTCGCGCGGCTTGCTGAAAGAGCCTGTGCAGGTTCACTCGCACGGTGGCCGGGTCAACCTGGTCGAGTCAGGTGAGTTGCAGATCGATGTTGCCTTCCTCGGGGTGCCGACCTGCGATGAGTTCGGTAATGCCAATGGCTACACCGGTGATGCCTGCTGCGGTTCCCTCGGCTATGCCAAGGTGGATGCCGCCGCGGCCCGTAGCGTGGTGCTGCTGACCGAAGCAATCGTGCCTTATCCGCATCATCCCGCCAGCCTGGCACAGGATCAGGTCGATCTGATCGTGCAGTTGGAGCGAGTAGGGGATGCGGACAAGATCGGTGCCGATGCCACGCGTATGACCTCCAACCCGCGTGAGCTGCTGATTGCCCGCCGTGCTGCCGAGGTGATCGTTGACTCTGGTTACTTCACCGAAGGCTTTTCCTTACAGACCGGCACCGGCGGCGCTTCGTTGGCCGTAACGCGCTTCCTGGAAGACAAGATGCGTGCCCGTGGCGTCCGCGCCGGTTTTGCGTTGGGCGGCATCACCTCCACCATGGTGGATCTGCATGAGAAAGGCCTGATCGGCAAACTGCTGGACGTGCAGAGCTTTGACCGCGCGGCGGCCATGTCATTGGCTCGCAACCCAAACCATATCGAGATCAGCGCTAATCAATACGCCAACTTCAGCTCCAAGGGCGCGTCGGTTGACCGCCTGGACGTGGTGGTGCTGAGCGCACTGGAAATTGACACCGGCTTTAACGTTAACGTGCTGACCGGTTCCGACGGTGTGATCCGTGGCGCTTCCGGTGGCCACTGTGATACCGCAGCGGCGGCGCGGTTGGCGATTATTGTCGCGCCGTTGGTGCGTGGCCGCATTCCTACGCTGGTTGAGCAGGTGACCACCTGCGTGACGCCAGGCTCCAGCATCGACATTCTGGTGACCGACCACGGTATTGCCGTTAACCCTGCGCGCCCAGAACTGGCGCAGAGGTTACGCGAGGCTGGCCTGCAGGTGGTCACCATCGAATGGCTGCGTGAGCGTGCGCTGGTACTGACCGGCGAACCGAAACCGATCGCCTTTACCGATAACGTGGTGGCCGTGGTGCGCTATCGCGACGGTTCGGTGATTGACGTCGTACATCAGGTCGCGGAGTAACGCCATGGCTTACATCTCCCCCGAATTGGCCGCCAGCCGCGCCGTAAGTTTGCCCGAACTGCTTTCCAGCCGTGAATGCCGGCAGGCAAGGCAACAGGCGTGGCTGGCGCGCCATCCTACCGCCACGTTGGTGGTGCTCACTCTGGTGGTGCCGGGGGCGGTGAAAGACAGCCCCATGACGCGGCGCGTGTTCAACCTGGGTAGGCAGGCCTTGCAGCAGATGTATCGCCAACAAGGCTGGCTTTGTTTGCAGCAGAAGACCCTGGGGCTGCCCACTGGCTGCGAAGGCTATCTGGCGCTGCAAGCCGATGCCCGTGCGGTGAAAGAGGCGGCCATTCAGCTGGAAATCCAGCAGCCGATTGGCCGCCTGTGGGATATCGATGTGCTGACCCCGCAAGGGAAGATCCTGTCGCGGCGCGAACTTGGTCTGCCTGAACGCAGCTGTCTGCTGTGCAATCAGCCAGCCAAGATTTGCGCCCGCCAACAGAGCCACAGCACCGAACAACTGCTCAATGCAATGGAAAGGATGCTCAATGATGCACTCCCAGCCTGATTGGCAGCCGACGGTTACAGATCTTTCGCACAGCCAGCGCTTTGCCCGCAACGCCTATCGAGCGCTGTTGGTGGAGGTCAACCTGACGCCGAAACCGGGGTTGGTCGATCGCCACAACAACGGCGCGCATCGCGACATGGATATTGGCCATTTCTACCGCAGCTCGCGGGCGATTGGCCGGTGGCTGCCCTATTTTATCCGCCAGGGTATGGCCGACGCCGCTTTGCCCGCCGAGCAGCAGCTTGCGCGCCTGCGCCCATTGGGCATGGCCTGTGAACAACAGATGTTCCGTGCTACTGGCGGTATCAACACCCATAAAGGCAGCGTGTTCTCGCTAGGGCTGTTGTGCTGCGCCTTTGGCCGCTTACAGCAACAACGGCAGACTGACGCCCAAAGCCTGTGTGGTGAAGTTGCCCAGATGTGCCGAGGGTTGGTCAGTCGGGAGCTGCAACGCAACAACGCGGGTCAGACGGCAGGGCAACGGTTATTTGCCGAGTTTGGCCTGAGCGGTGCCCGTGGTGAGGCTGAATCCGGCTTTCAGCGGGTGATTGGCGGCTCGTTGCCGCTGTATCACCAGAGGATGGCCAGTGGCTGTGGCGAGCAGGTCGCGCTGCTGGACAGCCTGCTGTGGCTGATGGCGCATAACGATGATACCAACGTCGCCTCGCGGGGCGGCATCAAAGGGCTGCGCTGGTTACAACACTATGCCAGCCAGTTATTGGCACAGGGAGGGGCAGGTACGGCGCAAGGAATTGCTCGTTTGCGGCAGTTCGACGTCGCGTGCATCGCACGCAATCTCAGCCCCGGCGGTAGTGCCGATTTATTGATAGTTACCTGGCTGTTGGCGCAGTTGCCGCAGACGGGGGCTTAAAAAAATAACGAAGCCTTCAGGAGAAGTGTCCATGTCCGAAACCAAAGAGAAAATCTGGAAAGCGATCGCCCCGTTGGTGGTGCTTGCCGTCCTGTTAATGATACCCACGCCGGAGGGCATGCCACCGCAGGCCTGGCGTTACTTTGCCATCTTTGTGGCAATGATCGTCGGTATGATCCTGGAGCCGATCCCGGCCACGGCGATCAGCTTTATTGCCGTGACCGTCAGCGTGCTCAGTTCCAACTGGGTGCTGTTTGGCGCCGAAGAGCTGGCCAATCCCAGCTTTAAAGCCGGTAAAGAGGCGCTCAAATGGGGGCTGGCCGGATTCTCCAGTACCACCGTCTGGCTGGTGTTTGGGGCCTTTATCTTCGCGCTGGGCTATGAAGCCACTGGGTTAGGGCGACGCATCGCGCTGTTCCTGGTGAAGTTCATGGGCAAACGCACCCTGACGCTGGGCTACGCGGTGGTGATCATCGATATCATGTTGGCGCCGTTTACCCCGTCCAATACCGCGCGTACCGGTGGCACCGTCTTCCCGGTGGTAAAGAACCTGCCACCGCTGTTTGATTCCTTCCCGAACGATCCTTCCTCGCGCCGCATCGGTGGTTACCTGATGTGGATGATGGTGGTCGGGACTAGCATCAGCTCCTCCATGTTTGTGACCGGTGCTGCACCTAACGTGTTGGGTATCGAGTTCGTCAACAAGATTGCCGGGATCAATATCACCTGGATGCAATGGTTCCTGGCCTTCCTGCCGGTTGGGTTGCTGCTGCTGATCGTTGCGCCGTTGATTTCCTACTACCTGTACAAGCCAGGCGTTACCCACAGCGATGAAGTGGCTGGCTGGGCCAATACGGCACTGGGGGAGATGGGGAAACTGACCCGCAAAGAATATACCCTGATCGGCCTGGTGTTACTCAGCCTGTGTCTGTGGGTGTTCGGCGGTAAAATTTTGGATGCGACAACGGTGTGCTTGCTGGCGGTATCGCTGATGCTTGCCCTGCACGTGGTCAGTTGGAAAGACATCACCAAATACTCCAGCGCCTGGAATACCCTGGTTAACCTGGCAACGTTGGTGGTGATGGCCAGTGGCCTGAGCCGCTCCGGCTTTATCGATTGGTTTGCCACCACCATGAGCACCCATCTGGACGGTTTCTCACCGAAGA
The DNA here is from genome assembly GCF_015673035.1 of Serratia sp. Res13-Sevr-LER1-36-b. Taxonomy (NCBI): domain Bacteria; kingdom Pseudomonadati; phylum Pseudomonadota; class Gammaproteobacteria; order Enterobacterales; family Yersiniaceae; genus Serratia; species Serratia sp. Res13-Sevr-LER1-36-b. Next base: position 208,444 of record NZ_JADACK010000018.1, on the reverse strand, counting down.
TGACTGTCGTTCTGCTGGTGCTGGTGTTCTACTACGCGCACTACCTGTTTGCCAGCCTGTCGGCCCACACCGCGACCATGCTGCCGATGATCCTGGCGGTAGGTAAAGGCTTGCCAGGCGTGCCGATGGAACACCTTTCCATCCTGCTGGTGCTGTCTATCGGTATCATGGGGGTATTGACCCCATATGCCACTGGCCCAGGGGTAATCATCTATGGCTGCGGCTATGTGAAGTCGAAAGACTACTGGCGTCTTGGCGGTATCCTCGGCGTGGTGTATATCGCGGCGCTGCTGTTGATCGGCTGGCCAATTCTTAGCCTGTGGTATTAAGTTAATCGGCGGCCATCCACGGATGGCCGCTGTTGCAATCCCTTCGCCCGTGACGCCCGTCACACACTTTCATGTCGAACGCCGTCATTATACAAAACCAACGTTAACCTACTCATAACAATCATATTTAGGGAACCTCTGCGGATGAGAAAAAAAACGTTACTCCTTTGCCTGCCTTTACTGTTCAGCGGCACCGCCTTTGCCGAGAACGACGGTTATCAACTGGAACAGGTACTGGTGATGAGCCGCCATAACCTGCGCGCACCGCTGGCGAACAACGGTAGCGTGCTGGCCCAGTCCACGCCTAAAGCCTGGCCACAGTGGGATACGCCAGGTGGCTTGCTGACCACCAAGGGCGGCGTGCTGGAAGTGTATATGGGCCACTATTTCAACGCGTGGCTCAAGCAGGCGGGCATTTTGCCGCAGGAAGGTTGCCCAGCCGCTGACAGCGTTTACGTGTATGCCAACAGCCTGCAACGCACGGTAGCCACCGCGCAGTTCTTTACCAACGGCGCATTCCCAGGCTGCGACATCAGCGTGCATCATCAGGAGAAAATGGGGGAGATGGATCCGACCTTCAATCCGATTATCACCAACAGCAGCGAAACCTTTAACCAGCAGGCGTTGAGCGCCATGAATGCCGAGCTGGCATCGCTGAAGCTGGACGCCTCCTACAAACAGCTCGAGCAGATCATCGATTACAAAGACTCTCCCGCCTGCAAGACTGACAAGCAGTGCAACCTGGCCACTGAACCGAACAAAATGAGCGCGGTGCCGGGGAAAGAGCCAGGCGTTTCTGGCCCGCTGAAAGTGGGTAACTCGCTGGTGGATGCCTTTATGCTGCAGTATTACGAAGGCTTCCCGATGAAAGACGTGGCCTGGGGCAAGATTGTGACGCCGCACCAGTGGCAGCAGTTGGCCAAGCTGAAAGATGGCTATCAGGATTCGCTGTTCACCTCTTCGGTCGTCGCCCAGAACGTTGCCAAACCGCTGCTGACCTATATCAACTCGGCTCTGATTAGTGAGCGCAAGGCGGATTCACCGAAGCTGACCGTGCTGGTAGGGCATGATTCCAACATCGCTTCGTTGCTGTCAGCGATGAAGTTCAAGCCGTATGCGTTGCCGAAGCAGTATGAGAAGACCCCGATTGGCGGCAAGCTGGTGTTCCAACGTTGGCACGATGGCAAAGGCGATCGCGATCTGTTGAAGATTGAGTATGTCTACCAATCAACCGAACAGTTGCGTAATGCCGAACCGCTGACGCTGAACACCCCTCCACAGCGCGTCACACTGGCGCTGGAAGGCTGCCCGGTCGATAAAGATGGCTTCTGCGCCTGGAGCGACTTTGAAAAAACCATGAAGGACGTCTTGCATTAACAGTGCTGCCGGGGCGAACCGTTTCGCCCCGGCCAGCCGCGCGGTATATACTGTCTCAACGGACCCCTTATCACGGATGAAACGTGCTCTCTTCTTTTATTCTCAATGCTGAATTATTGCCGGTTGACGGCTTTGCTGGCCTGATCGCGCAATGTCACTTCTCTGTCGCGGATTACCACGACGATCTGTTTGCTGCCGCCGGTATCGATTTCCCTGAACATGTCGCACCAGCAGTCGCCAAACGTAAGGCCGAATATCTGGCCGGGCGCTATCTGGCACGCTGGGTGCTGGCAGAGTTGGGGCATCAGGATTTTACTTTATTGCGCGGGGAGAAGCGTGAACCGCTCTGGCCCGCTGGGATTGCCGGGGCGATCAGTCACAACAGCGATACAGCGCTGTGCGCTGCTCAGCATGAGAGTGGGGCAGGTGGCGTGGGTATTGACGTGGAAACGCAGATCCCATCTGTACGAGCAGAAGAGTTGTGGAGCGGTATTGTCAGTGAGGACGAATGCCAGTGGTTACGCCAACATCCACAGCCCTTTAATCTGCTGTTGACGCTGGTATTTTCTGCCAAGGAAAGCCTGTTCAAGGCGCTTTATCCGCAGGTGCGCTGCTACTTTGATTTTATTGATGCGCGGGTAACCCAACTGGATATGCAGGCGCAGACCTTCGAGCTGGAATTGCAAAAGACGCTGACGCCGCTTTGCCACTCAGGCCGCCGCTTTAGCGGGCGTTTCTGGCAGCAAGGTGACGCTGTAACGACATTGATTTATTTTTAAAATCAGTATATTACTACCTTCTGCGTAGCAGATGGCGTGCACCTTCCAGCATCAACAACATGACCGCCAGCCAGATCGGGATATAGGTTAGCCACTGGTTGGCGTTAATGGTTTCACCCAATAGTAGTGCGACGATCACCAACAACACCGGCTCAACATAGCTCAGCAGGCCAAACAGGCTGAACGGGAGCAGGCGACTGGCCAGAATATAGCACACCAGCGCCAGCGCGCTGATAATGCCCAACAGAGGGATCTGCAAATACAGCAGCGGTTTGGCCGTCAGCGCCGCCAGCGGTTCTGAGCCACCAAGTGCAAACAGCGCGGCGACCGGCAGCATCAGTGTCAGCTCAAACCACAGTCCGCCCAGATGATCGGTGCCCAAGCGGCGGCGCAGAATAAAGTAAACGGGATAGCCTAGCGCGACAACCAGCGTCGACCAGGAAACCCCGCCCACCAGGATCAGCTCATTACCCACGCCAACTAATGCACATAGGGCCGCCATCTTTTGCAGCACAGACAGGCGATCGCGGAAAAACACTCGCCCTGCCAACACCATGGTCAGCGGCAACAGGAAATAGCCGAGTGAGACATCCAGCGCCATGCCGTGCAGCGGTGCCCACAGGAATAGCCACAGTTGGACGCCCAGTATTGAGGTGGTGAGCAGTAACAACAGCACGCGATGCGGGCGCTGCCGTAGCCAGTGCAGCATTTCCTTCACCCGCGCCCAGTCGCCGGAGAACAGCATAAACAGCGTCAGAAACGGCAGCGTCAGCAGGGTGCGCCAGCCATAGATTTCCTCGCCGTCGAGTGGGGTTAGCATTGAGGTGTAGTAATACATCACGCCGAACAGCAGGGAAGCGACGACGGAAAGTATGATGCCCTTGATCACCAGCGTTCCTGATTATTAATGGAATTTCCTGCGGCTACTCTAAGGTTATTTAGCTCTAACAACAATGAATTACGCCGGACTGGACAACAACGGCCAAGCGGTTAGAATTATACCTGTGTATTTATCCAGGTAAAGGCGATGACAATCGATCTGTTTGAAGATGCGCTGCCACCGCCCTGGCGTGAGGAAATCGCGCCGGGGGCGGTGGTATTGCACGGTTTTGTTCGCGATCACGGGCCGGAACTGCTGGCGGCGGTCAACGGCGTGGTGGCACAGGTGCCTTGGCGGCATATGACCACGCCGGGCGGTTTCACCATGTCGGTGGCCATGAGCTGGTGCGGCAACGGCTGGAACAGCGACAGTAATGGCTACCGCTATTCGCAGCGCGATCCCGGAACCGGCAAAAGTTGGCCAGAAATCCCGGCAATTTTGCTGGCTTTGGCCGATGAAGCGGCTTTGCAGGCCGGGTTTGGTCATTACGTCCCGGATTCCTGCCTGATGAATCGCTACGATCCGGGCAGCAAGCTTTCGCTGCATCAAGATATTGACGAGCATGATTTTACGGCACCGATCGTTTCGGTATCGCTGGGGCTACCGGCCGTTTTTCAGTTTGGTGGCCTGCAACGCAGCGACAGAACGCAGCGCATCCCGCTGGCCCACGGTGACGTGGTGGTCTGGGGCGGCCCGTCACGGTTATGCTTCCACGGCATCATGCCGGTGAAAGAGGGCTATCATTCGCTGGTGGGGTCACACCGCATCAATATCACCCTGCGCAAGGCGCTTTAACGCGGGTTCCTGGCCTAAACTTGCCACCAGATAATCGATAAACACTCGCAGCTTGGGGGGCAGATGCTGAGTTGGCGCATACAGCAACCAGAGATCGCCATGATAGCTGCTGAGGAAATCCCACTCTGGCAACACCTGCACAATCTCACCGCTGGCAAGCGCCTGGTGGGCGGTAAAGTAGGGCAGGCTGCCGATACCGATATGCTGTTTCACCGCGTCTAACCGAACTCCGGTGTGGTTGGCGGCATAGCGCCCCCGGACATTGACCGAAACCGTCTTGCCGTTGCGGCGAAAACGCCAGCGTGCGTCGCTGGGCGTCTCCCCCAGATAAATGCAGCTATGCTCCGTCAGGTCTCTTGGGTGACGCGGCGTGCCCTGTTGGGCCAGGTAATGCGGAGTGGCGCAGAGCAAATGTTCGATGGTCATCAACGGGCGGCCGATCAGGCCCGGTGACGGGCGGTCGGTGATGCGCAGTGCCAGATCGACCCGATCGTCGATCAAATCCATGTAGCGGTCTTCCAACCGTAGATGAACATCTACTTGCGGATAGCGCTGCAAGAACGCCGGCATGTGAGGATGCAGAACAAAGTGCCCGACGGCCTTCGGCACGCTGACGCTGATCGTCCCTTCCGGCTCAGAGCTGCCCTGGCCGCTGATGGTCAACACTGAGTTGGCGGCATCCAGCATGATGCGGCAGCGCTGAAACACGGCCTCGCCTTGCTCACTTAGGCGCAGTTTGCGGGTTGTACGGTGCAACAGTCGTACGTTCAGCGCTTGTTCCAACCTGGCAACGCTGCGGCTGGTGGCAGAAGGGGAACTGCCCAACTGGCGGGCGGCGGCGGAGAAGCTGCCGCTTTCCACCACCTGAACAAAAACGGCCATTTCAACCAGCAGTGCGCTGGAAAGATTTGTGCTCACGGCGCAAAGGTCCATTGTGATGAAGACGGATTATCAGCCGATTATGGCACGAATATAATAACGGCGTTAACCAGGAGAGAGCCCATGACCGAACGACTTTATTATTATCACGATGATTTGCAACTCCAGGCACGGGTATTGTCCTGCACGGCGCAAGAGGATGGCAGCTATGCGGTGCAGTTGGATGCGACACTGTTTCACCCACAGGGCGGCGGACAGCCAAGCGATAGCGGCACGATCGGCGGCGTAGCGGTGTTACGAGTTGCCGTGCAGGGCGATCAATTACTCCATTATCTGGCCGAGCCGTTGCCTTGTGGCTTGGTCACTCTGGAGATCGACGGTGAACAACGACACCTGCATACCCGTTGGCATTCTGCCGGGCATTTGATTGGCTGGCTGGGGGAGGGCCAAGGCTGGCAGCCGGTGAAAGCGCACCACTGGCCGGGGGAAGGGCGTATCACCTTTGCGCCGGGTGCGCAGACAACAGTGTTGGAACAGGAATATTTACAGCAACGGCTGATGGATTTGATCGCCGCCGATTTGCCACGAAGGCAGCAAGAGCAGCAAGGCGTCCGTCAGGTCGGGTTTGGCGATCTGCCAGCTTATGGCTGCGGTGGCACCCATGTGCGTTCGTTGGCGGAGTTGGGCAGGGTGCAAATCACCGCCGTCAAGATGAAGAAAGGGCAGTTGATTGTGCAGTATCAGGTGGATTGATGGGGCGTGTAGGCGTGCCTGGCCACTGCTTGGCGCGTTACTGCTTTTTTCATCATTAGTTAGCGAAATTAGTTCGTTCAACTCCGTGCCGTTTTGGTTTGTTATCTAACCCATAACAAACCGACATAAAGAAGGCACGGCACCCATGTTTAATTTTCCTTTCAAGACGTTAACCAGCGGACTGGCAGTGGTCTTAGGCGCTGCCGCTGCGGCGAGCCCGGCCATTGCGGCGGTGCAGGGCGGCACTCTGATCTATCTGGAGCAGCAGGCCCATACCAATCTGTATCCCCCTTCCGGCGGGTTTTATCCCAACGGCGGTATCCTTAACCAGATCACCGACAAGCTGACCTACCAGAACCCCAAGACGCTGGAGATCGAACCCTGGATCGCCGAGTCCTGGTCCAGCAACCCCGATAAAACGGAATATACCTTCAAACTCCGCCCCGGCGTGACGTTCTCCGACGGGACGCCGCTGGATGCCAACGCGGTAGCGAAAAACTTTGATACCTATGGTTTGGGCAATAAATCGCTGCGCTTGCCGGTTTCCGAGGTGATCAATAACTATGACCACAGTGAGGTCATCGATCCGCTGACGGTCAAATTCTATTTCAAACGCTCGTCCCCAGGTTTCCTGCAAGGTACGGCGACCATCGGTTCCGGGCTGGTATCGCTCAGTACGCTGAACCGCCAATACGATGAACTGGGTGATGCGCGCCATATTATCGGCTCTGGCCCGTTTGTGGTGAGCGGTGAAACCCTGGGGCGCGAGGTCGATCTCAGCGTACGTAAAGACTATCACTGGGGACCGGCCAAGCTGGCTCAGCAAGGGCGGGCCAATCTGGATGCCATCAAGGTGATCGTCACTCCGGAAGACAGCGTGCGAATTGGTGCGTTGCAGGCCGGACAGGCGGACTTTATTCGCCAGATCCAGGCTTACGATGAGAAGCAAACCCAGGATCAGGGCTTTACGATCTATGCCGCGCCAACCCGTGGCGTCAACGACAGCATTGCCTTCAGACCAGACAATCCGCTGGTGGCCGACATTCGCGTGCGGCAAGCGCTGCTGCATGCCACCGACAGCAAACAGATCGTCGATACGCTGTTCTCTGCCAACTACCCACAAGCCAAATCGGTGATTGCCTCCTCGGCAGCCGGTTTTGTCGATCTCTCCGACAAGTTGACCTTCGATCTGGCGAAGGCCAACCGCCTGCTGGATGAAGCCGGTTGGCAAAAGGGCAGCGACGGCCTGCGCCAGAAGGATGGTAAGAAGCTGTTGTTAACGGTGTACGAGTCGCTGCCACAGCCGCAAAACAAGGCGGTGCTGCAATTGGTCTCGCAGCAGTGGGGCAAGGTGGGGGCGCGGTTGAATATCTTGGCAGGCGATGCAGGTAGCCGGGTGGCGGATAACCTCGATCCGCAAAAGACTCCAGCTTCGGTGGTAGAAGTGGGCCGTGCCGATCCCGATGTGATTAAAAGCCAGTTTTATCCCACCAATCGTGATGGCCTGTTGCAGCAGGGTGGCACCAGCCAGAACAGTAAATTTATCGACAACTCGCTGAACCAACTGCTGCTGGGGATCGCCTCTGAAGTGGACCCGGCCAAGCGCATACAGATTGCCGGTGAGGCTCAAAAGTATCTGCTGGATCAGGCCTATGTGATCCCGTTCTTTGAAGAGCCGCAGGTCTTTGCCGGTGCACCCTATCTGAAAGATGTCAACTTTGAAGCCGTGGGTCGGCCAAGTTTCTATGGCGCGTGGTTAGAGAAACGGTAACGCCATATTCGAGGAGATAAAGATGCTGAAATACCTGAGTGGCCGAACCGGGCAGGCGTTGCTGGTGCTGTGGGCGGCATTTACGCTGTCGTTTATCTTGCTGCAGGTGCTGCCAGGCGATGCGATCCTGATTAAATTTCAGAACCCGGATATGGGCCTTAGTCCGGCGCAGATTGCCGACATGCGTGCCGCCTACGGTGCCGATATCCCCCTGTGGCAGCAATATCTGCATACGCAGGGGAATTTCCTGCGCGGTGATTTGGGCTATTCGATTCAGAACGGCGTGCCGGTGAGTGCCTTGCTGGCTGCCAACCTGCCTGCCACCCTGCAACTGGCGGTGCTGGGTTTCACCCTGGCCTTGCTGTTGGCACTGGTCATTGCCTTTGTCTCCAATCTGATCGGTTTTGGCTGGCTGAAATCGGCGCTGCAATCGCTGCCTGCGCTGTTTGTGTCGGTTCCCACCTTCTGGCTTGGCATCGTGTTGATCCAGATCTTCTCATTCCGGCTGAAGCTGGTGCCGATCATTAATCCAGGCGAGTGGGTTGGCCTACTGTTGCCGATCGCCACCTTGGCAATCCCAATCTCTGCACCGCTGGCGCAGATCCTGATCCGCAGTATTGATAGCGTGCAAACTCAGCCGTTTGTGGCGGTGGCGCGTGCCAAAGGGGCTAGCCGTAGCGGAGTGCTGTGGCGACATGTGGCGCGCAACGCCATGCTGCCGGTGCTGACTATCGCGGGCATTTTGTTTGGCGAACTGATCGCCGGAGCGCTGATCACCGAAACCGTATTTGGCCGCAGTGGCCTGGGGCAACTGACACAGCAGGCGGTCGTGAACCAGGATGTGGCGGTGTTACAGGCGGTGGTGATGATCTCTGCCGCCGCCTTTGTCTTCCTCAATCTGCTGGTCGATCTGCTGTTCCCGTTGCTCGATCCCAGACTGAAAACCTATGCAGGAGCGACCCGATGAGCAGTATTCCGTTGGAAAAATCCGTGATGCCGGAACGCGATCTGTCCGGTGGGGAAGCCGAAGGGAGTGTACGCACAGCCAGGCGCGCTCAGCGGCGTTATCCGCTTAGCCTGTGGCTAGCCTGGATCGTGCTTGGGATCGCTGTGCTATGGGCGATCGCCCCAGAACTCTTTACTGCGTACAGCGGCACGGAAGGGATTGCCGGGGCACAACGTCTGGCACCCGGTGGTGAACACTGGCTTGGCACCGATCCGCTGGGGCGCGATCTCTACGCCCGGATCGTCTATGGCGCATCGCACACTTTATCCGCAGCGCTAGTTGCCGTAGCGCTGGGGCTGGTTGTGGGGACGTCGCTGGGCCTGGTCGCCGGGGCTTTAGGCGGCATCGTCGATGATGTTGTGATGCGCTTGGTTGATGTTTTGCTGTCGATCCCTGGGCTGCTGCTTTCTTTGAGCGTAATTATCCTGCTGGGCTTCGGCACGGTGAATGCGGCGCTGGCGGTGGGGATCTCGTCGGTGGCCAACTTTGCGCGTCTGGCACGTGCGGAGGTGCTGCGGGTGCGGCACAGCGACTACGTTGAAGCGGCCTACGGCAGCGGCGGGCACTTTTGGGCGGTGCTATGGCGCCATATTCTGCCTAATTCGCTGACCTCGGTGATTGCATTCTCTGCCCTGCAGTTTGGCAATGCCATTCTGGCGATTGCCACCCTGAGTTTTCTGGGATACGGCACGCCACCGCCCACGCCGGAATGGGGCTTGCTGATCGCCGAAGGGCGTAACTACATCTCAACGGCCTGGTGGCTGACTACCTTCCCCGGCCTGATGGTGGTTGCCGTGGTGCTGGCCGCCAACCGAATCAGCCATGCATTAGGGAGCGCGCGCCGATGAACCCACAGACAACCGTTTCACCTGTGCCACTGCTGGAACTGGATAACGTTTCTATCGCCTATCAGCAGGGCAACAGCAGCCAGCGGGTAGTGCACAATGTTTCTTTTACCATTCAGCCGGGGGAAGTCGTTGCCCTGGTTGGGGAGTCTGGATCGGGGAAAACCACCACGGCCCAGGCGATTATCGGCCTGCTGGCGGAAAATGGCCGCCTGGAGCAGGGGGCGATCCGGCTCAATGGCACCGATATTGCGCACTGGTCACCGTGCCAGTTGGATGCGGTGCGTGGTGCGCAGATAAGCCTGATCCCGCAAGATCCCGCCAGTTCGCTGAACCCGGTTAAAACCATCGGTGAGCAGGTTGCCGAGATCATCAATATTCACCAACGCCTGCCACGCAAGCTGGTACAGCTTCGGGTAGTGGAGTTACTCACTCGCGTGGGGTTGACTCACCCTGAATTGCGGGCGCGTCAGTATCCGCATGAGCTTTCCGGCGGCATGAAGCAGCGGGTGCTGATTGCTATCGCCATTGCGTTACGGCCCGCGTTGATCATTGCCGATGAACCGACCAGCGCGCTAGACGTAACGGTGCAAAAACGCATTCTCGATCTGATCGACGAACTGCGTCAGGAGTTTGGCACGGCGGTGCTGTTCGTCACCCATGATTTGGGCGTGGCGGCGGAACGGGCCGATCGGCTGCTGGTATTTCGTCATGGCAGGGTACAAGAACAGGGGCAAACGGCGGCGGTATTGCAGGCACCGGCGCATGAATATACCCGCCGCTTGTTTGCCGAAGTGCCTTCACTGGCCTCCGTCGCTCCGCCAGCGATCGCCCGTAAGGTAGAACCGGCTATCGTCGTCAACGAACTGGTGAAGGATTTCCGTTTTGCTGGCAGAGGCGGGCAGCCGTTCCGCGCTTTGGATCGGGTGTCGTTCAGCGTGCAGCGCGGCACCACACATGCGCTTGTCGGCGAGTCTGGCTCCGGTAAAACCACCTTGGCCCGCTGCCTGCTGGGTTTTCAGCGGCCGGATGCTGGGCAAATCATCATCGACGGCGTCGATTTTACCCGGCTAAAGGGCGAGGCGCTGCGCCAGTTTCGGCGGCGTATCCAACTGGTCTATCAAAACCCCTTTGCTTCGCTCGATCCGGCGCAAACCTTGTATCAGGCGATCGAAGAGCCGTTGCTCAACTTTGAGCCTGTCGCCAAGGCTGAGCGTTACCGGCGGGTGCGGGAACTGTTCGAGCGAGTTGCTCTGCCTGCCGAGCTCTTGACGCGCAAACCGCGTGAGCTTTCTGGTGGCCAACGCCAACGGGTCGCCATCGCCCGTGCTCTGATACTGCAACCTCGGGTGCTGGTATTGGATGAAGCCACCTCGGCGCTAGACGTGACCGTGCAGGCGCAAATCCTGCACTTATTAGAGCAGCTACAGCGAGAGTTGGGGCTGACCTACCTGTTTATCTCGCACGATCTGGCGACGGTGCGGCAAATCTCGCACAGCGTCTCGGTGCTGTGCCGTGGGGAGCAGGTAGATGTGGGCACTACCGCCAAGATATTTGCCCAGCCGGGCAGTGACTATACCCGCCAATTGATTGCGGCCATTCCTGGCCGTGGGATGTATCAAACTTTGAAGGATGCCTCATGAGCGCTAAACGTCTCGGCTTTTTTACCCGCCTGCTGGATAACGGCAGTGCTCAGGAACGTTACCGGCTGGCCACCGAGCAAATTGTCCATGCCGAACGCGCCGGGTTCGACACCGCCTGGGTAGCGCAGCACCATTTTCATCAGGATGAGGGCGGGCTGCCTTCACCCCTGGTTTTTTTGGCTCAGGCTGCGGCGCACACCCGGCATATTCGTTTGGGGACTGGGGTGATCACCTTGCCAATGGAGTCTGCCGTGCGCGTGGCGGAAGATACGGCGGTGTTGGATCTGCTATCTGGTGGCCGGTTGGAAGTGGGGCTGGCGGCGGGTGGAACCCCGTCTTCGTTTAGCGCTTTTGGTATTGATGCCGAGCGGCGCAATGCGGCGTTTAACGATAATTTACGTATTCTGCTGGACGCCTGGGGTGGCGAAGCGCTCGGCAATGCCGCCAACCGACTCTATCCGGCCGCTCCCCAACTGAAAAAACGCGTCTGGCAAGCCACCTTCTCGATTGAAGGTGGGATCCGGGCCGGTAAGGCTGGGGATGGGCTGATGCTGTCACGTACTCAACCCAGGCCACTAACTGCCCCGGATACGCCACTCGATGAGCTGCAAAATCCGATTATTGACGCCTATCTTGCCGCACTGCCACCAGGGGTAGAGCCGCGCATCATGGGATCGCGCACCGCTTTTGTGACCGAAGATCAGAACCGTGCACGTGATTTTGCTGCACAAGGGCTTAGCCGCGGATTGGAACGTTTACGCGCCAGTGGGCATCAGGTGCAGGATGAGTCGCTCGACGGCCTGATCCGCGCTTTTGACGTGCATCTCGGTACGCCAGAGCAGGTGATCGCCTCGTTACAACGCGATAGCGCGCTGGCCCGCGTCACCGATTTGGCATTTCAGGTGCACTCTATCGATCCGCCACACGCCTATATTTTGCGCTCCATTGAGCTGATTGCTCGCGACGTTGCACCGGCACTGGGCTGGCAGCGGCGCAATCCTGCCTCGTTGGCTTATTCACATCACGCAGAGGAAAACGTATGACCGACACCCAGGATCACCTGACCAGACTGGCTGAAATCGCCCCAGACTCTCCTTTGGCACAGGCCAGAGCAACACGTCAGGCGGCCACCGACGGGATTGAGGCCAGCTATCAGCGGCTGTTCGCGCCACAGGATGTGGGCGGTTTTGGGATTGCGGAGCGCCTGCTGTTGGCACAACGTATCAGTGAATGGCACGGCGATCGGCAACTGGCGGCGCATTATGCCCAATTGCAACAAGCTCAGCCCGCAGACGGCCCACGTTTGCAGGCTGCATTGGATCATGCAGAACGCCTGGCCTTCAAGCCTGCCGGGACCGAAGCCAAACACTTACAGGCCCTGCAACAGGCGGGGTGGTCGTTGGATGACATTGTCACGCTGTCACAACTGATCGCCTTTGTCAGTTTCCAGAGCCGTCTGTTGTTCGGCTACCGCTTGCTGGCTGGATTGCCGGTAGCGACCAGCGGTCGTGCTCCCGTCCGAGCCTCCGCTTGGCGCACTGCGAGCCATACAACCAGTGGCCGCCATGCACCGCCTGCGTTCACCAGCCAGGAGTTGGGATGGGAGCCTTGGATTGCTGCTAAACCCTTGGAGGCGTTTGACGAGCCGGGAAAAGCCTTGCTGACCAAGTTCGGTCACGCGAATTCTGACTATTTCCGTTTGTTGGCGCGAGATCATGCGGTGTTGGAACAACGAACCATCACGGATAGGGCCATTTTCTACACCGCTGGTGGTCTGGCCCGCCAGGATCGGGAGTTGGCTGCGGCGGTGGCCAGCAAGGTGAACGGCTGTATTTACTGTGCTTCGGTGCATGCGCGTAAAGCGGCGCAGTTATCCAAAAGGGCAGAAGAGGTGCAGCGCCTGTTGGATGTCGCGCCTGGAGGGATCTTGAGCGAGGGGCAGGGTGAGGATTGGCGTACGCAAATAGACTTTGCCGCCGCGCTTTCGGCTACGCCACCGCAGGCCAATGCGGCTCAGTTGGCTGCGTTACGCGAACAAGGGTTGGGCGAACTGGAGCTATTGGACCTGGTGCAGGCGACGGCCTTCTTTGCCTGGGCCAACCGCTTGATGCTCACGCTCGGCGAACCTTATGACGATTGAGTCACACGGTGTTTAAACAGCAAAAAGCCCGCTTAGTTACCTAAGCGGGCTTTTCTAAATATGGCTCCTCTGACTGGACTCGAACCAGTGACATACGGATTAACAGTCCGCCGTTCTACCGACTGAACTACAGAGGAATCGTGTGAACGGGGCGAATAATAGCGGTGCCGATGGGGCTTGTAAAGCATGAAAATGCACAAATGTTCCGTTTGTCGAGGTTGTGAGCAAATTGGCTTATTTTCCAGCAGGTTAAACTTTATCACCGGCAGGCAGGTCGCCATCATTGCAGACCGAGGCATTTTGCGAGTTAATCCTGATTTTTGCGTGGTGTTGATATTTTAAAGAGCAAACCCAAGAAAGTTCCTAATTATAAGGTGGGGAAATGGGATTTTTTACTAAGATGTTTCCTGTAATTTGTGTGGATTGTTCCTAATAATCAGTGGGGGAAGTCAGCTTAAGGATTATCATCAAGTCCTGTATTTTTGACGCAACAATCAGAGTGCCTCGGATAAATCTTTAGATTGCACTGCCGCTCTAGAAAATCACCCGGATGCGAGTGGAGTAAATCGCCAAAAAATGCGTTTTTAATAATATAAACATCTATTTTCAATCATGGGTAATAGTCATTTCCATTCGGAAAAATGGGGTTCCGATGATAGCGGTGAATATCGTCAGATTTCCATGTATGTTATTGTTTTTAATATTATTTATTTTATGGCTTTGCGGTTTTTTTTACCCAAAAACCAGAGTGAATGCTGTTGTATGCGGGAGAGTGTCTTGGTCCTTCCTGGCGGCAAGCGCCGTTTTTGCCCCGCAACTCGGCGTTCAAGCTCGCTTGCGGAGTTGCTGGATATAAAAAATACCAGTATTATTTTGCACTTCATAAACGTCGTGGGCATGTTAAATCGCGGGCAAATTGCAGGCGCATTATTGCGCTATGCAGGTCACCGATGAAACCCGGTTAAGTATTCGTTAAGTTAATTGGCCATGGCGAACGTTGCAAGCGTCGGGGCAATGAGCGGCCATAGTATAGTTCCAGTGAATGTTTGCTACTAAAGAGCCACCTCTATATCATTGCAGAAAAATGCACATATTATTTATCCAGGATATAGCCGATCTTGTCTGAGTTGACTATCGGTAACGGAATTTTTTGAAAGGAATTTTCGATGATAAGCACCCAAAAGAACCTCTGTTTAGGCGTAATACTGTGCAGTGGTGTGTTGTTGGCAGGATGCCAGAAAACCGCACAGACCCGTTCGCAAGAAGACTCGCCAGCGACCACCGTACAAGCTCCCCCTCAGCAGATCAGCGTGTCCCCGCCACCCCAACCGGCTGCCGTAGAAGCCAAAACCAGCAAAATTGGCCTTTGCCAAAGCGAGTTGGCGTCACTCAAGCAGGTTAATCCGAAGGCTTACGCGGTCAAGCAGGCCAACTTTAACCGTCTGGTGAACAATGCCTCGGTTTATAGCGCGGTACGCGGCGATGTCAATTCGACAACCAAAGACACCCTTGATGCGTTGTACAAATACAAGACCAATCAGTTATGTGCCGAGATCGAACGTGACGTCCTGCAAGGCTTGATCCAGAGAGGGGAAAGCGTGAAATGAAACGCAGGATATATTGCGGTGCCTTGTTGACGTTGGCGTTACCGCTAGGAGTCGTAAGGGCTGAGGAGGTGGTTACTCCCGATGCCCATGCGTTGAATTCACTGGAAGCGATCACACGCCAGGTGGATGAGGCTCCGGCACTACTGTTTCTAACGCCTTCACAACTGGATACAGCAGAACCTGCAGGACCCAAAAGCAGTAAACCTGCCAGCAGCAAGCCTAACGCACTGGCAAAGTCGGCGGACGAGAGGGGCAGTGAGCGTATTCGCGAGATGAAGACGCTGCAGGCAACCATCAATCAGCTGAAAGCCAAAGTCACCAGTCAGGAAGCGGCTCTTGAGCAGTTGCGTAAAGCGCAATCTCGGTCAGCGGGCTCTTCTGCAGAGTTGGCGCGTCTGCAACAGGCCATTGAGCAAAGCCAGCGGGAAAATACGCGGCTGCAGCAGCAGCTTGCCGCACAGGCCAAGGAAAGCGAGCGGCAGATGCAGCAAATGAAGCTGCAACAGCAGGAGCAACGTAACAGCTCGCAATTGCAGCAAGAGTTGGCAGCGCAAACCAAAGATAACGAACAAAAAGCGCAACAGATCAAGCAACTGCAGCAAACGTTACAGCAAAATCAGCAGGCCATAGCCCAACTGCAGGATCAACTGTCAGCGCGTAGCAAAGAGAATGAACAGAAGTCCCAGCAGGCGATGGCGAAGCTGCAGGATCAACTGGCTGCCCAAACCAAAGACAGCCAGCAGAAAGCCGAGCAGGTGAAACAGTTGCAGCAGGCTGGTGCCAAGTTGCAAGAGCAACTGACGGCGTATGCTAAAACTAACGATGAAAAAGCCGAGCAGGCCAAGCAACTGCAGCAAAATCAGCAGGCGTTGGCGAAACTGCAAGCACAGTTGGCTGCCCAGGCAAAAGACAGTGAACAAAAAGCCTTGCAGGTAACACAGCTGCAAGATCAACTGTCAGCACGTAGCAAAGAGAATGACCAGAAGTCCCAGCAGGCGATGGCGAAACTGCAGGAGCAACTGGCTGCCCAAACCAAAGACAGCGAGCAGAAAGCCGAACAGGTGAAGCAGTTGCAGCAGGCTGGTGCCAAGTTGCAAGAGCAACTGACGGCGTATGCTAAAACTAACGATGAAAAAGCCGAGCAGGCCAAACAGCTGCAGCAAAATCAGCAGGCGTTGGCGAAGCTCCAAGAGCAGTTAGCCACACAGACCAAAGACAGTGAATACAAAGCCCAACTGGTCAAACAGCTGCAAGAACAGCTGACGACACGCAACAAAGAATCGGCGCAAAAAAACCAGCAGGCGATGGCAAAGCTGCAAGAACAGCTGGCCGTCCAAACCAAAGACAGCGAGCAGAAAGCCGAACAAATTAAGCAGTTGCAGCAGGCCAGCGCCAAGCTGCAAGAGCAACAGATCGCGGCTCAAACGAAAACTACCGATGAAAAAGCCCAGTTGGCTACACAGCTACAGCAAAACCAGCAGGCATTGGCGAAGCTGCAAGAACAGTTGGCTACCCAGACCAAAGAGCGTGAGCAAAAGGCCCTGCAGGTAACACAACTGCAAGATCAGTTAGCGGCGCGCAGCAAAGAGAACGAGCAGAAGACTCAACAGGCGATGGCGAAGCTGCAAGAACAGCTGGCTGCCCAAACCAAAGACAGCGAGCAGAAAGCCGAACAGGTGAAGCAGTTGCAACAGGCGAGCGCCAAGTTGCAGGAGCAGTTGACGGCACAAGCCAAAGTTAACGATGAAAAAGCCCAATTGGCTACACAGCTACAGCAAAACCAGCAGGCGTTGGCGAAGTTGCAAGAACAGTTGGCTGCCCAGACCAAAGAGCGTGAGCAAAAGGCCCTGCAGGTAACACAACTGCAAGATCAGTTAGCGGCGCGCAGCAAAGAGAACGAGCAGAAGACCCAACAGGCGATGGCGAAGCTGCAAGAACAGCTGGCTGCCCAAACCAAAGACAGTGAGCAGAAAGCCGAACAGGTGAAGCAGTTGCAACAGGCGAGCGCCAAGTTGCAGGAGCAGTTGACGGCACAAGCCAAAGTTAACGATGAAAAAGCCCAATTGGCTACACAGCTACAGCAAAACCAGCAGGCGTTGGCCAAGTTGCAGGAACAGTTGGCCGCTCAGACCAAAGAGCGTGAGCAAAAGGCCCTGCAGGTAACACAACTGCAAGATCAGTTAGCGGCGCGCAGCAAAGAGAACGAGCAGAAGACCCAACAGGCGATGGCGAAGCTGCAAGAACAACTGGCTGCCCAAACCAAAGACAGCGAGCAAAAAGCCGAACAGGTGAAGCAGTTGCAACAGGCGAGCGCCAAGTTGCAGGAGCAACTGACCGTGCAAACCCAGGGTCTTGATGAAAAAGCCCAGCAGTTAAAACAACTGCAGCAAAACCAACAGTCGTTGGCAAAACTGCAAGAACAGTTGGCCGCTCAGACCAAAGACAGTGAGTTGAAAGCCGAACAGATGAAGCAGCTGCAGCAGACCAGCGCCAGGCTGCAGGAGCAGTTGACCGCGCAAACCAAAGATAATGAGCAGAAAGCGCAGCAAGTGATGCAGTTGCAACAAAATAAGCAAACCGTCGCAGAGTTGCAGGCACAGCTAGTTATCCAGACCAAAGACAGCGAGCAAAAAGCCGAGCAGGTGAAACAGTTGCAACAGGCCAGTAGCAAACTGCAAGAGCAATTAGCCGCACAAACCAAAGCCAATGATGAGAAAGCGCTACAGCTGAAACAGCTGCAACAAAACCAGCAAGAGCTGGTCAAGCTGCAGGCTCAGTTAGCTACTCAGGCTAAGGACAGCGAGCAGAAAGTGCAGCAGGTCAAACAGCTGCAGGAACAGTTAGCCGCTTCCAGTAAGGATAATGAGCAGAAAGCCCTGCAGGTGAAGCAACTCCAGCAAGGCCAGCAAGAGTTGGCCAAGTTGCAGGCTCAACTGGCTGCACAGGCCAAGGAGAGCGAACAAAAAGCGCTACAGGCCAAGCAGTTGCAGGAGCAATTGGCGCTGAATAACAAAGATTTCGTGCAACAAGCTCAGCAAATGAAGAAATTGCAGCAAGAGCTGCTGACGTTGGCGAAACTGCAAGATCAACTGACCGTGCAGACCAAAGACAGTGAACAGAAAGCGCAGCAGATAAAGCAGCTGCAAGAACAGTTGACGGTTTATGGCAAAGATAACGATCAGAAGGCTCAGCAGGTTAAACAACTCCAGCAAAGCCAGCAGGAATTGGCGAAGTTGCAGGAGCAGTTAGCCGTTCAGACCAAAGACAGTGAGCAGAAAACGCAGCAGATTGCCCAGTTGCAGCAGGCTAGTCAGCAGGAGAGTGCCAAGCTGCAGGAGCAGTTGGCCGCTCAGACTAAAGACAGCGAGCAGAAAGCGCAGCAGATCGCTCAGTTGCAGAAGACGGGTCAGCAGGAAAGTGCCAAGCTGCAGGAGCAGTTGGCCGCTCAGACCAAAGACAGTGAGCAGAAAGCCCAGCAGATCGCCAAGTTGCAACAGGCGAGTCAACAGGAGAGCGCCAAGCTGCAGGAGCAGTTAGCCGCTCAGACCAAAGACAGTGAGCAGAAAGCCCAGCAGATCGCCCAGTTGCAGCAGGCGAGTCAGCAGGAGAGTGCGAAGCTGCAAGAACAGTTGGCCGCTAAGACTAAAGACAGCGAGCAGAAAGCCCAGCAGATAGCCCAGTTGCAGCAGGCAAGTCAGCAGGAGACAGCCAAACTGCAAGAACAGTTGGCCGCTCAGACCAAAGACAGTGAGCAGAAAGCCCAGCAAATCGCTCAGTTGCAGCAGACGAGTCAACAGGAGAGTGCCAAGCTGCAAGAGCAGTTGGCGGCACAAACCAAAGACAATGAGCAGAAGGCGCAGGAACTTGCCCAGCTACAGCAAAAGCTGACCGCAGCCGAGAAAAAGCAAACGGCTGGCATGTCGGTGGTCAAGGAGCCTAAAACGCAGGTTGAAAAACGCGATTATGCGATCGGCACCGCGTTGGGTAATGACATCCTGGATTTGCTCAACAGCAAAAAGACGCAGGGTGTAGACGTGAACCGCCAACTGGCGCTGGCAGGCGTGACCGATGTGATCAATGGCCAGACCAAACTGGCCAAAGAACAGATTGCCAAAGCCTTGTATGAAAGTGAGTTGGAGCTGAACGATCAGCATAAAAAGATCAAACAGCAGAACGAAAAGCAAGGCAGCAGCTATATCGATAAGTTCAAGAAGCAGCCACGCGTTGTTCAGTCTAAGCAAGGCTTCTATTACCGCATCGATTATGTTGGCGATAGCGTGATTGGTGAGGGTGATACCGTCGCCGTGGTGGTTAAAGAGAGCTTGACCAACGGTAAAGTGATCAAGGATATGGATCTGGCTGGCACTTCAATTTCGCAGCCGCTGAGCGCTTACCCACCGCTGTTCCGCGAAGCGCTAGGCAAGTTGAAGAACCACGGTAACATGACGCTGGTGGTGCCGCCTGAACTGGCCTATGGCGAGAAAGGCATGGCACCGGATATTCCACCGGGCGCGACCATGGTCTACAACGTACGCATACTGGATGTGATACCGGCCTCCGAGCAAAAAGCTCCGTAACCCAATAACAAACCCGCCAGACGATTGGCGGGTTTTTTTAGCTGAACCACGCTGGGGACTGGTAATGCCCCAGCGTGGTGCATCGTCAGGCTTTACCCCTTCATCCAATCCCGCCTTATCGCTACCTTTCATTATTTTTTAATCACTTAGACTGATAACACACCGCTTATTCTGCCTGGCCCGTTTTTTGCTGTAGTTGCAATAGTTGATATTAAATGCAGTTAACCGCAGCTAGGAGCCACGATGAATTTCAGACGCTTGAAGTATTTCGTAAAGATCGTCGATATCGGCAGCCTGACCCAGGCGGCGGAGGTGTTGCATATTGCGCAGCCTGCGCTGAGCCAGCAAGTTGCCACCCTGGAAGGGGAACTGAAACAGCAATTGCTAATCCGAACCAAACGAGGAGTGATGCCCACAGAGGCTGGCAATATTCTTTATGCGCATGCGCAAACCATTCTTCAGCAGTGTGAGCAGGCCCAACAAGCGGTGATCAGCAGTGGGGAAACGCTGGCTGGGCAGGTGGCGATCGGCCTGGTGCAAGGTAGTGCGGCCTCGCAGTTGGCGCTGCCGCTGTTGCAAGCGGTACGCGATCGGCACCCTGGGATTTTGCTGAGCCTGCATGAAAATATTGGTAATACGTTGAGCCAACAGGTGGCGACGCAGGCTCTGGATATGGCGGTGATGTACGGGCAGAATATGCCACCGAATCTGAGCGTTACGGCGTTGGCGAAAGAAGATTTGTATCTGGTCGCAGCGAGAAGTATCCCTCATCCGGGCAACAGCATCGATTTATCGGCGGTGAGCCGGTTTAATCTGTTCTTGCCACGTGAGGGGGACGTGGTGCGCGACCTGGTCGATGAGGCTCTGGCGCTGCGCCAACTCACGGCGAATGTGATTGGTGAGATCGAATCACACAGCATGCTTTGCGCTGCAATCGCTAGCGGGATGGGTGCGACGATCCTGCCAGAATCGATTGCCAGGGCAATTATCGGCCCTGCCAAGGCCTGGATGATCCGCCTCAATGCTCCGGCGCTTTCGATACCGCTGGCGTTAGTGGTTTGCGGCCAAAAGCCGCTCACTGCGGCAGCGGGAGCGGTGAGGGAGATCCTGCTGGAAATTACCGCCAGCCATCATCAACCGACGCGAGTGCTGGCTTTGGCGCTGTAGGGGCGCCGCATTCGGCGCCCAGCCTTTGGATCAGCGGAACGGCGGCTCGTTGAAGGTGCGCAGTTTGCGTGAATGCAGGTGTTCACCCTCAGCTCGCAGCAGGTCGATGGCACAAATCCCGATCTGCAAGTGTTCCGAAATCGCGCCTTCGTAGAAACGGTTGGCCTGCCCTGGCAGTTTGATCTCGCCGTGTAGCGGTTTATCAGACACGCACAGCAGCGTGCCATAAGGCACTCGGAAGCGATAACCCTGCGCTGCGATGGTGGCGCTTTCCATATCGACGGCGACGGCGCGGCTGAGGTTAAAGCGCAGTGCGGAAGCCGAATAGCGCAGCTCCCAGTTGCGATCGTCGGTGGTGACCACCGTACCGGTGCGTAAGCGCTGTTTTACCGCTTCTCCCGGCATACCGCTTACCGTTTTGGTGGCGTCATACAGCGCGCGCTGAACTTCCGCGATGCTTGGGATTGGGATATCCGGTGGCAGCACTGAATCTAAAACATGATCGTCACGCAGGTAGGCGTGGGCCAACACGTAATCGCCAATCGACTGGCTTTCCCGCAGGCCGCCGCAGTGGCCAATCATCAGCCAGGCATGGGGGCGCAGCACTGCCAGGTGATCGCAGATGGTTTTGGCATTGGAAGGGCCAACACCGATATTGACCAGCGTGATCCCTTGGCCATCGTTGGCGATCAGGTGATAGGCGGGCATCTGGTGGTTTTTCCAGGCCAGATCGGACACCGTCTGCTCTGGATTTGGCGTTTCTGCCGTTACAAAGTTTCCACCGGCGCAAGACAGGGCGATATAGGGGCTGGCCGGATCCGCGATCTGGCTACACGCCCAGCGGACAAACTCATCGACATAGCGCGTGTAGTTGGTGAACAACACAAAGTGCTGAAAATGTTCCACTGGCGTGCCGGTGTAATGCCGCAGGCGGGCTAGCGAGAAATCGGTCCGCAGTGCGTCGAAATGGGAGAGTGGAAAATGGTTGGCAAAAGGAGACAGGCCGTCTGCATTTTCATCGCCAATCTGCGCCAGTTCGGTAGTGGGGAAATGCTTGGTAAGCCCGGCACTCATGGTTCTGTCCAAGGCCAGATCGGAGCCGTCAATCACATAAGGGAAGGGGATCTCCTGTTGAGAGGGAACCACCTCGATTACGGCGGCATATTCACTGGTCAGCATGGCTAGCTGTTCGGCAAGATAAGGGCGGAACAACTGCGGCCGGGTGATGGTGGTGGTGTAGCTGCCGGGCCGGGTAAAACGGCCATAGGCGCGGGTTCTTGGATGATCGGGATGCTCACCGTCCCAACGCACGCGCAGTTCCGGGTAGGAAAACAGCCCCGAGGCTCGGGCCTGCGCCTCTGGCAGGGTGCCATCCGCGATAAATTGTTTGATGGCAGCGCGTAAGGCATTGACCGATGCGTCATACAGTACTTCGAGTTGGTCGATGGCTTGCAGGGCAGTCAGCGACTTTTTTTCAGGGGTATTCATTGTTTTTCCTCGGTTCTTGCGATACCCCAGCATAGCGTAAAGCGTTGGCCGAATGAATCTATCTGCGGTAGGACTCGCGCGAAGTAGCGATAAGGTTCAGGGAGCTTTATTGCTGAAAAACCTCAATTGGCTCGTGAGATAGGGGCGCTGAATGCTGCGCCCACTCATATAATGACGCCAAACTAAAAACTAAAGCGTAACCAGGCAAACAGCACGTTGCCGTTGTTGTAGGTACCAGGGATATAGGTGAACTGAACGGTTGCTTGCTTATAGCTAGCGGAGAACAGTGGCAGCACGATCGGCAATGGAATGTAGTTGCCGAAATCTTCACGTGCGGTGATCCCCGCCGTTACACCAAACCCAAGGCGGAAATCTTGATTCTGATCCAGATACCAGCCCTTTTCCCAGCCATAGCCGACAATCGGCTGCCACTCATTGTGGGAGTCTTTAAACATCATCGCGTACAGGGCACTCCAGTCGCCTTCTTCGTTATAGCGGGATATCCCAAAGCCGCCGCCCCATGGCATCTCATTGTAATGGTCCGTCTCGTCGTACATAAAACGGGCGTGCCAACTGATAAACGGCAGATAAAGATCGTGGTATTGCGGGTCTTCCCAGGTTTGTGCGACACCGCTGGTTAAAGAGTTCCACCAACCCGAGACCCGCCCGGTGCTGGGTTCCGGTTCTGCTGCATGAGTTGGCGTGGTTAGCAACAACAGCCCCGTCCAGACCACTGCAAGAAACGTCCGCATAGCGTGCTCCTTTGATGAGTAATGGCCAATATTATTCTGTTTACGACGCAATTTTTTTCTTTATAGGTATCACATCAGCAGTAGTACCCTGACAAGTTAAAGTCTAGCCGATGGCTGGCGCTTTTCTGGTAATCGTTAAAATTCATTGGCTGGTTTGTGGAGCGGATGGAGAGGAGGGGGACGAGGAGGGGCGCTGCATATAGAGCGCCCGCTTAGAGAAATTACAAACCGCGTTGGTCCATCAAAACAGCCAGATCAACCAGACGGTTAGAGAAGGCCCATTCGTTGTCATACCATGCGAGGATCTTCACCAGATTGCCGCCGATGACCAGCGTAGACAGCCCGTCGATAATTGATGAACGAGGGTCACCCTGATAGTCGCTCGATACCAAAGGCTCATCGCTGTAGCCCAAGATATCTTGCAACGGACCTGAGGTTGCCGCTTTGCGAAATGCCGCGTTCACTTCTTCTACCGTCACTTCACGTTTGAGCGTGACGGTCAGATCAACAATAGACACCACGGGTACTGGCACCCGCAGTGAATAGCCGGTCAGGCGTCCGTCCAATTCCGGGATCACTTTACCGAGCGCTTTAGCCGCGCCGCTAGAATAAGGCACGATAGACAGTGCGGCGGCACGGGCTCCGCGCAGATCTTTTTCCGGTTGATCGTGCAAGGCCTGGCTGTTGGTATAGGCATGGGTGGTGTTCATCAAACCATGTTCAATACCGAAGCTTTGGTGCAGAACCTGTGCAGCCGGTGCCAAACCGTTAGTTGTACAGCTGCCATTGCTGACCACTTTATGCAAGGCGGGATCGTATTTCTCATGGTTGACACCCATCACGACCGTGATGTCATCGTCTTTACCAGGCGCAGATAAAATCACCCGTTTTGCGCCACCCTTGGTGATGTGTACTTCAGCTTTGGCTTTGTCGGTGAAGAATCCAGTGGCTTCGATAACTACATCAACACCCACGCTGCTCCATGCAATAGCGCCTGGATCGCGCTCGGAGAAGACGTGGATGGTTTGGCCATCCACGAGTAACTGCCCTTCAGAGGCTTCAACACTGGCGGCCAATGTGCCTTGCAGCGAGTCGTATTTCAGAAGATGAGCCAGGGTTTTGCTGTCGGTCAGGTCATTGATTGCCACTACCTGAAAGTCATTGCGACCCAGCGCGGCGCGCAGTACGTTTCTGCCAATTCGACCAAATCCATTAATGCCTACTTTGACCATGATGTGCTCCTAGGTGAGTTATCTGGTTCCAAAATAGTGCGTGGGTGATTTGGCGTAAATGACAAAAAACAATCAATTTAGGACATGTTGCGAGCGTGAAAACGCTCTCGATAATCTGACGGTGTGAGTTGTAGATTTCTTTCAAACACGCGACGCAGGTTGAGGCTGTTGCCAAAACCCGTGGCGCTGGCGATTTGTTCGAGCTTATCCGAGCTTTGTTCCAGGTGTTGCCGTGCTACGTCGAGGCGGACTTCTTCCACATACTTGGCGGGGCTGATCCCGGTTTCACGGGTGAAAACGCGGGTAAAATTCCTTGGGCTCATGGCCACGTGTTCCGCCAGCCTTTCAACGGATAAATCGCCGGACAGATTTTGCAGTATCCACGTTTGCAGGTCACGGATTGGGCCAGGCGAGCAGGCTTGGCTGAGCAGAAAACGGCTGAACTGAGATTGTCCTCCGGGGCGGCGCAGGAACATCACCAAGTCTTGGGCGACATCGCGCGCTAACGTGAAGCTGTGATCGTCTTCCACTAAAGCCAAGGTGAGATCGAAGCCCGAACTGACGCCAGCGGAGGTCCAGATATTGCCGTCCTGAAGATAAATCGGGCCTTTCTCAACGTGGACGCTGGGGAATTGAGCTTGCATCGCTTCCAGTAACCGCCAGTGCGTGGTGGCACGGCGCCCATCCAGCAGACCGGCCTCAGCCAATAGCCACGCACCGCCGCAAATCGATACGATCCGCCGTGCATACGGCGCAGCCTGACGCAGCCAATTGACGACGATATCGCTTTCCTCAACGCTCATACCTCTGCCAGTGATCATAATGGTGTCATGCGGCAGCGTAGGGTCAAGGTCAGCGAGACGATGATCGGCCAGTAGATTCAGCCCCGAGCCCCCATGGATCACGCGGTGCGCCTGGGTCGTGGCAATCGACACCCGATACGGTGGTTGCGCGGCATCCGTCGGCCTCAAGCGGTTGGCTTGCATCAGGATATCGGCAATGCCCGTAGGCTCGAATAACATGCCCCCTTCGGGGACGATAATCAAAAAGGTGTGCATGTCCTTAAAATACAAATTAGACAAAATAAGTCAAGCGTGGGCTGTGTGGGGGGGAGGGTGACGGACAAAGTGGCAATGTTGACTTTTAGGGGACGAACATGTTCCAGCGTAGGGGGCGCCGCATGCAGCGCCCACTTGGCTTAGTATGAGATCCCGGGGGGATTTACTTCGGATACTGCAACGCCTTCCCCTTGCTCACCCCAGCGCGCCAGCACCTGTTGATACTCACCTTGCGCTATCGTACCGTCTAGCGCTGCCTGTAGGGCATGAACCAGCCCGTTGCCCTTTTTGGTGGTGGTGGCCACATAGGCTTTCTTTGGCCCCAGCCCGACCACGCGGGTTTGGCCCGTCAGCGCTGCTTTGTAGGCGGCTACCGACTGCGGGCCGAACATGACATCTGCCCGTCCAGACTGAATATAAAGATTGCCTGAGGCGTCATCGGTCAGATAAATCGGCTGTGCGGGTTTCAGGCCCTCACGTTGATTCTGCTCGTTCCAACCCAGCAGAATTCTCTCCTGGTTGGTACCGGAGCCGACAATCACCCGCAGCCCCGCCACATCCTCGGGCTTACTGATAGATTGAATATCGCTGGTCGATTTGACCGAGAACGCCAGTGAGTCAGCGCGATAAGTGGCAAAATCAAATTTGGTCTTGCGCTGTTCCGTGACGGCAATGTTGACTAGCGCAACGTCATAGCGGCCAGAAGTGATCCCCAGTGGCCAGTCTTCCCAGGCGGTTGGGATCAACTTCAGCTTTAGCCCCAGGCTGTCGGCGAGTAGCCGCGCAACGTCCGGATCGCTGCCGATGCGCGTTTTATTGTCGCTGGCCAACAGCGCTAGCGGTGGTGAATTGAGCGCGGAGATGGCTACCGTCAGCGTCCCTGGCTCTACGAAGCGGTAATCTGCTGGGATCTTACTGATGGCCTGCGGATTTTTAGCTGTGCGGAGCGGTTGTTCATTGGCAGCCAGATCGATATTCCCTTGTGCCAAGGCGACGGAACTGAACCAGACCAGCGCCAGAAATGTATATTTCATTTTTTCCCTTAAAGGACTTTAGATAAGAATTGACGGGTGCGAGGGTGCTGCGGGCGTTTGAGCACCGCCTCGCTGTGGCCTTGTTCAACGATCTTGCCATCAACCATAAACACCACCTGATCGGCTACCTCCCGGGCAAAACTAATCTCGTGCGTTACCACCACCAGCGTGGTACCGGAGCGGGCAAGCTTCTTGATAACGTCAAGCACTTCCCCCACCAGCTCCGGGTCCAGTGCAGAGGTGGGTTCGTCAAACAGCATGACGCGCGGGCGCAGTGCCAGTGCACGTGCAATCGCAATGCGTTGCTGTTGGCCGCCAGACAGATGACGCGGCCAGGAATCGGCTTTATCGCGCAGGCCCACCACATCTAACAGTTCAAGCGCTTGCTTAATGGCGTCCTGGCGGTTCAGATGACCATGGGCGATTGGGGCTTCAATCAGGTTTTCCAGCACGGTGAGGTGCGGGAACAGATTGAAGTTCTGAAACACATACCCTACGTTGATGCGCTGACGCAGGATCTCTTTCTCCTTCAGTTCGTAAAGCTTATCGCCCGACAGACGGTAGCCGATGTAGTCGCCATCAATCTGAATAAAGCCTTCATCAACGCGCTCCAGATGGTTAATGGTGCGTAACAGCGTCGACTTTCCTGAGCCGGACGGCCCGAGGATCACCGTTACCGACCCGGGTGGAATTTCCAGAGAAACGTTATCCAGCGCCTTATGACGGCCAAAAGCCTTGCTGACGCCGGTAATGGAGATGTGGCCTTGGGTGTTATGCGATGGGGACATGGATCACCTCCGGTGCAGTTGGGGCAGTCTGATGCGATGGGTTCTGTTTGCCCGCTTCCTGATTAACGGCGGAGCGGCGTTCGCTGCGTGCCAACCAGCGCTCGACGACGTGTTGCAGCAGCGATAACACGCTGGTGATTGCCAGATACCAGACGGCACCCACCATCAATAGGGGGATCACTTCCTGAGTGCGGTTGTAAATCATCTGGATGGTATAAAACAGCTCTGGCATGGCTAAGACGTAAACCATCGCAGTCCCTTTGGCGAGGCTGATAATTTCGTTGAAACCGGCAGGCAGAATGGTACGCAGCGCCTGAGGTAGAATAATACGCAAGGTACGCCGCCAGGCGGGTAAGCCTAGCGCAGCTGCGGCCTCATATTGACCGTGATCGACACCCAGAAAACCACCGCGAATGATCTCTGCCGTATAGGCACTTTGTACCAGCGTTAACCCCACCACTGCGGTGGAGAACTGGCCGAGCACGTTGATGGTGGCAAAGCTGCCGAAAGCAATATCGGTAAAGGGAATGCCGATGGAAAGCCGCTCGTACAGGTAAGAAAAGTTGTACAGAATAATCAGCACCACGATCAGCGGTAGAGAACGGAACAGCCAGATATAGCCCCATGCCAGGCTGTTTAACAGCCAGGAGGACGATAGCCTCGACAGCGCGAGCGCACCACCGATGATCAGGCTGAGTACGGTGCCTAGCAGCGTCAGCAGCAAGGTCTGCGCTACCCCCGAGAGGATCACCGGATCAAAGAACCAGCGGGCAAAAACCGCCCATTCCCAGCGAGGATTGAAGGCGATCGACTGGACGACGATCGCCAATACAAACAGCGCCACGACGGCCCCAGCGGTGCGAAGCGGATAACGCGCCGGAACCACTTTAATGCTGGAAGATGAATTCATCGGTGGGTTCCTCAGGCAATATTGCTTTGACTGGCGAAGGTCAGCGTTTTGATAAAACGCAGGCGGCCGTCATAGGGCGGTACGCTGTACTCTTCATGGTCGCGGTGAATGTCGAACTGCGGTTCGTATCCTTGCCCCAGATAAAGCTGCACGGCTTCCGGCTGGCGAAATCCGGTGGTGAGATAGACGCGGCTATAACCCGCCAGCAAGGCACGACGTTCCAGTTCCCGTACCACACGGCCCGCCAGGCCCTGTTGGCGCAGTGACGGATGTGTCCAGATACGTTTCAGCTCTGCGGTATGCGGGTCAAAAGGTTTGTATGCACCGGTCGCAATGATTTCGCCATCACGCTCCAGCACCAGAAACAACCCCTGCGGCGGCAGATACCATTGCACCAACTCCACTTCGGCATCGCGGGAGAAATAGTCGCCATAGCGGGCGGCATATTCGCCGAATAATCCGTTGATAATCGGTTGCAACTCTTTGGCTTCAGGCGAAACATCACGAAATACGTCACTCATGTGGCCCCCTTAATCGCCTAATCCTGCCGGGTTGATCTCGGAGGCCGAAAGGCGCTCAATGCCTTCTCCCCAGCGGTTAAGCACTTTTTCATAATCCCCATTGTGGATAACGCCATTCAGCGCGGTTTGTACCGGTGCTACCAGGCCGCTGCCTTTTTTCAGCGTCACGGCGATATGTGCCGCTTTTGGCCAGCCACCGTCCACACTCCCGGCCAGACGGGTTTTGCCAGTGAGTGCCGCCTTCCAGGCTCCAGTCACGTTCGGGCCAAAGAAGGCATCGGCGCGCCCAGACTGCAGTGCCAGCGTTTGGGCTGCGTCATCTTTGGTATAAATTGGGGTAAAAGGCTTCAACCCTTTCTGCTGATTTGCCTGATCCCAGGCCAGAAGAATGGCTTCCTGGTTGGTGCCAGAACCGACGATAATGCGCAGCCCGGCAATGTCTTCTGCCTTCTCAATGGACTTGATCGGGCTATCGGACTTAACGTAGAACCCGAGGGAATCTTTACGGTAAGTGGCGAAGTCGAACCTCTCTTTGCGCTCCTTGGTAACGGTAATATTGCTGATAGCGGCATCATATTTGCCGGAATAAACGCCAAGTGGCCAATCCTCCCAGGAAGTCGGAACGACGTTAAGTTCCAGCCCCAGGCTATCCGCTACCAGGCGGGCGATATCGACCTCGCTGCCCAATAGCGTTTTGTTATCTTCGGCAAACACAGTCAGCGGCGGCGAATTGAGCGCTGACACCGCGACGGTGAATTTACCAGGGACGGCAAAGTGATAACCCTGCGGCAATTGGGCCACCGCCTGCGGATTGATCTTGGTATTGATCGGCGCTTTGTTCGCCTCAAGGCTGACGCCCGCGCCGTTAATCGTCACACTTTGTGCCCAGGCGGCAGGGCTAAGCGCCAGCGCCAGGAGTAATAGGGTTTTCTGCATAGCGTTGTCTCTTTTATCGTTATTGGTTTATTGCGGTGCGAACTGGTTGGCCGGCGAAGTCAGACCCAAACTTTCACGCAATGTCGTGCCCAGGTATTCCGTACGGAAAAGGCCGCGCGCTTGCAGTACGGGCACCACTTCATCGACAAAACGCGGGAAGGTATCTGGCGTACCGCCCTGGATAATAAAACCGTCTGCTGCAAAGGTTTCGAACCAGTGTTGCAGGCCATCGGCAACCTGTTGCGCCGTACCGTGAAAGCGTGGGCGGGGAGTTGCGGCTTCCAGCGCTACCTGGCGCAACGTCAGGCCACGTTCGCGGGCATTACGCTTGATTTCATCGGTGGTGCTGCGAAAGCTGTTTTGCCCGAGTTCACCCACATCGGGGAAGGGCGCATCCAGAGGGTATTGGCTGAAATCGTGGTGCTCAAAATAACGGCCAAGGTAGTTGAGCGCGTCTTTGATGGAAACCAGGGCTGCGGTCACCTGATACTGGCGTTCAACATCCTCGGCATTTTTTCCGACAATCAGGCTGACACCCTGGAAAATATGCAGTTCCTCCGGGCTGCGGCCAAAGCGTTCAAGCTGGCTTTTTACGTCACGATAAAACTCCTGTGCCGCCTCCAGCGTTTCATGGTGGGTGAAAATAGCATCAGCATGGCGCGCCGCTAATTTCTTTCCATCATCCGAAGCGCCAGCCTGAAATATAATGGGGCGACCTTGTGGCGTGCGGCCAATATTCAGTGGGCCAGCCACCTGGAAAAAATCACCGTGGTGATCCAGCGTGTGTAATTTAGCAGGATCAAAATATTGGCCTGTGGCTTTATCGCGAGTAAATGCATCTTCTTCCCAAGAATCCCAAAGTCCTTTCACCACATCCAGGTATTCATCGGCAATGCGGTAACGCAATGCATGCTCAGGATGCTTTTCGCGGGAAAAGTTCTTCGCCGACCCTTCCAGCGGTGAGGTCACTACGTTCCAGCCAGCTCTGCCGTTGCTCAGATGGTCCAGGCTGGCAAATTGACGAGCCACGGTGAAGGGGTCACTGTAGGAAGTCGATACGGTGCCCACCAATCCCAAACGGCTGGTAATGGCGGCGAGTGCAGATAATACCGTCAGTGGCTCAAAGCGATTTAAAAAATGTGGTATGGATTTCTCATTAATGTAAAGGCCGTCAGCCACAAACAGGAAATCAAGCTTTCCCTCTTCGGCCTTGATGGCCGTATTTTTCACAAAGTCAAAATTAATGCTGGCATCTGCCTGTGCTGCCGGGTGTCGCCATGCAGACATATTGCCAGACGCGCCGTGTAATATTGAACCCAGGCGCAGTTGTCGTTTTAAAGACATGTTTACCCCTCATTTTCAGACAATAGATTTTCCAAGGGATATAGATCCCCTTGATATTGATTTACTCTGTCAGATAGCTTGCAGCGCTCTTTCGGCCAACGCCGAAAAATAGCGTGCGGCATCTTCAATCAAGGCTTCATCAGGGCTAAATGCCGGGTGATGCAGGCCGTATTCACTGGCGCTGCCGATGCTGACAAACGCCCCGGGGATCTGGTGCAGATAGGCGGCAAAATCCTCGCCCCCCATATGCAAGGCGGCGGTCTGGGTTTTATACCCTTCAGCCTGAGCGACTTCGGTTGCAAAGGCTGCCCATTTTTCGTCGTTGATCAGCATGGTCGGTCCGGCAAACCACACCACCTCAATCTCTGCGCCGAAAGCGGCAGCCAACCCGGCTGCAATCTGCCGGATATGCCCTTCAACCTGGCGCTGAACATCGGCAGAGTGCGTGCGTATCGTGCCCTCTAGCTCAACCTTTTCGGGTAACACGTTCCAGGTATTACCGCCTTGAATTCGGGTTACGCTGACAATGGCGGACTCCAGCGTATTAATGTTGCGGCTGGTGATGTTCTGAAACGCCGTCACCAGTTGGCTGGCCAGTACTATCGCATCTACGCCCTCATGAGGACGCGCCGCATGGGCTCCTTTGCCTTTCACGCCAATCACGAAGCGATCGACGTTGGCATAAAAAGGCCCCCCTCTGGTGGCGAAGGTTCCGACCGGCAGACCGGGTTCATTATGCATGCCAAAAATGGCGCTCACGCCCTGCAGAACGCCAGCCTGTATCAACATCCTGGCACCAGTGAAGTTTTCTTCCGCAGGTTGAAACAGCAACCGTACCCGGCCAGTAAGCTGCGCTTCACGTGCTTTCAGCAGCAATGCCGCCCCCAGGATCACGCTGCTGTGAACATCATGTCCGCAGGCATGCATAACCCCCTTATTGCGTGAACTGAAAGGGGCTCCTGTCGCTTCCTCAATCGGTAAGGCGTCAATATCCGCACGTAAGGCGATGACGTTCTCGCCTTGGCCGACCTCGGCCACAACACCCGTAGCGAGATCATACGGCAGTAGACGCAGCCCGGCGGATTCGAGCCAGTGGCGCAGCCGCGCGGTGGTGGCGATTTCCTGTCCGGAAAGTTCCGGGTTGCGATGCAGCTCGCGCCGCCAGTCAATGAGTTGCTGTCCAAATGTCATCTTTTACCCTTTAGGCGGATTCATTTTCGGTGGCGTAGTTCGCAATACCTTCTGCGAGCAGGCGTAATGAAGCGATCCGCGCCGCTCCCTCGGCGATCGGGGTATCAATGATGAATTCGTCAATTCCAAACGTCTGCTGCAAGGCGGAAAGCTCTGCACGGACGGTTGCGGCGGTGCCTTTAATCAGCGAGCGGGTACGTTGTTCAATCAGTCGGGCTGGGCTACCCGCCTGGCGTGCAAAGGCCTGGGCCTGAGCTTCGCTGGCCACGGTCACACGCTGACCATTCTCAAGCTCAACCCCCCATATCTCCCCCTGAGCCGCCAGCGCGGTTGCCTCAGCTTCGCTCGCGGCCACAATCACCTGCACGGCCACCAGCGTGTCGCGTTGGCTGTGGTTTCGCCAGGTAGTAAGGACTTCCCTCATCAGGGACTTATCGCCATTAAGATGAGCCGCGAAAACGAAATTCCAGCCCAGTTGTGCCGCCAGCAAAGCGCTCTCGTTGCTGGCTCCTAGCAGGAAACGGTCTGCAATATGCGACGGGGTGGGGGTGGCTCGCACGGCTTCATCTCCTTCGTCTGTGGCGGGCAACGAGAGCCAGTTATCAAGCTGCGCAAGCTGGTCGGCAAACGAGCCTTTCTCTTGCTGATGAAGACCTTGTTGCAGCGCTTGAGTTGCCAATGGCAATCCGCCCGGGGCCTTACCCACGCCAAGATCGATACGGCCAGGTGCCAACGAGGCCAGCAGGTTGAAGTTTTCAGCCACCTTATACGGGCTGTAGTGCTGTAGCATTACGCCGCCTGAACCCACGCGGATATGGCGAGTCTGGCCAAGGATCCAGGCAATCACCAGTTCCGGTGAAGGGCTGGCGAGGTGAGGAGTATTGTGGTGTTCAGCAATCCAGAAACGATGATAACCCCAGGTTTCGGCCTGTTTTGCCAGGTACAGCGTGCGCTGCAAGGCATCAGACGCGGTTTCCGTTGCTGCAACCGGGCTTTTATCCAGCAGGCTGATTCGATAAGACATGTCATACACTCGTTCCAATTAACATGGTTTTATTATTGGAACGCCGGGCAGGCTGGGGGAAACAATTTATTTACATTTGGTTAGCTAAATAGTGGGAAAGCATCAACAACAAAGCCCATCATCAGGTGACGCAGTAGTCAACTTTTAACGCCGATTTATTCAACAAAGTCACATGTATCTTGAAAATTATCAGGTATATTATAAATTTGACAATACAAAGGAGTTAACAATGAACAATCCATACAAAGAATGTAAAACGTATGAAACATCTAATTTTATTATACGCCTTATTTCAATAGATGATGCAGAAAGTCTGTTGAAATGCTATTCGGATGTTAACTCTAGACCTCATTTCAATTCGGATATGTGTGCTGGCAACTTCAATTTTAATACGATAGAAGAAATGAAAAATTCAATAATAGGTTGGCTTGGTTGTTATGATCGTGAGGAGTTTGTAAGATTTTCAATAGTGAATAAAGAAAAAAACCTTGCGGTAGGAACTATAGAAATGTTTGGATCGGTTGGTGCTTATAAGGTTAACACAGGGGTTTTGAGATTGGATATATTGTCATGTTATGAAAATGAAATATACCTAAATGAAATTTTCCTCTTGTGTGCTGAAAATTTCTTTGAAGAGTTTGGTGTTGAAAGCATAATCACAAAAGCTATTCCGTTAGCTAAAGGAAGGATAGATTCGCTGGTGGGGCTTGGATTTGAAAAATATGAATTTCCAGATAGGGAGAATTACTATGCACTGTCTAAAAAGACAACTGTTTTAAACGGCTAGTGTTGAAGTATTTATTTGTGTTCATGATGAATTATTACGTTTGAAGTTTAACGGTTATAAAAATGATATATGGTAAAGGTCATTGAGTTATACACATATCCATGGTCAGAAAAACCAGTGAACCTGGGGCCCCAGGATCCGTCGCAGAGGGGGGATCTGGCCCAGGAGCAATAACCTGATTGCTTCTGGGCCATTCGTTATATCCAGCCTCTGGAACGGAAGTCGAGCATGGTTTTTGCAACAAACGCCATTTCCTGAGGTGTCCCTAGCGAAATTCGGCACCAGCTTTGCGCAGGTGGGAATGCCCGACCAATTAGAATCCCTGCATCTTTCATGTGCTGCTGATAGTCTTTCAGTGATACATCCAGCTTATGAAATACAAAATTTCCCTCGGAAGGCAGGTAAGGGATTTTCAGCGTATCCAGGGCCTGTAGCAAAATTTGTCGCGAGGTATCATTGCTTTTTTTGCTGTAGTGGATGAAGGCTTGATCATCCATTGAAGCTAAAGCGGCATCTACCCCGCAGAAGTTGATCTTTTCTCCTGCAACATAATTTTCAAGACGGGCAATCACTGTCGGGTGTGCTACCACATAACCGACACGCATTCCGGCCATGGCAAAAATCTTCGAAAAGGTTTTCAACAGAATCACATTATCGGCACCCTGTTTTACCAATGGTGAAACTGAACGAAAACGGGGGTCGTTAACAAATTCCGCATAGGCTTCATCAACAATAAATATCGTGTTAGCCGGTTTGCTATTAATCCAGGGTTCGATCAGATCGGCCGGAGTAATCGTTGCAGTCGGATTGTTGGGATTGACCAAATAGACTAGCGATGGGCCTTTATGCTTTTCCACGGCTTGTTTTAATCCATTGATATCAAATTGCCACCCATCAAGCATCGGTACTTTCGTGATTTTCATACCCGCAATGACGGCGAAATGTTCACCGTCGCCGTAAGTCAGCTCCGGGATCACCAACTGTGAGTCCGGTGTGGCATACGCTTCTATCGACGCACGTATACCTTCTGAAGAACCCGCAGTCAGTAAAATGCCAGTTTCTGGTATCTGATACTGATTGGCTAGCTTGTGCCTTAGGGTGATTATTTCTTCTTTGGCATAACGATTGGCTTTGGTGACGGCATCACGCGCGGCAGCCTGTGCCTTGGGTGACATGCCGAGCGCATTTTCGTTAAAGTTAATACGAATGGGTTTATCGGCAGTAGGAACAGCGAAGGTATCACTTGCGGGTAGTTTTTCTGCCAATGTAGGGTGGCTAAGGCCTGCCAATGTGACAGTGCCAGCTAGAGCTACCGAGAGTTTTAAGAATTGACGACGCTGTGCATTTACCACAGTGTGTGTTGACATAACGTTTTCTCCTTGTCGTAAAATAACTGCAAGGCGATCACGCAGGAATCATGCCAGTTTTCAATTTATTGATTTATCGATATTTATACTATTGGGCACACTATTTTGCACCACGGTGAACGCAAGATTGCACCATGATGCATGTCTTCAGACTTCCAGACGGTGCCAGCTTGCCCGCGTCATCGGCGATTCGATTCGGGGTGGCATTGCTTCAGAGATAGCAAAAAGCCCGCTTAGTTGCCTAAGCGGGCTTTTCTAAATATGGCTCCTCTGACTGGACTCGAACCAGTGACATACGGATTAACAGTCCGCCGTTCTACCGACTGAACTACAGAGGAATTGTGTGAACGGGGCGCATCATATCCAGCCGTTCAGATCGTGTCAACGCAAAATTGATTCTGGGGGTGCGACAGCTCATCATCTGAGCAAACTCAGTCCCGTTGTGGCTCGCTGTCTGCATACCAACGCTGCAAACGGGCCAGCGGGTTTTGTTTGTAGAAGCGGCAGAAGTGCTCGTACAACGCGGGGAAGCGGTTGGCCAGCAGCTCTGGGGCGCTAAAGAAATACTCGGAAAGCACGGCAAAGCACTCTGCCGGATCGCTGGCGGCGTAGGCATCCATGCTGGCAGCTTCTTCACCCACCATATCGATTTCATCCTGCAGGTTTTCCATCGCGGCGTGTAAATCGTATTCCCAAGCGGCGATATCGCGCAGCGGGATTGGGGGCACGCCGGTAGCGGTGCCGCCATTACGCATATCCAGCTTGTGCACCGCCTCATGGATCACCAGGTTGAAGCCGGAAAGGTCGAAGGAGTCTTGCACGTCTAGCCAGTTGAGCACGATAGGTCCCTGCTCCCAGCTTTGGCCCGCTTGTACCACCGGCCCGGAATGCACCAGACCAATATCATCCTGCCATTCATCTTCCACCACGAAGGGGGTTGGGTAGAGCAGGACTTCGTTAAAACCGTCCAGGCATTCTGCCCCCAGTTCCATCACCGGCAATGCAAACAGCAGGGCAATACGCGCCTGCATCAGGGATGTCAGTTCCAACCCTTGTAAAGGCACGATGCGTTTATTTTGCAAAATCTGGCTGGCAACCGCTACCAAACGCCGCTGCTCTTGCTCATCCAACGGTGAGAGTAGGGGGATGGACAGAGCTTCCTGCCAGTCGGCAAACGTTTCCGCCTGCGCTTGATTTGCTTTCCACGGCCATTTAATCATTGCGTTGCTCTAAGGGTCACTGGAACATTCGGCTGGGGCTGATAGCGTCAACATGCCGCAAAAGGGGGCTCTATAGCAAGCGTTTCACGCAGAGATAACGGGGTGGCGAACGGGACGGCCTTGCACACTGTCAGGGCTTTGCCCACTGCGAGGATTTAAAACCCTCTCTGCGCTACTATTCAATCACTTACGCTTAAGTTTGTCTGTGACCAAAGTCCCGAAGAATAGAATCCGAAGCGTTAAATAAGCAATTTTATTCAAATGGGCTTAATGGAGCTCAAGCGGTGATCCCCGCAGTAGCGCGGGGATCGACGTGCGCTACTTGGCTGCGGCTTCCTCTGCCTTTAGTATTTTGTGTAACTCATCCTTGATATGTAGCTTCTCTTTTTTCAAGCGGACTACCTCGTCAGAGTAGCCGTTGCCTGCCGGTCCTTCTAACCTGGAGATTTGGTGGTCGAGTTGGTTGTGCTTATCAAACAATGACTGGAAGCGGGGGTGGCTTGATTTCAGGTGCGATATTAACTCACGGTATTCTGGAAACATACTCAAGCTCCTTTGAGTCAAACTGTACACTGGAGGGCTTCTCCACTTTCACTGTAACCCAGCGTGGATTTATTTAAAATGGCGCTAGCTAGCAAAAATAGATCCTGCTGTGCAGATTGATGACAGCGTGGCAATGTTGCTGAATGGGGATGGGCGCCGCATACTGCGCCCGCTTAGCTTTCTACGTGATTTTGCCAAATACCCGTGCGTAACGTTGCCGGAGAGAACTCAACGTTTCTGCCGCGCCAGCCCAGTGCCTGGCGAAAACGCCACGCACTGGTGATATCAAACCGCCAGTAGCGCTCGGCACCTTCGACGGCTGCATTTTCTGCCTGCCATAAAATCTGGGTTTTCCCCTGCAAATGCAGAATGTCCCCGTGTGTAAAATCGATAAACAGTAGTGCAGCCCGTGGCTGAGCCAACAGATTACCCAGCGTGTTCATATAGCGGTTACCGCGAAAATCCGGCATCCACAGGGTTTCACCAGCCAGATGGATGAACCCCGGTTTACCACCGCGATGCGAGATATCCACGCCACCTTGCGCTAAATCACCGTGAGCATAGCTGGCCACAAAGCAGGTATCCGCCTGTTGGATCAACTGCCGGGCCTGATCATCTAACGAACTCAACGGCTCAATGGGTGCGGCAACGCTCGGCTCGGCGAACAGCTCTCGCCGTTGAATGTACTGCGGGCAGTTGCCAAAGCTTTGTTGCACCGCAATCTCCACGCGGTTTTTGTCCGTGCGGCTAATGACGCCGTTAACCCGGTTGCGCCTGCGGTTACTGAAATCTAATCCTAATGCGCCGACGGGCTGGCCGGGATAGAGTGCGGCCTGAGCAGGATCGTCCGCACGGCGTGGCGAAACGATCCGCAAATGTGTTTCATCCGGCGATCGCAAAAAACCGGCGGGGCCACTGAACAACGTAGCAACCGGCCACTGCCGCTCATCCAGAGTGGCAACAAACAGGTAGGGCAGATGAGCGAAGAACTCGCGATGTTGCTCAGGCATGGCGGTGTAGATATTCCCGCTCACCGCATCAAAACCGGCCAGAACCT
This sequence comes from Serratia sp. Res13-Sevr-LER1-36-b, assembly GCF_015673035.1. Taxonomy (NCBI): domain Bacteria; kingdom Pseudomonadati; phylum Pseudomonadota; class Gammaproteobacteria; order Enterobacterales; family Yersiniaceae; genus Serratia; species Serratia sp. Res13-Sevr-LER1-36-b. The sequence continues at coordinate 170,644 of NZ_JADACK010000018.1, read as the reverse complement.
GAGCCAACTGCTCATCGGGGTGAAACATGGAGGAAGACATGTTATTGGCCTACAGCCTGGTCAGGCAGGGGTAACGCAGGCATACGGAAGAACCCGGGCAGAGCGGCAATACGATCTAACCAACGCTGGATTGCCGCGAAGGTCTTGAGGGAAAGCCCACCTTCTGGGGCGACCGCCACGTAGCTGTAACAGGCCAGATCGGCAATCGTCGGCAAAGACGTTGCCAAAAACTCGCGTTCTGCCAAGTGTTGCTCTAACTGGGCTAAAAAGCGTGCGCTGATGGCTTGTGCAGACTGGTAGTTCTCTGGCGCAGAAAATTGCACCACCATCCGGCAAGATGCGGGGCCATAGCGCACCTCTCCGGCCGCTTTGGAAAGCCAGGCTTGCACCTGGGCGGCCGCCAACGGATCTTCTGGCAACCAGTGGCTATCTGGCGCATAGCGTTTCACCAGGTACACCATGATGGCGTTGCTGTCGGTCAATACCTGCCCATCGGCCAATAATACCGGGATCTGCCCAATGGGATTAAGCCGCAGGAACGCCTCGCTTTGGCGCACCGTTGCTGGGGCTTCGCAATACTCATAAGGCAGCTCGAGCATCCGCAGCAGCAGCTCGACGCGGTGGCAATGGCCAGAGGCCGGGGTGCCGTACAGTTTCAACGTTTGCATAGTGAGTCTCCTTATATAGTCTTCCTGATCAGAATACTCTTGCGCCAGATGATGGGTATCCGGGAAGATGGCAATTGATAATTTCACTTGGCGGAATAGTCTATGGATCGTTTGGATGAGTTGGCGATTTTTGTGGCGGTGATCCAACAAGGGAGTTTGGCCGGTGCGGCCCGCAAGCTGCGCCGTTCTGCTCCGGCGGTGACCCGAGCTATCGCTTCTTTGGAGCAGCGGTTTGGTGCGCGGTTGGTGGAACGCACGACCCGGCGTCTGGCACCCACGGAGGCCGGGTTGCGCTTAGCCGAACGCGCGCGTGCTCTGTTGCATGACTATCAAGACGCGGTAATGGATACCGCAGAGGCTCAACTGAGCGGGTTGCTGCGTATTACTTCGCCGGTGCAGTTCGGGCGCAAGCACGTGGCACCGATGGTGATGACTTTTCTCGAACGTTACCCGCAAATCCAGATCGACATGCAGTTAAATGACCGCAATCTGGAGCTGATCGATGAAGGGCTGGACGTGGCGGTGCGCATCGGGCATTTACAAGATTCCTCCAAGGTGGCGCGTAAGCTCGGAGAGGTGACACGCGTCACCGTGGCTAGCCCAGCCTATCTGGCGCAACGCGGGGAGCCGCTGGAACCGGCGCAGTTGAGCGATCATGACACTATTGTCGGCACTCTACGTCCGACGTCAGGAGAATGGCGCTTTGGGCCTAACGAAAACGGTGAGCGAGTACGTTTGACGCCGCGCTTGTTGTTGAACGAGGTGGAAACTCAACTGTTGGCAGTGCGGGCAGGAAAGGGGATTGCCCGGCTACTGTCTTATCAGGTGGCGGACGATCTGGCCAATGGTACGCTGGTGCGGTTGTTGGCCGCCTACGAGCCCCTGCCATTGCCGGTGCAACTGGTGGCGAATAACGTGCAATACATGCCGCTGAAGGTGCGTACCTTTTGGGATTACGCCTATCAGCACCTCAGCCAAATTGCGCAAATACAACCGGCTCGCCCGTAGGGGCGGCGTATGCTGTGCCCACTTATTTCTTTACCATCAATTTATTTTCGAGTTTCATGGATGAAACTTTAAAATAACCTCGAAATGTTTAACCAGTGAAACTTATTGTCCGAAAAAATAAATTTATATCGCCGATCACGCATTGCCGCATCAGCCGTCTTGACAATATTTTAACATGTTGCTAATAGTTAACTCACATCTTAAATAATAAACAAAGTTTAATATATGAAACTTCTAGCGGGCAGTTACGATAACGCTACGACGGTGGCTGATGAAAACGGGATCTTGCTCTCATTCCAATCCCGCAGTCAGCGAGTTTACCAACAGCAACGTCATGAGTTGAATATGGCTTATGGGGATGCGCCGCGTGAAGTTTTTGACTGGCTTTATTCAACTGAAGAATATAAAGGCACGATAATATTTATTCACGGCGGCTATTGGCAATTTTGTGATAAACAGGATTTTGCCTTTATTGCCAGTACGCCATTGTCATTGGGTTTTGATGTGGTGCTGGTGGAATATACCTTGGCACCGGCGGCTAACCTGGCCGATATTTGCCAGCAAATAGGGGCGGCGCTGGATGCCATCGAGCGTCGGCTGAAGCCGCGTGGCGATAAGCCGGTTTATCTCACCGGTCATTCTGCTGGTGGGCATCTGGCGGCGTATTGGCAACACCATCCGCTGGTGCAGGCGGTGTTTCCCATCAGCGGTATTTTTGAGTTGCAGCCGCTGCTGGCGAGCTACGTAAACCAGCAGCTAAAGCTGACCACTCAGCAGATAGAGGCCTTAAGCCCGGCTCGTAATATGCCGCCATCTTTGAAACCGATGGTGCTATTTTACGGCGCGGCAGAGCTGCCGGAGCTGATTGGGCAATCGCTATATTATTATTCCGCATTGCGGGAAGAGGGGCTGCCGGTTAGCCGCTATGCTCTCCCCGGTGCTAATCATTACAGCGTGCTGGATGCGGTCTTTGCTGCCGATGGCGCTCTGCACCGTTTCCTGCTTACCGATGGAGAGTACCTTGATGCGCACAGTCATTGAAACCGGCCTGCCAGAGATCGGGCAACCTTTTTCCTGGGCAACCAAAGGTGGCGGGATGTTATTCACCGCCCATGGCCCGGTCCGCCAGGATGGCACTATTGAAACTGGCGACCCGGAAAAACAGATTACGCTGACGTTTGATAATTTAGCGACCACGCTGAAAGCTGCTAATAGCCATAGTGATAATGTATTACAGGTTATTGTTTATCTTACCGATGTTAATGACGTTAAGCTGCTCGATAAAATCTACCAACAGTATTTTAATTATCCGTATCCCAACCGCTCCACGGTGATTGTTGATAAGTTAGTGGTGCCTGGGATGAAAATAGAAATCACCGTTAGCGCTACAGCGTAATTAATTCTCATAAAATAATATTCACCTGCTGATTCATTACATAATGAGTTAAGGATAATCTATGTTCGATCATATTACCCCGTCAACGCCCGATCCAATTATGTCACTGATGGAAGCCTATATGCAGGATGCTAATCCGCAAAAGGTTAACTTGGGTATTGGTCTGTATTACGATCATCAGGGTAATATTCCCCTGATGCAGGCCGTACATATTGCCGAACAGCGATTGCTGGAACAACAGCGGCCACATACTTATCCGCCAATCGAAGGTTCTGCCCTGTTTGCCCGCCAGATCCAGACGCTGCTGTTTGGTGAACCGGTGGACCGTATTGCCACAGTGCAAAGCGTAGGTGGCTCTGGCGCGCTGAAGCTGGGTGCCGATTTTATTTATCACTATCTGGCACGCCGCGAAATCTGGGTCTCCGATCCGACCTGGGCCAACCACTGGGCGATCTTCGAAGGGGCTGGCTTGAAGGTGAATACCTACCCGTATTTTGATGATGCGTCTGGTGAACTGCGTTTTGCAGCCATGCTCGACACGCTCTCTGCCTTGCCGGAAGGGGCGGTGGTGCTACTGCATCCTTGCTGCCATAACCCCACCGGTACTGATCTCAGCCCAGCGCAATGGCAAGCGGTGATCGAGGTGGTGCAACGGCGTCGGCTGCTGCCTTTCTTTGACATCGCTTATCAAGGGTTTGGCGACGGGCTGGACGAAGACTGTTTCGCGCTGCGGGCGATGTTGAAAACCGACGTGGATTTTCTGGTCAGCAACTCCTTTTCCAAGAATGTGGCGCTGTATGGCCAGCGTTTAGGGGGGCTATCGGTGCGCTGTGCTACCGCTGAGGCTGCGGTGAACGTGAAGGGCGCATTGAAGACGCTGATCCGTCGCAGTTATTCCTGCCCGCCGACTCACGGTAGCCAGATTGTGGAAACCCTGCTGGCAGACCCGCAGCTATACCAACTGTGGGCCAGTGAGTTGACCACCATGCGTCAACGCATCAAACAGATGCGCGTTGGCCTGGCGGCTGGCCTGGAGCAGGGCGGTACCACGCTGGACTACACCCGCATTCGCGATCAAAAGGGCATGTTCAGCTACACCGGGTTGAATGAACGCCAGCTCGGCCAACTGCGGCAGCAATATTCCATTTATCTGGTGGCGCCCGGCAGGATGTGTCTGCCTGGCCTGAACCAGCAAAACCTGGACTATGTGGCCGCCGCCATCCTTGACGTTACCCGTACCGCATAGAAAAGGTGAGCAACCATGAAAGATGCGAAACGTTTTGACGCTATCGCCCAGCGGCAGGATGGGCTGAAAAAGCACCTGACCGCCGGACAAATGTCGATGCTGGCGATCGGTGGGGCCATCGGTACCGGCCTGTTTCTGGGGAGTGCTTACGCGATCCAGATGGCTGGGCCAAGCGTACTGCTGAGCTATTTTATCGGCGGGGTGATTGCGCTACTGCTGATGGGATGCCTGGCGGAAATGACCTCTGAGCACCCAACCCCAGGATCGTTCGGCGACTATGCCGAGTTCTATCTCAGCCCGTTGTTTGGCTTTCTGGTACGCTATTCCTATTGGTCTTGCGTGGTGTTGGCGGTGGGCACCGAAGTGACCGCCATCGGCATGTATATGCAGTTCTGGTTCCCAGGCACGCCGATCTGGCCGTGGGTGCTGTTGTTCTCGGCGGCGGTGATCGTCGTCAACGTGGTTGGGGTCAAGTCTTTTGGCCAGGTGGAGTACGCCCTCTCTACCGTCAAGGTGGTGGCCATTTCAGCCTTTATCATGATTGGCATCGGTATCCTGGCGTTTTCCGCTAACCCGACCTTCGGCATCCGTAACTTCACCGACAACGGCGGCTTTTTCCCGTTTGGGGTGAAAGGCATGTGGTTTGCGGTGATCGTATCGATATTCAGCTATCTGAGTATTGAGATGATCGCGGTTGCCGCAGGGGAAGCGAAAAACCCGGTGGTTGCCGTGAAAAGCGCGTTTAAAGGCACCATTCTGCGGCTGTTTATCTTCTATATGATGTCGATAGCGTTGATGCTGGCCATCGTGCCGTGGCGGCAGTCTGGCACCGGTGAAAGCCCGTTCCTGGTGGCGATGAACGTGATCCATCTGCCTGCCGCCGCCGGGATCTTTAACTTTGTGGTACTGATTGCGGCACTGTCTGCCATGAACAGCCAGCTGTATATCACCACCCGGATGATGTTTTCGCTGTCCCGTGCCGGGCAGGCTCCGGCGGCGCTGGGGCAGCTTAGCAAACGGGGTATTCCGGTCAACGCGTTGGCGCTCTCCTGCGTGGGGATTATTGTCTCTATCGTGCTGAGTATTGCCGCTCCAGAGAAATCGTTCGCGGTGATGATGTCGATCTCGGTGTACGGTGCCTGTTTCACCTGGCTGATGATCTTTATTACCCACCTGTTCTTCCGCCGCCAGCATACGCAGACGCATCTCAAGTTCCGCATGTGGGGTTATCCTTACTTTACCTTGGCGGGAGCGCTCCTGATGGCCGGCTTGATGATAACCACGTTGTTCACGGACTTCTTTAGAATGACGCTGTGGTTTGGCATCCCGTTCACCGCGCTGTTGGTAGCCATCTATTTCTACAGTCGACGAGGGCAAGCAACGGTTGCAACTGAAGCACCGGTACAGGGTATGGAGTAATGTTGCCGGGCTGCGGCCCGGTCAACAATTAAAGCTGGCTTTTGGGGATGATGTGGTCGCCGAAGTTTAGGCGTTGGCGCCCTGGCTCTGGTTCAGTGAGAGGGGCCACTTCTTTCAGGCTGTTTTTGCAGCGTAAGACCAACTCCTGATACTGGAGTGTACCAGTGCGTTTCCAGGCTAATTCCTGTTCGGTCAGTTCGCGGATCACCCTTGCCGGGCTGCCGATCACCAGTTGGTTGGCGGCAATCTCTGCGGCGGCCTTGACGAAGGAACCCGCGCCGACGATGGAGTTCTCACCAATGATCGCACCGTCCATGATGACGGCATTCATGCCGATCATCGCGTTACGGCGCACGCGGCAGCCGTGCAGTATGGCGCTGTGGCCGATATGCCCATCTTGTTCCACCACCGTGTCTTGCAGCGGGAAGCCGTGCATCACGCAGTTATCCTGCACGTTGGCACCGTCTTCGACCACAATGCGTCCAAAGTCGCCGCGCAAGCTGGCATTGGGGCCGATGTAGACGCCTTTGCCGATAATCACGTCGCCAATCAGTACCGCAGTGGGGTGAACATAGCTGCTGGGATCGACCACCGGCGTCAAACCGTCAATCTGATACACGGGCATAGCGCAAACTCCTTAAAATGTAGTGGGATCGCGCGGCAGTCCGCCAAAGCGGCGATAGTAACCGGCACTGGGTGCAGGTAAGGTGCCGATGGAGGTTTCTGCCAAGGCGCTGACATATTCCGTCGCGGTGCGATCCACTCGCTGATAGATATTGATGCACAGGTTGCGGGCTATTTGGCCTTCCCATTGAGCGGGTAACAGGGCATCCGGCAGCAGAGGATCTTTCAACACCACGCGGCGGAAAAAGTGGATTAATAATAGCTTAATCTGAAAGCATCGCAGTGGCGTCAGTTCCTGCTCGTCGGCTTCGCGTAGCAGGGCCATCAACGGGCGGAAGGAGACGATAAACTCATGGTAGTAACCGGCCACCTCGCTTAACGACCAGCAGTTGGCGACCATTTGCCGCAGCGTTTGTTCGGAACGGTTGTAGGGATAGTCGGCACGGAAGTAGATCACCTGTTCACTGGCGTTGAGCTCGCCAAGCAGGGCGGTGACGTCGGTTTGCGTATGGGTAGGGGCGGCCATCAGGTTGTTGGCGATCTGGCCAAAGCCCAGCCAGCCCAGCTCTTTTTTCAGCCGTGCACGCTCGGTTTTTTCCGCACTTTCCAACAGCAGTAGCTCCCACTTGCCATCCCATTGCGGCTGTTCACTGAGGTAGATTTTGGACTCTGCATGGCGAAACTGGCGCATCCCCTGTTCGGTAACGCGGTAATAACTGCGCCGCCCAATCTTTTCTACGTCCAGCCAACCCTCTTTTTGCAAACGAAACACTGAGGTACGGACAAAACGATCGCCGAAGCTCAGGGCTTCCAACAGTGCGCTTAAGCTGCCCAGCCAAATCTCACCACCGCGATGGCTCAGTGCATCGCCGTAGAGTGAGATGATCAGCGAGGTGCCGCTGATCGGTTGGGCGCTTAATGCATGGCGGATAAAGTCGTCCAGTTTATGTTCCATATTTTTCCCTGGGTAAGCCTTTGCTGAGACACGACATTAGCATAAACGACGACGGCTTGCCCCTCACCCCAACCCTCTCCCACAGGGAGAGGGAGCTGATAGCCCCTGCTCGTTTGGAGGTAAAGTGATAATCTCAGCAAATTCAATCGGTCCCCCCACATAGGGAGAGGGAGCTGATAGCCGCAGCTCGTTTGGAGGTAAAGTGATAATCTCAGCAAATTCAATCGGTCCCCCCACATAGGGAGAGGGAACTGATAGCCCCTGCTCGTTTGGAGGTAAAGAAGTAATCTAAGCAAACTCGATCGGTCCCCCTACAGGGAGAGCGAGCTGATTGCCCCCCGCTCGTTTGGAAGTAAAGAGGTAACCTCCGCAAACGTGATCGCCTCCCAATCTAAGGTGAATCACTCTAATCTCACGCACACTCGATCGGTTCCCTCTCCCTGTGGGAGAGGGTTAGGGTGAGGGGGCAAAACTTAGCGTGGTCGCAGATCGATCACCCGCTGGGCCTTGCCTTCCGAGCGAGGAATATCGCCACAGTTGGCAATGCTGACGTCGGTGCTGACCCCGACAATCGATTTGATATGGTGACGCAGCTGGTGGCAAATATCGCAACGCTGCTGGTGGTTGAGCGTCAACGCCGACTCTTTCAGCTCCACCCGCACGGCCAAGGTATCCAGATGCCCGGCACGGCTCACCTGCAGCTGATAATGCGGCGACAGATGCTCGAACTGCATAATCTGTTCTTCAACCTGTGAAGGGAATACGTTCACGCCGCGAATGATCAGCATATCGTCGGAACGGCCGGTGATTTTGCCCATCCGGCGCATGTTGCGGGCATCCCCTGGCATTAGGTGGGTAAGGTCGCGCGTGCGATAGCGGATCACCGGTAGAGCCTCTTTGGTCAGCGTGGTGAAAACCAGTTCGCCATGCTCGCCGTCAGTCTGTATCGCGCCAGTCTCCGGGTTGATGATCTCCGGCAGGAAGTGGTCTTCCCAGATGGTCGGCCCGCCGCCACTTTCGGCACACTCCATCGCTACGCCTGGCCCCATCACTTCGGAAAGGCCGTAGATATCCAGCGCCTTGATCCCCATGCGTGACTCGATCTCATGGCGCAGGGATTCTGACCAGGGTTCTGCACCGAACACGCCCAAACGCAGGGAGCAGTTGCGCGCATCGCCCCCCATTTTTCGTTCGAGTTCGTCGATCAACGTCAGGCAGTAGGACGGGGTCACCATGATCACGTCGGGTTTGAAATCCAGTATCAGCTGCACCTGCTTCTCCGTCTGGCCGCCGGACACCGGGATCACCGTCGCACCCAGGCGTTCTGCGCCATAGTGCGCACCCAGCCCGCCGGTAAACAGGCCATAACCGTAAGCAACGTGGATTTTGTCTTTGGCCGTGGCCCCGGCAGAGCGCAGGCAACGGGCGACAATATCGGCCCAGTTATCGATATCCCGCTGGGTATAACCTACTACCGTTGGGCGGCCTGTGGTGCCAGACGAAGCATGAATGCGTACTACCTGTTCCATCGGCACGGCAAAGGTGTCGAACGGGTAGTTGTCACGCAGATCCTGCTTGGTGGTGTAAGGGAATAACGCCAGATCGCTCAGTTGCTTCAGATCGCTCGGGTGAACGCCGGCCTGATCGAACTTGCGTTGATACATCGGTACGTTGTTGTAGGCATGGTGTAGGGTCCATTGCAGGCGTTCCAGTTGTAATGCTTCGATTTCGTCGCGTGAAGCAAATTCAATCGCGTCGATGGGCCGTGGATTTGTAGTCATCTTTTTAGCCTCGCAGGTGTTAGACACGCTCAATAATCATGGCAATGCCCTGACCGACGCCAATGCACATGGTGCACAGTGCGTAGCGGCCAGCGCGACGTTCCAGCTCAAACAGGGCGGCCAGCGCCAGGCGCGCACCGCTCATGCCCAATGGATGGCCAAGAGCGATGGCACCTCCGTTGGGATTGACCTGTTCGGCATCATCCGGCAGACCAAGCTGGCGCAACACCGCCAACGCCTGTGCGGCGAATGCTTCGTTAAGTTCAATGACGTCCATCTGCGCCAGGCTTAACCCGGCGATTTCCAGAACTTTGCGGGTCGCGGGCAGCGGGCCGATCCCCATCAATCTCGGTTCCACGCCGCAGGTGGCGGTGGCGACAATGCGTGCCCGTGGCGTCAGACCTTGCTGCAAGGCCATGGCTTCGGAAGCGACAATCAGCGCTGCCGCACCGTCGTTGACGCCAGAAGCATTCCCGGCGGTGATACAACCCGGCTGACGGAACGGTGTTTTCAGTTTCTGTAACTGCTCCAGCGTGGTTTCTGCGCGTGGGTGTTCGTCTTCGCTGAACTGAGTAATGACTCCTTTCTTGCCGCTGAGGCTCACCGGAATAATTTCCTGTGCCAGGATCCCCCGCTGTTGTGCCAGGGCGGTGCGCTGCTGGCTGCGTAGAGCAAAGGCATCCTGATCGGCACGGCTGATGCCAAACTGCGCCGCGACGTTTTCGGCGGTTTCCGGCATCGAGTCGCTACCGAAAGCCTTATGCATCAGCGGGTTAACAAACCGCCAACCGATGGTGGTATCAAACATCTGTGCCTGACGGCTGAAGGCGCTGTCCGCCTTGCCCATGACCAGCGGGGCACGGGTCATGGATTCGGCTCCTCCGGCAAGAACCAGGCTGGCTTCTCCGGCCTTGATGCTGCGGGCCGCCATCGCCAACGCATCCAACCCCGAACCGCATAGCCGGTTGATGGTGGTGCCGGAAACGTTTTGTGGCAGTCCGGCCAGCAGCGCCGCCATACGGGCCAGATTGCGGTTGTCTTCCCCTGCCTGATTGGCGCAGCCGAGGATCACGTCATCCACCCGCGACCAGTCCACGTTGGGGTGGCGCTCCAGCAGAGCACGCAGCGGCAGGGCGGCTAAATCGTCGGCCCGCACGTTTGCCAGCGCGCCGGCGTAACGGCCAATCGGCGTGCGGACGCCATCGCAAATAAAGGCCTGATTCATGGCTGCTCTCCTAAAATGCGGTGGCCCAACCGATGGGCGCGGCCACGGAACCAGGCAACGGTTTTCCCTAGTTGGTTAACGATCTCAACGTCGTACAATCCGGTGGTTTTACCCTGATGGCGCACTTCAGCGCAGGCGGTTAGACGGTCGCCTGCCAGCGCTGGGCGGATAAAATCGATGGTGCAACCAGAAGCGACCGCCGCCAACCCTTGGCTGTTGCAGGCATAAGCAAAGGCGGTATCCGCGAGGCTGAACAGTTGGCCACCGTGACAGGTCTGGTGGCCATTGAGCATCTGCGGGCCGACGGTCATGCTGACTTTGGCCATGCCAGCATCCACGGCATCAATGCGCATATCCATTGCCTGTGCACAAGTATCTTGGCTAAACATCTGTTCGGCGCAGCGCTGGGCCAGCGCGCGGGGAGTGTTGGCATTCATCAGCATTGGGCTCCTGAATAATTGGCGGCATAACGGCGCAGCAGCGGCATTGGGCGATAGCGGGGTTCTGCGTAATAACGTTGCAGGTTTTCCAGCGTGGTGAGGATCTGTTGCCAGCCGAGCTTGCTGCCCCAGGCCAGCGGACCTTGTGGGTAGTTGACGCCAAACCGCATGGCATCGTCGGTATCGGCGGCGTTGGCCACGCCTTTGTTCACCACGTCCAGGGCTTCATTAGCCAGCATGGCGACGGTGCGCATCACCAGCAGGCCCGGATAGTCCGGCAGGTGGATCACCTGTTTACCCAGCGATTGCAGCAGGCGGATGACCTTGGCCGTGTGCGGCACCGTGTTCTGCTCGGCGCTGCTGATGGCGATAACGGGGGCATGCTGATAGTTGACGGACAGGTCGAACAGAACCACGGGCGATCCGATTTCTTCGGCGACTTGGCTTGCTGTTTTACCATTTGTTAACATAAATGTAACTTCATCGATTCGGGCAAACGGACTGGTCTGGCCAGGATGTTTGATCGCCGCCGCATTTCCCGTCAGCAACTGTGCAAACTCGCCGATGGCCGACCAGTCGCCATGCAACGTGACGGACTGAGGCAAGTCCGCCGTTACCGCAGAAGCAAAAGTTGCTGACGGTACGGCCTGCTCACTTTCATAACGGTAGAAACCCCGGCCACTCTTGCGGCCCAAATGCCCGGCAGCCACCAGTTCCTGTTGCACCAGCGAAGGAGTAAAGCGGCTGTCCTGATAAAAGGCGTGATAGACCGATTCGGTGACGGCATAGTTGACGTCTTGACCGATCAGATCCGTCAGTTGCAGTGGCCCCATGGTGAAGCCACCAGCATCACGCAGTACGGCGTCCAGGGTGGCCGGATCGGCAATCTGTTCTTCCAGAGCGCGCAGGGTTTCACCGTAGAAAGGCCGGGCTACGCGGTTGACAATAAAGCCTGGCGTAGAACGGCACACGACGCTGTGCTTACCCCACTGTTGAGCCAAGGTTTGCAGGCTGCTCAGCGTTTCCGGGCTGGTTTCCAAACCACCGACGATCTCCACCAGTTTCATTAGCGGAGCCGGGTTGAAGAAGTGCAGGCCCGCCATGCGCTGCGGATGCTGCAGCGCACTGGCGATGGCGGTAATAGAGAGTGACGAGGTATTGCTGGCAAACAGCGTATCGCTAGAGCATATCGCCTCCAGATCGCGAAACAGGCTCTGTTTGATCGGCAACTTTTCTGCCACCGCTTCGATCACCAGGCTGCAGTCGGCCAGATCGCTCAACGAACGGGTCAACTGAATATGACCCAGCAGGGTTTCAGTGCTGTGGGCATCGGCTTTACCTGCCTCGACCCGCTTGCGCAGGCGTTGCCCGAGCTGCTCAAGTGCGCGGGAGGCGGCGGGCAGGGCGATATCGAACAGCTTGACCTGATGCCCTGCCGCGGCGGCCACCTGAGCAATGCCGATCCCCATGGTTCCGGCACCAATCACGGCCACCGTTGCGGAGGTGGTTATGGCATTTACCGCCATCTTTTCTCTCATGGTTGTATCCCGTTCAAGACTGCTTCCCGCTGAAGTTCGGTGGGCGTTTGGCGAAGAATGCGCTGACGCCCTCGCGATAGTCGGCACTACGCCCACCCAGGCGTTGCAAATCACGTTCTAAATCGAGCTGCTGGTCGAGCGTATTGCTGGCCGAGCTGTACATGGCCTTTTTGATTAGCCCCAGGCCGTAGGTAGGTTGAGTGGCAAGCTGTTTGGCCATGCTTTGGGTGTGGTCGGCTAGCTCGGTGGCAGCCACGACCTGCCAGATCATTCCCCACTCCAACGCCTGCTGAGCGCTGATTTTGTCCCCCAGCAGCGCCATACCCATGGCTCGCGCATGTCCGGCCAGGCGTGGCAGATACCAACTGCCGCCGGAGTCTGGCACCAGGCCCAGTTTGCAGAAGGATTGGATGAAGCTGGCGTTGTCGGCGGCCACCACGATGTCGCAGGCCATTGCCAGCGCGGCACCCGCTCCGGCAGCAACGCCGTTGACCGCGCAGACAATCGGCTTGGGTAGGGCGCTCAGGCGGCGGATCAGCGGGTTGTAAAAACGTTCTACGGACAGCCCAAGATCCGGGGGAGCCTGATCCACACTCACGTTACGATCGTTCAGGTCCTGCCCGGCGCAGAAGCCGCGCCCGGCACCGGTGATCAGCACGCAACGCACGTTGTCATCGCGCTCGGCTACGGTCAGCGCCTCGCTGAGCTGGTGGTGCATTTCATCGTTAAAGCTGTTGAGCCGATCGGGGCGGTTCAGGGTAATGATCAACACCCCGGCTTCGATGTGGCTAAGAATTAATGCGTTTTCCATAAATCAGCGCCCTTGATAGTTCGGTGTGCGTTTTTCGAAGAAGGCGGCAATGCCTTCCCGGCGATCTTCGGTAGCGGCCAGAGTGACGAACTGCTGGCGTTCCATCTGCAAGCCTTGGCTGAGGCTGGTTTCCTGTGCCTGTTTTAGTGCCTGTTTGGCCGCGCGCAGCGCCAGCGGTGCCTGTTGGCTGATGCGGTGGGCCAGTTGTTGAGTACGCTCCAGCGTTAATGCGTCGACACAAACCTCGCTTACCAGCCCGGCTTGCAGTGCGCAGCGGGCGTCGATGGCTTCACCGGTCAGCACCATTTGATAGGCGCGGGACTTGCCCACGCTGCGGATCAGGCGTTGGGTACCACCGGCGCCGGGGATTAGGCCTAAAGTGATTTCCGGCAGGCCGAAGCGGGCGCTTTCGCCGCAAAGGGTAATGTCGCAGGCCAGAGCGAGCTCACAGCCAGCACCGAGCGCGTAACCGTTGACCGCCGCCAGCAAGGGTTTGCTGAACTGAGCCAACCGCTGCCATAGCAAAGGGCGGTGATCGAGCTGGGTAGCGGCGACATCCTGCTGCTGTAATTCGCGCAGATCGGCACCGGCAGCGAAGAACCGGGCGGCACCGGCGATCACCACCGCACCGACGTCGGCATCGCTGTCGGCCTGTTCCAGTTGATAAACCAACTGCTCCAGGCAGGCAGTGCTCAACGCATTGCGGGCATCGGGGCGGTGCAGCGTCAGTGTGACCACGCGTTGCTGCTGTTCGCGCAGGATCCAAGGGGTTTCCATCGTCGGCTCCTAAACGTCAAAATCCAGCACCACGCCTTCACCGCGTGGCCAGGACTGGCAGCTCAAGACATAGCCTGCCGCCAGTTGATCCGGCTCCAGGCTGTAGTTGATCGCCATATCCACCTCACCGGCCTTCAGTTTGCATTTGCAGGTGGCGCAGACGCCGCCTTTGCAGGCGTAGGGCAAATCGGCCCCTTGACGTAATGCGGCATCCAGAATGCTGTCATCCTCGCTGCCGACGTCGATTTTGAGGCTGCGGCCATCAAGCCGGATCTCTACCTGAGTCGCGTTGCGGCTGCCTGCATTGGCAAGGCGGGCGACGATGCCGCTGGTGTTGAAACGCTCGCTGTGAATACGCCCGGCAGGCATACCGGCCAGCTCCAGCACGGTATGCGCGTCGTCCATCATCGCTTCCGGGCCGCAGATAAAAGCGTGGTCGAACTCGTTGAAGTCCACCAACGTATTACCCAGCGCGGTCAGGTGGTCACGATCGATGCGGCCACTGAGCAGCGGGCTGTCGAGATTTTCCTGGCTAAAGAGATACAGCGGCTGGAAGCGCTGTGGATAACGGTTTTTCAGATCCGAGAGGGCTTCTTTAAACATCACCGAGCGGCTGGTGCGGTTGCCATAAATCAGCGTGAACTGGCTGTTGGGTTCCAATTGCAACGTCGCCTTGATGATCGATAGCATTGGCGTGATGCCGGAGCCAGCGGCGATCGCCAGATAGTTGCCCTTGGTTTGTGCCTGCGGCTGATAACCAAAGCGGCCCTGCGGCAGCATCACTTCCAACTCGTCGCCCACCTGCAGGCTTTGGTTGATAAACGAAGAGAAGCGCCCCTGATGGATCGCCTTGATGCCGATTTGCAATACGCCGTCCTGCGGTGCGCTACAGATGGAATAGCAGCGACGCAGTTCTTCGCCGTTGACCCGCGCCTTGAGCGTCAGGTGCTGGCCGGGGGTATAGCCGTAATGGGATTTCAGTTCGTCCGGGACGCGCAGCGTGATGGCTACGGCGTCCGGCGTTTCGCGCTCGATGGCTGCGACATTCAGGCGATGAAAGACCGTCATGGTTTTCAGTGCTCCTAAATACATTTGAAATAGTCGAACGGTTCCCGGCATTCGCAGCAGCGGTAAAGCGCTTTGCAGGCGGTGGAACCGAACTCGCTGATCTTTTCCGTGTGCTCGCTGCCGCAACGGGGGCACTGCACCGAGCCATGGGCTAAAGGCTTCTCACAGGTTTGCCCTTGCGGTGGCGCCACGCCGTATTCACGCAGGCGCTGGCGAGCATCTGCATTCATCCAGTCGGTGGTCCAGGCCGGGCTGAGGCTGATGGTGATCTTCACCGGGCTGAAACCCGCCTCGTTCAGCGTCTGTTCAATGGCGTTGAGCAGGTACTCGGTCGCCGGGCAGCCGGAATAGGTTGGGGTAAAGGTGATGTGCCAGCCTGCACCGTCGCGCTCCACGTCACGTACCATGCCCAGATCGGTAATGGACAGTACCGGCAGTTCGGGATCGCTGATCTGCTGTAAGCAGTGCCAGATCTGCGGGATCTCGGCTGGTTGCAGTCGGGTGATATTCATCATTGCCTCTACCAGCTACAGTTCGGGTAAGCGCGTGGCAGAAACTGCATCTCTGCCAGCATCGGGCCGAGGTGTTCAGTGTGTCGCCCTTGCTTACCGCCGAGGCGAAATGCCTGCTCGGTAGGCAGCGCGAGCGTGGCCTGTTGCAGCGTGTCGTTCACCATGGCTTGCCACTGTGCCTGCAATTGGCGTGGATCGACGGCAATGCCCAGCTCGGCCAGTTGCAGTTCAATCTCATCGGCGTGGAACAGTTCGGCGGTGAAGCGCCACAGGTCGTTTAATGACTGTTGGATCTTCTGGTGGCTGATTTCACTGCCGTCACCCAGGCGGATCATCCAGCCGTGGCTGAAGCGCAGGTGATAATCCGCTTCCTTCAGCGATTTGGCGGCAATGGCGGCCAGTTGGCTGTCTTTGCTGCGGCTCAATTCCCGGTGCAGCAGCACGTGGTAGGTATCGAGCAGGAACTGGCGTACCAGCGTGTCGTTAAAGCCGCCGTTGGGCTGTTCTGCCAACAGCAGGTTGTGAAATTCACGTTCGTCGCGGCCAAAGGCCAGGCTGTCTTCGCTGTGTTGCGGGCCGGAAAGCTCGGCGGCATAGGCCAGGAAATTACGTGCCTGACCCAGCAGATCGAGGCCAATATTGGCCAGTGCCAGGTCGATCTCCAGCTCAGGAGCATGGCCACACCAAGCGCACAGGCGCTGTGCCAGAATGAGCGGTGTATCGCCCAAGCGCAGGGCATAGCTGATTGTTGCTGCGTTATTCATCGTCATGGCCTGCCTCTACATGTTCTTGATGCCGTCGGGGATGGTGTAGAACGTGGGATGACGGTAGATTTTATCGTCGGAAGGATCGAAGAATGCCGCCCGATCCTCCGCTTGAGAGGCGATCAGGTGGCAGGATTGCACCACCCAGATCGAACAGCCCTCACTGCGGCGGGTGTAGGCATCGCGGGCGTTTTCCAGCGCCATCTGATCGTCTGCTGCATGCAGGCTGCCCACGTGACGATGGGCCAAACCCTGCTTGCTGCGGATAAACACTTCATACAACGGCCATTCGGCGTGAGTCATTTTTCTCTCCTCGATTAAGCTGCATTTGCCGCGCGTTTGCTGGCATGTGCCATGGCACCATCCCGTACCCAACTGCCGTCGTCCCAGGCTTTACGCTTGGCTTGCAGACGTTCGTGGTTGCACTGCCCACGCCCCTGGATCACTTCGTGCAGCTCTGCCCAGTCGATCTCGCCAAAGCGGTAATGTCCGCTGGCCTCATCCCATGCCAAATCGGCATCGGGGGCGGTCATGCCCAGGGCTTCCAACTGCGGTACGGTGTTGTCGATAAACTTCTGCCGCAGCTCGTCATTGCTGTGGCGTTTGATCTTCCAGGCCATGCTCTGCGCGCTGTGGGGGGAATCGCTATCGTTGGGGCCAAACATCATCAGCGCTGGCCACCAGAAACGGTTGATGGCGTCCTGTAGCATGGCCTTTTGCGCTTCGCTGCCCTGGGCCATCACCATCACGGCTTCATAGCCCTGACGCTGGTGGAAGCTCTCTTCTTTACAGATTTTCACCATCGCTCTGGCATAGGGGCCGTAAGAGGCACGGCATAGGGCTACCTGATTGACGATGGCGGCACCGTCGACCAGCCAGCCGATCACGCCAATGTCAGCCCAGTTCAGCGTTGGGTAGTTGAAGATGGAGGAGTATTTCATCTGACCGGCGAGCATCTTTTGGTAGATATCCTGTCGGGTGCAGCCGAGGGTTTCCGCCGCGCTGTACAGATAAAGGCCGTGCCCAGCCTCATCCTGGACTTTCGCCAGTAACACCGCTTTGCGCCGCAGGGAAGGGGCGCGGGTCAGCCAATTGGCTTCTGGCAACATGCCGACCACCTCGGAATGCGCATGCTGGCCGATTTGCCGGATCAGATTGCGGCGATAGGCATCCGGCATCCAGTCTTTGGCTTCGATGGAGATATCGGCGGCGATCTTGTCGTCAAAGTGCTGCTGAAATTGTGCGTCAGTTGTCATGCTTGCCTCTTGGTGATTCATGTTTTTCACATTAATATCAAAAATGTGAATCACTTTAACTAACCGTAAAGCTACAAGTTGATAACAACAAGATCAAATGCAAATACTGTGGTTTTGCGATGAGTATCACAATGTATTTTGTTATAACATTGATTTTGTTTGTTATTTATTTTTAGTGTTTATCGATAACGCGGGTGTTAACTCAGCGGTTTGATGATTTTGTTTTGCTTTTGTTAAATTTTAACCTGGCGCGGAGTGGAATTTATGTGATACATCATTAATCTTAATGGTGTCTATTTATGAATTCCGGAGGAGCAAATGCAGCAGTTAACCAGTTACCTTTCTGGCGCTTGGGTGTACGGCCAGGGTCAAGCCCGCGAGATCCAGCATGCCGTTACCGGCGAGCCTTTGTATCAGGTCTGCTCCGACGGGCTGCCGTTGGCCGCCAGCCTGAGCTATGCCCGCAAGCTGGGCGGCACGGCGCTGGCAAAGATGACGTTTCAGCAGCGCGCTCAGATGATGAAAGCGGTGGCTAAACACCTGCTGGCTAATAAAGAAGCGCTTTATCAGATCTCCTATCAAACCGGTGCTACGCGTAATGACAGCTGGGTGGATATAGAAGGCGGTATCTCCACGCTGTTCTCCTATGCGGGATTGGCAGGGCGCGAACTGCCGGACGACACGCTGTGGCCGGAAGATGAGCTGATCCCACTTTCCAAGCAGTCGCAGTTTGCCGCACGCCATGTGCTGACCTCTCGCCCCGGTGTCGCACTGCATATCAACGCCTTTAACTTCCCCTGCTGGGGAATGCTGGAGAAGCTGGCACCTACCTGGCTGGCGGGCATGCCGGCCATCATCAAACCCGCCACCGCTTCGGCACAGCTAACCCAGGCGATGGTGAAGCTGATTATCGACAGCGGGTTGGTACCTGAAGGGGCGTTGCAACTGATCTGCGGCGGCGTGGGCGATATATTCGATCACCTCGATTATCAGGATGCGGTCACCTTTACCGGCTCGGCGCAAACTGGGCAGAAACTGCGTTCCCACGCGCGCCTGCTGGAAAAATCCATCGCCTTTACCATGGAAGCCGATTCGCTTAACTGCTGCGTGCTAGGGGAGGATGTGACGCCAGAAATGACAGAGTTTGCGCTGTTTATCAAAGAGGTCAGCCGCGAAATGACCAGCAAGGCGGGGCAAAAGTGTACCGCTATCCGGCGCATTATCGTTCCGGCGGCACGCATTGCCGAGGTACAGCAAGCGCTGTTGCAGCGCCTGGCTGGCGTAAAGATTGGCGATCCACAGCTGGAGCAGGTGCGGATGGGGGCGTTGGTCAATCAGGAACAGCGCGACGACGTGCAGCAAAAGGTGGAATTCCTGCTGCGCAATGGCTGTGAACCACTCTGCGGCGCAACGCTGGATAAGTTAGAAGTGGTAGGCGATGGCGCGCAATCAGGCGCTTTTTATCCGATCACTCTGCTGTACTGTGCCGATCCGTTCCGCCATCAGGCCGTACATGGTACCGAGGCGTTTGGCCCGGTGGCGACGCTGATGCCTTATCAAACTACCGAACAGGCCATTGAATTGGCGTTACTGGGGCAAGGTAGCCTGGCCGGATCGTTGGTGACGGCTGATGCGGAGTTGGCTTCACAGTTTATTCGAGCAACCGCCTGCGCCCATGGCCGTATGTTGGTGCTGGATCGCCATGCGGCTACGGAATCGACCGGCCACGGCTCACCATTGCCTTTGCTGGTGCATGGCGGGCCAGGGCGAGCTGGCGGCGGGGAAGAGCTTGGTGGGTTACGGGCGGTAAAACACTATATGCAGCGCACGGCGATCCAGGGCAGCCCGTCGATGCTGGCGGCCATCAGCCGTGAATGGGTCCGGGGTGCCGACGTGGTGGAGGAACAGGTACACCCGTTCCGCAAATACTTTGAGCAGTTGCAGATTGGCGAAAGCTTGCTGACCGCCCGCCGTACCATTACCGAAGCCGACCTCGTCAACTTTGCCTGCCTGAGCGGCGACCATTTCTACGCGCATATGGACAAGATCGGCGCGGCAGAGTCACTGTTTGGTGAGCGAGTGGCCCACGGTTACTTTGTGGTTTCTGCCGCCGCCGGACTGTTTGTCGATCCGGGCGTCGGGCCGGTGATTGCCAACTACGGCATGGAAAACCTGC
Organism: Serratia sp. Res13-Sevr-LER1-36-b; assembly: GCF_015673035.1. NCBI lineage: Bacteria > Pseudomonadati > Pseudomonadota > Gammaproteobacteria > Enterobacterales > Yersiniaceae > Serratia > Serratia sp. Res13-Sevr-LER1-36-b. The sequence continues at coordinate 150,980 of NZ_JADACK010000018.1, read as the reverse complement.
GTTTTATCGAGCCGGTGAAAATTGGCGACACCATTCAGGTGAGGTTGACCTGTAAAAAGAAAATCCGCAAGCCGCAAAAAACTGCTGAGGATCGTCCGCATGGCGTGGTGGTCTGGGATGTACAGGTGCTTAACCAGCATCAGCAGGCCGTGGCGCTGTATAGCATTCTAACGCTGGTGGCGCGCCAGGAAGGGGATTTCAACACGGTGCACTAAGGCTGGATCGTCGGGGGCATCATGTTAAGATGCCCCATTATTTGCTGAAATGATCTACCCATGACTATTCAACAGCTTACCCTCAATGGTTTTCGTTCCATCCGTAATGTGCAGCTTACTCTTGGCCGTGTAAATGTGATCAGCGGCCCAAACGGCTGTGGTAAATCCAATCTGTACAAAGCCGTGCGATTAATCCATGAAGCAGCCAGTGGGCGGCTTTCGCTCGCCTTGGCAGAAGAGGGGGGCATACAAAATGCGATGTGGGCGGGTGGAGCACGCTTGGGCGATAAACGCGGCGATCCCAAACGGATGATCCTTTCGGCCACCCTGGAGGATTTTGATTATGAAATCCAGCTTGGTTTTCCCCCTCCCGATAATAGTTCCGAGCCAAGCCTATTTACGCTGGATCCACTGGTCAAGCAGGAGTCGCTGTGGCTGAGTGGGCATAGGCGTCGGAATTCGATGCGTCTGTTGGAACGCGTTAATCAAACCGCATTTCTCACCAATATTCAGGGGGAAAGGGCGGCTTACGCCGGAGCGTTATATGCGGAAGAATCGGTATTTGGTCAGTTGTCCGATCCGCATCTCTATCCCGAGTTATCACAGGCCAGGGAAATTCTGCGGCAATGGCGTTTTTACCATGAGTTTGCGGTTTGGCCGGGTTCACCGCTGCGTGTCCCACAGGTTGGTATTCGTGCCCCGGTGCTGGCGCACGATGGTAGTAATCTGGCGGCGGCATTCAGGACCATCATCGAGATTGGCAATGGTAATTTATTGTGCGGCATTCTGCGGCGGGCATTCCCTGATTCTGAGTTTGAGGTGCAGGCACCGCAGGGGCGTTTTGAACTGTTGATGCATCGTGAGGGGATCCTGCGGCCGCTTGAAGCGGCAGAACTCTCCGACGGTACGCTGCGCTTTCTGTGCCTGGCGGTGGCTATGCTCAGCCCAAGACCTCCGGCCTTTATGGCATTGAACGAGCCGGAAAACAGTCTGCACCCAGATTTGTTGCCCGCGTTGGCACAACTGATTGCTGAAGCCAGCCGTTACAGCCAGCTGTGGGTGACCAGCCATTCTCCGTTACTGGCGGATTTGATTGCCGAGCATTGTGCCGTTAGGCATTACCAGCTCACTCAACAGCAGGGTGAAACCATGGTTGCGCAACAAGTCTGAGCCTAGAGGCTGCAAACCCGGTTCTTACCGCTTTTTTTCGCCGTATACAGGGCGTTATCCGCCAGGTTGACCAGGCTCAGCGGCGTATCGTTATACGGATGCGGGACTTTAGCACTGGCACCAATGCTGGCGGTGATAATCCCCAGCGGGCTGCCTGTGTGGGCGATCTTCAACTGCCGGATGCCCTCCAGAACCCGTTCGGCAAAGGCGATTGCGCCTTGAAGATCGGTATCCGGCAGAATAATTGCCAGCTCCTCACCGCCGTAACGCGCCATCAGATCGCCAGGGCGGTTGACCATGCCTTGCAGCATGCGGCCCAACTGCTGCAAACACTGATCCCCAGCCACGTGGCCGTAGATATCGTTAAACTGTTTAAAATAATCAATATCCAGCATCAACAGGGCTACGCTGCGATCGTTGCGCGCCGCCCGTGTCATTTCGTTTTTTAGCGCGATATCAAACTGACGGCGATTGGCCAGGCCGGTCAAGCCATCTAGCAAAGCCAGTTCTTCCAACGTGTGGTTCATCAGCGTCAGTTGATCACGGGTGCGTACCAGTTCGACTTCGGTTTGGACGCTTTGGTTAATCTGACGTATCAACACCAACCCCAGGGCCAGCAGTATGGACAGCAGGACTCCTCCACCGAGTGCAAAAAGTGACGCATCGTTACGCCAGTCGGCCAGAACGTCTTTTTTCGACAGCCCGGCGGTGATCACCAGCGGATAACGCTCCACCCGCGAATAGCCATAAACCCTTTCTACATTGTCAAACTGCGAGACCATGGTGACGTTGCCAAAGGACGAGTGCGGCAGAACTTCACGGAAAAAAATGCTGTGGGAGATGTTTTTCCCGATGGCATCCTCATTGTAAGGGCGGCGGTACAAAATGGAGCCGTCGGCCAGTATAAGGCTGAGTGAGGCGTCGTTGTTAAGGGCAAAGGTGTTGTAAAACTGGCGGAAATAATCGACATACAGCGTCGAAATGACCACGCCGGCAAAGCTGCCGTCCGCATGGTTCAGGCGGCGTGACACCGGGATAACCAAATCGCCGGTCGAGCGGCTGCGGATCACCTCGCCGATATAAATCGTATTATTGTTATGAGTGACGTGGTATTTAAAGTACGCCCGGTCGGCATTATTGGTATGGCTGAGGGGTTTATCGTTGGACGTCAGGATCCAGTTACCCTGGGCATCATAGACAAAACTGCCATGCAGTTGCGGAAAGTTACTGGCCTGGCTCTGCATGATTTTTTGCAGGCGTAAACGCTGGGATTGGCCTAAGCCATCGGTTTCAATGCGTTCGCTAAGATCGACCAGGTTACTGTCTACCTGCGCAAAGGTATCTTCGGCATGCTGTGCCAGCGATCGGGCCAGATTCTGCGAATCATTTTCGGCAATTTGCAGGTTGCGATGATGAGCGTTCCAGATTTGCCAGGCGTTGAACATGATCAGGGTAAGCACGACGATAATAACGAACACGCCAGCCTGATAGAGTAACGGCGAGTTTTTGTTTTTCCCGGGTAATGGCTGTTTTTGGGGCGGGAGCTGGGGTGCTGGCATAGCATTCCTGTCATGGAATCAGTTGGGGACGGGTATTGCGAACAATCTTAACCCTTCTATTTCCATCTTGCATGTCCCGTTATATTTCCAGGATATGTTCAGCATAAATTGGTGCCGGGGAGGCGCATGGCAGCACTATCTGACGCTATGATGCAGGTTTTACTGATGCTGGCGGTATATTACCCGTTAACGCTCCTGGCGCTGGCCGGGTTGATGATTATCGCTTACCAGCGGCGTAAAACACCGTTCTGGCGGTTGGCTCTGGTTTTGTTGCTGGTGTTGTTTGTCTTGTTCTCTCTGGTGGCTTCTAGCTGGCATCGGTAGCGCTGGGCAGTGCCTACCCTCACAGCAAGGCACTGCATCATGTGGCTACTCGACGTTGACCATCCAGTTGACACCGAACTTATCGGTTAGCATGCCAAAGCCCTTGGCCCAGAAGGTGGGTTGGAAAGGCATGGTGATGCTGCCACCCAGGGCTAGCCGGTTAAATACCTCGCGACCTTGCTCGACGTTCTCACTGCGGATCGACAGTGAATAACCGCTATGTGCCGGGCCAGTAGGGTCGGCCGGGCACCCATCCGATGCCATAATCACGTTATCCCCGATCACCAGCCTGGCATGCATAATCGCGTCAGGATCGGCATTGGGCGGACCATTCTGCTGCTCTTCTGTCGGGATATCTTTGTAACGCATCATGATTTCTATATTGCCGTTTAGCTGCTGAGCATAAAAATTCACCGCTTGCTCACAGTTACCGGTAAAAAACAGATAGGGTTGAATCAACATAGTTCTTCCTCTTGGATCCCATGCCCTGCAAGGTTGCTGAATTTGTAGGGGGGTGAAGATGTTCGACCTAAGGAGCGCTGTATGCTGCGCCCGCTTGATTGCGGGGCCGAGGAGCGCCGAAAGAGAATAAGAACGCCTTGGTCAGGAATGGTTAATGACTGCTTGGCCGACGGCTTACATAAACAACTGCGCAGCGGAACCATCCCACACGGCGGCCAAGGTATAAACCAAAACCAAAAACAGCATGAAAGGGGGGTTGCTCATGGCGCTATCCTCGGTCGAAGTTCAGTTGAGCATTATTTAGTATAGCTGATTATCGCCACACAATATGACAGCTGGATGAAAATTGCACAATTTTCATGCGCCGTTTTTCAGACTACAAGAGGTAGGTAACCCGCTGATTTTTGACTATAGTAGTAAGGTACAGAGGCGTTAATTCTGTCAGCGGGTGGTCGCTGACGGAGAACGTCTTGATAATGGCATTGCCAGCAAGTTTAGACAACGGGTCAATGAGGGAGAGTCAAAATGGGTATCATTTCCTGGATCGTTTTTGGGTTAATCGCCGGTATTCTGGCCAAGTGGATCATGCCGGGTAAAGACGGCGGCGGCTTTATCATGACCGTGATCCTGGGTGTGGTGGGTGCGGTTGTCGGCGGCTATATCAGTACCTTCTTCGGTATGGGCCGGGTTGATGGCTTTAACCTGGGCAGCTTTGTGGTTGCCGTTATCGGTGCTCTGGTGGTGCTTTTTGTTTACAGAAAGATCAGAAGCTAAGCCGGGTTCGATCAACAGAGGGTCGCTGCGGCGGCCCTTTTCTTTTAAATGCGACAAACGTACAGCGTTTGAGAAGGGGATAGCGATGGGATTACTGGATGGGTTAGTCGGGGCATTGAGCGGTGGCAAAGGAATGGATTACAGCGCCATTTTGCAGTGGGTTGAACAGCAAGGGGGCTTGCCGGCCATCCTGGACAAATTCCGCCAGGGAAATTTGGCGGACGTGGTCGCCTCCTGGATCGGGACGGGTGAAAATCAGCCAATCAGTGGTGAACACGTTGAGCAGGCGTTAAGTACCGATGCCATTGCACAACTGGCTGGCAAATTGGGTATCGATCCGGCGCAGGCCTCTGCCCTGATTGCCCAGTATTTGCCGATGATCACTGACAAACTGTCACCCAATGGTCAGGAACCGCAGGGCGGCGATCTGATGAGCGCCGGGATGGATTTGCTGAAAGGTAAACTGTTCGGCTGATATGAGGCGGTGTCCCTTAATTGCACGTGAGTGCCGCTGGAGGTCATTTGGACGCGTTGCAAGGCACCACGGTCAATTAAGGGACACAGCCTAACCCTCCGGTTTCTGGCCGGAGGGTTGCCATTACAGCGTCAGCATAATTTTACCGATATGCGCACTGGACTCCATCAAGGCATGGGCCTGCGCGGCTTGTTCCAATGGGAACGTCTGGAAAATCTGTGGTTTTAACTCCCCGCGTTCCAGCAACGGCCACACTTTCAGCTCCAGTTCGGCAGCGATCTGGGCTTTATCTTCCACACTGCGCGCCCGCAGCGTTGAGCCGGTATGGGTCAGGCGTTTAAGCAGCAATGGCATCAGGTTCAGTTCTTTCACTACGCCGTTTTGCGTGCCGATCTGAACGATACGCCCGTCCATTGCGGCGGCACGGTAGTTCTTCTCCACGTAATCCCCCGCGATCAGATCGACGATGACATCGGCCCCTTTCCCATTGGTGGCGGTTTTGGTCAGCTCGACAAAATCTTCGGTGCGATAGTTGATGGCGACGTCGGCACCCAACGCCAGGCTGGCCTCACGCTTCTCTTCAGAGCCAACGGTAGTGATGACATAGGCGCAGAAGGCTTTGGCCAACAGGGTAGCAACCGTGCCAATGCCAGACGTGCCACCGTGGATCAGCACGGTTTCCCCGGCCCGAAGGTGGCCACGTTGAAATACGTTGACCCAAACGGTGAAGAAGGTTTCTGGCATGGCGGCGGCTTCTATCATGCTGAAGCCTTGAGGGACCGGCAGCGCATTGCTTTCATGCACCTTGCAGTATTCGGCATAGCCCCCACCGGCGATCAGCGCACATACGGCATCACCAGGGGCATAGCGTTGTACCCCAACGCCAACGGCCACCACCGTGCCAGCAATTTCTAACCCGGGAATGTCCGAGGCGCCCGGAGGTGGAGCGTATTGCCCACGGCGTTGCATAACATCTGGGCGGTTGACGCCGGCGGCAGCGACTTTCACCAGTATTTCACCCTGGGCCAATACCGGCAAAGGGCGCTCCGCACTCACCAGAACCTCTGGTTCGCCCGGCTGGCTGATTTCGATGACCTTCATGTTTTCAGGTAGTTGTGCGTTGGCTGACATGCCGTTCTCCTTGATCAATCTGCGTATTCGGGGTATTCCCGGCTGGATTATCATATAGGGATAACAGAGTTGGCATGTGTGCGAAAGGGCGGTTTTGTCTAGACAAGCAGAGATACCGCCGCAGAGGGGGCCGAGGATCAGTCGTTTGGCGGAATACGAAAACCTTTCAGCGAGACGATAAAGTGCTTTTTGCCTTTGGAAATCTTGGCACCCTGATCGCACCACAGGCTGGCGAGCTGGAAAAAATCGTCGCTGTCAATGTCATAGGCCAGCTCAATCTTTTTCGCCGATCCTGAACGGATCAGCGTCTCTGCCTGCTGGTGATTAATGGCTTTTACGGTGTTCATAGGCGAAATCCTTGGTGTTAACCCGGAGCGGATAATCGCTAGCCATCATATGGCTGGATTGTGACATTTTTGTGATGGAAATATGACGCAGGGTCATTTTGCGGCTTGGCGCCCGTTTTCTCATGATCCTGTCATGGGTTAAATTTGGTGGTGCGCAGGTTCGGATTTAGTATGAGCGCAAACCTATTGACCAGACATTGGATTATGACCAACAAAGTGCGAAAACAGACCCTGCGCCAGCGTAGCTATCAGCTGTTGTTCAGCAATCAAAGCCGTACTGGACGCAGGATGCAGCTATTCTGGGTGAGCACGGCGCTGCTTAGTGTGCTGTTGCTGTTTATCGAACCCGGCGGCAGTTCGCTGTATACCCCCAATGCTCAAGTGCTTTATCAGCTGTTTTTGGCGGAGGTCTTTTTCACCACCCTTTTTACTGTGGAGTATCTGTTGCGGCTGTGGTGCACCCCGAGTAAAGAGCGCTATGCCATCAGCTTTTTCGGCATCGTCGATCTGCTGACGATGTTGCCGATGTATATTATCTGGATATTTCCGCATATGGCGGTGGAGTATATCGCTCTGCTGCGTGTACTGCGGATCCTGCGCGTATTGCGGGTGTTGAAACTGTTGCGCTACATGAGTGAGATGAGCATTGTCTGGCGCAGTATCAAGCTGGCGCGCCACAAGCTGACCCTGTTCTTTGGGTTTGTCGGCGTGATGCTGTGCGTATTTGGTGGCTTGATGTACGCGGTGGAAGGCGGCAGTGGTGGATTTACCAGCCTTGGTGCATCGATGTACTGGGCGGTAGTCACGTTAACCACCGTGGGCTACGGCGATATTGTGCCCCACACGCCATTAGGGCGGATGCTGGCTTCGGTGCTGATCCTGGTAGGGTATTCGATTATTGCGGTGCCTACGGGGATCCTGACCGCCTACATGTCGCAGGAGATGCAGCGCTATCGGGAACAGCGCCATTGTGCACAATGCGACCGTGGCGGGCATGAAGCCGAGGCGAAGTTTTGTAAATATTGTGGCGCGGCGTTGCCACCATTGTCAGTGAAATCCGCAAGATAACGCCGATAATTTCGCCAGCGGGGAGCAAATTATGTGCGTTCGATCCCCCTTTCCAGCCTCACGAGATAAAAAGAGTTGCTATTATACGCCCGACATGAGTTAATGATTCTCGGCCTGTGGTACAGACCTATTTATGCACGACATTTTGAGTAAAGTAGTTCAAATTTAAAGCGTTATCCTTGATAGCTCTTCACTGACGAATTTCCTTTCTAGTGCCTCCATAAGTAACTGATGACCGGCTATTTCATGCCCATGGTGGCTTAAATTTTTTATTGAAGGAATTCAACATGTCTAACATGATCAAAGGTCAAGTGAAGTGGTTCAACGAGTCTAAAGGTTTTGGTTTCATCACTCCTGCAGACGGCAGCAAAGACGTGTTCGTACACTTCTCTGCAATTCAGGATCAAGGCTTCAAGACCCTGGCTGAAGGCCAGAACGTACAGTTCTCTATCGAGAACGGTGCTAAAGGTCCGTCAGCGGCTAACGTTACCGCTATCTAATCGGCCTCTCGCTGATTAACAAAAACCCGCCAAGGCGGGTTTTTTTGTGTCTGTGATTTGAGCCAGTGGGCGGAAAAACCGTTCACGGTGGTGTGCCAGGAGCTCTGAAAGATCAGCCTGACATTCTGCTAAGCTTTAATAGTCATCGTCATAAGATGGCTCAGAGGGGCAACGAATTACGCAATGGTGGGTTCTTTTCGTCAGCTGTAATAGACTGATATCCGGAATGAATAACGAGGTAGAGCATGAAAGTTAACGATCTGGTGACGGTAAAGACCGATGGCGGCCCTCGTCGGGAAGGGGTAGTGCTGGAAGTTGAAGTGTTTAATGAAGGCACGATGTATCTGGTGTCACTGGAAGATTACCCGGCGGGCGTGTGGTTCTTCAATGAGATCGATAGCCGCGATGGCACCTTTGTAGAACTGCGTAGCGCTGAACAGGATTAAATCTTTGCCGCAATTAACAGCTTGCCGCCGGTCTGGTTGGTGGGCTGAAACCTGGCCGCACAGTTACGCGGTGTTGAAAACTTGCCAAAATACCCGTAGCGGCAGCATGCCGCTGAAAACGGGCGTTTTTCTGTCGTACTCTAAACCAACGTGTTCTGCTGTCGCTTTAATCAACGGCTGTTGACGAAAATGCCGCTGGTAAGCGTGTCGGTCAGGCGGACAACATGGTAGATGATCTGCTTGTTGTGGGTTTTGATCTTTCTTTTGATGTTTCCCTTGTGGGAAGAGACGGTTTTCACCTTGATCTGCATTTGATCGGAGATCTGGATGGTGCCTTGGCCGGACATCCACATGCGCAGCATGTTTGACTCGGTTTGGCTTAGTGTGACAGGTGTCTGATCCAGCGAGCTTTTTTCCGGGCGAACCAGCTTTCTTTCGAGGTAGTGGTTGAGCAACTGACTCATGGTTTGCGGTTTAATCGATTTTGACGAGATGATCACGTTCTTGCGGACGTATAAATAATCGTCGAAATGTACGTTGGTGATGGCCATGAAAATAAAGAATAAAGTATCGGGATTAAGAGATATCACGCGTTTTATTCTTTCTGTCGCATCCGCTTCATGAATGAAGCAGTCTTCATTCAGGAATACCATATTAGGCTTAAGTTTTGCGCACTTCTCATGCAGGCCGTCGATATGATGGACAGCGCTAATCTGACGCTTTTTCACCCCGTGCGACGTCAGGTAATCGGTTAATCCTAATCTAGTGTAACTGCATGAATCCATAATGATTATTGGCATAGAGCCTCCCACTTAAGTCCGTTTCCACGCGGTTATAAAAACAAAAGCCCGAAGATAAAAGGCTAAAAGTTATAAAAAAATCACATCTTATGAATGCAACTTTCTATCAATAAAACCGGCATGACTCAACGTCTTTTCGAATTATATTTTTTAATCTACCAAAAGCATCAGTTTAGCTTAAGTCGACTTATTATGCTGTGGCGATTTTGCGGCTGGAAATTATCAGTGGACGCCGGGTAATCAGCCTTAAATTTGCTGCTATGGTTAGCTATTTTCATCGTGGTACTATTTCCCGCTAATCAGATGATTCTTAAGAGCCTCTTATAGCTCGTAATGACGCCAGAGTTGGCGGTTTTGTGACTGATAGTGTAGTTGCTGATTCATCACTAAACGCCATTAAGTATGCTTATTCAATTGATTGTATCAATGTATTGGCTCAAATGGTAACGATTCTTAGTTACTTTCATGCGCTTGAGGAAGGAGCTTATGATCGGAATCAAGTCAAAATAAGTAGTTCTGCTAACCATGTGGTCGTTAATTCAATAACAATGTTAAATTATTTCATTTGTTAATTATTCGTCAGTGAATAACTTATCCGCGACATATCGATTTTCCTGACGTATCTTACTGCGCAGAGACAACGAAATGCTGCTAGATGCGATTTCAACTCACAATCAGGAGGACGGGTGGATCACAATCAGTTTGGGCAACCCATTGGTACAGCGCTTGAGGGCTGGCAACCTGCGGGTGAACCGGGAAAACAGAGTCTCCAAGGGCGTTTCTGCTGCTTGCAGCCGATGGATATCGCGCGCCGTGCTGATGAGTTATTTCATGCCTATCAACTGGCGGAAGACGGGCGCGACTGGACCTATCTGTCTAGTGAACGCCCCACGGAGCTGCCTGTTTTCCAGCAGTATTTGCAGCGACAGCTGGCAACCCAGGGTAGAAACACCCTGGTGGTGATCGATGCGACTACCGGTAAAGCGGTCGGCACCTGTGCTTTCTTGAACATCGACCAACCCAACGGGGTGGTCGAGTTGGGGATGATCAACTGGTCACCTTTGATGAAGCGCAGAGCGATGGGGAGTGAAGCCATCTTTCTGATGCTCAAGCACGCTTTTGACGACTTGGGCTTTCGCCGTTGCGAATGGAAATGCGATCGTCTGAATGCCGCCTCTCGTGAGGCTGCACTGCGTATGGGCTTCACCTTTGAGGGGACTTTTCGTCAGGCGATGACCAGAAAGGGGCGCAACCGCGACACGGACTGGCTATCCATCATCGATGGTGAATGGCCGGTATTGCGCGAGGCGTTTACCGCCTGGCTATCGCCGTTGAATATCACAACCGACGGCCAGCAGAAGCGAAGCCTCGCCACTTTCAGACCTCTTCCCGACAAGCCTGCATTGATGCCAGCGCCAAAGTAATATCCTGCTCTTCAGTCATCCAATTCACCAGGGCTGCCCGAATACCCGGTTGGCCCGCGTAGCTGGTGGGCGTACAGCGCACCACGCCGTGCCGATCCAAGCGTTCGATGAAGCGGTTGCGTGCGGCGGTGGCATCGCCTGTAACGCCCTTCAGCGCAAAGCATACGATGTTCAGCTCCACTGGGGCCAGCACGCGGAAGCCTTCACTGGCCGCCAATCCGTCACCTAAACGTCGCGCCAACGTCACGTTACGCTCGACGATCTCTCGCATACCGCTGCTGCCGTAGGCTTTCAATGCCATCCACAAGGGCAGGGCGCGAAAACGCCGCGAGTTCTCGGGCGTCAGGTGCAAATAGTTGTCTGGGCGCAACGTGGGGGCCTCCAGATAGGTCGAGTGATTCTGGAACACCTGCATCTGCAATGCCAGGTGACGGGTAAATTGAATGGCGCTGTCATAAGGGACATTCAGCCATTTATGGGCATCTACGGTGATTGAGTCCGCTTGGTGCCAACCGTCCAGCAGATGGGCTAGGCGGTGAGAACAGGCCGCGATCCCACCAAAGGCGGCATCGACATGCAACCAGAAGGGATAGCGTGCCCGTAGTGCCAGCAGGCGGGGTAGATCGTCAAAAACGCCGGTGTTTACCGTGCCTGCGCTGGCGAGCACTATCGTTGGGATATCTGGCGTGGCGGCAAGGTGACGCTCCAGCGCATCGATATCAATAGCTTCGCAATCAGCCTGGCTGGCGATAGGCTTTAAAGCATCACGCCCAATACCGAGCATGCTGAGCGCTTTCACGCTGCTGGCATGCGCATTGGCGGAAAGGACCTGAATCGGCCCCAAGGCGGCCAAGCCAGACTGTGCCACATCGATCCCGCGCTGTTGCCCTAACCACTGGCGGCCGATGGCGATCCCGGTGAAGTTGGCCATGGTGGCACCGCTGACAAAGCTACCGCTGAAGTCGGCGGGCAGTTGCAGCAAGGTTTTCAGTTGCTCAATTGTCGCCAGCTCGATCGCGGCCGCCACGGTATCATGGCTCAGTTGGCTATTCTGGTCGGCAGTGCTAACCAACCAGTCGGCAGCCAGCGCCGCAGGGGTGCTACCGCCGGTAACAAAACCAAAGTAACGCGGCCCGGTACTGCCGGAAAGGCCAGCCTCATAGCGTTGCCAAAACGCTTCTAATGCCGCTAACGCCCCGCAACCCTCTTCGGCCAGCCGATCGTCATCGGTTTGCAACTGTTGTGCGGCCAAGGGTGGGCATACCGGGCGCTGGCTCAAGCTGGCAAGGAAGCCCTGCGCCAATTGGTTGGTATGGTCAAGTATGCGGGGTAAATCGTCGAGATCCTGCTGCAAACGTGGGTGCATGGTCATGCCTTGAGTTAGGGGCCAGTAGGTTTGCACTATAGGCGATCCTGATTAGTGCTAATATCGATAAAAAATGACCCTTTTGGATAGTAAGGCTAACCAGCAATGAATGAGCGTCTTCCCCTGCATATTTTGCCAACCTTTGTGATCGCTGCGCGGTTGGAGAATTTGCGTGCCACGGCGCAACGGGTCAGCCTAACTCACGGTGCCGTTAGCCAACAAATTCAGCAGCTCGAACAGGCTATTGGCTACCCACTGTTTGACCGCTCCGGGCGTGGGGTACGGCTGAATGCTGCAGGGCGCGAACTGCTGGCGGCAACTGAGCCTGCTTTACTCGCTTTGCAACAAGGCGTTGACCGAGCCAGACGGGTAGCGGTCAGCCAGATGTTGCGCATCAGCGTGCTGCCTTCCTTTGCGCATTACTGGTTGTTGCCCAGGTTGGCTGAGTTTCATCGTGCTTGCCCTGGGATCCGGTTGGATATTGACGCCTCGCTGGCGATTCAGGATCTCGGCCGTAAAGGATTCGATGCCGCGATCCGCATTGGTGATGGCCAATGGTCAGGCGTTCAGGCTCAGCGTATCGCTTCAGGAGTCGTGCTGCCGGTAGCGACCCCGGAGCTGGCCAGGCAGTGGCAGGAGGCATTTGATGCTGGAGATCCACAGATCCCGCTGCTTGAGCATGACGTTACTCCCTGGCATAGCTGGTTTAGTGCCGCAGGGAGAATGGGTGGTGGGCAGCAGTTGGCGCTGTTCAACGACGCGGGGTTACTGCTGCGTGCAGCCGAGCAGGGGTTTGGTATTGCGTTGGTGAAGGCCGTGTTGGCGCAGGATGCGATTGCAGCAGGGCGCTTGGTACCTTTGGCGGCCGCGCTGCATTTGAACGATAGCGATATCTATCTGGTGTGGCCACAAGCCGCCGGTTTAACGTCTGAGGTGGCAGCGTTACTGAACTGGTTACAGCAACAGCTAAACTAAATCGCTCAACCGGATCACTCGTGCTGCGTCTTGGGTCACCCTACAAATTAACCCACGTTGCTCACTACGAAGAGGCGCTGCTTCGGCCGACTATTATTGTACCTATAACAGTATTTATTTAAGGGGGATATTCGGTTTAGTCTTCGTTTAATAATATAACCTTTACTTCACAACCTCATGTCATTATACTCCAGCCAAAATTACCGTGGAGAAAACCAATTGGACAGTTGCAGTAGTAGCGAAATAATAAAGGCAAGTTGACCAATCTCCTGTGATTTGTTGCTTGCCGAACACGGCGGGCAGCACCCCTCTCTCGTTATTCCGAGCTGTGCAAACCCGAACATGATTGTTGTCCCCGAGGCGCTCGCGCATTGGGCGTATTGATTCGGATATGATTATGGTATTTAACCATCACCACGGCCTTTTCCCTCCGGGCACCCAAACGCTGACCCGCTGATTAATTATCGGCGCGATTTCGCGTGTGCTTAACGGCACATGATTCAACCTCAATGATTAATTAAGGGGAAGATCATGGCTATGACTCCTTTTATCCTGAATTTATTCCTGGCAATGGGCCTGGGTGCCGTTATTGGTGCCGAGCGTCAATGGCGTCAGCGTATGGCGGGCTTACGTACCAATTCTTTGGTTGCGACCGGAGCCGCCGTTTTTATCCTGAGCTCTTTTGACACCGAGCCTTCCAGCGCGGGACGTATTGCGGCGCAGATCGTTTCCGGTATCGGTTTTCTTGGTGCTGGCGTGATTATGCGGGAAGGGCTGAATATCCGCGGCCTGAATACGGCGGCCACCTTGTGGTGCTCTGCGGCCATCGGCGTGCTATGTGGCCTGGGGCAGCATTGGGAAGCTGTCTGCGCCACCCTGGTGATCCTGTGTGCCAATATCCTGCTGCGTGAAGCGGCGCAGCGCATTAACCTGCAACCCCAGCAGCAGGCGGTGGATCTGGAGCTGCGTTATCGCGTCCAGGTCACCTGCGGGGAGCAGGATGAAATCCTGGTTCGTACCCTGATCCTACAGGCATTGAACGGCGTGGCATTACGTCTGCAATCGCTGCGTAGCGCCGATATTGCCATTCCTGGTCAGTTGGAAGTCTGTGCGGAAATTGTGGCTAATCCGGCCGCGCAAAAAGAGATTGAGGGCATTGTCTGCCGTATTAGTTTAGAACGCAGCGTGAGTGCCGTGCATTGGCGCGTGGCGTCAGAATTACCCGTTTAACGATAAATAACCTTCACCGATAAGGTGATAAGGATGTGTTATGCAAGCACCCCCCAGAGATTTTATTATTCTGCGTATACCCGTCGTCTTTCAAGCTGTAGCGTTGTTTCCTGCAGTTACTCACCCCCAGTCACTTACCCAAAAGTAAGCTCCTGGGGAGGAGTAAGCTTGTCGCCTAGCTACAACTTGAAATCCAAAGGTATATTAATGGAATAAACATTACGTTAATGAAGTAAACCAAATAAATTCCACTTTGTGCATGTTCACCCGTTATTACGGGCGGGGTAACCCTGTGTGCAAAGTAAAAAAAGAGAATAGCGTCATGACCCATATTAAAGAAAATAGCCGTCGCCGTGATAAACAGCGCGAGCCGTATGCCATTGCTCTCGAGGCAAAGAACAGCCTCGATCAAACGTTGGCTAATTTAAACTGTAACCGCATCGGATTAACTCAGGAAGATGCCCAGGAGCGTTTGCAGTATTTCGGTAGTAATCAGGTTGCCCATGAGAAGGCACCGCATGCGCTGGTACAGTTAGTCAGCGCGTTTAACAACCCGTTTATCTTTGTGTTGATGGTGCTGGCAGGGATCAGTTTCTTTACCGATTACTGGCTGCCCATGCAAAACGGTGAGGAAACCGATCTTACCGGCGTCATCATTATCCTGATTATGGTTACGTTGAGCGGGTTGCTGCGCTTCTGGCAGGAATACCGCACCAATAAAGCGGCCGAATCACTCAAATCGATGGTGCGTACCACGGCAACGGTGCTGCGCCGCAGTAATTTCAGCACCCAGGCGTTAGCGGTGGAAATTCCCATTCGTGAGTTGGTTCCGGGCGATATTATCAAGCTCTCCGCTGGGGACATGATACCTGCGGACCTCCGTTTGCTCAGCTCACGCGATCTGTTTATCAGCCAGGCCATCTTGACCGGCGAAGCTATTCCAATCGAAAAATACGATGCCTTGGCCGGCGTGAGCCAAAAGTCCAGCGAGATTGATGCCTCCAGCGAAAGCGAACTGCTGGAGTTGGCCAATATCTGTCTGATGGGCACCAACGTGGCCAGCGGAACGGCGACGGCGGTGGTGGTCGCGACCGGTGGCCGCACCTACTTTGGCTCCTTGGCTAAGTCGATCGTCGGTTCCCGTTCGCAAACTGCCTTTGACCGTGGAGTAAACAGCGTTAGCTGGTTGCTGATCCGCTTTATGTTGGTGATGGTGCCGATCGTCTTGCTGATTAACGGTTTTACCAAAGGCGACTGGACGGAGGCGGCGCTGTTTGCCTTGGCGGTCGCCGTGGGGCTGACGCCGGAAATGCTGCCGATGATCGTCAGCTCGAACCTGGCGAAAGGCGCAATTGCCATGGCGCGCCGCAAGGTGGTGGTCAAACGGCTGAATGCGATCCAGAACTTTGGCGCGATGGACGTGCTTTGTACCGATAAAACCGGCACCCTGACGCAGGATCGCATCATTCTGGAACACCATCTGGATGTGAATGGAAGCAAGGATAACCACGTGCTGCATTTAGCCTGGTTGAACAGCTTCCATCAGAGCGGCATGAAGAACCTGATGGATCAGGCTGTGATCCGTTTTGGCCAGGGCCAGCCAGGCGTTGAGGCGTTGGGGCGCTATAGCAAGGTTGATGAGCTGCCGTTTGATTTTATACGTCGTCGCTTGTCGATAGTGGTACAGGATGAACAACAGCGCCAACTGCTGATTTGCAAAGGTGCAGTTGAAGAGATGTTGGAGATCGCCACCCACGTCCGTGTCGGGCAAGAGGTGTTGACGCTTGACGAGGCTCGCCGTGCCGATTTGCAGGCGTTGGCCTGCCAGTACAATGAAGATGGTTTCCGCGTGCTGGTGCTGGCAACGCGAGATCTGGGTCTGGAAGGTTGTACTTTGCCACTGAGCATTGTGGATGAACGCGATCTGGTGATCGAAGGCCTGCTGACCTTCCTCGATCCGCCAAAAGAGAGCGCTCGTGAAGCGATTGCTGCCCTACAGGAAAATGGCGTGGCGGTGAAAGTGCTGACCGGTGACAACCCGGTAATCACCTGTAAAATCTGCCGTGACGTTGGCCTGGAACCGGGAACGCCGCTCTCCGGCCTGGAGATTGAACAGATGGACGATGCCCATCTGATGCGTGAGGTTGAGCAACGTACGGTATTCACCAAGCTGACGCCGCTACAAAAATCACGCGTGCTGAAAATGTTGCAGGCTAATGGTCACACCGTGGGCTTCCTGGGGGATGGCATTAACGACGCCCCGGCGTTACGCGATGCCGACGTGGGCATTTCTGTCGATACCGGTACCGACATTGCCAAGGAATCCGCCGATATCATCCTGTTGGAAAAGAACCTGATGGTGCTGGAAGAAGGGGTGATCAAAGGGCGTGAAACCTTCGGCAATATCATCAAGTATCTGAACATGACCGCCAGCTCCAACTTCGGCAACGTGTTCTCGGTGCTGGTGGCCAGTGCGTTTATTCCGTTCCTGCCGATGCTGGCGATCCACCTGCTGTTACAGAACCTGATGTACGATATCTCCCAGCTTTCCCTGCCGTGGGACAAGATGGACAAAGAGTTCCTGCGTAAACCCCGCAAATGGGATGCCAAGAACATTGGTCGCTTTATGCTGTGGATTGGGCCGACGTCTTCGATTTTCGACATCACTACCTATGCGTTGATGTGGTTTGTGTTTGCCGCCAATAGCGTAGAGCATCAAGCTCTGTTCCAGTCCGGCTGGTTTATAGAAGGACTGCTGTCTCAGACGCTGGTAGTGCATATGCTACGTACCCAGAAGATCCCGTTCATTCAGAGCACGGCGGCGCTGCCGGTGTTGTTGACCACCGGGATTATTATGGCACTCGGTATCTATATTCCGTTCTCGCCGCTTGGGGCATGGGTCGGGTTACAACCGCTGCCGTGGGAGTATTTCCCTTGGCTGGTGGCCACGCTGGTCAGCTACTGTGTGGTGGCGCAATTGATGAAGCGTTTCTACATCCGCCGCTTTGGCAAGTGGTTCTAATCTACGTTATCACCGGGCGTTACGCCCGGTGATAAACCTCAATAGGCCCGATGCGTAGGGGGGCAGCCCCTAAGGTCGAACATGTGCAGCCCCTTACACATTCAGCACGTGCTCGCGTGTGCGACTAAAGGCTGCGGCAATGCCTGCGATATTCAGAGGGGGAACGATCGGTATGCTTTTTGAATATCCGGCAAAAATAGTTACTGTCGTCGAACCCACAGTTATGAGCGATCTCTTTGATCTTCAGATCATAGCCACGCAATAGATTTTTCGCCCGCTCGAGGCGCACACCGGTGATGTACTCATTGAAGCCGACTGGGCCTGACTTTTGAAACAGGTGGGACAGATAGTTAGGGGTAATATGAAATCGTTTGGCAACGCCTTCCCGTGTTAACGGCAACCCGGCGTGGTCATCAAGGTAATCCTGTATGGCCAGCAGCAGTTCCTGGCTTTTACTGACGGTTTGCCCCTGGCCGGCGAGCTGTTCTAGGCAGTGGCTGACCAACCCGGTAAAGATCAGCTGCGAGGTCAATGCATCAGGTTGCAGCAAAACCTCATTCATCGCCAGCAGCAGGTATGAGCCGACTCTGGGCCCACGTCGCGCAACGTGCTGTTTTTGCGTTTCACACAGCGTTTGCCCATCCCATCTTTGCAGGCTGAAACCCAGCTTTTGCTTACTGAACAAGATGCTCAGCGTGGTGGCTGGCTGGGTCCATTGCGGATAACTCCATTTGCCCGCAGGAACATAAAGCACCTGATAGCTGGAGAGCGTGTTATTTGCCAAAGGTAGACACTGATCTTCAACTTCCCCTTCGAGCACTATTTCAAGCCGCGGAAAAGGCACGCAGAAGGCCAAAGGCGGGGCGGGAAAAGTGGGCTCAGGAAACCTTACCTGGATCGCATTCTGATGGGAAATCAGCTGTTCAAGCAGGGCAACTAGCGTTTCAGACATCGCGATCTCCAGTGCGCTTCGGCGGTTAACGATGCATTTAAGAATGATGATAAACCCAGGCGGGCAGTGCAATTAAGGTGTTATTTCCTGGCGTTCAAGGAGCTTTACGCATTTATGACCCAGGTCACATTTTTGGCTGGCGTACATCTGTGTCCAGTATTTCGTAGTAAAAGCCCCCTGTTTTTGGCCCAGGCTTCCAGTAAATTTGCCGTTATGTTATCAAAAAGTAAATGGAGAAATCATGATGCAGCGTCAATCCGAGATATACCTGGAGGCTTTAGGAGCCAGCATCGAGTTAACGGCACAGATGAAGCAGGAGCTTGATACGTTGGGGTATACCGTGGTGCACAACGTGGCCGATCCTGACTGGCTGGTGGCGATGCGTAATCTTATCGATGAGCTGGTGGAGAAAGAAGGGGATAACCTGGCCATTGAGCACCATCAGGAAGCGACGGCAACGCGCATTGCCAACATGGTGAATAAAGGTGTGGTGTGGGAAAAGGTGTGGTCGCATCCGCTGATCCTGTCTGCCTGCCGCTATATTTTCAACGGTGAGTTCAAAGTCTCGAGCCTCAATGCCCGAGAAGCCTTGCACGGTGGCGGCCATCAGCCTCTGCATGCCGACTGGAAAAAGCCGCGCCCCGATTTTCCCAAAGTACATTTGGTCAATGCGATATGGGCGATTGACGACCTAAGTGCGGAAAATGGCGCGCCGCGGATTATCGCCGGAACGCACCTGCGGCCGGAACTGCCGGAAGATGTGTTGGCCGATCCCGACTTGGCACATCCCGATGAGATTGTTTTTGCAGCCCCTGCCGGTAGCGTGATGATCTACAACGCGCACACCTGGCATGGAGGTACTCAGAACAGGATCGGTACCCGGCGGCGGGTGTTGCACGCACTCTATATTGACCGTGCAGATACCGCCCAGCAGGATCAGCGCCGCTGGCTGAAGGAGGAAACGGCCAGCCGACTGACCCCGGCGCAAAAATGGCTGCTGGATGTGCTTTGAGTCTCCGGAGTAGGAGCGCTGCTGCGCCCGTTAAATCCGATGTCAGCACCGGATCTGCGAAGCAGCTCTCGTTAATTGTTACGTTAATGTTGCCGTAATGGACTATTGTCTTCTCTTCACTTGCGAACCAGCAACGCGCGTCACGTTTGCCAAAGGCGTGAGCGACACGGAGAGAGAACATGAATCAGCGGGAACTAGAAAGCGCCATCGTTACCGATTTTTCCAAGCGCATGAGCTATGGTGATTACCTGTGCCTGGATCGACTGCTGGATTGTCAGCAGCCACTTTCCAACCCGCAGCATCATGATGAGATGCTGTTTGTGGTGCAACATCAGACCTCGGAACTGTGGATGAAACTGATGCTGCATGAACTGCAGGCGGCCAGGACTCTGGTGCAGCAGGACAAGCTCAGCCACTGCTTCAAGATCCTGGCCAGGGTAAAGCAGATCCAGCGTTTGCTGTTTGAGCAATGGGCGGTGCTGGAAACGCTGACTCCGTCGGAATATGTGGAGTTCCGTGGCGTGCTGGGTAATTCGTCGGGTTTCCAATCTCATCAATATCGTTCGATCGAGTTTTTGTTGGGTAACAAAAATGCCGCCATGCTGGCCGTCTTTAGCGACGATGCGCCAAAACATGCCGCGCTGAAAGCGATCCTCGAAGCCCCGAGCCTGTATGACGAATTCCTCCGCTATCTTTCCCGCCACGGCCTTGCGGTACCTCAGGCATGCATTGAGCGAGACTGGACCCAGCCGTACCAGCGCAATCCAGAGCTGTTACCGGTGTTCAAACTGATTTACGATAATCCGCAAACCTACTGGGCGGCCTACGAAATGGCCGAGAAGCTGGTGGATATCGAGGAAAGCTTCCATCTATGGCGTTTTCGCCATATGAAAACGGTCGAGCGGATCATTGGTTTTAAATCGGGTACCGGCGGCTCCAGCGGTGTCAGCTTCTTGAAGAAGGCGCTAGAACTGACATTTTTCCCTGAATTGCTGGATGTACGAACCGAAATTGGCGCTTGACTCTACTGTTCCGGACATAGGCGAGAGGAGTGATGACAATGGCGGTAAGCATTGAGCAAAAACCGGCAGAAAAGGCCGTTGGCGTGCGGGTTGTGGGGCCTTATGCACAATCAGTCCCACTGGGTTTTCAGCAACTGATGGCCTGGCAACAACAGCAAGGCATTCCCGTGGGGAAATGGCTGGTACTCTACTGGGACGATCCGAATCAGGTCGCAGCGGAAAAGCTGCGTGCCGACGTGGTGTTTACCGTTGCCGATGATTTTGTGCTGCCTGCCGGCAGTGAAAACATGGTGATACAAACCCTGCCCGCAGGGGAGTACGCCGTGTACCGGGTGCGGATCACCGATGGGGATTTCGCCACCCCCTGGCGTAATTTTTACCAGCAGATGTTACCCGCCAGCGGCTATCGGCCGTCTGAGGGCGTTTGCTATGAGCATTATCTCAATGATTGCGTGGCTGATGGCTACTTTGAACTGGAGATCTGCCAGTCGGTAACCAAGATCTGAAGGCTGCGTAAAGGGTTCAGGGCGCATCGCGCCCTGAACAGAGGATCACTCCTCGGCGACGCGGATAATCAGCTTGCCGAAGTTTTTCCCTTTCAGCAGCCCGAAAAAGGCCTGAGGGGCATTCTCTAACCCGTCGACTACGTCCTCGCGGAATTTGATCTTGCCCTGGCTGACCCATTCCCCCATCTGTTGTAGAAACTCGCCGAAGTTTTCTGCGTAATCATCGAAGATGATAAAACCCTGCATCTTGATGCGTTTGCGCAGGATCAGGCCTTGTAATAACGGCAAGCGATCTGGGCCTGGTGGTAACTCGGTCGCGCTGTAGTGGGCGATCATGCCACAAACGGGAATACGTGCCTTGGTATTGAGCAAAGGAATAACCGCATCGAATACTGCGCCGCCGACGTTTTCGTAGTAAATATCGATGCCCTGGGGGCAGGCTGCCGCCAGTTGGGCCGCAAAGTCGGCCGAGCGGTGATCGATACAGGCATCAAATCCCAGCTCCTCCACCACATAGCGGCATTTTTCTGCGCCACCCGCCACGCCCACCACGCGGCATCCTTTCAGCTTGGCGATCTGGCCTACCACGGAACCTACGGCTCCGCTGGCTGCCGCGACCACCAAGGTTTCGCCCGCCTGTGGCTGGCCGATATCCAGCAGCCCCATATAGGCGGTAAACCCGGGCATACCTAATACGCCAAGGAACCGGGAAGGGTGATCCAGTTTGGCTCCCAGATTACGCAGGCCACTGCCGTCCGACAGCGCATGGCTTTGCCACCCGTCGTAACCAAGCACCCAATCTCCAACGTTAAAGTCCGGATGCTGTGAAGCCTGCACGCGGGAAACTGTGCCGCCGACCATCACTTCGCCTATCTGTACCGGGGGGGCATAAGAGGGCGCATCGCTCATACGGCCACGCATATAGGGATCTAATGAAAGATAAACTGTGCGCAGCAACAACTGCCCGGCGGCGGGCTGTGGGATGGGGCTGGTTTCCAGGCGGAAATTGTCTGCCTGCGGTTCCCCGTGCGGGCGTGAAGCTAAAACAAAACGGCGGTTATGCGCTTGCTGAGACATCGATGACTCCTTGGCGACGGTGTTGAACGAAAGGCGTTCAGGTACTGGCTAGTCTAGTTAATCTGTCGCAGTGGAAAATAGCGTTATGTGCGCACTTATGCGATAACGTAAAAAGCGTAGCGGGAACCGTGTTGAAAAATAGGGCGTAATAGCTGTGGTAGCGGAATATTTGTTGAACACTGCCTTATATCGTGATGAAAAATAACGACCGAAATCTGGTTGTCAACCATAGGTAACAGTGATATTCGAGATTGGGTATATTGCTAGAGGCACGATAATTCCGATGTCATATAGTGATGGTGAGGATGATATTAAGGGCAAGTTGTAGAATAAGCGATGTTTTATTGGCGAGCAGGTATTGCTTACGACTCACTTAATTTGTTCGAAGAAAAAAGAAGCCCACCTTGAATAGTCAACTGAGGTGATGACTGTGCGTTATAGCGGAACGATCAGCACATCAATGCTGCTGGTATTGATAAAGCGTGCGGCGGAGCAGGCCACTTTATTCATCATGCTATCGCTGTGGTTGCCACAGATGACCAGATCAAAGGGTTGCTTCTGGTTGGCGTAGGCCAGGCAGTCACCCAACTCGCCGTGAATGATCCGCGTAGCGATATTGGGATAGTTTGCCTGTAGGCACAGTTCTTCCATAAACAGCAGCGTCTCTTCCTCCATCAACGCACGCAGGTCACCCAGCATGGGGGCGGGGAAAATCTCGGCATTGGCAATGATGCTGACTAGCGTGATTTTCCCATCACAGGGACGCACGATAGAGACGGCTTTCTCTACCAGCCGGTGGCTGTCCGCAGCGACTGCCACCGTAACCAGAACGTTGTGATAACCCATGTTCTACTCCCGTTGCCTGAATGTGTGCTTAAAGGGTAGAGCAATGCCTGCGCAATAAATGTGGTTTGTATCACGCGCAACGCTAAACCCCAGGGCAAGGAAGAAATTCCGCCATAAAAGATAAAAAGATGCGCGCATCACTGTCTGGGGGATTAAAGCACCTGTGCCCAGAGTGACTTTGGCACCCTACCCAGGTCAAACAGTTTGCCAGAGACCAGTTCCGCACGGCGATGATCCGCAGCACGGTACATGTTGCTCATTTCATTGTCGTCCGTCAGTGAGTAATTCAGCTTGTCGTAGACTTTTTCCAGACTGTCCAAGCTGGAACATTTGCGAAACGTCATCAGGTAATCGATAGTACTTGTCATAGTTAAAACATAGCCTATTAATAGTATTAAAGCGGAAAGAAAAATCTCACATATTCGCAGAAATCGCCACAAGTTGAAGAGATGTCGTCAGGCAAAATAAAAGAAAAGTGAGTAAATGGAACACGCTTGGCCAAAATACCCCTGATAGGGGAGGAGGCACCACCGAATGATAATATGTGCCGAGCATCTGGGCAATATATCTTGACAGATAAACCGTCAATTAGGGGGAATCTTACCTTATTAGCTTAGTAGACGTTTGCCAGCATAGCGCTGTGTATCTTTGCCTATAGTAAAGAAAATGATAATGGCAGTGGTTTTGGCGGCAACGCCGTAAAGTGGATGCGCGATGTATTTTCAATGAGCGCATTCAAAAATTTTGCAGAAGAGGTGTAAGGCTCAAGCATAATCTCGCCAGCGCTGAAAAAATAGCCAGGCAATAAAGCATGGATGACCTAATGCGCTTTTTGATCTTCGTCATGGGGATTAGGAATTTTCCGTATAATAGATCGGATGCCTCAAATAATAATTAAAATGCTAAGTAAAAATCATTTTTGGACTTTCCTTTCCGAGCAACGCTAGTTGGCATTATCTTTTCTGATTTGTCCACTGTCGACTCCCTCGCCACGAAACACATTGTTACTTCTGTTAACTTGTTCAACCCAAAATACTGCACCTTTAACTGCATGAGTCGCTCTGTCGAAAATTGAAACAGCTACCCAAGTTAAATCTTACTTTTCAGTCGGGGAGATTTTAGCAAGTAATTTTATTCATAACGAGCTGGTTTTAAATGACAATCAGTATTTTAAGCTGCTCTAGTGGCAGGGTGGCAGATTTTTTCTCTGTGATTTGGCTTTAGTTAAGCTTTTGTTCGAATTGATCTAAAAATGGGTATTTTTAGGCTATAAAACATGGTTTTTAAGACCTTTTCTTACTTTAGTGCATTTATTGCACAGCTCGGGGGTTAATAAGTGGTCAGATTTTGGCCTTTTTAAGCTGGATATTTTTTATTTTTGTGATGTGTGTCACATTGTTTTTAAAATTGCAGGTCGCTTACGTTGTGTGGGCTAAGTGATCGGGGGTAGAGTTGCGCTGTTATTAAGATTAATCTTATTATATTTGTAAAAATCGTCTTACGAAAAACACACTTTTGAAGCAGGATGCTGTATATCCATACATGCAATTGCATGTGTATTAAAATACTGAGTAACAACCCGAAATGTGTATAGTCGCGCAGTTGTCGCGGCTGGCGTACAGGGATTTGTTTGCCAACTTTGGGAATGAACCCAGGTCATGGGCGATAATTTATCACCCAGCGTATGTTTTTAAACATAGTCTGTCGGGATGGGAATATGGGTACGTCTGAACTACTTAAACATATTTATGACATTAATTTGTCATATTTGCTTCTGGCACAGCGTCTGATTAACGATGAAAAAGCGTCAGCAATGTTCCGTCTGGGTATTGATAACTCAATGGCGGATGCGCTGTCGCAACTCACGTTGCCACAAATGGTAAAACTGGCAGAAACTAATCAGCTGGTTTGCCACTTCCGTTTCAACGACCACAATACTATCGAGCACCTGACGAAAGAATCTCGCGTGGACGATCTGCAACAGATCCACACCGGCATTTTACTATCGAGCCATTTACTCAAAGAACTACAGGGTAAAGGCGGTAGTGTGACGAAGAAAAGAGCCTGATGATGAGTGAGAAAAGTATTGTTCAGGAAGCCAAGGACATTCAACTCGCCATGGAACTGATCACGCTGGGCGCGCGCTTGCAGATGTTGGAGAGTGAAACGCAACTCAGCCGTGGGCGATTGATCAAACTGTACAAAGAATTACGCGGCAGTCCACCGCCCAAAGGGATGCTGCCATTCTCGACCGATTGGTTCATGACCTGGGAGCAAAACATCCACTCGTCGATGTTTTTCAATGCTTATCAGTTCCTGCTCAAATGCGGTCAGTGCCACGGGGTTGAGGCCGTGGTCAAAGCCTATCGACTGTATTTGGAACAGTGTCCGCAGCAGCCAGGCGAACCCCCGTTATTGGCGCTGACACGAGCCTGGACGCTGGTGCGTTTTGTTGACAGCGGTATGTTGCAGCTATCCGCCTGCAGCTGCTGTGGTGGGGCTTTTATCACCCATGCACACCAACCGCTTAACAGTTTTGTCTGCAGTTTATGCCAACCCCCATCCCGCGCAGTAAAAAGACGTAAACTTTCGCCGAAATTGGCCGATATTATTCCACAACTGCTGGAAGAGCAGGTTAAACGCGCAGTCTGAGCCTGCTTGCAGGCTTATACAGCAACACAGACTGGTGAAACTCAAGGGCTCGGTACTCCGGGCTCTCTGGGCGACCCGTGCTGTTGCCGAATTTCACCCGCGCTGACTCACCTTCCACCCATATTGTGAATTTAAGGAATACGTGTGCTAGTTATTTTGGGTTATCTCGTGGTTCTGGGAACCGTGTTTGGCGGCTATATGATTGTCGGGGGCCACCTCGGCGCACTCTATCAGCCTGCCGAATTTTTGATCATCGGGGGGGCTGGTGTGGGGGCCTTTATCGTCGGCAACAACGGTAAAGCGATCAAATCCACGCTACGCGCTCTTCCCAAGCTGATGCGCCGCTCAAAATACAACAAAGAACTGTATATGGATCTGATGGCGCTGCTGTATCGGCTGATGGCCAAATCCCGCCAGCAGGGCATGTTGTCGCTTGAGTTTGATATCGATAATCCGCAGGAAAGCGAAATTTTCTCTAATTATCCGCGCATTCTTGCCGATAACCACTTGGTGGAATTTATTACCGACTATTTGCGACTCATGGTGAGCGGCAATATGAACGCCTTTGAGATCGAAGCGTTGATGGATGAAGAGATCGAAACCTTCGAACAGGAAAGCGAGGTACCCGCAGGGAGCCTGGCGATGGTCGGCGATTCGTTACCGGCTTTCGGCATCGTGGCCGCCGTGATGGGGGTAGTGCACGCACTTGCTTCGGCTGACCGGCCTGCGGCGGAATTGGGGGCACTGATCGCCAATGCGATGGTGGGCACTTTCCTCGGCATTCTGTTGGCCTATGGGTTCATCTCCCCACTGGCGACTTTGCTGCGCCAGAAGAGTGCCGAAACCACCAAGATGATGCAGTGCATCAAGGTCACCTTGCTGTCGAGTTTGAATGGTTATGCCCCACAGATCGCGGTCGAGTTTGGCCGTAAAACGTTGTACACCACGGAGCGCCCTTCCTTCATTGAGTTGGAAGAGCATGTGCGTAAGGTGAAAGCCCCGGCACAGCAGGCGACGGAAGAGCAGGACGCATGAAACAGAATCACCCGGTTATTCTGGTCAGAAAACGCAAAGCCCATCATGCCGGTCATCACGGCGGCTCCTGGAAAATTGCCTATGCCGATTTTATGACGGCGATGATGGCGTTTTTTCTGGTGATGTGGCTGCTGGCGATTGCCAGCCCGCAGGAGTTGACGCAGATAGCCGAATATTTCCGTACCCCACTGAAGGTGGCGCTGACCAGCGGCGACAAGAGCAGCTCGGAAAGCAGCCCAATCCCGGGCGGTGGGGACGATCCAACCCAGCAGCAAGGGTTGGTCAAAAAGCAGATGGATTCACCGGAAAAGCGTGCGGAAGAGCTGCGCCTGAACAAGCTGCGCGAGAAACTCGATGAGCTGATTGAGTCGGACCCGCGTCTGAAAGCGCTGCGGCCGCATTTGCTGATCAACATGATGGACGAAGGATTGCGCATTCAAATTATCGATAGCCAGAACCGGCCGATGTTCAAGACCGGTAGCGCGCAGGTGGAAAGCTATATGCGCGATATCCTGCGCGGGATAGCGCCGATCCTCAATGGATTATCGAACAAAATCAGCCTGTCGGGCCATACCGACGATCTGCCTTATGCTACCGGTGAGCGCTATTACAGCAACTGGGAGCTGTCCGCCGATCGAGCCAATGCCTCTCGGCGTGAGCTGATTGCTGGTGGTTTGGCCGAAGGCAAAGTATTGCGGGTGGTTGGGATGGCCTCGACCATGAACCTGAAACAGCACGGCGGTGATGATGCGGTTAACCGGCGGATCACCATTCTGGTGCTGAACAAAGCAACCCAGCAGGGGATAGAACACGAGAATGCGGAGAGCAGCGCTACGGAAATCGATCAGCCGGAGGGCCTGAAGCAGCTGGCTCCGCAGGCGACGGCACTGGCTATAGCGACACCGGAATTACCGCCGTCGCCGCCTGCTCCAAGCGCCGAACTGCCGGCAACGCAGGGCACGCCAGAGCAACCTCCGGTAGCGGTGAAAGCCGCAGAAACCGGGCCGACAGCGGCTATTCCGGCGGCACCTTCCGCCACTTCACCGACTAACAGCGACTCACAGCAGAGGTGACCCCGTGAGCATGGACATTAGCGCTTTTTATCAGACCTTTTTTGATGAGGCAGACGAGCTGCTGGCCGATATGGAGCAACATCTGTTGGAGCTGGATCCGCTGGCCCCGGATATTGAACCACTGAACGCGATTTTCCGCGCTGCCCACTCGATCAAGGGCGGGGCGGCCACTTTCGGCTTTAGCGTGCTGCAGGAAACAACCCACCTGCTGGAGAATTTGCTGGACGGTGCCCGGCGTCAGGAAATGAGCCTGAGCACCGAAATTATCAACCTGTTTCTGGAAACCAAAGACATTATGCAGGAGCAACTGGACGCCTATAAAACGTCGCAACAACCTGATAGCGAGAGCTTTGAGTATATTTGTCAGGCGTTGCGGCAGTTGGCTTTGGAAGCGCAACAGCAGGATGCTCCTGCGGCGGCGGTAACGGTAACCTCACCGGTGGTTCATGCTGCTGCTCCGGCTGCGATTGAAGGCGGGATGCGGATCAGCCTGAGCGGTCTGAAGCCGAATGAAATTCCGCTGATGCTGGAAGAGTTGGGCAATCTGGGCGAGGTGGAAAACCCGCAGCAGACCGAGACCAGCCTGGAGGTGACTTTACTGACCTCTGCCAGTGAGGAGGATATCAGCGCGGTGCTGTGCTTTGTGCTTGAACCCGAGCAGATTGCCTTTTCCACGCCGCCGAAGGCCGTGGAGAAGATCAGCACGCCGGAACCCGTTGCCGTTGTCACACCTACCGCGCCTGCTACGGTGGCTGAAGCGCCGAAGCCCAAAGCCAAGGCTAGCGAGTCCACCAGCATTCGCGTGGCGGTAGAAAAGGTCGATCAACTGATCAACCTGGTGGGGGAGTTGGTGATCACTCAGTCGATGCTGGCCCAACGTTCTGGCTCCCTTGATCCGGTCAACCACGGCGATCTGCTCAACAGCATGAGCCAGCTGGAGCGTAATGCTCGCGACCTGCAAGAGTCGGTGATGTCGATCCGCATGATGCCGATGGAGTACGTTTTCAGCCGTTTCCCGCGTCTGGTGCGCGATCTGGCCAGCAAGCTGGACAAGCAAGTGGAGTTGACGCTACGGGGCAGCTCTACCGAACTGGACAAGAGCCTGATTGAACGCATTATCGATCCGTTGACGCACCTGGTGCGTAACAGCCTGGATCACGGTATTGAAGAACCTGCTGCGCGCCTGGCCGCCGGTAAGGCCGAAGTCGGTAATCTGATCCTGTCCGCCGAACATCAGGGCGGCAATATCTGCATTGAGGTCACCGATGACGGTGCCGGTCTCAATCGCCAGAAAATTCTCGCCAAGGCTGCCTCACAGGGGCTGGCGGTGAGTGACAACATGAGCGATGAAGAGGTCGGCATGCTGATCTTTGCCCCGGGTTTCTCCACTGCTGAGCAGGTGACCGACGTTTCTGGGCGCGGCGTGGGCATGGACGTGGTGAAGCGAAATATTCAGGAGATGGGTGGGCATGTCGAAATCCATTTCCAGGCCGGGAAGGGCACCTCAATCCGCATTTTACTGCCGCTGACGCTGGCCATTCTTGACGGCATGTCGGTCAAGGTGAATGAGGAAGTGTTCATTCTGCCATTGAATGCCGTGATGGAGTCATTGCAACCGCAGGCTGAGGATTTGCATCCGCTGGCCGGTGGGGAGCGTGTGCTTCAGGTACGCGGTGAGTACCTGCCTCTGGTCGAGCTGTATCGGGTGTTTGAGGTTGACGGAGCCAAAACCGAAGCCACCCAGGGCATCGTGGTGATTTTGCAAAGTGCAGGCCGCCGCTATGCGCTGCTGGTCGATCAACTGATCGGTCAGCATCAGGTGGTGGTGAAAAATCTGGAAAGCAATTATCGCAAGGTGCCGGGTATTTCGGCTGCCACCATTCTGGGGGATGGCAGCGTGGCGCTGATTGTAGATGTTTCGGCGCTGCAAACGCTGAACCGGGAAAAGCGTCTGACGGACGCTGCCGCATAATTATTAACCGACTGATTTAAAGGTGATCGAAATGGCAGGACTTGCAGCCGTCAGCAAACTGGCTGGCGAAACGGTAGGTCAGGAGTTCCTGATTTTTACCTTGGGTAACGAAGAGTATGGCATTGATATCCTCAAGGTTCAGGAGATCCGCGGTTACGATCAGGTAACGCGCATCGCCAACACCCCGGCATTTATCAAGGGCGTGACCAATCTGCGTGGGGTGATCGTGCCGATTATCGATCTGCGCGTGAAGTTTGCCCAGCAGGACGTCTCTTATGATGAAAACACCGTGGTGATCGTGCTGAACTTTGGCCAGCGGGTGGTGGGGATCGTGGTGGATGGCGTGTCTGATGTGCTGTCGTTAACGACGGATCAGATCCGCCCAGCCCCTGAGTTTGCGGTCACGCTGGCGACGGAATATCTCACCGGTTTGGGGTCACTCGGTGAACGTATGCTGATCCTGGTGGATATCGAAAAGCTGCTGAGCAGCGAAGAGATGTCGCTGGTGGACAACGTAGCGAAAAGCGCCTGATTGCCTTAAATGCACCGCAGATTGACTAAGTTGCTGCGTGTGATGGTGTAACAGATGGAGATGATGCAGAACGCCGACACGCCGTAAACCCGTCCCTGGGGGCTCGTATCGCGCATCCCTGCGCTCAACGGTCCCCTCACCCCAACCCTCTCCCACAGGGAGAGGGAGCTGGAATGGCGCTGTGTTCAGGTGTAGAGACTACTCTGTAACAAGGCCGATATCGAGGACTAGCGCAGTAGTTAATCAGTAGCACGTTCTGTCCCCTCTCCCTTTGGGAGAGGGCTAGGGTGAGGGGCCACTTTTCCTTCTCCGAGCTAAAATCTTACCCTCCGCACAATACAAAAAAATAGTTACAGATTTTTCTTAAAGTTCTCTTCTGCCACGCCGATAACCCAGACAGTTAACGTACACAGCGCTTGTCTGTGCGGGCTTCCAAGAAGGGTAAAAATGTTTAATCGTATGAAGGTGGTCACCAGCTTATTGCTGGTGCTGGTGTTATTCGGTGCCTTGCAGCTGGTTTCCGGTGGGCTGTTTTTCACTTCGCTGAAAGATAACAAAGAAAATTTTACCGTACTGCAAACTATCCGACAGCAGCAGTCAGAACTGAATGAAAGCTGGGTAAACCTGCTGCAAACCCGCAATACCCTCAATCGTGCCGGGATCCGCTACATGATGGACCTCAATAAAGCGGGCACCGGTGCCACCGTTGATGAACTGCTGGTCTCGGCAAAAAATACCTTGAGCATGGCGGAACAGCACTACGCTGCCTATGAGAAGATCCCTCTGGATGCTCGCCAGGATGCGGCAGCGGCAGACGAACTCAAGCAACGCTATACCACTTTGCACACTGCGCTGTCGGAATTGATCCCGCTGTTGGGTGACGGCAAGCTGGACGCCTTCTTTGAGCAGCCCACTCAGCGTTATCAGACTGAATTTGAACAGCTCTATAACCGCTACCTGACTCAGAACGACAAGCTATACCAGATCGCGGTCGAAGATGGCGACAGCTCTTTCGAATTTGCCGTTTGGACGCTGGTCGTGGTGCTGGTCCTGGTGGTTGCGGTGATCGCCATGGTTTGGTTCGGCATCCATCATATTCTGGTGCGCCCACTCAACCGCATGATTGAGCACATCAAACTGATTGCCGCAGGCGATCTGACCCACCCGATCGACGTCAACAGCCGCAACGAAATGGGCGTGCTGGCAGCCAGCCTCAGACATATGCAAGGCGAACTGATCGACACCGTCAGCGGCGTGCGTCAGGGGGCCGATGCCATCTACAGCGGTGCTTCCGAGATTGCCGCAGGTAATAACGATCTCTCTTCCCGTACCGAACAGCAGGCCGCCTCGCTGGAGGAAACCGCTGCCAGCATGGAGCAGTTGACCGCGACGGTGAAACAGAACGCCGAAAACGCTCGTCAGGCCAGCCAACTAGCGTTGAGCGCCTCAGAAACCGCGCAGAAAGGCGGTAAAGTGGTCGCCAACGTGGTGCAAACCATGCACGACATCGCTGGCAGCTCGCAGAAAATTGCCGATATTACCAGCGTGATCGACGGCATCGCCTTCCAGACCAACATCCTGGCGTTGAATGCGGCAGTAGAAGCTGCCCGTGCCGGTGAACAGGGCCGTGGTTTTGCCGTGGTTGCCGGTGAAGTACGCAACCTGGCAAGCCGCAGCGCGCAGGCAGCCAAAGAGATCAAAGGCCTGATTGAAGACTCGGTTAGCCGCGTCGATATGGGCTCGGTGCTGGTGGAAAGCGCCGGTGAAACCATGGGCGATATCGTCAATGCCGTCACCCGCGTCACCGACATCATGGGTGAAATCGCGTCGGCCTCCGACGAGCAAAGCCGTGGTATCGATCAGGTTGGCCAGGCGGTTGCCGAAATGGATCGCGTCACCCAACAGAACGCCTCTTTGGTCGAAGAATCGGCCTCTGCGGCGGCAGCTCTGGAAGAGCAGGCCAGCCGCTTGACCCAGTCCGTTGCGGTATTCCGACTGAAAGCGGAAGGCCAAAACGAATTCAAGGCATCCGCCAACAGTAAAGTCGTTACCCCGGTAATCAATCATAAAAAAATGAACGCCAGCGATCCGCAGGAGAACTGGGAAACGTTCTAACCGGCATTGGGCTGCGTTCTCCCTGCGAGATCGTGGCCCTTTTTTCCGTCCTAAGTCGTGTTAACCCGCGGCTACCTGGAGGTTTATCGTGTTTAACCGAGTCCGTATCTCTACCAGTCTGTTTTTATTACTGCTGACCTTTTGCCTGATGCAACTGATTAGCACCGGCTTGTCGTATACCGCTTCCCGCTCCGATAACCACAATCTTAATCTGATTAGTCTGGGTAGCCAGCAGCGTGATGCCCTCAGCCTGAGCTGGGTTTCCCTGCTACAGGCACGTAACACCTTGAACCGGGCCGGCACCCGTGCAGCGCTGAAAGTACCGCAAGAACAGGTCGATGCCCTGATGGGCAACGCCCGCAGTTCGTTGCAGAAAGCCGATCTCTATTTTAATCAGTTCCTGGCCGTCTCGCGCAACAGCGACCAGGAGCAACAACTGACAGAAACCACCCAAGCCAGCTATGAGCGGCTACGCGGTGCGCTGCGCGAACTGATCGTCTTCCTGGAGGGCGGCAACCTGCAGGGCTTTATGGATCAACCCACGCAGAAAATGCAGGACCTGTTCGAAGCCGACTTCGTCCAGTACCTGCAACTGGTCAACGAAAATATCGCCCAGGCCCATGCGGCCAACCAGCGCTCTTTCACGCTGGCCGGTTGGCTAGTGTGTGGCGCAGTGCTGATGCTGATCCTGGTGACCGCCAGCGCCATGTGGTGGTTGCGCAATATGTTGGTTCAGCCGCTGAATATTATGCGTAGCCACTTTGACCGTATCGCCGACGGTGACCTGGCCATGCCGATCCAGGTGTATGGCCGCAACGAGATCAGCATGTTGTTTGCCAGCCTGCACCGCATGCAGAACTCGTTGATTGGCACAGTAGGTGCAGTGCGCGAAGGCGCCGAGTCGATCCTGATCGGGCTACAGGAAATTTCGGAAGGTAATAACGACCTCTCTTCTCGCACTGAACAGCAAGCCGCGTCGCTGGAGGAGTCCGCCGCCAGTATGGAGCAGTTGACCGCCACGGTGAAACAGAATGCCGACAATGCCCGCCAGGCTTCAAAGCTGGCGCGCGATGCCTCAGCCACCGCTGCCAAGGGCGGGGAAATGGCCGACGACGTGGTCACTACCATGCACGATATTGCCAGCAGCTCGCAGAAAATTGGCGCCATTACCAGCGTGATCGACGGCATTGCCTTCCAGACCAACATCCTGGCATTGAACGCGGCGGTTGAAGCGGCGCGGGCGGGTGAACAAGGGCGCGGTTTTGCCGTCGTGGCCGCAGAGGTGCGCAATCTGGCACAGCGTAGCGCTCAGGCAGCCAAAGAAATCAAAGTGCTGATCGATGAGTCGGTCGGCCGTGTTAAGCAAGGGTCGGTGCTGGTCGAAAACTCTGGTGCCACGATGAAGGATATCGTGCGTTCGGTGACCCGCGTTACCGACATCATGGGCGAGATCTCCTCGGCTTCCGATGAACAAAGCCGCGGTATCGAGCAGGTTACTCAGGCCGTGACCCAGATGGATCAGGTGACGCAACAGAACGCCGCGCTGGTGGAACAAGCGGCCTCTGCGGCGGCGGCATTGGAAGAACAGGCGATTACGCTGGCTGATGCGGTAGCGGTATTCCGCCTGGCGGACGACAACATCACCTTATCAGAAAGTCTTAACAACGGAGTTTTATCAGTAGCAAAGGAAGCAACTAGTGTCGAATTGTATAGCAAGTAACAACAACCCGGGTGAAGGGTTATGAGTGGCTCATCCTCACCCACCAATAAAGAGCCTGCGTCTTTGCTGACACAGATGGTGCAACGGCTGCCCCTGTCGGATGTGCATTTCCGACGTATCAGCCAGTTGATCTATCAGCGTGCCGGTATTGTGTTGGCCGAGCACAAACGCGAAATGGTTTACAACCGTCTGGTGCGTCGCCTGCGGCTACTGGGAATACCCGATTTTGGTAGCTATCTGGTGCTGCTGGAAAGTGATACCAACAGCGCCGAGTGGCAGGCATTCGTCAACGCCCTGACCACCAACCTGACGGCGTTTTTCCGTGAGGCGCACCATTTCCCGATCCTGGCGGAACATGCGCGTTCGCGGCCTAACGGTTACTGCGTGTGGAGTACCGCCGCCTCGACCGGTGAAGAGCCTTACTCGATCGCCATTACCTTGAATGAGGCGTTAGGGCAGCGGGCGACGGGGACGCAGGTATGGGCCAGCGATATCGATACTCAGGTATTGGAAAAGGCCGAGGCAGGGGTGTATCGCCAGGAAGATCTGCGCACCCTGACACCGGCGCAGATGCAGCGTTATTTCCTGCGAGGGACCGGGCCTCACCATGGCCTGGTACGGGTTCGGCCAGAATTGGCGGCACAGGTGCATTTCCAGCCGCTCAATCTGCTGGCCCCTGAATGGGCGTTGCCGGGGCAATTTGATGCGATATTTTGTCGTAACGTCATGATCTATTTTGACAAGGAAACACAAGAGCGCATTTTGCGGCGCTTTGTGCCGCTGCTTAAACCGGGGGGCCTGATGTTTGCCGGCCATTCCGAAAACTTCAGCCAGCTAAGCCGGGATTTCTACTTGCGTGGGCAGACCGTGTATGGCCTGACCAAGGAGAGGTAATGAATAAAATCAGCGTATTAAGCGTAGACGACTCTGCCCTGATGCGGCAGCTGATGACCGAGATTGTCAATAGCCATCCCGATATGGAGATGGTGGCGACCGCCCCCGATCCGCTGGTGGCGCGCGATCTGATCAAAAAATTCAACCCGCAGGTGCTGACGCTGGACGTCGAAATGCCGCGTATGGACGGGCTGGATTTTCTGGAAAAACTGATGCGCCTGCGGCCGATGCCGGTGGTGATGGTGTCGTCGCTGACCGGAAAGGGATCGGAGATCACTCTGCGGGCGTTGGAATTGGGCGCGGTGGATTTTGTCACCAAGCCGCAACTGGGGATCCGCGAAGGCATGCTGGCCTATAGCGAGCTGATTGCCGAAAAGATCCGCACGGCGGCCAAGGCGCGTCTGCCACAGCGCTCAACGGCACCGGCTCCGGAGATCCTCAGCCATACGCCGTTGTTGAGCAGTGAGAAGCTGATCGCTATCGGGGCGTCTACCGGCGGTACCGAGGCAATCCGCCACGTCTTGCAGCCGTTACCGGCTACCAGCCCGGCGTTATTGATCACTCAGCATATGCCGCCAGGGTTTACCCGTTCATTTGCCGAGCGGCTCAACAAGCTGTGCCAGATCACGGTGAAAGAAGCCGAAGACGGCGAGCGCGTCTTGCCGGGCCATGCCTATATCGCGCCAGGAGATCGTCATCTGGAGCTGGCGCGCAGCGGCGCCAACTATCAGGTTCGGCTGCATGATGGCCCACCGGTGAACCGGCATCGTCCTTCGGTCGATGTGTTGTTCCGCTCGGTGGCCCAGTTTGCCGGGCGAAATGCGGTGGGGGTGATCCTCACCGGTATGGGGAATGACGGTGCAGCAGGAATGCTGGAAATGCACCGTGCCGGGGCGTACACCCTGGCGCAGAACGAAGCCAGCTGTGTGGTGTTTGGCATGCCACGTGAGGCCATTGCCACCGGCGGAGTCAATGAAGTAGTGGAATTGGAGCGCATGAGCCAACGCATGTTGGCGCAGATCGCGGGTGGTCAGGCGCTGCGTATTTGATGTTATGCCCCGAACCTCGGGGCAAAAACGATTAACCTTAGGAGCAATAATGGCAGACAAAAACCTTAAATTTCTGGTGGTGGATGATTTTTCTACCATGCGCCGCATCGTCAGAAATTTGCTGAAAGAACTGGGTTTTAACAACGTCGAAGAGGCGGAAGACGGGGCGGATGCGTTGAACAAACTGCGCGCTGGCAGCTTCGATTTCGTGGTATCGGACTGGAATATGCCGAATATGGATGGCCTCGAGCTGTTGCAAACCATCCGTGCCGACGGTGCGCTGGCATCTATGCCGGTGCTGATGGTGACGGCGGAAGCCAAGAAAGAAAACATCATTGCTGCCGCTCAGGCGGGTGCTAGTGGTTACGTAGTGAAACCCTTCACGGCGGCAACGCTGGAAGAGAAGCTCAACAAGATTTTTGAAAAACTGGGCATGTAAAAAAGGAGAGGGCGATGAGAGATATTCCAATGCCTGCCAGCGATGCAGCGACAGCGGGTGAGATCATCTCCCGCATCGGTCAACTGACCCGTATGCTGCGTGACAGCATGCGCGAGCTGGGGCTAGATCAGGCTATCGCTCAGGCTGCCGAAGCGATCCCGGACGCACGCGACCGTCTTGATTATGTGGTCACCATGACGGCGCAGGCGGCGGAACGAGCGCTCAACTGCGTGGAAGCGGCACAACCCCGCCAGGCGGAGTTGGAGTCGCAGGCCAATACGCTTAAAGGGCGCTGGGACGAGTGGTTTGCCAACCCGATCGAGTTGGCTGATGCCCGTTCACTGGTGACGGATACCCGCCAGTATCTGGATCGGGTGCCGGAGCACACCGCATTCACCAACGCCCAGTTGCTGGAGATCATGATGGCGCAGGATTTCCAGGATCTCACCGGCCAGGTGATCAAGCGCATGATGGACGTGGTGCAGGAGATTGAAAAGCAGCTGCTGATGGTACTGATGGAAAACATCCCGGATCAGCCAGCCAAAGAGAAAAGGCCGAACGACAGCCTGCTCAATGGCCCGCAGCTGGATCAGAACGGGGCTGGCGTAATTGCCAATCAGGCCCAGGTGGACGATCTGCTCGACAGCCTGGGGTTCTGATGGTTTCTTAGGGCGCAGGGTGCTGCGCCCTAACTCTTTTCGCTAGCCCATCCCCGAAATAACCGGCCTTTTGCGCCGTTGTTCCCGCAATGAAATCCGCATTTTTTTGGCATGCTGGCGTCAATTCTATTCTTCGCACGCATGGGAACCCTCGCCTTGGCCGAAGACAGTGATATGGAAAAAACTGAGGCCCCCACACCCCACCGGCTGGAAAAGGCGCGTGAAGAGGGCCAGATTGCGCGTTCGCGCGAGCTGACTTCGATCCTGATGCTGATTGCGGGGTTGTCGATCTTGTGGGTCGCGGGTGGCCATATGGCGCAACAGTTGGCGAGGATGTTATCGGAAGGGCTGCACTTTGATCACAACATGGTCAGCAACGATAAGCAGATGCTGCGCCAGTTTGCCATGTTGCTGCGTCAAGCGGTGTGGGCGCTGATGCCGATCCTGGCCGGATTGGTGCTGGTGGCGCTGTCGGCCCCGATGCTGCTGGGCGGCGTGGGCTTCAGCCTTAAGTTTGATGCCAAGCGCATGAACCCGATCTCCGGATTAAAACGGATGTTCTCCACCCAGGTGCTGGCAGAGTTGCTGAAGGCCATCCTTAAAGCGACGTTGGTGGGGTGGGTGGCTGGGCTTTACCTGTGGCACAACTGGGCGGCGATGCTGCATCTGGTCACGCAGCAGCCGCAGGACGCACTGCGCAATGCGCTACAGATCGTGATCTTCTGCGGCATGCTGATCGTCCTTGGGCTGGTGCCGATGGTGGCCTTCGACGTGTTTTATCAGCTATGGAGCCACTTCAAGAAATTGAAGATGACCAAGCAGGAAATTCGCGACGAACATAAGCAGCAGGAGGGCGATCCCCATGTCAAAGGGCGTATTCGCCAGCAACAGCGGGCCATCTCTCGCCGCCGCATGATGTCCGACGTGCCTAAGGCCGACGTGATCGTCACCAACCCGACGCATTACGCCGTGGCATTGCAATACAACGACAAGAACATGAGTGCGCCGAAAGTCCTTGCCAAAGGGGCAGGGGAGATCGCCTTGCGTATCCGTGAATTGGCGAATGAGCACCGTATTCCAACCCTGGAAGCACCGCCGCTGGCGCGAGCGCTATACCGTCACAGTGAGATTGGGCAACACATTCCCACGACCTTGTATGCCGCCGTGGCCGAGGTCCTGGCCTGGGTCTATCAGCTGCGCCGTTGGCAGCGTGAAGGCGGCCTGATCCCGAAAAAACCTCAACGTTTACCGGTGCCTGAAGCACTGGATTTTGCTGGAGAGAATAACTCAGATGGCTAATTTGGCCTCCCTGCTTCGTTTGCCGGGTAATTTTAAAGATACGCAGTGGCAGGTGCTGGCTGGCCCGATACTGATCCTGATGATCCTGTCGATGATGGTGCTGCCGTTACCGGCATTTATCCTCGATCTGCTGTTTACCTTCAATATTGCCTTGTCGATCATGGTGCTGTTGGTGGCGATGTTTACCCAGCGGACGCTGGAGTTCGCCGCCTTCCCGACCATCCTGC
Organism: Serratia sp. Res13-Sevr-LER1-36-b; assembly: GCF_015673035.1. NCBI lineage: Bacteria > Pseudomonadati > Pseudomonadota > Gammaproteobacteria > Enterobacterales > Yersiniaceae > Serratia > Serratia sp. Res13-Sevr-LER1-36-b. Next base: position 112,611 of record NZ_JADACK010000018.1, on the reverse strand, counting down.
TGTTCTCAACCCTGTTACGCCTATCGTTGAACGTCGCTTCCACGAGGATCATCCTGATGGAGGGGCATACCGGTGCGGCGGCGGCGGGGCGGGTGGTTGAAGCGTTCGGTCACTTCCTGGTGGGCGGCAACTTCGCCATCGGTATCGTGGTGTTTATCATCCTGGTACTGATCAACTTTATGGTGATCACCAAAGGGGCCGGGCGTATTGCCGAAGTGGGCGCCCGTTTTGTCCTTGACGGGATGCCGGGCAAACAGATGGCGATCGATGCCGATCTGAACGCCGGGCTGATCGGCGAAGACGAGGCTAAAAAGCGCCGTTCCGAAGTGACGCAGGAAGCGGATTTCTACGGTTCGATGGACGGTGCCAGCAAGTTTGTGCGCGGTGACGCGGTAGCAGGCTTGATGATCATGGTGATTAACGTAGTAGGCGGCCTGTTGGTCGGCGTGATCCAGCACGGCATGGAGCTGGGTACCGCGGCTGAAACCTATACCTTACTGACCATCGGTGATGGCCTGGTCGCCCAGATCCCGGCGTTGGTGATCTCGACGGCGGCCGGTGTGATCGTCACCCGCGTAGCGACCGATGAGGACGTTGGCGAGCAGATGGTCAACCAGTTGTTCAACAATCCGCGCGTGATGGTGTTGAGTGCTGGGGTGTTGGGGCTGTTGGGGATGGTTCCGGGTATGCCAAACCTGGTGTTCCTGCTGTTTACGGCGGCACTGCTGGCGTTGGCCTGGCGGCTGCGCGGGCGAGAACAGCAGGCTCCGAAAGTCAAAGAACCGCCGCTGCCGCAGGAAAATCCGCAGGCGGTAGAGGCCAGTTGGTCTGATGTACAGCTGGAGGATCCGTTGGGCATGGAAGTGGGTTACCGCCTGATCCCCATGGTGGACTTTCAGCAAAACGGTGAGCTACTGGGGCGTATTCGTGGCATCCGTAAAAAATTCGCTCAGGATACGGGCTATTTGCCACCGGTGGTGCATATTCGCGACAACCTCGAACTGTCGGCGGCCAGTTACCGCATTCTGATGAAAGGGGTGGAGATCGGTAGCGGTGAGGCACATCCGGGGCGCTGGCTGGCGATAAATCCGGGCAATGCGGTGGGTGAGCTGGCCGGTGATAAAACCGTCGATCCGGCCTTCGGGCTGGAGGCGGTGTGGATCGATAGTGCACTGCGTGAACAGGCGCAGATCCAGGGGTTCACGGTGGTGGAAGCCAGCACCGTAGTCGCCACTCATCTCAACCATTTGCTTGGTCAGTTTGCCAGCGAGCTGTTTGGCCGCCAGGAAACCCAGCAACTGTTGGATCGTGTTTCGCAGGAGATGCCGAAGCTGACGGAAGATTTCGTACCTGGGGTAGTTTCGCTGACCACGTTGCACAAGGTGCTACAGAATCTGCTGGCCGAAAGGGTGTCGATTCGCGATATGCGCACCATTATAGAAACGCTGGCGGAACATGCGCCAACGCAAAGCGATCCTTTCGAACTGACCTCCGTGGTGCGCGTGGCCCTTGGGCGGGCCATCACTCAGCAGTGGTTCCCGGGTAGCGGTGAGATCCAGGTCATTGGTCTGGATACGCCGCTTGAGCGCCTGCTGTTGCAGGCCCTGCAAGGGGGCGGAGGTCTTGAGCCTGGGTTGGCGGACCGCTTGTTGGATCAGGCCAAGCAGGCGCTGCAACGTCAGGAAATGCTCAGTGCACCGCCGGTGCTGCTGGTAAACCACGCGTTACGTGCCCTGCTGGCGCGCTTCCTGCGCCGTACCTTGCCGCAGTTGGTGGTGCTGTCGAACCTGGAAATCAACGACGAACGTCAGATCCGCATGACCTCAACCATAGGAGCCGCCTGATGAAAGCTTTTCTTCCTTTATTAGTGTTGTTCGCTCCGCTGGCCGCGCAGGCGGTGTCGGGTTCCTGGGCCGCCGATGCCAGCGGCGTCACGCTGGAAACGGGGAGCGTGCGTGATGTCTCCCCCAGCCTGCGGCCAGCTAATCCACCGGCGGCCGATGCTCGGGTGACCAGTGTAAGCTGGCGTTATCAGTTGCTGGCTGGTGCGCCTGCCGGATTAGAGGTACAGCTTTGCACCTCGTCACGCTGCCTACCGCTCGGCGCGGGCAGTGGCCGCAGTGAGGCTTTCAACGGTATTCCCGCAGACAGCGAGTTCCGCTTCATTTATTACGTGAAGTCTCGCGGCGCGTTAAATCCTCCGCTGCGGGCGATCTCTAATCAGGTGATTGTGAACTATGAGTGAGGATGATAAGTCATCCCTGGCGTTATTTGCCTCAACAGCCAGTCGCGCAACGCCATGATATCCGGGCGTTGCGCGTTTTCTTCTGTGGTAACCAGGTAATAGCGGGCACCGGGTAATGACATCTCGAACGGTGCGGTTAACACGCCGCGCTGTAACAAATCTCGCGCCAGCAACTGGCTGGCAATCACCACCCCCTGTCCCGCAATCGCCGCCTGTAGCGCATGGGTTTCATCGCTGAAGGTCAGCCCCGCGTCTACATTCAGATCCTGTGGCCCATAGTTCCTCCGCCAGTTTTGCCAGCTCGGAGAGTCGGCGGGCACCAGCCGGTTTTCTACGTGAAACAGCGTCACCCCGCGTAAATCGCCGATATCTGCCAGCGCCAATGACGGGCTGGCTACCGCGATAAAACGATCCTCGTACAATAAAGTTGAGTGCAACGTTTGCTCCGGCATTTCCCGGTAGCGAATGGCGACATCGACGGTGCGCTGCGTTAAGTCGACTCGTTCGACGCTGGTATGTAACCGCAGGTCGATGTCCGGGAATTCCGCCTTGAAATCGGCCAGGCGCGGCACCAACCAATGGGTCAGGAAATTGGAGGTGGTGGTAACCGTCAGAGATTGAGGCTGCTGAGAATGCATAATCTGCGCGGCGGCCTGCTCCAGAGCCGCAAAGGCGCGTTGCGTACCGGCATATAAAATCTCGCCGGTTTCGGTCAGGCTAACCCCGCGCGCACTGCGTTCGAAGACCCTACATGCCAGAATTGACTCCAGTAGTTTGATCTGATGGCTGATCGCCGTTGCGCTGACGTTGAGTTCCTCCCCAGCCCGTTTAAAGCTGCTACAGCTGGCAACGGCATGAAAGGCGCGTAAAGCACCTAGCGGAGGGAGATGGATTTTTTTCATGGCTGAATTATTCTCATCCAAGGCTGAAAACTATGAGTTTGTTATGACTATATACCTTGGATAGGCTGATGGCATTCGATTAATGGAGTGAGATTAATTCATCATTCCACATCAGTGTCAGGAGCTGTTATGAGATCACCAGCAGAAATCAGTACCGCAGGCGCGGTAGGGGAACCGGGAGCGATTGCTCGCACCATCGTATACAGCGTATTGATATCGGCAGGCGTTTTGCTGTTGAACATTGGCTGGGGAAGGCCGGAGGTTGCCATCACGCTGTTGCTGGCCCTGCTGTTATCCAATGCCTGTGGCGTGGCGTTAATACGTTTGCTGGCGGTGGAAAAACAGCGAACCCTGGCGGCGTTATGGCGGAGCCTGGTGCTCTCTGCTGCCGGGTTGTTGCTGTTGGGGCTGTTCGGCCGTAATGATTGGCTGATGATGTTACCGGGGATCGTTATCGGCGGCATTGGTTTAGGAGGCGCCCGCCAGGTGACGACAGCGTTGTTGCAGCCGCTGAACAGCATCAGCCTGGCAACCAGAGCTGCCTCGTTGGCGGTCATCGGAGTCATTCTGTCGGTGACCTTGCTGATCCAATCTCAGGCATCGACAGACCTTGCCAACGCGTGGTTGATCGATCTGGTTTTATTGGGCGCGTTGGTGGCGCGCATTGCAGAGCGTGAAGGCCCCTCACACCAACCCTATCCCACAGGGCTGAGGAATCCCCAGAAAAATTGAGACGAGAAATAGGCTGTTTTTTACCCAAAACAGGACTAAAAAATAGCCTCAAGCAGACGAGAAGAAGTGGTTCGTCATTCTCTCACTGCCAATTTACGAACAAAATGGAACGGATTGATCGTAAAACACTCGCTCTAATTCTCTGAAACCACTAAGAAAAAATTAGTGGGGATTCCTCAGCCCACAGGGAGAGGGAGCTAGAGCGGTTTTATGGTTAGGTACAGGAGCCAATTTCAGCTGGCGTTAGCTCAGGTGCAAATGACATTGTGGGGATGGTATGAGATTCAGACGTAGCAGCAGAGTTGTGGCACGTTCTGTCCCCTCTCCCTGTGGGAGAGGGCTAGGGTGAGGGGCGCATCAAACCCCAATCTTACGGCCCAGCAGGCTCCCCGCGCGGGACTGACCATCGGGCCCGTACAGCGATTTATTCTGTTTGTTTAAAATCGCCAGTGCCTGCGTATTGTGCTCAATATGATGATTGAGCAGCATACCGTTATGGTGATTCTGTTCGCGCAGTTGCAGGCTCAGCTGTTGCACTTGCTGCCAGTTGGCTGCCAACTGTGGCTGGCCCTCATAAGGTGCTTGACAGTGTTGCAGCCGTTCCATCTCCAGCCGCTGTTGGTCCAGATAATTGACCGTCGCCAGCAGTTGGCTTTTAGCATCGGTTACGCGTTGCAGAGCCACGCCAGCCAAGGTTTTCGAGCACAGTAAAGTGTGCTCCTCCGTCTGCACCGTGCCTAACGCCTGCAAGGTGTCCAGCAGCTTATCCAGCAGTTGTGCCAGGTTTTCCATATCAATGACTCACCCTTGGTGTTAACCCCGATCGGCGCCGGACTGCCATTCGCTTTGCACGTCTTGTAACAAGGCGTCGGCAATCTTGCCGGTATCCATCTTCAATTCGCCGTTGCGGATCGCCTGCTTGATGCTTTCCACTCGCTCCATATTGATATCTTGGCTGCCCGGCTGCATCAGGCGAGCCTGTGCATCGCTCAGCTTAACCTGGGTGCCGCTGACCGCAGTTTCCGCCGAGACTTTTTTACGCGCCTGAACTGCGCTGTCTGACTGTGTTTCTCGCGGCTGCACCGTGGGTACGGGTTGCAACCGTTGGGTACGATCGATACTCATGTTCAATCTCCATCTGTACCACCGCCGCTAAGGCAACGGGGAATTCAAATCTGTGGCCCTGGTGGCCGGATAAATGCTGCTATGACTTTGTTATCGACAAGTATTGGCAAAGCTTTATTTTTTTATAATGTAATACGAATTGTGCCATCAATATTGGCAATGCCGCTAACAATCTGCCCGGAGGCCATGCGCACGCGCACGCCGTCTTCGGCGGCGGCGTTGGTCATCGCTTTCCCAGCACCGCTGATATTAAATCCATCACCCTGCGCCAACACCTGTACCGTTTGCCCGGCCTTGACCGCCCAGGCCCGTCTTAGCATGACCGTATTCAACGGCTGCCCAGGGCTGATATTGCGCAGGCTAACGGCACCGATCGCCTTGGCGTTATCAATCAGGGTACGAGGCGGCAGGGTGTCTAATCGGCCGGTTTTCAGCTTGATATCATCTGCGGTGAGTTTGCTGCCTGCACTGATCCCACGTGCTGCCACCAGATAATGTCCCACCACCTGCACCTGCGCCTGAATAAAACGTCGCTCCTGGCCACAACGGGCCGAGAGGCTGATGTTACCCCAGCGGCGAGCATTCTGAGGCATCGAAAGCTGCGGCAATTCGCACTGCGGCCAACGGCTTGCTGGCGTGCGCACCAGCACCTTGACGTCGGTCACGTTGGTACTAGTGGCAAATTGTGACTTGATAAAGTTCTCCACCTGTCCGTCCAGGCCCTCGGCGTGCGCGTTCAGGCCGATCAGCAAGCCGACCAACAGCAGGATACTTTTCATATTTTCCTCACAGACGCAGCGACCACAGGGGGACAAGTGTAACCGTTACGCGCGCAGGCTAAGCAGACAAATAGCGACGCATTTTGCCCTTATTCCCACGATAGGCTGACAGGTAGGGCGTTTATGCTGTCGGCTCCAAATTCTAACCTCGCGGAGGGAGCATGCTCGACAAATTGGACGCTGCTCTGCGTTTTGGCCAGGAGGCGCTGAACCTGCGCGCCCAGCGGCAGGAAATCCTGGCGGCCAACATCGCCAACGCAGATACGCCGGGCTATCAGGCTCGTGATATCGATTTCGCCAGCCAACTGAACAAGGTCATGGAGCAGGGGCGCGTCAACGGCAGCGGCGTGGCACTTAACCTGACCTCGGCTCGCCATATCCCGGCGCAGAATATGCAGCCACCGTCTCTGGATCTTATGTTCCGCGTACCGGATCAGCCTTCCCTGGACGGCAACACGGTGGATATGGACCGTGAGCGCACCAACTTTGCTGATAACAGCCTGAAATATCAAACCGACCTGACGCTGTTGAACGGCCAGATCAAGGGCATGATGTCCGTGCTGCAAGGAGGATAATTCCCATGTCGTTATTGAATATTTTTGATATTTCCGGCTCGGCCCTGTCCGCGCAATCCCAGCGTCTTAACGTCAGCGCCAGCAATATGGCCAACGCCGACAGCGCCACCGGCCCGGATGGCCAGCCTTATCGGGCCAAACAGGTGGTGTTTGAGGTTGCGGCGGCACCGGGCCAGTCGACCGGCGGCGTGCGTGTTGCGCAGGTGGTAGACGATCCCTCGCCGGAGCGCTTGGTGTTTCAGCCGGGCAACCCGCTGGCGGATGCCAAAGGCTACGTGCGGATGCCCAACGTCGATGTAGTAGGGGAAATGGTCAACACCATCTCGGCCTCGCGCAGCTATCAGGCCAACGTCGAAGTGTTGAATACCACCAAATCCATGTTGATGAAAACCCTGACGCTGGGTCAGTAACCGGAGCTTTTATTTATGGCCATTGCCGCCACCACCAATGAATCACTCGACAACAGCATTGCCGGTACCGGCGCCAAAAGCGGTGCGAATGGCAATACCAGCCAGGATCTGAGCAACAATTTCCTGACGCTGTTGGTGGCCCAGTTGAAAAACCAGGACCCCACCAACCCGATGCAAAACAACGAACTGACTACCCAACTGGCCCAGATCAATACGGTTAGCGGGATCGAGAAGCTCAACACCACGCTGGGGTCGATCTCCGGCCAGATCAGCGGCAACCAGTCAATCCAGGCCAGTTCGCTGATTGGCCACGGCGTGATGGTGCCGGGCAAGGAGATCCTGGTGGGTAATGATGCTGGCAAGGTCAGCACCACGCCGTTTGGCGTAGAGCTGGAACGCACCGCCGATTCGGTGACGGCGACCATCAGCGATGCCACCGGCAAAGTGGTTCGCACTATCGAACTGGGAGGGTTGACCGCCGGTGTGCACTCCTTCTCCTGGGACGGTTCGCTGGAAGATGGCACCAATGCGCCCGACGGCTCTTACACCGTGGCGATCAACGCCAAAAACGGCGGTGAGCAGTTGGTGGCGCAGCCACTGCGTTTCGCCATGGTTAACGGCGTCACGCGCGGTACGGACGGGGCAAAACTGGATCTGGGCGTGGCGGGGACCTCAACGCTGGATGACGTGCGCCTGATCCTGTCCAAACTGGGTTCGCCAGACTAAGCGCAGTGATTTTCCACGTCGGCAATGGATCACGCGATCCTGAAGACACCTTTTTAAATGACCTATTTCGGAGAACGACATGGCTTTTTCTCAAGCGGTCAGCGGTTTAAACGCGGCTGCAACCAACCTGGATGTGATTGGTAACAACATCGCCAACTCCGCCACCTACGGCTTTAAATCTGGCAGCGTATCCTTTGCCGATATGTTTGCCGGCTCGCAGGTCGGGCTGGGGGTGAAAGTGGCGGGGATCACCCAGAACTTCAACGGCGGTACTACCACCAACACCAACCGGGCAATGGATATCGCCATCAGCCAGAACGGCTTCTTCCGTATGCAAGACGCCGATGGCGGCATCTTCTATACGCGTAATGGGCAGTTCATCATGGATGCCAACCGCAACATCACCAACATGCAAGGGTTGAGCCTGACCGGCTACCCGGCTGCTGGTTCGCCGCCAACCATCCAGCAAGGGGCCGATCCGGTACCGCTGAGCATCCCTGAAGGCATGATGAACGCCAAAGCCAGCACCAGCGGCAATATGGTGGCCAACCTGAAATCGACCCATAAGCCACCGGCGGTGACGCCATTCGATCCCAACAAGACCGACTCGTTTAACTACGTCAACACCATTACCACCTATGACACCCTGGGCAACGCTCACAACATCAACGCCTACTTTGTTAAAACGGCGGATAACAAGTGGGACGTTTACACCCAGGACGGCAGCGTGACGGGTGCTCCGTCGGCCAAAGCGGGCAGCCTGAACTTTGACAACAGCGGTACGCTGACCGGCACGCTGAATGCGCAGGGTCAGCCAAGCACCACGCCATTCAACCTGGTCGTGCCAATGTCGGCTAAAGACGGCGCGCTGGCGCAAAACTTTAACCTGAGCTTTGCCGGTAGTCTGCAACAGAACGTCGGCAGTGACTCTGTCAGCAAGATTTCCCAGGACGGCTATGCCACCGGGGAATACCAGGGTTTCCAGATCAACAAAGACGGCACCGTGGTCGGGGTATACAACAACCAGCAGACCCAGTTGCTGGGGCAGATCGTGTTGACCAACTTCTCCAACCCGGAAGGCCTGGCCGCACAGGGCGATAACGTCTGGAAGGAGACCGGTGCTTCAGGTCAGCCACGTGTGGGCCTGGCGGGCGGTGGCGGTTTCGGTTCACTGACCAGCGGAGCGCTGGAGTCTTCCAACGTCGATCTGAGTCAGGAACTGGTAAACATGATCGTCGCGCAGCGTAACTACCAGTCAAACGCGCAAACCATCAAAACCCAGGATTCGATCCTGCAAACGCTGGTCAGCCTGCGCTAATAGGATTGATTTATGGATCACGCGATTTATACCGCGATGGGTGGAGCCCGGCAGACGCTGGAGCAGCAGTCGGTCACGGCCAACAACCTGGCCAACGCCTCCACGCCGGGGTTCCGCGCACAGCTTTCGGCGCTGCGTGCGGTGCCGGTTGATGGGCCAAGCATGCAGACGCGGACGCTGGTGGCAGCTTCGACGCCTGGGGCTGACATGAGCCAAGGGCCGCTGAACTACACCGGGCGGCCACTGGATGTGGCATTGCAGCAGGACGGCTTTCTGGCGCTAAGGCTGCCGGATGGCACTGAAGCCTACAGCCGTAACGGCAGCATCCAGATCTCCTCCACCGGGCAGTTGATGGTGCAGGGTGTGCCGCTTATGGGCGATGGCGGGCCAATCGAAGCCCCGCCGCAGGCAGAACTGACGCTGGCGGCGGACGGCACCATCTCGGCGTTAAATCCGGGCGATCCGCCTAACACCATTTCCCAGATTGGCCGCTTGAAGCTGGTGAAGGCCGATGCTCGGGAAGTGGTGCGCGGGGACGACGGCCTGTTCCATCTGACTGCCGAGGCTCAGCAGCAGCGTGGCAACCAACTACCGAACGATCCTGATGTACGGATCATGCCGGGGGTGTTGGAGGGCAGCAACGTCAAACCGCTGGAGACGATGGTGGATATGATCGCCAACGCTCGCCGGTTCGAAATGCAAATGAAGGTCATCCACAGCGTGGATGAAAACGCACAGCGCGCCAACTCATTGCTGTCAATGAGCTGAGTGCAGAGGAATAAATCATGATCCCATCCTTATGGATTGCCAAAACCGGTCTGGATGCGCAGCAGACCAATATGGACGTGATCGCCAACAACCTGGCGAACGTCAGTACCAACGGGTTTAAACGCCAGCGTGCGGTGTTTGAAGATCTGCTGTACCAGACCATGCGTCAGCCCGGGGCTCAGTCTTCCGAGCAGACCACGCTGCCTTCCGGTTTGCAGATTGGTACCGGCGTACGTCCGGTGGCGACCGAGCGCATCCACAGCCAGGGCAACCTGTCGCAGACCAACAACAGCAAAGACGTGGCGATCAAGGGGCAGGGCTTCTTCCAGGTGGTGTTGCCGGATGGCACCCAGGCCTATACCCGCGATGGTTCATTCCAGATCGATCAGAATGGCCAGTTGGTAACCGCCAGTGGTTTTCAGGTACAACCGGCGATCACCATTCCGGCCAACGCCCTGAGCATTACCGTGGGCCGTGATGGCATCGTCAGCGTGACCCAGCAGGGCCAGACGGCGGCGCAGCAGGTCGGGCAACTGACGTTGACCACCTTTATCAACGATAGCGGTCTGGAAAGCATGGGTGAAAACCTGTACCAGGAAACCGAAAGCTCCGGCGCGCCTAACGAAAGTACCCCCGGCCTCAACGGGGCAGGCCTGTTGTATCAGGGTTATGTTGAAACCTCTAACGTCAACGTGGCGGAAGAGTTGGTCAACATGATCCAGACCCAGCGCGCCTATGAGATCAACAGCAAAGCGGTATCAACGTCTGACCAGATGCTGCAAAAGCTGACGCAACTGTAATCGACGGGCGCGGCTTGCTGCGCCCGTAATCCTTATCCAGAGCAACAAAGGCGATACCCGTGGTAACCACCTTTTTAGCGGCCAGCGTGCCGCAGCAAGGCAAACGCGTCCTGGCCGGGCTGCTGATGCTGACAGTCGGCGGCTGTGCCTATATTCCGCATACCCCCCTGGTTGACGGGGCTACCACGGCTCAGCCCGCTCCGGCCGGTGCTCCGGTGCCGAACGGTTCGATTTTCCAGACGGTGCAGCCGATGAACTACGGCTATCAGCCGCTGTTTGAGGATCGTCGCCCGCGTAATATCGGCGACACCCTGACCATCGTGCTACAAGAAAACGTCAGCGCCAGCAAGAGCTCATCCGCCAACGCCAGCCGCAACGGATCCAGCAAATTTGGCGTAGCCACTTCACCGCGTTACCTCGACGGGCTGCTCGGTAACGCGCGCGCCGACATGGATATCTCCGGCGACAGCACCTTCGGCGGCAAGGGCGGGGCCAACGCTAACAACACCTTTAACGGCACCATTACCGTCACGGTCAATCAGGTCTTGGCCAACGGCAACCTGCACGTGGTGGGCGAAAAGCAAATTGCCATAAATCAGGGCACCGAATTCATCCGTTTCTCCGGTGTGGTTAACCCCCGCACCATCAGTGGCAATAACTCGGTCACGTCCACCCAGGTGGCGGATGCACGCATTGAATACGTCGGCAACGGCTATATCAATGAAGCGCAGACCATGGGGTGGCTACAGCGCTTCTTCTTAAATGTTTCACCGTTCTAAGGATTGACCGATGTTGAAAAAGTTACTTCTCACACTGTCCATGATGCTGGTTTGCCTGCCCGCGACGGCGGAGCGCATCCGCGATCTGGTGACGGTACAGGGCGTACGCGACAACGCGTTGATTGGTTACGGCCTGGTCGTGGGGTTGGACGGCTCTGGCGACCAGACCATGCAAACCCCGTTTACCACCCAGAGCCTGAGCAACATGCTGTCGCAACTGGGGATCACCGTACCGCCAGGCACCAACATGCAGTTGAAAAACGTGGCGGCGGTGATGGTAACCGCCAAGCTGCCGCCGTTCTCCCGTGCGGGGCAGAACATTGACGTGGTGGTGTCCTCAATGGGTAACGCCAAGAGCCTGCGCGGCGGGACATTGCTGATGACACCGCTCAAAGGCGTGGATAATCAGGTCTATGCGCTGGCACAGGGTAACGTGCTGGTCGGCGGTGCCGGTGCGTCCTCCGGGGGGAGCAGCGTGCAGGTCAATCAGTTGGCCGGTGGCCGTATCAGCAACGGCGCTTCCATCGAACGCGAATTGCCTACCACCTTCGGCCAGGATGGCGTGATCAACCTGCAACTGAACGACGATGATTTCACCCTGGCACAACAGATCAGCGATGCCATCAACCGCCAGCGCGGCAGCGGCACTGCCTCTCCGCTCGATTCCCGTACCGTGCAGGTGCTGGTGCCACGCGGCAATAGTTCGCAAGTGCGTTTCTTGGCGGATATTCAGAATATCAGCATTAACGTTGGGGCGATGGATGCCAAAGTGATCATCAACTCCCGGACCGGTTCGGTAGTAATGAACCGGGATGTGGTACTGGATTCCTGCGCGGTGGCACAAGGGAACCTGTCGGTGGTGGTCGATCGGCAAAACACCGTCAGCCAGCCGGATACGCCATTCGGCGGTGGCCAGACCGTGGTGACGCCGAATACCCAGATTTCCGTGCAGCAGCAGGGCGGTTCACTGCAAAAAGTGAACGCCAGCGCCAACCTCAATAACGTGGTTCGCGCGTTGAATGCGCTGGGGGCGACGCCGATCGACCTGATGTCTATCTTGCAGGCAATGCAGAGCGCTGGTTGCCTGCGTGCCAAACTGGAAATTATCTGATGAGCAGCGATCTGATGGCTATGTCGGGTGCTGCCTATGACACCCAGTCGCTGAACGGCTTGAAGCGAGATGTTGCCGCCGATCCACAGGGCAATATCAAGCAGGTGGCCCAGCAGGTGGAAGGTATGTTCGTGCAGATGATGCTGAAAAGCATGCGTGCGGCGTTGCCGCAGGATGGCGTATTGAGCAGCGACCAGACGCGGCTGTATACCTCGATGTACGACCAACAGATCGCCCAACAGATGTCGCAGAAAGGCCTAGGGCTGGCGGACATGATGGTCAAGCAGCTCTCCGCCGGAAACAGCCGCCCAAGCGAAACCGCTGGGACGGTGCCGATGGCGCTGGACAACGAGGTGTTGCAGACCTTACCACGTCAGGCATTGGAACAGATGGTACGCCGGGCTGTGCCAAAAATACCTTCGGCGCCTCCCTTGCCGCTGAGCAATGGTAACTTTGTGGCACAGCTGTCCATTCCGGCACGGGTTGCCAGCCAGCAAAGCGGTATTCCGCACCAGTTGATTGTGGCGCAGGCTGCGCTGGAGTCTGGCTGGGGGCAACGCGAGATCCCAGCGGCGGATGGCTCACGCAGTTACAACCTGTTTGGTATCAAGGCCGGTAGCAGTTGGGACGGTCCAGTGACCGAGATCACCACTACCGAGTTCGAGGAAGGGGTGGCGAAGAAGATCAAGGCCCGCTTCCGCGTTTATGGCTCCTATATGGAAGCGATTGGGGATTACGTCAAACTGCTGACCAACAACCCGCGCTACGCCAACGTTGCCAGTGCCAGCAGCCCCGAGCAGGCGGCACATGCGCTGCAAAAGGCCGGCTATGCGACCGATCCACTGTATGCCAAAAAGCTGGTCAGCATGATCCAGCAGATGAAAAGCGCTGGGGAGCAGGTAACCAAGGCCTATACCCACGATTTGCAGGATCTGTTTTAGCCGTCGGGCGCTGCATGCAGCGCCCATTTTTTTACTCAAGTTTGCCGTCAGATGGCCGATAACCCAAACAGGCTGGATGGCAACGCCCGGCACAATTTTTGACCTCTGTGGGCCGCTGGCACCGCAGCATAAGGAACCTCTATGTCCAACAGCTTAATCAATACCGCGATGAGTGGCCTGAATGCGGCGCAGGTTGCGCTTAGCACCGTCAGTAATAATATTTCCAACTACAACGTGGCGGGCTATAACCGCCAAACCGCGATCCTGGCGCAAAACGGCGGCCTGGGCACCATGAACGGATTTATCGGCAACGGAGCCACCGTGACTACGGTCAATCGCGAGTATAACCAGTTCATCATGACCCAACTGCGCGGGGCGCAAAGCGAAGCTTCGGCCCAGAACAGCTACTTCGAGAAAGTCTCCCAGATCGACAACCTGCTGGCGTCTAAAACCAACACCCTGGCATCGGGGATGGAAGATTTCTTCAAAAATCTGCAAAACGTCGTCAGCAATGCCGGGGATGACGCAGCCCGTCAGACTGTGTTAGGCAAGGCCAACGGCCTGGTGAATCAGTTTAACAATGCGGACAAGTATCTGCGCGATATGGATGCGGGCGTCAACCAGCAACTGAGCGACAGCGCCAACCAGATCAATACTTACAGCCAGCAAATCGCCCGCTTGAATAACGAAATCACCCAGGTGCGGGCCAGCAGCGGCGGCAGCGAGCCGAACGCCTTGCTGGATCAGCGCGATCAGTTGGTGACGGAGCTTAACAAGGTGGTCGGCGTTCAGGTCACCCAGCAGGACGGTGATGCCTATACCGTGACCTTCGCCAACGGTTTGACGCTGGTGCAGGGCAACTCCTCCTATCAGGTGACGGCGATGCCTTCCAGCAAAGACCCGTCTCGCCTGACGCTCGGTTACGATCGCGGCAATGGCGCTAACGAAATCCCGGAAAGCCAGATTGGCAGCGGCAGCGTCAGCGGCGTGCTGAAGTTCCGTAGTGAATCGTTGGACGGCGCACGCAACCAGTTGGGGCAACTGGCCCTGGCGCTGGCCGATAGCTTTAACCAGCAGCATCGCGAAGGCTTTGATATCAACGGCGATCCGGGGGAGGATTTCTTCAGCTTCTCCGGTGGGCGTACGGTCAACAATACCAACAACACCGGCAATGCCTCGCTGTCGGTCTCCTTTACCGATACCAGCAAGGTCAAGGCCAGTGACTACCGCATGGAGTTTGACGGTGCCAACTGGCAGGTCACGCGCCTGTCCGACAACGTCAAAGTACCTGCCACCGCAGGCACCGATGCGGATGGCAAACCGACGCTGAGCTTTGATGGCCTGCAGATCGGCGTGACGGGCAACGCGAAGAAGAATGACAGCTTTACCGTGAAGCCGGTTAGCGATGTGGCCGGTACCCTGAAGGTTGCCATCAGCGACTCGGCCAAGTTTGCTGCCGCAGGAAAGGAAGATGGCGGTAAGGGCGATAACGACAACGTCAAGAAACTGCTCGATCTGCAAACCGCCAAAGTGGTGGATGGCAAAGCAACCTTGAGCGGCGCCTATGCCGGATTGGTCAGTAGCGTGGGTAACCAGACCGCTACCGCCAAGGTCAACGCCACCGCACAAACCAATATTGTGACCCAATTGCAAACCCAACAGCAGTCTATCTCCGGGGTTAACCTGGACGAAGAGTACGGCGAACTACTGCGTTTCAACCAGTATTATATGGCCAATGCGAAGGTGATCGAGACCGCCAGTTCATTGTTTGACACCATATTGAATATTCGTTGATTTTACCGTTAACCGCAGCCGGTATGCCGGCTGTGGATGCCCTTAGTGAGGAACCCAACCCATGCGCATGAGCACCAGCATGATCTACCAGCAGAATCTGTCGGGGGTCACCAATAATCAGTCTCTGTGGATGCAGTCCGGGCAGCAGCTTTCCAGTGGCAAGCGCGTGCTTTACCCTTCGGACGATCCGTTAGCGGCGTCACAGGCGGTGATGATCTCGCAGTCGATGTCAGAAAACAGCCAGTACGCTCTGGCGCGTACCTTTGCCCGTCAGAACATCTCGATGGAAGAAACCGTGCTGCGTAGCGCCGCCGACGGCATCAAGGACATGAAAACGCTGATCGTCAACGCCGGTAATGGCACTCTCAGCGATAATGACCGTGACTCTTTGGCCACCCAGTTGCAGGGGCTGAAAGATCAGCTACTCAGTCAGGCCAACAGCACCGACGGTAACGGCCGCTTTATTTTTGCCGGCTTTGCCAATGACAAAGCTCCGTTTGTCGAGCAGGGTGGCAAGGTGGTTTACCAGGGCAGCAACTCGGCCATTGAGCAGAAAGTGGATGCCAACCGCACCATGACCGTGGGCCACGCCGGCAGCTCGATATTTATGTCTCTGACCAGCAATATCAAACCGGAGCCGGACGGCAGCCGTTCCGAAGCCAACGTGTTCGAGAGCATCGATATAGCGCTGAAAGCGTTGAAGACCCCGCTGCAGGGAGCCGATGAGGATACCCGTGCGCAGGTGACTGCGGCGCTCGATAAGGCAACCCGTGGCCTGGATAACAGCTATAACAACGTGCTGAGCACCAGTGCAGTGTTGGGGACTCAACTGCAGGAGTTGGACGTGTTGGATAGCATTGGTATCGAAAACAATACGGCTAATAAAAATCAGCTGACCGCGCTGGTTGAGGCGGATGTGGTGGAGGCGATCTCGTCTTACTACATGCAACAGGCTGCCTTGCAGGCATCGTATAAGACCTTCAGTGATATGCAAGGTATGTCGTTATTTCAAATGAATCGATAAGAAATAGTTATTCACGCTTGTAGGGCACTGCGCCCTATAACGTGGATATAGAGCGCAGTACCGTTTTTACACAGCTTGATTTAACGGCGGGAAACGTCAGGATATTCAGGCTGGATAAGTGACCTTACTATTTTTAACGCTACGCATTAAAAACAGATTATTTTTTCTTTTTGGCTATGGTCCAGATTTTTCCGCAGGCGGACGCTGTGATCTGAATGCGATTAGTGGTCCAATGCGCCATACCCAAGGCTCTGCGTGCTTTCCTGTTAGTTTTCGCTTTCATTTGATACTCCTGGCTATATTGAGATAAATAAAGTCCCGCCGCCATCAGATGCGGTTATTTTATTTTCTTGGTGTTCAGTTGGTGTTAATAAATCACGTGACCAGCTTAATGGTCTTTTACCGCTTTTTTATACGGCGTGGGATTTATTTAATGAGGCCATTCTAAGGGGGGTATTTTATTATTCAAGCCCGGCAGGATAATCGCCGCTAAATCTGGTTAATTTCACTTTTTCAACTTTTTATCTCGGAAAATATCTTTCCCTGCTAGTTTGTCTCGCGGCTAACCTCAGCGTTAAGGGGACATACCGCCGATCACTGTCGCCAGCCGATCGAAAAACTCACCGAACAGATGCTCGCAGAAAGGGGCCAGCATCGGCATCATCATGCCAAGGGTCAACATGCCGATGGTTAACGTGACCGGGAAACCGATCACAAACACCGAAAGCTGCGGGGTAACGCGGTTGAGCAGGCCAAGCGCCAGGTTCAGCGTCAGCAGCAGGCAGATCAGCGGCAGCGCCAGCATCATACCGTTAATGAAGATCAGTGTTCCTGCCTGGGTCAGCGCCAGGAAACCGTTGCCGTTCAGCGGCTGTGCCTGGATCGGCAGGGTATGGAAGCTGTCTGCCAGCAGCGAGATCAGCCACAGGTGACCATCGAAGCTGAGGAACAATAACATCGCCAGCAGGTTCAGCAGGCGCGCCAGCAGTGGCGTATTGGGGCCGCCGGAGGGGTCGAAGAAGGTAGCGAAGGACAGCCCCATCTGCATGCCGATCACCTCACCTGCCAAGCGCACTGCAGCAAAGGCGAACTGCATCGTCAAACCGATCGCCACGCCGATCAGGATCTGCTGTACGGCCAGCCACAGGCCGGTGACGGAAAACAGGGGGATATTGCTGGTGGGCAGCGTGGGGGCGATCAGCAAGACGATCAGGCCGCCCAGGCCAATTTTCACCCGCTTGGAGATCTGTTTTTCGCTGAACAGCGGGGCGGTGCTAATCAGCGCCAGGACGCGCAGCAGAGGCCAGAAGAACTGGCTGAGCCAGACGCTGAGTTGGGCGCTGTCAAAGGTCAGCATGGTTAGCCGATCAGGTTCGGCAGGTTGCTGAACAGCATGCGCATGTAGTCCAGCAGCAGGTTGAGCATCCACGGCCCGGCAACGATCAGGGTGGCGACCACGGAGAGAATTTTGGGAATGAACGACAGCGTCATTTCGTTAATCTGCGTGGCGGCCTGCAACAGGCTGACGATCAGCCCGCTGAACAGCGCGGCCAGCAGCAGCGGGGCGGCTAGCGCCAGCGCCACTTTCATCGCTTCCGTACCCAGCGCCATTACCGATTCAGGTGTCATCTCTTTTCTCCAATATGGGAGGTTGCGTTCTGCCCCTCACCCCAACCCTCTCCCGAAGGGAGAGGGGGCTAATCTGTGCTCCTTCGAAGAGAACACTAAAGCAACAACAAACTCGATAGGTCCCTTCTTCGAGGAGAGAGGGGGCTAATCTGTGCTCTTGGTAAGCCTGTGCTCCTTCGGCAAGAACACTAAAGCAACAACAAACTCGATCGGCCCCATCGTCGAGGGGAGAGGGGGCTAATCTGTGCTCTTGATAAGTCTGTGCTCCTTCGGAAAGAACACTAAAGCAACAACAAACTCGATAGGTCCCTTCTTCGAGGGGAGAGAGCTAAATGGTGCTTTTGATAAGTCTCTGTACCTTCGGCAAGAACACTACGGCATCAGCACACTCGATCGGTCCCCTCTCCTGGGGGAGAGGGTTAGGGTGAGGGCGAGGGGGCAACACCGATCTAGCTATAAAAACTCTGCGCCAGCGATCCCAACAGCAACTGCCAACCATCCACCAGTACAAACAACATCAGCTTGAACGGTAGCGAGATGGTCGCGGGTGGCACCATCATCATCCCCAGCGCCATCAGCACGCTGGCTACCACCAGGTCGATGATCAGAAACGGAATAAACACGGTAAAACCAATCTGGAAGGCGGTTTTCAGCTCACTGGTGACATAGGCGGGCAACAGAATACGCATCGGGACGGCCTCCGGGCCTTCCAACGCGGGCAGGTTAGCCAGCCTGGCATACAGGGCGAGATCGCTTTCCCGCGTCTGGCGCAGCATAAACTCGCGCAGCGGTTGCGAACCTTTGTCGATCGCTACCTCCATACTGATCTTGTCCTGGCTGAACGGCAGGTAGGCATCCTGGTACACCTTGTCGAACACCGGTGACATGATGAAAAAGGTCAAGAACAGCGCCAGCCCCAGCATCACCTGATTGGGCGGTGCCGACGGAGTGCCGAGGGCGTTACGCAGCAGCCCCAGCACGATGATGATGCGGGTGAAGCTGGTCATCATCAGCAGCATCGCTGGCAGGAAGCTGAGTGAGGTGATCAGTACCAGCGTTTGCACCGGCAGCGTCCAACTTTGGCCGCCGTTGGCCGTAGGTTGGCTAATCAGCCCCGGCAACTGTGCCAAAGCCGCAGGGCTGAGCAGTAGCAGGCCAGCGGCCAGCAGCGGGCCAAAAGCCCGGCGGTGGGAGAGTGGATTCATGCCGATTTATCCGGGCGTTTTAATACGTTTTGCATCAACTGGCGGAAATCTGCCGGTGTTTTATGGTCGGTTGCTTCCTGTGCCGGTGGGGCGGGCAGGGTGTGCAACGGGGTGATCTGCTGAGCCGTAACGCCCAGCACCAGCCAGGTGTTATCCACTTCAACCACCACCACGCGTTCGCGTTGGCCAACCTGACAGCTGGCACGCAGGTTGAGCAATTTTTGATTGCCACGGGCCTGCGGGGCAAAACCCAGCCGGCGAAACAGCCAGCCAGCGAGCAGGATCAGCAGCAAAATAGCGCCGAGCGCGCTGCTGACCTGCATCAATACCGAACCGGTGGGCAGCGCCGAACCGGCGGGCTGCTGGGTGCTTTGCGTCTGCACGCTGGCGTTGGGGTTCATCAGCGGCTCAGGCGGCGCATGCGCTCGGAAGGCGTGATGATATCGGTGATGCGTACGCCGAACTTGTCGCCGACCACCACCACTTCGCCCTGAGCAATCAGATAGCCGTTGATCAGGATATCCAATGGCTCACCGGCCAGACCATCCAACGCCACCACCGAGCCTTGCGACAGGCGCAGCAGTTCTTTGATGGTCATCTTGGTACGGCCCAGCTCCACGGTCAGCTTGACCGGAATATCCAGGATCAGATCGATATCTTGCAGGCTACCCAACGCATCCTGAGCTTCCAGCGACTTGAATACGCCTTCGGTAGAGGCGGATTTTTCGGTCGCCTGTTGCTCGTTAAACGCATCAGCCCACAGATCGTCTACGGAGTCCTTCTCTTCGCCAGACGGTTGTTTAGGATCACTCATTGGGCCGTTCCTCACTCAGGGCATTCAAAATAGGGTTAATCAAATGTTCAACACGCAGGGCGTACTGCCCGTTCAAGGTGCCGTATTGGCTGGTCAAGACCGGGACGCCGTCAACATGGGCGATCAGGCGTTCCGGCTTATCGATCGGTAACACGTCGCCCGGCTGGAGTTTCAGCACTTTCGACAGGCGCATCGGGATATCGACAAAGTTGGCTATCAGTTCAAGTTCGGAGTGCTGAACCTGTTTCACCAGCGTTTCTCGCCACTGGCTGTCTTCCTGGCGGGAGTTCTCCACCGGTGGGTTAGTCAGCAACTCGCGCAATGGCTCGATCATGGCGAATGGAATACAGATATTGAACTCACCGCTCAGCGCCCCGATCTCCACCTGGAACGGCGTGGTTACCACGATATCGTTGGGAGAGGTGGTGATATTGGTGAACTTGACCTGCATTTCGGCACGTACGTATTCCACATCGATCTTGTAGATGGCGCTCCAGGCATCGCCGTAGGCGTCCAGCGCCAAACGCAACATACGCTTGATCACCCGCTGTTCGGTTGGCGTAAATTCCCGGCCTTCCACCTTGGTAGGAAAACGGCCATCGCCACCGAACAGGTTATCCACGGCGATAAACACCAGGCTGGGGGCAAACACAAACAGCGCCGTGCCGCGCAATGGGTTCAGGTGGACCAGGTTCAGGTTGGTCGGCACCGGCAGGTTGCGGGCAAACTCATGGTATGGCTGGATCTTGATCGCCCCGACGGTAATGTCCGGGCTACGGCGCAACAGGTTAAACAGCCCCATGCGAAACTGACGGGCAAAACGCTCGTTAATGATCTCCAGCGCTTGCAGGCGCTCACGCACCACGCGGCGTTGGGTTGTGGGATCGTAAGGTTTGACCTCGCTTTCATGGCCGATGACGGCGGCGGGTTCATCCCCCGCGCTGTCGCCATTGAGCAGTGCGTCGATCTCGGCCTGTGAAAGAATATTGTCGCCCATGGTTTATTACCGCAGTATGAAGGCAGTGAACAGCACGTCGCTGACCACTTGCTTCGGTTGTCCCGTAACCAGCGGTGGGCTGAGCACGTCTTTTATCTGTGCCACCAGTTGCTGTTTCCCTTGCTCGTTGGCCAGTTGACTTGCTTCCTGTCGTGAAAGCAGCATTAGCAGACGGCTACGCACTTCCGGCAGAAAATCGTTCAGCCGGCGGCGTGTTTCTTCATCTGGCAGGCGCAGCGTCAGGCCGATATACAGCACGCGGTCCGTGTTGTTATCCGGCGTCACCAGATTGACGGTAAAGGTATCCAGCGGCATAAACACCGGTGCCGGAGGTGGCTGTTTTTTTTCCTCGGCGGCGGGTTGACCGTTCTTATGCTGCTGCATCAACCACCAGCTATAGCCCGCGGCACCACATGCGCCCAAGGCGATCAGTACCAGCAGGATCACCAGTATTGGACGTTTTTTTGTTGCTGCTGTTGGAAGGGGGTTCTGAGACATTACTAAGCCAAATCCTGTTCTCTGCGTGCAGATAGGCAGCACGCAATACATGTAAAGCTATTATCCCGCTTATTCTGGGCTGCAATAGCCAGAATAGGCGGGGAAAAGCGTGCCAGCTTGGGCGTTTGCACGCCGTCAGGCGAAAATATCAACGCCGTCGACCGAACGGGCCATCGCCTGCAGCGCCGCTGGGGCGCTCAGGGCTTCAACGCCGGTTTCGGCGCTGCCGTGTTGTTCACGGTAAGAAGGCTGCCCGCCTTGGTGAGAGGCCTGCTGCTGTGACTGTTGCGGCTGCGGCAGTGACTCACCGCCAACGCTGCTCTGGCCAAGGTTGATGCCACTTTCCGCCAGCGCATGGCGTAGTTGGGGCAGCGCGGCTTCCACCGCCGCACGAACCTGGCCGTGTGCCGAGGCGATATGCAACTGGGCCTGGTTATCGTCGAGCTTCAGCGTGATTTGCAAGGCACCCAGTTCCTGCGGATGCAGGCGTAACTCGGCGCTCTGCTGGCCGTTACGGTGGAACATCAGCACCTGCTGACTCAGCGCCTGTTGCCATTCCGGGCTGCCGAGTTGAGCGTTCAACTGTGGCGTTGCCGGTGCGCTCACCGTCGCGCTGACGGGTTGGCTGGCGGTCACCGGGCTGGAAACAGCCGCAGGGGCCGTGTGCTGTGGCGTTGCAGTAGATTGCGCCGATTCAGCCGCCAGTTTCAGTGGGGTGGTGCCGCTATCCTGATTGTCATCGGCCTGAGAAGACAGTACCGCCGCCGCGTCAGTTTTGGCGGCCAAGGCGGATTTATCGTCTGCGTTCGGCTGCGATTTTGACGCTGGCAGACCGGTAGTGGATATCGCGGGTTTTTCGCTCAGGGTGGCTAACAGTGATGCAGCTCCTGTCAGCGGCGCTTCGTCCCCGTTTGGCTCAGCGACGGTTGCAACCCCATTCCCCGGTAACGACTGCACTACGGTGGCAGGCAGCATGGCAAACAGGGCCTGCAAGCTGGCCGCATCCAAAGTATCGACAGGGTGCAACGGCTGTTCGTCATCGCGCTTGGTTAACCGGGTTTGGCTATCGTCTACCGTATCCAGTTCCTGCGGAGCGGCCAGCAAGCGGCCACGATCGCTAAACGAGGTCAGCAGTTGGTTAAGCTGTTGGCGGCTGAGGGTTGAGATTTGTGGATCTTCGGCCAGTAGCTGGGCCACGTTCGGCTTGCCTTTCAGTTGACCTTCGGGCGTGAAGCGCTCGCCGAGCAGTTGAGCAAAGCTGGCAGACAGTCCGGCATCATCCAACGACAGCGCGGTAAGGCCAGTCTCCGTGCCGTCAGCGGTCGCTGGCAAGCCAGAGAGAACGTTGAGATTCATGGGTTTAGATTCCTTTGTGAACTGCGTTGAGCGAACTCATCCATCAGTTTTTGGTCACGCTTGTTTTCCAGTATCAGTTCGGCGCTGAGGGCTCGGGTGTTGAGCGTTTCAAAAGCGTTCAGCCGCTGCTGTTTGTCCTGCCACTGCTTGACCGCCCGTTCTACCTTCTCGCTCCACTGCAGCAACTGCTGGCGGTGCTGGCTGATGGCCTGCTCAAGCGTGCCGATAAACTGCTGGTAGTTTTGCCAACTGGCGGAACCCATGCCGCTAGACAGAGTGTTGTTCAGCTTTTGCCGATACTCATCCTGGTAGTTGAGCAGCATGGCAAGCTGTTGCTCCGCCGCCTGTTGCGCCTGACGTGCCTGGCCGAGGTGCTGTGCGGCCTGTTCTACGGCATCCTGCGCCAGATCGCGCAGGATAATCAGCGGTGATTGTGGTTTCATGGTGCTCAGGCTCCGTGGTTAAACAATCAGTTGCTGCAACTGCTGGCAGGCATCGTCGTAGCCGCTGCGCTCGAAGATGCCCTGTTGCAGATAGGCTTCCATCTGCGGATACAGCGTCATGGCCTTGTCCAGCAGCGGATCGCTGCCTGCGGCGTAGGCTCCTACACTGATCAGATCGCGGTTACGTTGGTAACTGGCCAGCATCTGTTTGAAGTTACGTACCCGCCGGTAATGCTCCTCGTCGATCAGCGAGGTCATGGCACGGCTGATCGAAGCTTCAATATCGATGGCGGGGTAGTGGCCCGCCTCCGCCAAGCGCCGGGAAAGAACCACATGGCCATCAAGGATGGCACGTGCCGAATCGGCAATCGGGTCTTGCTGGTCATCGCCCTCGGTCAACACGGTATAAAACGCGGTGATGGAACCGCCGCCAGTGATGCCGTTACCGGCACGCTCTACCAACGCAGGCAGTTTGGCGAATACCGAAGGTGGATAGCCTTTGGTAGCCGGCGGTTCCCCGATCGCCAAGGCGATTTCTCGTTGCGCCATGGCGTAACGGGTCAGGGAATCCATAATCAGCAGCACGTGTTGGCCACGATCGCGGAAATCCTCAGCTATACGGGTGGCATAGGCGGCGCCTTGCATGCGTAGCAGCGGCGAAACGTCTGCCGGTGCTGCGATCACCACCGAACGGGCTCGCCCCTCGGTGCCGAGGATGTTTTCGATAAAGTCTTTCACTTCGCGGCCACGTTCGCCGATCAACCCAACCACGATAACGTCGGCCTGGGTGTAACGCGCCATCATGCCGAGCAGTACGCTTTTACCCACGCCAGAACCGGCGAACAGGCCCATGCGCTGGCCGCGGCCCACGGTGAGCAGCCCGTTGATGGTGCGCACGCCCACGTCGAGTACCTGTTCGATCGGGGTGCGCTGCAACGGGTTGAACGGGGCGGTGATCAGCGGTGCGCGGTAGCCGGTATCTGGTGCTGGCAGACCATCGAGCGGTTTGGCAGCGCCGTCGAGCACCCGGCCAAGCAATGCCGGGCCAAGGGGTAACTGTTTGCTGGCGCTTTGCCCTTCAGGGGAGACGCGAGCATAGACCCGAGCGCCGGGCACGATGCCGTCGACTTCTTCCAGCGGCATCAGGAACAGCCGTTGGCCGTTAAAACCGACCACCTCGCTTTCTACCTCCTGCACCACACCGCTGTCATGGCGTTCGATCAGGCAGGTAGCCCCCAGCGGTAACTGCAAACCGGTGGCTTCCAGCACTAGCCCGGTGGCTCGGGTCAGGCGGCCATAGCGGCGCACCGCGGGCGCACGGGCAATGCGTTTTTCCAGACTGTCCAGCGAGTTCAGCCAGCGGCCGAGACGAACGGTCATCACAGCTCTCCCGGTGCGGCCAGACGGCACAGCTCATGCCAGCGGGTGGCCAGGCTGGCATCCAGATCGCCTTCTTCTGCGCTGACCTTACAGCCGCCTGGGTGTAACTGTCCGTCGGCCAGCAGCCGCCAGCCGTGCAGGCTGAGGGTGACACCAAGCTGCTGCTCTACCCGTTCGTAATCATCCGGGTGTACGCGCAGCTGAGGTTTGCCGCTGAACATCGGTTCTTGCTGGATCAACTGTTGGATCTGGCCGAGCAGGGCGGTGCCGTCGCACACCGGTGCTTGGCCGATCACCTGTTTGGCCGCCGTCAGGGCCAGTTGCATCAGGCGTGAGGCAATCACGCTGTCGAGCGCGTCCAGCGTGTGCTGGAACTCGGTGACCAACTGCTGCCAATGTTCCGTGATCGGTTGCTGCTGCTGTTGGCCTGCCAGAATGCCTTGCTGACGGCCTTCCTCCAGCCCGGCCTGGAAACCGGCGTCATAGCCTTTCTGCTGGCCCTCGGCAAAGCCTTGTTGCTGGCCTTGCTGTTGGGCCTGCAGACGCAGCATCTCCAGCCGTTGCTGTTCGTTGATGCTGTCATCCTGCGGGATGATGATCACCTCAGGTGGGGCTTCGGGTTCCAGCACCGGTTTGGGATCCGCCAGGTCGTTAAGCGACCAGGGCTGCCAGGGCAGGGTGTTGAGGCGATCAGACATAGGTGTCCTCGCCACCGCCGATGATCATTTCGCCGGTTTCTGCCAGGCGACGTACCACCAACAGGATGGCCTTCTGTTCGTTCTCCACCTGAGACATACGCACCGGGCCACGGTTGGCCAGGTCGTCGCGCAGGATATCGGCGGCACGTTGCGACATGTTCTTGAGGAACTTCTCGCGCAGCGGTTGTTCGGCCCCTTTCAAGGCGATCAACAGGGATTCGCTTTCCACGTCCTGCAACAGGCGCTGGATGCTGCGATCGTCCACTTCCACCAGGTTTTCGAACAGGAACATTTCGTCGATGATCTTCTGCGCCAGCTCGCCGTCGTAGTCGCGCATGGCACCGATAACCGCCTCTTCCTGCTGGGTTTTCATCAGGTTGATAATCTCGGCGGCGGTACGGACGCCACCCATTTTGCTGCGCTTGAGGTTCTGGCCGTCCAGCAGGTTGTTCAGCACTTCGGTCAGCTCTGCCAGGGCGTCTGGCTGTACACCGCCGAAGGTGGCGATACGCAGCATCACGTCGTTGCGTAGGCGCTCCTCGAACTGGGCCAGGATATCCGCCGCCTGGCCGCGCTTGAGGTGAACCAGGATGGTGGCAATGATCTGCGGGTGTTCGTCGCGGATCAGATCGGCCGCGCTCTGCGGTTCCATAAAGTTGAGCGTTTCCATGCCGGAGGTGTCTTCGCGTGATTCGAGAATATCCTCCAGCAGGCTGCTGGCACGTTCTTCACCCAAGGCTTTAACCAGCACCGAGCGCAGGTAGTCGCTGGCATTGACGCTCAGCGCGGCATACTGTTCGGCATCGTCTTCAAACTCGCGGAGGACTTCCCCCAGCTGTTTGTGGGACACCTGACGCATACTGGCCATGGTGCCACTCAACTGCTGCACTTCCCGTGACGAGAGGTGTTTGAAGACTTCGGCGGCGCGATCTTCACCCAGCGTCATCAGCAGGATGGCGCTCTTTTCGGTACCTGTCAGGCTCATAGTTCGTTACTCATCCATTGACGGATCACCAGGGCGACCACGCGTGGATCTTTATCGGCCAGTTCGCGGATCCGCTGGCCCTGGACTTCAGCATTGACGCGCTGCTGTGATTTCTTATGCAGCGCCTGCTCTTCATGACTTGGCTTGTTCACCTCAGCCGGGCGACTGGCTGGCGTATTGGCAGCGACCACTGCAGCTTGTTGCGCCACCTGACGGCTTTGCAACTGCGGACGAACTAGCTTGCGCCACAAAATCCAGGCCACCAGCAGTACCAGCAAATAACGGCCTGCGTTGAACAACTGATCGATAAACGACTGTGACTGCCAGAAAGGCAACTCGCCGCCGGTCTGCTCTACATCGTTGAACTGGGTGTTGACCACGTTAAGCGTATCGCCACGGCTGCTGGAGTAACCCATCGCTTCACGGACCAGCGATTCCACCTGGGCCAACTGCTCTTTGCTCATCGGCAGCGGTTTGCCGTCCTTATCGGTGCCCAGGGTGTTGAGCACCACGGCGACCGACAGGCGTTCCACGGCTCCAGCCTTGTGCTGGGTATGACGAATGGTGCGATCCACCTCATAGTTGGTGGTTTCATCACGGCGACTGTTTTGCGCTACGTTACCGCTAGCCCCGGTACGGGTGCTGTTATTGGCATTGTTTGCCGTGGCGGGAGTATTAGTATTGCCCGCAGCCGTAGTTTTTGGTGTTTCTATCGGTGCAGTCGGTGCTGCACTCGGCTGGTTGGAAAGGGCACCCGGTACGCCGCCGATCGGTTGCCCGCCGTTCTGTTCACTCTGACTGAACTGTCTGGAGCGTATCGCGGATTTATCCGGCTGCTGGTTGGGCTGGTACTGTTCGTCGGTTTGCTCGCGGGTGGAGAAATCGATTTGTGCCGTTACCTGTGCACGCACGTTCGCGCTGCCGACAATCGGTGCCAGAATGGCTTCAATACGGCGCTGATAGCGGTTCTCAACCTCATTGGCGTACTTCAGCTGTGCGGCATTGAGATCGCGCCCGGTGCCGTCGGATTGGGTCAGCAGGCGGCCAGCCTGATCGACCACCGTGACGTTGCCCGGCGGCAAACCGGCCACGCTGCTGGACACCATATACACCACGGCATTGATCTGGCCATCGTCCAAGGTGCGGCCAGGTTGCAGCGTTAGCGTTACGGAAGCTGAAGGATTCTTTTGTTCGCGCACAAACAGCGAAGGCTTAGGCAACGCCAGATGTACACGGGCATTCTGTACCGGCCCCAGGGATTCGATAGTGCGTGACAGTTCGCCTTCCAGCGCGCGCTGGTAGTTGATCTGCTCGCTGAACTGGCTGATGCCGAATTTTTCCTGATCCAGCAGTTCAAAGCCGACGGCTCCTCCCTTAGGCAGCCCCTGTTGCGCCAGACGCAGGCGCGTTTCATGCACCTTCTCCGCCGGGATCATCAACGCAGAGCCGTTCTCGGTAAAGCGATAGGGGATGTTCATCTGCGTGAGTTGCGTGACGATAGCGCCGCCGTCGCGATCGTTGAGATTGCTGTACAGCACGCGGTAATCCGGGCTTTTGGCCCATAGCGTCAGCGCAACCACGATGGCGATCGTCGCCGAGGCCGCGATCAGCAGTGGAATTTTAGGGTTGGCACGCAGGCGATTCCATAGGGCCAGCAGGCCGTTATCACGGCTTTCACCATTCATGCTGGTACCCACTCTGGTGGGTTCGAGGTATGGCTAGCGTTGTTGTGTGATGACAAAACAGACTCCCTGAATACACAGTTCTTTACGGCCTAACAAAAGCGCCCCCATTTTTGGGCATGCCATTATTTGCTCTAGGGGCAAATTTTGATGGCCCGATAAACCGGTGTTTTTGCAGTTAATTAGCCGCTTTAACCGGAAAACACTGTGGTAGGGTGTTCAGCATCGGGATCATGCAGGCGAATGAAGGCGCGGTTTTCCCGCCGTCTTTCAGGCCACCGCTTGAAATCCATAGGGTATGAATGAAGTGACGAGGTCATGATGGCAATTCAGGGTATTGAAGGAGTGGTGCAGCAGTTGCAAGCCACGGCGGTTCAGGCCGGAGCGCTGCGACAAAACGATCCGGTGCAGGGAGCAAGCTTTGCCAATGAGTTAAAGGCGGCTCTCGGTAAGATCAGCGAGACTCAACAAACTGCGCGCCAGCAAGCACAGAATTTTGAATTGGGTGTGCCGGGTATCAGTTTGAACGACGTGATGGTCGATCTGCAGAAGTCTTCGGTGTCTTTGCAACTGGGAGTGCAGGTGCGTAATAAACTGGTTGCGGCTTATCAAGACGTGATGAATATGGCGGTGTAGCGGTAAATAAAGGGTGGCTTTAGCGCAAGCTCTGTATTGGCGTAAGCCTCCCTAATGTGATTCTCAGTGGTTTTCGGCCCGTTTGCCTAATCAATAAATCATGGCAAGCCGGTGTCTTGAGCGTCGACGGTGTTTTTTATGGGCAACACCAATCTTTTTACTATCAATAACTTTGGCGTGTTTCTTAAAGGAAAAAAGGCATAAAACAGTCAGCGATGCTACCAAATACTCCATTATCTTATCCTCCTTGAAATTGGTTAATTAAGCTAATATTTGTAGTTATTGTCCTAAATGTCAATTAACCGGGATGTAAATTAGATATATCCTTACCGCATCAAGGAACTATCTCATATTTTTGAGTGGAGTCGTTCTCTGTCGCTTTTAGCCCACGCAAAAAGTATAGCCCGACGGTGAGGCAATTGAGTCTCATTCAAGCACTGGCAGAAAACCGCGAACGGTGTAACTTAAAGAAATACCTCTGTTTTATTGAAAGAACTAATTCCTAATGTACGGTGGTTGTTATTTTTTTGATCGTACTTTGGAGTCTGCTGATGCTGTTGTGGATAAGATGAACGATGCACAGCTTTGGCAAGGATGTTATTTCTTCTACGGAAATAATCGCGCTAATAGTATTTACTCAGGAAAGGTGATGAGCACTAAAAGTGAAGTGAGATGGCGTTTTTTCAGCATCGTTATGTTAATTGTGTTGGCCGCATTAATCTATGTGTTAGTTAAGTTCAACTGATGTACGGGCCACTCTGGGTGGCCTTCGTCACATCCTCAGCCTGCCGTTGTTAAAATCTGCACTTATTCCTCTACCGTATTTAGCCATGGATATGCCGGGGGCTGCGCGGCGGTGGGCTGCATAATTCGCTGGTGCCCACGGATGGCGGTAGGTGCGAAGCCGAATCGTTTACGGAAGCGTTCGGCAAAACGAGAAGAACTCTCATAGCTCACATATTGTGCAATGGCGGAAATCGGCCAGTCTGTGGCCTGCAATAACAGCAGCGCGCGGCTCATACGTACGTCGATCATCAGGCTGCGCAAGGCGCTATTCTCCGCCGACAGTTTACGCCGCAGCACCACCTCGCTCATCATCAGATTTTCAGCCACTTCAGCGGCGGTCCAAATCCGTTGCGGATCGCTTGCCAGCAAGCGGCGCACCTGCTGGGTCAGATTATTGGCTTCCTGGTGAGTGAATCGGATCCCCAGGTGTGCCAGCCACAGTAGGATTTCGCACATTTTATGGCGGATAATCATCTGGGGAAAACGATCGTGCAGCGTCAGTGCTAGCGCCGCGGTTTCAAAACTGTGCAAAAACGGGCAGGGGAGTTTCGTCAGCGTAGTGACGCCGGTGAAAGGGATCGGCGGCGGCGCGATAGGCGCATTGGCTAGCGTATCAAACAGCAAGGGATCGCAAATCAGCAGTTGGCAGCTGAATATTCCGCTGTCTGAAAGGCTATTAATCACATCGGCGGTTAGCCCACCTTCTACGATCAACAGCTCCCCAGCGCGAGCTACCACCTCCCGCTGCCGCCACCGTATACGTGTTTGCCCTTGCTGGATCAAAAACAGATGCGTCTGCTCAAAATAGAGCGACGGAAGTCGCAGTTCAGTATGCTGAATGATGTGTGCTGAGGCACCGATCCCAGGACAAAAATTAATTAAGCGTTCCATCAATATTCATTTCATCGTTATTATCTACGAATATCTTTACGCTTTGCTGGGGGCTGGAGCAACATTTTTTCGCCTGTTGCCGATCACAACTCGGTAATTTACTTGTCAAGAATCAGTTTCCTGTTGAACAGAAAACGTCCGTGTCGGGATAAGTGTTATCCATTAAATCGGCAATAGTGCCAGCGGTTTGCATTTTCATGCATTACCTGCCATACGAATTATTCAAATCTCATGCGTTTATATTATGGTGCAACGGGATAATAATAGTGTTTTATCCTATTAATTACTTAGGACAGGCGGTTAAACATAAGATTTATCTTGATTGCGGCTCACCAAGCAGCAAAGCGCGGTCATGGAATTGACCGTAGGTGCTGTTGACCGCGCTCTGGCGGGTAGACTGCCCGATCAAAACCGTTAATTCGTTCATGCGTAGCTGCATCAGTCGCTTCACTTCGGTTTCGTTGTTGAGGATTTGCTGCAATTTACTGCGTAAAAAATCCTGCAAGGTCGAAGATGGTTCAGGGATACCCGCCAGTTGGGCGGTTTTTTCTACCGCCTGGACGTAGGTGATCTCCATTTCAATCAGCGCATCCCACTGGCCAGCCTGCGCCAGTGTGATCATCTGCTCGCTCAGGGTATGGATCTGTTGATAGGCCGATAGCAGTTGTTGGTGGTGTTCCATTATACGCCGTCCTGAACGGGTTGATAATTGGGGCCAATTTGGCGCCAGGCGTCGGCAATGTTCTCCAGCAGCCCGCTGACCTCGTCAAGGGCTGCGACATCATTGTGCAGGTTGGCCTGCATCAGACGGCGTTTCATATAGTCATATAAGGCGGCGAGATTATCGGCGATCTCCCCTCCCTGTTCATGATTGAGGCCATTTTTTAGCCCGTTATCAATGATATTAATTGCTTTTGAGATCGCCAGCCCCTTGCCGGCGATATTCCCCTGATTCATCAGGATGCGTGCACGAAGCAGGGCGCTGAGCGCCCCGTCGAATAGCATCACGATGAGCTGGTGCGGGCTGGCACCCATCACGCCACTTTCTACACTAACCTGGGCGTAAGCCTGGGTTCCGCTGCGGTTGTACATGCTATTTTACCTGGTTAACACGCCTATTTAGACGTGAACTGTTGGGTTAAATAATTACTGGTACCATTCAGTTTCGACATCATGGTATCCAACTGAACAAATTGCTGTTTGTAACGATCGATGGAGTTTTGAATGCTTTCGGTCACGCGGGTGATTTGGGTATTCAAACGGTCGAGGTTGGTGTTGATACTCTTGGTCGAGTTCTCAATCACGCCACCGGCCTTGATATAGTTTTGGATCTCATTGTGGATTTCCGTCGCCATACCGCTCTCCTTGCCATCACCAGCGAAGAAATTGGCCACCTGATCGGGTTTTTCATCGATCGCTTTTTTCAGCTTTTCGCTGTCCAATTCCAGTTTGCCGGTTTTGGTATTGGTAGTAATACCCAGGTTACCCAGGCCCTTCAGCTCTGGATTGTCCTGTGCGGCGCTGAGCGCGCTCTTGATTGAGGATTGGATGCCGCGCAGCGTGTTGTCGCCCAGCAGCGCCCCATTTTTGTTGTTCTGTGCTTCGCCACTCTTTACTGGGGTGTATTTGGTCAGGGAATTAAAGGTATCCAATAGCGAGTTATAGCTATCAACCCAAGCCTTGACCTTGTCCGAGGTGCCGCTTTTATCTGCGGTGATCACCAGGTTCTGCGGTTCGCCCGTTTTGGTGGTGGTTTTCAGATCCAGCGTCACCCCTTGCAGGGCGTCGGCGATCGAATTGGTACTGCGCTTGATGGTGGTGCCGTTAATGGTCAACTCGGCATCCTGGCCTTTGACCGTTTCCTTCATCGCGTTGCTGGTGCTGGTAGGATCATAATTTAAGATCGCTCCCAGTTTATCGTCATTATTAACCTGCACCTTGACCGTATTTTTTTCGCCGGTGGTGGAGGAACTGATGGCCAACTGATAGTCGTTGTCGCCCACGCGCATGATGGTGGCGTTCACCCCGGCTTTGGCGCCGTTAATCGCATCACGCATTTCCAGCAGTGAGGTTTGATCGTCACCTAGCGGGATTTTGACCTCTTTGGGCGGGTTGCCGGCGGTGATCGAAATCGAACGATCGCTGGCGCCGCTAGTGCCCAGCTTCTCCGCTTGATCTTTAATATCGGCCTTTGTCGTCAAGGTTTGCGGCTGCGCCAGGTGCAGCACCTCGACGCTATAGTTACCCGGGACCGATTTGGCGGTGGTAGTCACGTTAAACTGATCGTGAGTGGTGGCGGTAGTATTGTTAAAGAATTCTGGCTTGGCCAAATCCTTGCTCAGGTTATCAAATTTTTCCAGCGAGCTTTTCAACGTGCCGTAGGCAGTCAGCTTGGCGTTATAGCTGGTTTGCTGGGTAGTATAAGGTGTCAGACGTTGTTGTTCCGCCTTGGTCAGCTTGTCCAGCAAGCCGTTGAGGTCCAGCCCTGAGCCGATGCCTAATGAACTAATCGATGCCATTCGTGATTCTCCTATGGTCAATGACTTTTACGCTCTATGCGTTATCGGCTCAGTATTCAAAAAGTTTACGGATAAATAGAAAAAACGATGGCGCAGTAGAAGAGGGAAAAACAGCGTTATTCGCGCCATTGGCGAAAAGTGAAAAAAACGGAAAAAAAATCTAAAGGTTGCGGGGGGGGCGCCGATACCTGAGGAGACGGTGGTTGACGCCGTGGACCAACAAGGTCCGAACCCTTTAATTGTGAATGCGAACGTCGCAACTGATTCGTAAGGAAAGCAAATTATGGCACAAGTAATTAATACCAACAGCCTGTCGTTGATGGCGC
The DNA here is from genome assembly GCF_015673035.1 of Serratia sp. Res13-Sevr-LER1-36-b. Taxonomy (NCBI): domain Bacteria; kingdom Pseudomonadati; phylum Pseudomonadota; class Gammaproteobacteria; order Enterobacterales; family Yersiniaceae; genus Serratia; species Serratia sp. Res13-Sevr-LER1-36-b. Next base: position 79,737 of record NZ_JADACK010000018.1, on the reverse strand, counting down.
AGAACAACCTGAACAAATCTCAGTCTTCTCTGGGGACCGCTATCGAGCGTCTGTCTTCCGGTCTGCGTATCAACAGCGCGAAGGATGATGCTGCGGGTCAGGCGATCTCTAACCGTTTCACCGCTAACATCAAGGGCCTGACTCAGGCTTCCCGTAACGCTAACGACGGTATCTCTCTGGCGCAGACCACTGAAGGCGCACTGAACGAAGTCAACGACAACCTGCAGAACATCCGTCGTCTGACCGTGCAGTCTCAAACCGGTTCTAACTCAGACAGCGATTTGAAATCCATCCAGGACGAAATCACCCAGCGTCTGAATGAGATCAACCGTATCTCTGAACAGACCGATTTCAACGGCGTAAAAGTGTTGAGTGGTAACCAAAAGTTGACTATCCAGGTTGGCGCTAACGATGGTGAAACCATCGATATCGATCTGAAAAATATCAACGCTGAAACTCTGGGTCTGGATAAATTCAGTGTTGCAACTGCGGTAAATGTCAGCAACGTTGGTGCTAAAGTCACCGATGTTGATACTACTGCCGCACCAACATTCGTTGATGCCGGTTCTACAGGTAATGACGGCAAACTGTATTCTTACGATAACGGCGGTACTACCGCATACTTCACCAAAAACCAAGCCGGTACAGAAGCTTACGCAGTAACTCTGGGGGCTGACGGTAAGGCATCCTACAACTCAGGTACTGATGCTACCGCTACGATTACTCAAGCTAAAATTGATTCTGCAGCAACAGTGGATAAGGTTCCTGCCAAAGTTAACGTTTCAGGATTGGCAGCAGGTGAAGAACTGCACAAATATACCGATGCCAAAGGTAACGCTGGTTATGTAATCCAGGGTAAAGATGCTGATGGCAAAGATACTTACACTAAAGCGACTTTAGGTACCAACGGTAAAGTCAGCAAAGGTGTAGAGCTGAGCACCACTGACGCGACTCAAGATCCACTGGCAACTCTGGACAAAGCTCTGTCACAAGTTGACGGCCTGCGTTCTTCTCTGGGTGCGGTACAGAACCGTTTCGATTCTGTTATCAACAACCTGAACAGCACCGTTAACAACCTGTCTGCTTCCCAGTCTCGTATTCAAGATGCAGACTACGCGACCGAAGTATCTAACATGAGCCGTGCCAACATTCTGCAACAGGCTGGCACCTCTGTTCTGGCCCAGGCTAACCAGTCTACCCAGAACGTACTGACCCTGCTGCGTTAATCGACTCTCTCCGATTAGCCTTGTCATCCAAACCCTGCTTCGGCAGGGTTTTTTGTCTTTGGCTGCCGTCAGAGTTTTTACATGGCACAAATAAAGCCCGTTTTGTACGGCTGTTCAGACGATTGGTATTGCGCCTGCTACGGATAATAGCCATGACTCCGTTATCCGCAGGTTAGACATAGTGAGCGATCTGTATACCGCCGAAGGCGTCATGGACAAAAATTCTCTCTGGCTACGCTACGTACCGTTAGTGCGCCACGAGGCGTTACGCCTGCAGGTTAGGCTGCCCGCCAGCGTGGAACTGGACGATCTGCTGCAAGCAGGGGGAATAGGGCTGTTAAACGCGGTTGAGCGTTACGATGCCCTGCAAGGAACTGCCTTCACGACCTATGCCGTGCAGCGTATTCGCGGAGCAATGCTCGACGAGTTGCGTAGCCGCGACTGGGTGCCGCGCAGCGTACGCCGCAACGCTCGGGAAGTGGCGCGCATGATGCAGCAGTTGGAACAGCGGCTTGGCCGCCCGGCCAGCGAAATGGAGGTGGCACAGGGGTTGGATGTCTCGCTGGACGAGTATCGCCAGATCCTGCTGGACACCAATAATAGCCAGCTATTTTCTTACGACGAATGGCAGGAAGAGCATGGCGACAGCGCCGAACCGGTGCTGGAAGGTCATGAAGCTGCCAATCCGCTGCATCAACTGTTGGAAGGCAATCTGCGCCAGCGGGTGATCGATGCCATCGAGGCGCTGCCGGAACGCGAAAAACTGGTGCTGACGTTGTATTACCAGGAGGAGTTGAATCTGAAGGAAATTGGCGCAGTGCTTGATGTGGGTGAGTCGCGAGTCAGCCAGTTGCATAGCCAGGCAATTAAACGCCTGCGGGCACGTCTGGCCCAGGACAACTGAACCCCAAAGCCTGCCTCCCTAACCAACCTGATTACTGCCGCAATAAATGGACTGCAAAAGATGCCAGGAAAACAGTTGAAGAAACGGCCACTCAGCCGCTACCTGAAAGATTATAAACACAGCCAAACCCATTGCTCCCAGTGCGAGAAGGTGCTTGACCGCATGGCACTGGTGTTCCGTGGCAAGATCATCAATAAGGAAGCCATCGCCCGGATGGATCAACCGATTGACGATCTGGTCTGGCAAAACGTGCAAAGCGAGTTGACCGCGCTATGCCGGTTTTGTAGTGAAATCTCCTGTAATAGTCACCCCAGCTACTTCGACATCATGGCGTTTAAACAATATCTGTTTGAACAGACCGAGATGAACCACAGCACCATCCGCGAATATGTCGTACGCCTGCGGCGCCTGGATGAAATGCTGGTGGCACACAACTATCCTGCCGATCAGTTTGCCAGCGCGTTCAACCATCAGCGTATTATTGACGATCTGCCACCGGCGGCGAACGATAACTACCGTATCGCGCTGCGTAAATACGACCAATACCTGGCCTGGCAAAAAAGTTACTGAGACTGCGGACCCTTCTCCGCCAACTCACAATGTAGGGGCGCTGCATGCTGCGCCCGTTCAACTCCGTATTAATTAACTCGACTCGGCCAGCCGGGTTACCCTGCAGCCACCCCCACGAATAAAGAGTGATTATTCAGAGCACATCTGATAAATCTATCACTCAAACACCGTTATTTTATTCCCTGGGGGAAGTTGTGGATCTGCAACAGCAACTGGCGCAATTCCCGCGCCTGGATTTGGTTGGCTCTGCCACGCCGCTCGAAAAGTTATCCCGCCTTTCAGACTACCTTGGCCGCGAAATTTACATCAAACGTGACGATGTCACGCCGATGGCAATGGGTGGTAACAAGCTGAGAAAACTGGAGTTTTTAGCCGCCGATGCAGTACGCCAAGGGGCCGATACCCTGGTTACCGCCGGTGCCATTCAATCCAACCACGTTCGCCAGACCGCCGCCGTGGCGGCCAAGCTCGGCCTGCATTGCGTTGCGCTGTTGGAAAACCCCATTGATACCAAAGCGGAAAACTACCTCAGTAACGGTAATCGTCTGCTGCTCGATCTGTTCAATGTTGAAGTGGTGATGTGTGATGCCTTGCACGATCCGCAGATGCAACTGGCCGATCTGGCCACACGTTTGGAAGCCCAGGGTTTCCGTCCTTATGTCATCCCCGTAGGGGGTTCCAATGCGCTCGGCTCATTGGGCTATGTGCAGTGTGCGCTGGAAATTGCTGCGCAAAGCCATGGCGTCACCTTCAGTTCGATCGTAGTGGCATCCGGCAGTGCCGGGACTCACGCCGGCCTGGCGGTGGGGCTACAGCAACTGCTGCCGGAGAGCGAACTGATTGGCGTGACCGTTTCCCGCAAGGTGATCGATCAGTTACCGAAGGTTGAACAACTGCAAAAAGCGGTCGCCTGTTCGCTGGATATTGACGAGCTGGCCCCCATAACCCTGTGGGATGACTATTTTGCCCCGCAGTACGGTATGCCGAATGACGAAGGTATGGCGGCGGTGAAGCTGCTGGCGCAGCAGGAAGGTGTACTGCTGGACCCGGTCTATACTGGTAAAGCGATGGCGGGGTTGATTGATGGCATCAGCCAGAAACGTTTTCGCGATGAAGGTCCGATCCTGTTTGTGCACACCGGTGGGGCACCGGCGCTGTTCGCCTATCATCCACAGGTCTGATGCCGAGCACAGTTGTTATTCCATTTAGAACTATAGTTATTAGGTTATATTCCTTTATGAAGTGTTTATGACTGTTAAAGTCATGAAATCAAAAAGATAAACAACAGATGGGGTGTCTATGGTCTTTTCAAAATTTCGTCGTCAACTGCTGCTGGGTGTGATGGCCGTGGCGCTGACCACCGGCTTGAACGTCAAAACCTACGCGGCCGATAACCTGCTCAATCAGGTCAAGCAGCGCGGCACGCTGATCGTTGGGCTGGAAGGCACCTATCCGCCGTTCAGCTTCCAGGGTGAGGACGGCAAACTGACTGGCTTTGAGGTGGATTTCGCTAATGCACTGGCGGAACATCTGGGGGTGAAGGCCAAGCTCAACCCAACCAAATGGGATGGCATGTTAGCCTCGCTGGAGTCCAAGCGTATCGACGTGGTGATTAACCAGGTCACCATCTCCGATGAGCGTAAGAAAAAGTACGATTTCTCTACCCCGTACACCGTTTCCGGTATCCAGGCGCTGGTGAAGAAAGGCAATGAAGGCATTATTACCAAGGCCGACGATCTGAAGGGCAAGAAGGTCGGCGTGGGTCTGGGCACCAACTACGAACAGTGGCTGCGTGAAAACGTGCAGGGTGTTGATGTGCGTACCTACGACGATGACCCAACCAAATATCAGGATCTGCGCGTAGGCCGCATCGATGCCATTTTGGTCGACCGTCTGGCGGCGTTGGATCTGGTAAAGAAAACCGGTGATACGTTGGCCGTCGCTGGCCCGGCATTCTCTCGTCAGGAAGCTGGCGTAGCAGTGCGTAAAAACAATCCGGAACTGCTGGCCGCTATCGATCAGGCGATTGCCGAAATGCAGAAAGACGGGACGTTGGCGAAGATCTCTGAAAAATGGTTTGGCGCGGACGTAACTCAATAATGCAAGAGAGTATCCAACTGGCGCTGGATTCAGCGCCATTTTTATTACGGGGTGCGCTGTTAACCCTCCAGCTTAGTCTGGGGGGCATGGCGCTCGGTTTGATCCTCGGGTTTTTGCTGGCGCTGATGCGCCTTTCGCCGTTATGGCCGATCTCCTGGCTGTCACGCATCTACGTTTCCCTGTTTCGCGGTACGCCGCTGATCGCCCAGCTGTTTATGATCTATTACGGCTTACCGCAGTTTGGTATCGAGCTGGATCCGTTCCCTGCGGCATTAATCGGCCTTTCATTAAACACCGCCGCCTATACGTCGGAAACGCTGCGTGCGGCGATTTCCTCAATCGATAAAGGGCAATGGGAAGCGGCGGCCAGTATCGGCATGACGCCTTGGCAGACCCTGCGCCGGGTGATCCTGCCGCAGGCGGCTCGCACCGCGCTGCCTCCGCTGGGCAACAGCTTTATCGGGTTGGTCAAGGATACCTCGCTGGCGGCGACTATTCAGGTGCCGGAGCTGTTCCGTCAGGCGCAGCTGATCACCTCACGTACGCTGGAAGTGTTCGCCATGTATCTGGCGGCATCGCTGATCTACTGGGTGATGGCCACCTTGCTTTCCGCGTTGCAGAACCGTCTGGAAGCGCACGTTAACCGTCAGGATCAGGAGTAGCCGATGAGCGCCATCGAAGTCAGACAGTTGGTTAAAAAGTTCAAAGGGCAGACCGTATTGCACGGTATCGATCTTGAGGTGAACGCGGGAGAAGTGGTGGCGATTATCGGGCCGAGTGGTTCCGGTAAGACGACCTTGTTACGCAGCATCAACCTGCTGGAGGTGCCGGATTCTGGCACTATCCGTGTCGGTGACATCTTGATCGACAGCGCTCGCCCGCTGAGCAAACAAAAAAATCAGGTACGGGCCCTGCGCCAGCAGGTGGGCTTTGTGTTTCAGAGCTTCAACCTGTTTCCCCACCGTTCGGTGCTGGAAAACATCATCGAAGGACCGGTGATCGTTAAAGGAGAGGCCAAGGCCAGCGCTGAAAAGCTGGCGCGTGTCCTGTTGGCAAAAGTGGGGCTGAGCGGTAAAGAGCAGGCTTACCCTAAACGTTTGTCTGGCGGTCAGCAGCAGCGCGTAGCCATTGCCAGGGCGTTAGCGATGCAGCCCGAGGTCATTTTGTTTGATGAACCGACCTCTGCGCTGGATCCTGAACTGGTTGGTGAAGTGCTCAATACCATTCGCGCTTTGGCAGAAGAGAAACGCACCATGGTGATCGTCACCCACGAAATGAGCTTTGCCCGTGACGTGGCCGATCGCGCCATTTTTATGGATCATGGCCGCATTGTTGAGCAGGGGCCAGCGAAGGCGTTGTTCGCCAACCCGCAGCATCAGCGCACCAAGCAGTTTCTAGATAAGTTTCTCAATCAGTGATCTTGTCAGGGGGCTATGCCCCCTTAACCTCGTTATCCTGCCTTTAACAACTCATTACGCGCTGCGGCGGCGAGAAATGCGCTGCGGCTGCCATAGCCCGGATGCTGCTGCACCAGCGCATCAATGCGGTTGAGCAGCCTGTGGGGCAACGTGATATTGATGCGTTCTGCCCGGCCATCGAACTTGTCCATATTGATATCCACCAGCAGCCACTGCCCGCCGTTGAGGGCGTCGTTGCCCTGAGCCAGATGGAAGGACACTGTTTGTGGGCGTGGAATGGCCTGATTCTCTTCGCTCAATAATTCAAAGTGGGCATCCAGAGCGCTTTTGGCATCCTGGAAGGTTTGATCGAGACTGTCTCCGGCAAAGTAGCAGCCTGGCACATCGGGAAAGAAGCCGCTGGCGCTGCCATCCGGCTCGGCATGTATATAAGCGGGATAAAACATAGCGTTACCTCGTCATTGCGAAATGGTCTAGGAATTAAGCAGCCCTGCATCCTTCATGATTTGCCGCAGCGTTCCCAATTTCACCTCCTTATTGGGATGAGGCACGGTGATCACCAACGATGAGTTAGGGTGTTTGAATTGATGGTGGCTGCCTTTGATCCGTTGTAAAACCCAACCATGGCTTTCGAGTCGTTTAATCAGTTCTGAACTTTTCACCTGTTCATTCCTTATAATACACACCATACACATTTATTGGCAAGGAGATGAATACGGTATCGGCTGACTTTTATGCAGGCAATAAAAAACCCCGCGTCAATGCGGGGTTTGCGAAGAGGCTCGCAATTGGGGCTTTCTGCTAGGGCTCTTTGGATGTTCGTGGTGCTACTGGCTACTCAACAGAATCTATTAGTGAAAGGCAGAAGAGAATTCGCAGACCACTTCCTTAACGCTGCTAATCTTGCCAATGCCGCCAGCGGCGCCAGATACCGTGATCACCCCATAGTGGTGGTCTCCGTCTAACATACCTGTCTTGATGATGCCCACTTCGCTCTCGCCGCGTCCCGCGCGGATACTCTCGGTGGCGATGACGCGAATATCTCCCGCCGGAGTATTAATTTCGACCAACTCCTCAGACTGAACGTCGACAATCGCTTGCTTGGTATTGAGGCTGGCAGGGGATTCAAACGTGGTGATAAAGCGTGTACCAACATAGATCCCGGCAGCTCCCATTGCCATGGCCGCCTTTGCGGTTTTCAGGTTATAGATACCTCCGGCGGCAATCACCGGGATTTTGACCACATCGGTGACCTGGGGCAGCAGAACCAGGGTGCTGATACGGTGTTCACTCAGGTGTCCTCCAGCCTCATGGCCGGTGACAATGATCGCATCCACCCCGATATTTTCCGCCATGATGGAGTTCTCAACCGTCGGTGAGATTTCGCGGTGAATAACGATAACTCCAGCCTCTTTCAGCCTGCGGATGTATGCTTCACCTTTGGTAATATCCTTACCGCTGGTTATGACGATGTTAATTTTTTCCTGCAGGATGACCTCCAGTAACGGCTCGGCGTATTTAAAACTGATATCGACTCCTTCGATGGGCAGGAGGTAATTAACGGCAAAGGGTTTATCCGTTAAGCTTCTGGTTTTCCTTATTTCCTGGCGGAAAGCCTCTACGGTCGCAACTATTCCGCCATTGGCAACCTGGCGTCCGGCATTCGGGCCTAATACTCCCAGTCCCCCAGCGTTAGAGACCGCAGCGGCCAGTTCGGCAGAGTTCAGCCACACCATGGAGGCTTGAATAACCGGTGTTTCGATAGCTAATAAACTCTGTAATTTCATGATTCCATTCCTTAGTAAAGTTTTGCGTAGGACGATCCTTACAGGTTATGTAACGATCGTTATTTAATTACCATACGCGCAGAGTGGTGATGATGCAATCATATTTTGTAATGATCGTTATTTTAAATGGCGCCATGGTATAAACTGGGGCAATATTTTATAGTGATCGTTACATAAATGGTGTCACCAAGGCCCTGGAGCCCTATACATGAGAAAGGATCTACCGGAGCGGCCTGCACGTGGCAGGCCTAAAAAACTCGATCGCGACGATGTGTTGGAAAAGGCTATGGGGTTGTTCTGGCGCTTTGGTTATGAACCCACGTCGATGTCTCAACTGATTGAGGAAACAGGAACCAAACCTTCTTCGCTATACGCTGAGTTTGGTAGCAAGGAAGGCTTATTTTGTGCGGCGGTGGATAAGTATCTGGCCACTTACGGTCAAGCCAGAGATGTGATCCTTGAACAGGACGATCTCCCTTTGCCACAGGTGATTGAGCAGTTGCTGCGTACTTGCGTTGATTGGTTTACCGACACAGAGACTCCCGCCGGCTGCTTTATGGTTGTTGCCACTTTTGGGATGTCTGCTGAGGATGAGGCGTTATTTAACCAGCTTAGCCAGCCAAGAAATTCCGCAGAGAAAAAAATTGTCGAGTGCCTGGAGCTGCGCGTTCGCCAGGGAGAACTGCCGGAAAACACCAACTGTGCTCTGTTGGGTAAGTACATTGCCAATGTCATCCAGGGCATGTCTGTGCAAGCCCGCAATGGAGCAACCCGAGAAGAGCTCTCTGGTTTGGTGGATATCTTTATGGATCAATGGCAAGCGATATCTGCATTCTGACGGCTTTTGAACTGCCATACCTCAGACAATAAAAAACCCCGCATTGCTGCGGGGTTGGTGGTGTCACTCGAATTTGGCGATTAACCGATCGTCATCAGGCTGGCATTACCCCCGGCGGCGGCGGTGTTGACGCTTAATGAGCGTTCGATCAACAGGCGTTCCAGCAGGATGTTGGTTTCACCGCGGGCGAAACCTTGCACCGAGACAATAGCACCGCTGCGTTGTGCGATTTGCTCACACAGAGTGCGCAGTTGATCGGCGTCGCCGTGATAGATGGCCGCATCAAACTCGACTTTATCCTGCGCCCAATCCTTGGTGAAACCGATCCGTGCCTGAACGGCGGCTGGCAGGCTGCGATACAGCGTGCGCTGTAATTCCGCTTCCAGCCACAGCGCCTGGCTGCCAACCGCCAACACGGCTGCCAACTGGTTCAGCGCATCGGCGTTGTTATCCGCCAGGCACAGCACACGTTCACGTGGCAGCAGGGCGTAAGTGTTGCGTTCCCCAGTTGGGCCTGGCAGCGGGCGAACGGTACCACCCTGGCCCAGTTCGGCGTATTGTTGCGCCAGGACTGCCAACTCGCGATGGTTCTCCGCCACGGCCCATTGTTCCAAGGCCTGATGCGGTACAAGCAGCGTAGGGCGTACGGTAGCCTCCAGAGGACGCTCGTTATCCTGGCGATTCAGAGTGCGCTGCACGGCATCCTGTGGACGGCTGGCCAGCAGGCGGTACAGATAGAGTGGCCCACCGGCTTTCGGCCCGGTGCCAGATAATCCCTCGCCGCCAAACGGCTGCACGCCTACCACTGCACCCACCATATTGCGGTTAACATACAGGTTACCGACCTTGGCATGATCGGTGACTCTAGCGATGGTTTCATCGATACGCGTATGGATACCCAGCGTCAGACCATAGCCTGAAGCATTGATCTGATCGACCAATGCGCCCAGATTGGCACGCTGGAAGCGAACTACGTGCAGCACCGGGCCAAAGATCTCTTTTTGCAGCTCGTCAAAGCTTTCCAGTTCGATCAGCGTTGGCTTCACAAAGGTGCCGCGAGCCCACTCTTTCTCATCATCTCCCAGGCTTTTTGCCGCCTGATAAACCTTGCGGCCTTTGGCTCGCATGGCTTGGATATGACGTTCAATGCCGGTTTTGGCTTCGGCGTCGATCACCGGGCCAATGTCCGTAGACAGGCGTTCTGGATTACCCATCCGGCATTCGGCCATCGCCCCGCGCAGCATTTTCAGGGTGTGTTCTGCCACGTCTTCTTGCACGCACAGGATGCGCAGGGCAGAGCAACGCTGTCCGGCACTGTCGAAGGCGGAGGCCACGACATCGGTCACCACCTGTTCGGTCAGAGCAGAAGAGTCGACGATCATCGCGTTTAAACCACCGGTTTCGGCAATCAACGGGGTTGGGCGGCCTTGAGGATCCAGACGGCCTGCGATATTGCGTTGCAGAATGCCCGCAACGTCAGTAGAGCCGGTGAACATCACGCCGCGTACGCGGGCATCATTGACCAAGAGGGAACCGACGGTTTCACCCTGGCCAGGCAACAGCTGCAGGACGCCCTGAGGAATACCAGCCTCCAGCAGAATACGCACCGCCTGGGCGGCGACCAACGGCGTCTGTTCTGCCGGTTTTGCCAGCACGCTGTTACCCGCGGCAAGGGCGGCGGCAACCTGGCCGGTGAAGATGGCCAGCGGGAAGTTCCACGGGCTGATACAGACTACCGGACCTAACGGGCGATGGCTGTCGTTGGCGAAGTCGTCACGCACTTGGCCAGCGTAGTAATGCAGAAAATCAACGGCTTCACGGACTTCTGAGATAGCGTTATTGAAGGTTTTACCCGCCTCGCGCACCAGGATCCCCAGCAGGCTTTGCAGCTGGCTTTCCATCAGCTCTGCCGCGCGTTCTAAAATGGCGGCACGTTCGGAAGGTGGGGTGGCAAACCAGATCGGCCCAGCCGCGGCAGCGGAGTCTAATGCCCGGCTGACTTCACCTTCGGTGGCCTCACGCACATAGCCGACAATATCACCCGGTTCGGCTGGGTTGATCACCGGTTGTTCAACGCCTTGATCCAACGGAGCATCGATCATTGGCTCGGCACGCCATTGTTGGCTTGCGCTGGTGAGCAGGGCGCTGGACAGCGAAGCCAGCCGCTGTTCGTTGGCGAGATCCAGACCGCTAGAGTTAACGCGTTTTTCACCATATAGCTCACGCGGCAATGGAATGCGCGGATGTGGTAAACCTATGCGGCCTTCGCTAGCCGCCATGGCCTCGACCGCGCTGACCGGATCGGCAACCAGCTCGTCGAGCGGCAGGGTGGCATCGGCGATACGGTTAACGAACGAGGTATTGGCACCATTCTCCAACAGACGGCGTACCAGATAGGCCAGCAGCGTTTCGTGCGTGCCGACTGGCGCATAAATACGGCAAGGGCGGTTCAGCTTGCCGTCGGCCACTTTGCCTACCACCTGTTCGTACAGCGGTTCGCCCATACCGTGCAGGCACTGGAATTCGTATTGGCCCGGATAGTAGTTATTGCCTGCCAGATGATAGATGGCGCTCAGCGTGTGGGCGTTGTGGGTAGCAAACTGCGGATAAATCAGGTTCGGTACCGCCAGCAGCTTGCGGGCGCAGGCCAGATAGGAAACGTCGGTATACACTTTGCGGGTATACACCGGGTAGCCTTCCAGGCCATCCATCTGGGCGCGCTTGATTTCGCTGTCCCAGTAAGCGCCTTTAACCAGGCGGATCATCAGGCGACGGCGGCTGCGGCTGGCCATGTCGATCACCGCATCAATGGCAAACGGACAGCGTTTCTGGTAAGCCTGAATAACAAAGCCGATGCCGTTCCAACCGGCCAACTGCGGCTCAAAGCACAGCTTTTCCAGCAGATCGAGGGAGATCTCCAGCCGATCGGCCTCTTCGGCGTCGATATTGATGCCGATATCGTATTGGCGTGCCTGCAACGTCAACGACAGCAAACGTGGATACAACTCTTCCATCACGCGATCGTACTGGGCGCGGCTGTAACGTGGGTGCAGCGCTGAAAGTTTGATCGAGATGCCGGGGCCTTCATAGATGCCACGGCCATTGGAGGCTTTGCCGATAGCGTGGATTGCTTGCTGATAGGAAACCAGATAGGCCTGCGCATCGGCTTCAGTCAGTGCGGCTTCACCCAGCATGTCGTAGGAGTAGCGGAAACCTTTGTCTTCCAGCTTACGGGCATTGGCCAGCGCTTCGGCGATGGTTTCACCAGTCACAAACTGTTCGCCCATCAGGCGCATTGCCATATCGACCCCTTTACGGATCAACGGCTCGCCGCGTTTACCGATGATGCGGTTCAGTGCGCTGGAGAGATTGGCTTCATTATGGGTAGACACCAGCTTGCCGGTAAACAGCAGGCCCCAGGTTGCGGCGTTGACGAACAGCGAAGGGCTGCGGCCAAGGTGGGAGTGCCAGTTGCCGTTGCTGATTTTGTCGCGGATTAACGCATCGCGCGTTGGCTTGTCTGGAATACGCAGCAGCGCTTCGGCCAGGCACATCAGAGCCACCCCTTCCTGAGAAGAGAGCGAGAACTCCTGCAGCAACCCTTGCACCATACCGGCACGGCCGTTGGCACTCTTCTGGTTACGCAGCTTTTCGGCAATGCCATAGGCCAGTTTATGGGTGGCCTGTGCCAGATCGGCGGGTAAGCGCGCCTGTTCAAGCAGCATTGGTACCGCTTCAGTTTCCGGGCGGCGGTAGGCGGCGGTGATAGCCGCACGAGTGACGGACTGCGGCAGGATCTGTTCGGCAAACTCGAGGAAGGGTTGATGGGACTCTTCAGGCACCTGCGGCGCGATATCATCCGCTTCTGTTTGACCGGCAACGGCAAGTGCTGGAATTTCTGGCAGATCGGAACCGCTCTCCAGACGTTCAAGATAATTGAAAATAGCCTGCTTGATTAACCAGTGTGGCGTGCGGTCAATTCGTTGTGCCGCGCTCTTGATGCGATCGCGGGTTGCTTCATCGAGCTTCACGCCCATTGTGGTAGTGCCCATGCCAATCCAGCTCCTGTATTTGGACCCCTCATAACCGGCTAGATTAGGGGCGATCCGTAGCGTAATTAGGTTGTTGATGCCGACAATATCCTGCATGTTGCAACTTTGTGCAACCTTGTTAAATGCACTCCATAACGAAGTGTGACTCCAATCGATTTTTTAACATCTTGAGTGCTACGGATTACGTGCACAGAAGTGGGATTGTGGTGTGAATCTAGGTTATTTCCCTGTATTAATCAGGGTTAAGTAAGAGGTGCAACTCATTTCGGCTATGGCGAGTGCAACCTTAACAGCGAATAAATGTGACCTGGCGTGAGTTTCGTGTGACTTTTTTGTTAAATCTCTTGTTGGTTGTTGACTGCCTCAACTAGGATAGCCAGCGTTCAGACCATGATGGGTATAAACGCTGTTTATCCGCCACCATCGCAATGCGCCCCGTTCCGGCGCGTGGCGGGTGAAATTACTGACATAAAAATACCCGATAACTTTCAAGAGGCTGCTAACATACGGTGGCTTGAAAGGGAGAAGGGAATAAGAAATGGAGAGTTTGAAATAATGAACACACCTATGCTGGTGACCTTCGTGGTCTACATTCTTGGGATGGTGGTGATCGGCCTGCTGGCCTATCGGGCGACCAACAACTTTGACGATTACATTCTGGGTGGCCGCAGTCTGGGCAGCGTGGTGACCGCGCTCTCTGCTGGGGCATCCGATATGAGCGGCTGGCTGCTCATGGGCCTGCCGGGCGCGATTTTCCTTTCCGGTATTTCGGAGAGCTGGATCGCCATCGGGCTGACCATTGGTGCCTACCTGAACTGGAAGCTGGTGGCAGGGCGGTTACGCGTCCATACCGAAGCCAACAACAACGCCTTGACGCTGCCGGACTACTTCACCAGCCGTTTTGAGGACAACAGTAAACTGCTGCGGGTGATTTCCGCCATCGTGATCCTGGTGTTCTTCACCATCTATTGTGCTTCCGGCATTGTGGCCGGTGCGCGTCTGTTTGAAAGCACCTTCGGTATGACCTACGCCACCGCGCTGTGGGCCGGGGCAGCCGCCACCATCCTATATACCTTTATCGGCGGGTTCCTGGCGGTCAGTTGGACCGATACCGTGCAGGCCAGCCTGATGATTTTTGCGCTGATCCTCACGCCGGTCATCGTCATCTTCGCCGTGGGCGGCATCGACAGTTCGATGCTGGTGATCGCGGCTAAAAACCCGGCCAATCTGGATATGATGAAAGGGCTGAATCTGGTGGCGATCCTGTCGTTGCTGGGCTGGGGCCTGGGCTACTTTGGTCAGCCGCATATTCTGGCGCGCTTTATGGCTGCGGATTCCCACCGCACCATCCGTAGCGCTCGCCGCATCAGTATGATCTGGATGATCCTCTGCCTGGCGGGGACCATTGCGGTTGGCTTCTTCGGCATCGCTTACTTTGCCAATAACCCGGATCAAGCGGGCAATGTGACGCAAAACGGCGAGCGGGTGTTTATCGAACTGGCCATGCTGCTGTTTAACCCATGGATTGCCGGGATCCTGCTGTCGGCTATTCTGGCGGCGGTAATGAGCACCCTGAGCTGTCAACTGCTGGTTTGTTCCAGTGCGATCACCGAAGACCTGTACAAAGCCTTCTTGCGCAAAGAGGCCAGCCAGCGTGAGCTGGTGTGGGTAGGGCGTGCGATGGTACTGGTAGTGGCGCTGGTGGCGATTGCCCTGGCGGCTAACCCGGAGAACCGCGTGCTGGGTCTGGTAAGCTATGCCTGGGCCGGCTTTGGTGCCGCATTTGGCCCGGTGGTGCTGATCTCGGTGATGTGGTCGCGCATGACCCGTAACGGCGCGCTGGCCGGTATGCTGGTGGGGGCGATCACTGTGATCGTCTGGAAGCAGTTCGCCTGGCTGGGTCTGTATGAAATCATTCCTGGTTTTGTGTTTGGTTGTATCGCCATCGTGGTGGTCAGCCTGATGGGGCGCCAGCCTTCGGCAACCATCACCAAACGTTTTGATATGGCAGAGGCCGAGTTCAAAACGGTCTAAATCCGTCTTAATCTCTCCCCGGTAATCGGGGAGAGATCCGCTTTCCCCATCACTCCTCTCACCAAGCTGTAACAACTAGCGACATTTGATTAATAAAAATCACACTTCCGCCTCTTGTTTTTCTTTTCAGTAGAATGATAATCACTATCGTTCTGGTTTACTTTTCTTTACATTGCCGCAGTCTGGTCGACCCAGCGCCCGCGGCTGACTACAAACGCCTTTTCAGGGGTTAATATTCTATGTTTGTTCCTTTCCTTATCATGTTCCGTGAGGGGTTGGAGGCTGCGCTGATCGTCAGTTTGATCGCCAGCTATCTGAAGCGGACTCAACGCGGTCAATGGCTTGGTGTGGTATGGATTGGAGTGATCGTCGCCGTTGCTCTGTGCCTGGCGTTAGGTATCTTCATCAATGAAACCACCGGCGAGTTTCCACAAAAACAGCAAGAGCTGTTCGAAGGGCTGGTAGCGGTAGTGGCGGTGTGCATCCTGACCTATATGGTGTTCTGGATGCGCAAGGTTTCCCGCTCGGTGAAGGTGCATCTTGAAGGGGCGATTGATAACGCTCTCAACTCGGGTAAAAGACAAGGATGGGCATTGGTGGCGATGGTGTTTTTTGCCGTTGCCCGTGAAGGACTGGAGTCGGTGTTCTTTCTGTTGGCCGCGTTTCAGCAGGATGTGGGCATTGCCGCGCCAATCGGTGCGATGCTCGGCCTGGCGTGCGCCATCGTAGTGGGCATGCTGATCTATTGGGGCGGTATCAAATTGCACCTGGCCAAGTTCTTCAAATGGACCAGCCTGTTTATTCTGTTCGTGGCTGCGGGCCTGGCTGCCGGGGCGATCCGTGCCTTCCACGAGGCCGGATTGTGGAACCACTTCCAGGATATCGCGTTCGACCTCAGCAACCAGCTATCCACGCATTCACTGCTGGGCACCCTGTTAGAGGGAATGTTCGGCTATCAGGAAGCGCCATCGGTTAGCGAAGTGGCGGTCTATTTCCTGTATCTGATCCCTGCTCTGATTTTCTTTTTCCTGCCGCAGCGTACGGAGTCCTCAACGATCCCGGCGCAACGCAAGACACATCACTAATTTACTAGGGAATTCCGTATGTCTACTCCGTTATTTCGCCGCAAGGCATTGCATGCCGCATTACTGGCCGTTCCTGCTTTCGCGCTGAGCCTCAACGCGCTGGCGGCGGATATCCCTCAAGTTAAGGTGACCGTAAACGACAAACAGTGTGAGCCGATGCAGTTGACCCTGCCCGCCGGTAAAACCCAGTTTGTGGTGCATAACACTAGCCAGAAGAACCTGGAGTGGGAAATCCTCAAAGGCGTGATGGTGGTGGAAGAGCGTGAAAATATTGCGCCAGGTTTCACCCAGAAAATGACGGCAAACCTCGAACCGGGCGAATACGACATGACCTGTGGGCTGTTGAGCAACCCGAAAGGCAAGCTTGTCGTCACGGCTGCGGGTGCGGTAGCTGATGGCAAACTGAATGTGATGGATTTGGTTGGCCCGATTGCCGAATATAAAGTCTATGTCACCAAGGAAGTTGAAGGGCTGGTCAAGCAGACCAAGCTGTTCACCGATGCGATCAAAGCCGGTGATGTGGCCCAGGCCCGCAAGCTTTATGCGCCAACCCGTCAGCACTACGAGCGTATTGAACCGATTGCCGAGCTGTTCTCCGATCTGGACGGCAGCATCGACGCCCGTGAAGACGACTATGAGAAAAAAGCCGAAGATCCGAAATTCACCGGCTTCCACCGTCTGGAGAAAGCGCTGTTTGCCGATAACACCACCAAGGGCATGAATGAGTATGCCGATGGTCTGTATAAAGACACGCTGGAGTTGCAAAAACGCATTGGTGAACTGACCTTCCCGCCAAGCAAAGTGGTGGGCGGTGCTGCTGGCCTGATTGAAGAAGTGGCGGCCAGCAAGATCAGCGGTGAAGAGGATCGCTACAGCCGTACCGACCTGTGGGATTTCCAGGCCAACGTCGATGGCGCCCAGAAGATTGTGAACCTGTTGCGTCCGCTGTTGGAAAAGGCCAACCAGCCACTGCTGGCGAAGATCGACGCCAACTTTAAAACCGTCGATACCATCCTGGCTAAATACAAGACCGCAGAGGGTTATGAGTCTTACGAGAAGCTGACCACCGCGGATCGTAATGCGATGAAAGGGCCGATCACTACGCTGGCAGAAGACCTGTCACAGCTGCGTGGCGTGCTGGGTCTGGATTAAGGCTGAGCATGATGAACAACAAGACCGGCCCGCAAAACGGGCCGTTTCCTCAAGATGAGCAGGCCGCTTCGCCTTCGCGCAGGCGGTTGTTGCAGGGTTTGGGCATGATGGGCGGTGCTCTGGCGTTGGCGGGGCCATCCCTGGCGCGGGCTGCAGAAGAGCCGCTGGCTACCTCGCAGGACGAACGCTGGCAAAAACAACCGTTCTACGGCCAGCACCAAGCCGGTATTTTGACGCCGCAGCAATCGGCCATGATGCTGGTGGCTTTCGACGTGTTGGCGACCAACAAACAGGATCTTGAACGGCTATTTCGTCTGTTGACTAACCGTATCGCGTTCCTCACCAGCGGCGGTAAGGCACCGGAGGTCGATCCCAAGCTGCCACCGTTGGATTCGGGCATCATGGGGCCGGAAATTTACCCTGATAACCTGACCATCACCGTTTCCGTTGGCACTTCGCTGTTTGATGAGCGCTTTGGCTTACAGGCGCAGAAACCGCTGCACCTGCAAACCATGACGCGTTTCCCCAACGATTCACTCGATGCTGCCCTGTGTCATGGTGACTTGTTGCTGCAAATCTGTGCCAATACCAATGAAACGGTGATCCACGCGCTGCGCGATATCATCAAGCATTCGCCAGACTTGCTCAGCGTGCGCTGGAAGCGGGAAGGTTTTATCTCGGCACACTCGGCCCGCAGCCGGGGCAAAGAGACGCCAATTAACCTGCTGGGCTTCAAAGACGGCACCGCCAACCCAAAAACCAGCGATAAGCCGTTAATGGATCAGGTGGTATGGGTCGGTGATAAAGCGGGAGAACCTGCGTGGGCCGTTGGCGGTAGCTATCAGGCTGCGCGTATCATTCGTTTCCACGTCGAATTTTGGGATCGGACGCCGTTGCAGGAGCAGCAAACCATCTTTGGCCGCGAAAAGCACAGTGGTGCGCCGTTGGGGATGAAGCACGAGCATGATGAACCGGACTATGCCAAAGACCCGGAAGGTAAGCTGATCCGTATGGATGCCCATATTCGGTTGGCCAACCCGCGTACGCCACAAACCCAGAGCAACCTGATGCTGCGCCGTGGTTACAGCTATTCGCTGGGCGTTTCCAATTCGGGTCAGTTGGAAATGGGGTTGCTGTTTGTCTGTTACCAGGCAGACTTGGAACAGGGTTTCCTGACGGTGCAGAAACGATTGAACGGTGAAGCGCTGGAGGAATACGTCAAGCCTATCGGCGGCGGCTATTTCTTTGTGTTACCGGGCGTCAAGACGAATGGCGATTATTTGGCCAGCAGTTTGTTGCAAGCTTGAGACGCTAAAGTTGTTAGTTGGACAGAGAAGCGCAGCGCAAAGGCTGCGCTTTTTTATGTGCTCAATTTTTAATCCGGCAACCTAAATGTCATTCGCCGGAATTAATATCAATGCGTTGATATTTAACAATAAAATAATTTAATGCCAAGGCGGTTATGCTTTGATATAGTGGTGTTGCAGCGGGTTAAAACAAAAAATATTAAATTTTTTTACATTTTAGCAACGCAGCGCGGTTGAATGTCATTATACTGTAATCATCTGGCGGTAGTTTTCACACGGTGCACAGCTCAATGCTGTAAATATCACTGCGGGGATCGCTAATGGTAAAGTCCTTGGTTGGGCTACAAACAGCAAATAACATACCTTCACTGATTTCTCGTTGTAACGAGGGCGCTCTCTACGACTCTCAATTTCTGACCGACTCTTGGCTTTCCTTTCGCATTAATCCGGCTGACACACACTCCTGTTTTGTACCAATCTCGTTGTTCTGTGAAAAAGAGCCGCGCCTTTTGGCGGCTAGGTGTTCACGTCATTCTATGGCTTTAAAGGGGGCCACAACCTGATACGTGTGTAACATAATCGCTCGGCGTTTGCTGCCCTGCGGTAGGTGAAACAAACTGTAAGGTGCCACTATGGGAAGACAGAAAGCAGTGATCAAAGCACGTCGTGAAGCCAAACGCGTCATTCGTCGTGACGCACGTAGTCATCGCCAGCGTGAAGAAGAAAGCGTGACCTCGCTGGTACAAATGGGTGGTGTGGAATCTATCGGTATGGCTCGTGACAGCCGGGATACTTCTACCATCGAGGCTAGAACCGAAGCTCAAGGTCATTACTTATCAGCCATAGAAAACAAGCTGTTGATATTTGCCACTGGTGAGGCTGGTTGCGGTAAAACCTTCATCAGTGCAGCCAAGGCAGCTGAAGCCCTGATACATAAAGAGGTGGATCGGATTATCGTCACTCGTCCGGTTCTGCAGGCGGATGAAGATCTCGGCTTTTTGCCGGGGGATATCTCTGAGAAGTTCGCCCCTTATTTCCGGCCGGTGTATGACATTCTGCTACGCCGTTTAGGATCGTCGTTCTTGCAATACTGCCTGCGCCCGGAAATTGGCAAGGTAGAGATCGCGCCTTTCGCCTATATGCGCGGGCGTACCTTCGAAAATGCGGTAGTCATCCTGGACGAGGCCCAGAACGTGACGGCCAGCCAGATGAAGATGTTTTTGACCCGCCTGGGCGAGAACGTCACGGTGATCGTGAACGGTGATATTACCCAGTGCGATTTGCCACGCGGCGTGAAATCCGGCCTTAGCGACGCGCTGGAGCGCTTCGAAGAGGACGAGATGGTCGGCATCATTCGTTTCGACAAACAGGACTGTGTGCGCTCTGCCTTGTGCCAACGCACGCTTAATGCTTACGATTAATTTGTCTGAAAGCTTGCAAAAGGCCACTTCGGTGGCCTTTTTTATGCCATGAATGACGTGGAATATATTGTAAAACAATGAGTTAAGTTGCACCGTAGGTGCCTGTAAGCCCTTAAAAACGACTCAAGTGTGGACACTATGTGGATGCTCTATTCTTGACTGAGGTGTTTTGTGCTGCCGCTGAAGAAGGTGATTTAGCGGCGTACAACGTTGGGGAAGTTGGAGCACAGACGTGCTGCGTGATGCTCGGCTCGTGCTTGTTGCGTGTTGATTAGGCATCTTTTGATGCTTTGGCACGACTCGGAGTTCTGTCAATAACTGTGGGGAGGTTGGGCAAGAACCGGAGCCAGTTTTGACTTTCACGCCGCCTGAGTACGTCACAGCGGTGATGAATTTGATTGAGAGCGGGGATGTTAGCTGGAATGACCCAGACGTCGCCAAGGTGCTGAGGGACGTTGTAAGGGAGAGCTACGTAAGACTACACGCTTAAACTCGCTCATGGCCCATAGTATCACGCATCCATGCGCACAAAGGGCGACTAACCGTCCATGATGTCATACTTAGGGGTAGTATCAAATATAGATACTTAGTCTACGGTTTGAATGAGAGCTTTTAAGCTTTTCAAATACACCTCCTTTTCTTCGCGATTGAATCCGCCCTTTGTGGTTTTCAAAAGTAGTTCAACTAAAGGTTCCTTTTGTGTGCTATCGGAAAATAATTTTATAATTTTATTAAAGTCTGATTTAAAGCTTTCATAAGTGTACAAAAGGACTTGACTAACGATATTGTATTTCTCGATATCTATTTCTGTTTCACCTAGAGACTCTTCTGTTATTTGTCTTTTTAATCTGGTTGCTAAATTTATAATTTCGCCCTGATCGATTGTGGTGTTGCCTAGTATATATGACAGGGTGTCTATTATGCTATTTGAATTGTCTTTAAAAAAATACTCTTCTGAAATAGTTGCAAGCACACCATCCTTAAGAGATTCTGGTGCTATTTTCATGTTTAGCATTGATAACCTTTCAATGGCTCTCTGTGGCGTATAAATAAGCCACTCTTTATGCTTGTAGTTTTTTCTTACTACATTTCTTAACGTGTACTGAGAACCATCGAGTGTTATAAGCATTGGAGTGCTTAAATATCCGGCCTCATCACAGTGCAGTTTGTCATCACCAAGTGCAGAGGAACAGACTATATCATTTTCAATTGTCCTTGAATTCCTTTGTCTAAACGCTGGTTCTCTGGTTAATTTTGACTTAATTGTTGAGATATAAGTGCCGTCTACCTCATTGGTATAATCAATGATATCAATGTTACTCATTCTCAAGAAATCTAATACACATCTAGAAAAAACGTCAAATTTGTTTTTTGTTGGAATTTCATCTTCGGATATTCCGATAAATTCATAAAGAAATGTTGTGAAGTTACATCTTGTAGGCTGTTTTCTTTTCCACCTGAGGTAAATGTTGAAAAATACGTTTTTTGACTCACCTAGCTCTTGAATTAATTCGTCAGTTACAAACTGGCTGATTTTGTCAGCTTGTTCTAAATGCCTTACTGTTTCTTCAAAGTGCTCAGATGTTGCCCTCAATCGTTTATTTTTTAGCGTGTTTATATTTTCCCTCATGAATTTAACATTTCTAAGGGATTTATCAAAAAGGTCGTTGTCGGAAAATCGAATTACAGATAAGTAAGGGATGAGTACTGGTGCATCGAGATAAATAAAGAATATTTTACTTTCAATATATTGCTCTAGCTTTCTGTTGTTTAATAGGTTAATGCATAGTTTTGCTGAACAATATTCTGATAAGTAATCATTGTTACCTGCAACTTCAATAAGACGCTTTGTTAACTCCTCGGATTCTTTTTTAGAAAGTCCACACTCCCTTTTTAAAATAACGTTTAAGTCATTGGCGATCTTGTTAACTATTTGTGTCTTTGGCGGCTCAAATGCCAGTTCTGTTAGTTGGACGTCAATAGATGCTTCATATGCTTTTTTTATTAACTCTAAAATTTCCAAAGACAAATCATTGTTTGTGTATTTATTTATCTCTACTTTCAGAACATTGAGAAGGTCATTCTTGTTGGAGATCTCGCGGAATGTCAATGCATCAATTCTAGACTTTTCACTTGAAGATAATGCGTACATATCACTATTTTTGACTACTCTTTTGTTAGATGCTAGTTTTTGCAACCTTCCCGCGATGGTTCCTTTTCTTATTCCCATTACTTTCATTTCCGCATGGATGGAGTCTAAATCTTTAGGTTTTTCATATAAAACTGAAATTATGTTGGAGTCGGCAATTGCATTTTTTAAATCAGCGCTATCCTTACTTAAAACCAAGTATTCGTAGAAGGTTCTTTGTTTTACATCAACGGTGTTTTCTTTTTCAATTGTTAATTTATGTATGTCTCTAATAACAAAGGTCAATAGCTCTGGGTATTTATTGGTCAAGTCTTGAGATATTCTTTTTGCATCAAAAAACTCTATGGTTATACCATAATCTCTTTTTGCAGATGTTCTGATATCATCTAGCGTGTATTCTGATATGGAACGACTCCAGAAGAAATTCAAAGTTGGTGGGTAACCATGGTCTTCGATTAATTTTGATACTTTTTTTAAATCAGTATCAATTTTTTTATTAATGTTTTTTTCTTCAATGCTTATTTGTGCTGCTTCTTTTATTTCTTTGTTTCTGACTTTGTATACTAGATCCTTGCCATTATCCCAAGGGCCGCCGATTAGGTAGGCGTTAACGCCAAATGAACACTCAACATACTTTCTGACTAACTCTTCAAAGTCTTTCTCGATAGCTATTGTACTTATGAATTTTACATTGTTGTCCATGATATTCCTTTATTAAATCAATATAATGTCTCGGTTTGCACTGGTATGACTTTGCGAGATGCTACCATGTAATGATATACGATATCTTTAGATTGTCTATGATGTCACATAAGAGTGTTTGTGAGGAGGTTCTACCTTTATAATATTACTGTGAGAAATTTCCCACACTTGAGTATGTTAAGTAAATCGGGTGGTTTTGCATGGAATGATGGAAGTGCTCAATTAAAAATCTAGTAAAAATAATAACTTACCCATTTCCTTTCAGTGGGCTAAATAAAGGGGCTGATTTATTGTAATGTGTTTTTTACTTGCATTTAGACTGCATGAATTTGCATGCAGATTCCACGTAACTTCTATCCAAGCAGCGCAAGCTTTGGCTCGGGTTGCGTCGGCGCATGCATCTGCATGAAAACCGAACCATGAAGCGAGCAGGAGTGGTGGGTTTAGGTTGCGGAGTTTTTGATCTTGTAAGTTAAGTCAAATAAGCAATAAATATTAAGCATTAATGATTGCAAGTTTATTTATTAAATCAATAACCTAGTTATATCACGCTAATTTTATTTAGTTGGTTGATTTTAATAGGGTTTTGCCAATTAAGTATGGGGGACGAGTTTTAGTGTATGGACATAATTGTTAATATATAGTAATACTGATATTAATAAGGGACCTGACAGGAGTTAGGGATATGACAACCAGGGCAGACATAGAAAAAGGCCGATTAATCTACACCGAGCATCTTGGGTGGATTGATAAAGGGCATGCTAAAGGGGATGATGCCAGAGCATTATGGGGGCAGTTGCTTAGTGAGCCACACAATCCCTTGCTAAAGAATTATTTTTTGGTTAATTACTCCCAGGCCATGGGCAAAGCATTTGCTGGTGTCAGTATTCGCACTGGCGTTCGGGCACAATGGAAAGTCAAGAAGGGATTGTCGATAGAAACCAAACGATCCATAGCACTTTCAATAATGTTTTATGTTTCGCTAAAATTTGAAGGGCTGCAATCGAACGCTTTGTTTTCCCGCGTGACGGACAGTGGTTTTAGCTGTGAGGATCTGGTATCAAACCTTTTGGGATTTTACTCCGTAGTTCTTCCCCGTAACTACATGGCACTCATTAGGCCAAAGCCAAAGGAATATGCACAGAAAATATGGGACTATTATGGCCCTGTTGGTCGGTATAAAAATAATGAGTTAAAAGCGATTGTTTTCCCCGATCCTGAAAGATTTCCCAATAATGCATACCCTTATAAAAAAGGGCTTCCATCTTATCTGTCGTCTATCAAGCCATTCTCCTCCTATGAGAGTGATTTAGTAATAAATACGCTTGATGCTAACGTATTCTTAGGTGTGCGCTAATTGAAAACAATGATGGCTTTTATTATAGCGGTGTTTTTTGTTTTTTTTTATTTGGTGTGGTTATGGACTATGCCTAATGTTACTTACACTGATAAAGAATTCTTAAAATACTATCTTCTGACGTATGCGGAGATAAGAAATGCCCCGAGGCTATCAGAGGATTATTACTTTGAGTATGGGCCCAGTGATGAGTCCGATCCTCAGACTAGCATCATGTATACCTGTGGGCTAAGCAATATCGATGAGAGCTATGGGAAGTTACTTTCATATATAAAAAGTACGGGAAAGGATCTAAGTGCTGGATATTCATGGGGGAATCCTCCGAAACGTGGTGATGAGTATTTTTTTCTGAGCGAGACGAGTCTCCGAGGTGGTGAGAAGTGCCTAATGTTATCCTTCTCTAAGGAAATAAATTGATGAATGACTCCGGGTAAGGAGTATTGCAACAATCAACTTTAAGGGAATAATTATGGCAAATCTGATTTATTTGACAGCAAAAGGGCGTACGCAGGGTTTGATTTCCGCTGGTTGCTCAACATATGCCTCGATAGGAAATAGGTATCAAGTCGGGCATGAAGATGAAATTCCTATCTTTTCATTTGATCATGATCTCACACGCGAACAGCATGTAAACCATCAGCCTATCGATTTTGTCAAAGCGATTGATAAGTCATCGCCTCTGTTTGGAATCGCAATAACTAATAATGAGTTGCTGACGCTTCGTTTTGATTTTTATCGCACAGCGGCAGATGGCACTTTAGAACTGTATTACTCCATAGAAATCACGGGTGCGACAATCGTTGGTTTTTCTAGCCATTATCCAAATTCGCTAACCCATAATGATGCTCAACCCTATGAGTCGGTGTCGGTAAAGTATCAAAGTGTTACTTGGAAGCATCATGCAGCAGGCACCTCAGGTTATAGCATCTGGGCAGACAATGTTTATTGAGAGTGCCATCTGAACCATGACTCGATCAGTTTGCGAAAGTGGCATGATGATGACAGTGAAGCCAGAGGTACTGGCCTGCGGTGAAGGCTGAGTAATTTGCGAGACAAAGGGGGGATTGGCTACGGCTATCGTCCCGTCACTCTAACCTTCAGCCAAAGGCTTGCCATGCCACCATTAGCGTATCGTCCGCCAGTGTGGATTTTTACCGTTTAGGGGCGTGTAATCGATAGCGAATAAAATGAACGCCGTCATATTCAATGTCACCATCAAACTGAAATCCCAGCCGAAATATTGCTTTAATTTTCAATCGTGTTGGGGGCAGCAGGATTGTGATTGACTTGAACCCCATCTCACTGAAAGCATAAGATAAAATTTTGTCATAGATTTTTTTTCCGAGCCCCCAATGGTCAGGGTGGAGCACTAAAGCCAAGTCAGCATCTCCGTTTTCGTATTGCAGGCCTCCCCAACCGACAAACTTGTCGCTTACTGTAAAAGCCCAAGGCCCATATCCGTATTCATCCCATTGGGATTCTTTGCTTGTTACCCATTCCAGACATTCAGCATCGCCAAAACTCGAATCACCCAAGGGCATCTGGCGTAAAACCATTGGGTTAGTGTTGAGGGCAATAATTTCGCTTCGATCGATATCGCTAAGGCGTTTAAATACAATATCCATTACTAACTCTTTGTATATGTGGTAGAAACTATGGTGTGCTGGTGGCCAACAGTAAATGGGATGATACCAATAAAGCTGCGCCATTGCGGCCAATTTGAGTACAATAAATCGCAGGATCACTAAGGAATACTATTATGGACGATATTCAGCGCTGGCGGTCCAGCGTAGGGAAAACGTGGTTACTGGGCGCGATGCTGCTGGTGGGGAGTTTTACTGCCTCGGTAAATGCCACGACCCCAGAGAACTACCATCAGGTCTCTCCAGAACTCTACCGCTCCTCTCAGCCCTCCGCTGCCCAGATGCAAACGCTCGAGCAGCAGGGCATCAAAACCGTACTCAGTTTACGCCAGTGGCATGACGACGACAGCGAAGCGAGAGGCACAGGCTTGCTTCTGCGCCGGGTGGCGATCAATGCCGCCGTAATTAATGACGACATCGTGGTGACGGCGCTCAGAGAAATTCGTTTTGCCCTGAAACCGGTGTTGGTTCACTGCTGGCACGGCAGCGATCGTACCGGGCTAGTGGTGGCAATGTATCGCCTGGTGTTTGAAAATGCGGATAAGCCTGCGGTGCTGGCCGAATTGAGAAAGCCGGAGCATGGCTATCATGAAAAATATTATGCCGGGATTGCGCACTATATTGGTGATGTCGATGTCAGCAAGATACGGCAGCGGGTTTTTGCCGATAACCTTGGCAAGGGGAAGTGATTTGCTAGAAAAGGGGGGAGATTGGCTATGGCGACCGTCCCCTCACCCTAACCCTCTCCCACAGGGAGAGGGGACTGGCCGTGCTACCAATTGGTCTCTTTATCGGTTTACAACACCGTATCGATTTCCTTCGTGAATAAGCTGCAGATTGCTTCCTATAACTAAATACAGGGCCGTATCAATTCCTCTCCCACAGGAAGAGGGGACCTACCGTGCCACGGATTAGCTCTTGCCTCCCACCTCCGCACTCGCTTAACGCCCCCCGTTCTGACCTAGTCAAAATGCCAAAACACAGCACCGTTGCAGCTCCCTCGCCCTGCGGGAGAGGGTTGGGGTGAGGGGGGACCTGATTGCCTGACCAGCAATCCAGTATCTCTCCCCGTGTGTTAATTTACTCCCCCCAATCCGACTCTGCTAAATCGTTAGCTCCCTCCCTAGCGTAAATCCCATTCTCGTTTAAGCTTTGTGTAAATTTTTGCGGCTTTTTGTATAGAATTTTGGTTTCAATAACGTTAATTATTGGTGTCTTGCGGCCGTTAAACCGATCTTAACGGAGCTAGGGAAATCGTTGGGTTGTGTGCCGTGCTTGGCATACTGATGGTCGTATTTTGGGGTTCTGAAGTCATCATGAAATATATCATTCTGATCTTATTGATTTTGTGCGTTATTTACATTCATTTTCGTGGCCGTGTTCGCTATCCTTTCTGGCGTCAGCTTTCCGACCATTCCACCTTTACCGCGCCGCTGAACGTGTTTATGTACCTGTTCTCACGGGTGCCGACCACGCCTTACCTGCAACCGGAGCAGTTTCCCGATCTTATTATCCTGCGTGACAACTGGCAGACCATTCGGGAAGAAGGGAAGCAATTGATGGAGATCCAGCAAATCAAAGCGTCGGACAAGTTTAACGACGCCGGATTCAACTCCTTCTTCAAAACCGGCTGGAAGCGCTTTTACCTGAAGTGGTATGAGGATAACCATCCTTCGGCAATGGCGTTATGCCCGCAAACCACTGCGCTGTTACGCAGCCTGCCTTCGGTGAAGGCCGCGATGTTTGCCGAATTACCCCATGGCAGCCGCTTGCCACGCCACCGCGACCCTTATGCCGGTTCGCTGCGCTATCACCTGGGGTTGATCACCCCAAATGACGACCGCTGCTTTATCGAAGTGGATGGCGAACGTTACAGCTGGCGTGACGGCGAAGGGGTGATGTTCGATGAAACCTATCTGCACTATGCCGAAAATCAGAGCGGGGAAAACCGTTTAATCCTGTTTTGCGACATCGAACGGCCAATGCGTTACCGTTGGGCTCAGGCGGTGAATCACTGGTTGGGGCGTAATTTGATGAGTGCTGCGACAGCACCGAATGAAGAGGGCGATCGTACCGGCGGCGTTAATCGGCTGTTCAAATATATCTATGCCGTGCGTAAGGTTGGCAAGCGATTAAAAGCCTGGAACAAGACGGGCTATTACATTATCAAATGGCTGCTGTTTGGCGGGATCGCCGCACTGATTTTCTTCGCATTTTAAATAGAACGGGGCGCAAATAATGCGCCCCGCTGATGTTTTGCAACCGCTTGGTATCAGGCAAATATCGTCATCATATAAGCGGCAAACAGCGCCAGGTGCGCGGTGCCGTTCAACACGTTGGTTCTGCCGGTAGAGAACGAGATATGGCACAATATCAACACCGTCAGCATTACGACCATATGCGGTGGCTGCAGGCCGAAGATTAGCGTCTGGCCAGTCAGGGTGGCGATAATCGTTACCGCTGGCACCGTCAGTGAAATGGTGGCCAGCACCGAGCCGAAGAACAGGTTCATGGCGCGCTGCACCTGATTGTTCAACACCGCGCGCAGAGCGCCCAACCCTTCCGGGGACAGGATCAGCAATGCAACCAGGAAACCGGTGAACTGGGTTGGTGCGTTCAGTTTGGTGAGCAAGCCCTCCAGCGGGTTGGCGTTGAATTTGGTTACGGCAATTACCGCGACCAGATGCACGATCAACCAGGCGGCATGCCACAGGCTGCTGTGGGATGAGGGTTTACCGTGGTGCGGGTCGCCATCGTCATCTTCATGTTCATAAACAAACAGGCTCTGGTGGGTCTTGGTCTGGATCAGCAGAAACACGCCGTACATTGCCGCTGAGATGGCCGCAACCAGCAGTGACTGGCCCACGCTGAAGTTGCCCCCAGGCAAGGCGCTTGGCAACACCAGCACGATGACCGCCAGTGGGAGGATCGCCATCAGGTACTGTTTGATACCGCCCAGGTTAACGTACTGGGTAGCAAACTTGCGCCCGCCGAGCAGCAGGGCAACCCCAACCAGTCCGGCAGTCACAATCATGATGATTGAATACAGTGTGTCACGCATCAGGGCCGGGGCCGCGTCGCCGGTTGCCATCAGGGCAGAAATCAAGCTCACTTCCAGGATCACTACTGAAAGGCTGAGGATCAGCGATCCGTAGGGTTCACCCAAGCGGTGGGCCAGTACGTCTGCATGGCGTACCACGCTGAAAGCACTGCTGAGGATACCGACCAGGGCAATAATGTTGATGGCTACGATCAGTGGGAAACTACTGGTACCGCTCCACAAGTTGAGCACAACCAGCGCGGCGATAGGGAAAATCAGGGAATACTCTGTGTGGCGAGATTTGGATCGGCCAGGATCGTTGTGCGACTTCATTACGGTACATCTCCTTCTCAAACTGCGTGGCCCGTCATCGCTGTTCACCTGCAGTTAGGGTCAGCGTATCCAGAAAGTTGTTAATAATAATAGGATACACTCTGCGCATGACGCTGAGTAATAATGTGATGTTGTGTTTAGTTTTTAGAAAGCAAAACTATGCTTTATGCGATAAGAGTAACAAAAAAACCGCATTTGATGCGGTTTTTTTTACTTACTTTTACGTTAAACACCAGACATTACTTGTTAAACGCCTATAAATGGGGCTTAACCGGCATTTTCAACGGAAAATAAGGCAGATAATGGCGATCAGGAGTCAATGTTATCCATGATATCGTGCCTTTTCTGGTGGTAACCCTCCTCATTTAACCCTTCACGCCAGTAAGGCACCGCATAAAGCTGATTACGCTCACATTGGCGCTCCCGACGCAGGTAACGACGCAGTTCGACCACCAGGCGATCCTCACCTGCCAGCCAGAACTGGGTGCCGCTTTGTGGCAGCGGCAAGGCGCAGAATTGCGTGATGAGATCGGCCGTTTTCTCCGTGCCACCAATGATCCAGCTTAGTTCAACACCGGCAGGTTTTTGCAGATCAATAACGTCCGCTTGGGTATCGACACGGATAAAAGCGTGGCCTTCGCTACGTGCAGGCAGGTTTTCCAGCAGTGCGGCGATGGCCGGTAACGATGAAGGATCGCCTGCCAGGCAGTAAAAGTCGGCTTCTGGCAACATTGGCTTGGGGCCGCCAGGGTTGCTGATACCAATTTTATCCCCCGGCTTGGCCTGACGTGCAAAGTTCACCGCTGGCCCGCTGTGGTCGTGCAGGGCAAACTCAATATCAATCTCACCCTGTTGCGGGCGAACGGCTCGAATAGAGTAGGTGCGAATGAGTGGACGCACGGCATCGGCGGCCCACACCGGGCCCTTCTCGGTGAGCGTGGGCAGGTCTGGCTGCGGTTGGCCTGCGAGCGGTAAGAACACCTTGATATGTGCGGCGGCGGCTTCAGCAGGGTAAAAACGCAGGTCTGGCGCGCTGAAGGTGATACGGCGCAGGTGCGGCGTGATGTCGCGTAAACGGGCAACTTCGATCAAATAGGGGGCGCGGCTGCGTGGGGTTTCGGTTGTCACAGGACTCTCCTTTATCATTCTGCGGCTAGTATATCACGCCATTTGATAATGAGAATTGTTTGCTGGTTGGTATGGCGCATCAGGCCAAGCGGCGTGATCCGCCCGGATTGTATTTTTTTGCGGTTAAAACGCTGAGCTCTGTTAACAAAACGCAGGGGAAGAGTAAAGTTTTACGTCTATAATTATTATTGCTTCTGGGTACAAATACTTTTTCACATTAAATATGCCTGGAAACTTGATTGAATGGTCAGAAAAGAATATGGTCATTTATACCCGTCGTCTTTCAAGTTGCAGCGTTGTTATCTGCACTTACCCACCCCAGTCACTTACCCAAAAGTAAGCTCCTGAGGATGAGTAAGCTTGTTGCCTAGCTGCAACTTGAAATCCATAGGGTATATATTTTTGCTGGGCGGTGGAAATAAACCCGCCCCGAATCCCAAAAAAGAAATTGCATACACAGTGGCGAAGGGTTTAGGGCAATCCTATTCTCAGGAGGTTGTATTAGGTGTTAACTCGAGATTTTCTGCAAAAAGCAGACTGCAAAACGGCATTCGGCACGATCGAAGAGTCGCTGTTGCTGACACCGGAACAGCGCTCGGCCTCACTGACATGTACGCTCTCCAGACGGCCGGATAATAGCCCGGTATGGGTTTTCGGCTATGGTTCACTGATGTGGAACCCGGTATTTGAATCCGAAGAGGTGCGCCCGGCGACGCTGCAAGGCTGGCATCGGGCATTTTGCCTGCGTTTGACCGCCGGGCGTGGCACGCTACATCAACCAGGGCGCATGCTTGCTCTGCAGGAAGGGGGGCAAACCACCGGTCTGGCTTTCCGCTTGCCGGAAGATAAGCTGCGTGAAGAGCTGGAACTACTGTGGAAGCGTGAGATGATCACCGGTTGTTATCTGCCAACCTGGTGTGAGCTGACGCTGGACGACGGCAGCGTCGTTACCGCCTTGGTGTTTGTGATGAACCCGCAGCATCCGCTATTTGAAGCGGATACCAGCCATCAGGTGATCGCTCCGCTGATCGCCAGCGCCAGCGGCCCGTTGGGCACCAATGCGCAGTATCTGTTTGCCTTGGACAACGAGTTGAAAAATCACGGCATGAAGGATGACTGCATCGGCGATCTGGTCGGCTATGTCCGTCAGTGGCTGCAACAAAACACCTCAGGGCCAATAGGTGGCGAAGCCACGGCCTAACCCTCAGACACCGTCGGGGCGTCGTATTGCGCGCCCCAAAGGCTTCAACAACTCTCGCGTTGATATATCTTATCTCTCTAGGTAATAACTTTTTGCTGCATAAGTTATTTAACCATAATAACAAGATGGTTATTTATCTTGTTAATTTTAAAGCCATTTATAATTTTAAGAAAAGCAGCGATGAATTTTTAATGATAAAAAATGCACTTAGCATGAAAAGCTATAAGTAAAGATTATTCCTTATTTGTTCTGTCTGCGCAGACTCCGTATCAATATTGTTAACGGTTTTGGGGAGAGAAGGAGACGGAATGAATTTTCAGCAATTAAAAATCATTCGTGAGTCAGCGCGTTGCAACTACAACCTGACTGACGTCGCGAATGCGTTATTTACCTCACAGTCTGGGGTTAGCCGTCATATTCGTGAGCTGGAAGAAGAGCTGGGGATAGAGATATTTATCCGCCGTGGCAAACGGTTATTAGGCATGACTGAACCAGGCAAAGAGCTGTTGGTGGTTGCGGAGCGTATCCTCAATGATGCCAATAATATCCGCCGTCTGGCCGATGTGTTCAGCAGTAAAGATGCGGGGCAACTCCATATTGCCACTACACATACCCAGGCCCGCTACAGCCTACCGGGGGTGATTAAGGAGTTTCGGGCGCTGTATCCGCAGGTGCGAGTGGTGCTTAATCAGGGGAGCCCGGAGGAGATAGCCGCCATGCTGGCCTGCGGCGAAGCGGATATCGGTATCGCCAGTGAACGCCTGATGAGCGAAGAGTCGTTGGCTGCTTTTCCCTATTACCGCTGGAACCATGCGATCCTGGTTCCGGAAGGCCACGAGTTGACACGCCAGCCGCTGGTCACGTTGGAAATGCTCAGTACGTTACCATTGATTACCTACCGCCAGGGGATCACCGGGCGCTCACGGCTGGATGCGGCATTTAAAGCTGCGGGGCTGACGCCGGATATCGCGCTAAGCGCCCAGGATTCTGACGTTATCAAAACCTATGTTGAGTTGGGGCTGGGTGTGGGCATTCTGGCAGATATGTCGTTTGAAAAAGAGCGCGATCGTGGGTTGGTGAGCCTCAATGCCGAACATTTGTTTGAGCCTAATACCGTCTGGTTGGGCCTGAAACGCGGTCAGTTACAACGTAACTATACCTGGCAGTTTATCCAGCTATGTAATCCCACTTTGTCGCTCACGGAAATTAAAGAGAAAGTGTTCTCCGATCAGTTGGAACCGGTTATCGACTATCAGATCTGAGGCTGTAATGCGCTGGAATGGTGCAAACGCGCCATATGACTGTGCAATAGTGAGGGGTGGATTACAGATTGCACGGCCATAACCTTCTAAAATCTGTAGCTTGGCAAACTGGCATGCCAACTGCTTACTTTAAAACGCGGAAACATTGAATATCCGCGATGAATTTCAACAGGCGTCCGTGCAGCACGTTTGCCCCAATGGTGGAATGTGCTGTTCGGACGTCTTTTTTATCGCGGGTAATACCCCTTGGTTGAAAGCCTCGATTACAGCTTTTTCCGATGGCTTCTTTTTGCCGATCGCTTACCCTATGGCCTCAGGTTGCATTATGCTGTGCGACAGTTTTTTTCTACCGGCCGGAACGGTAGCGCCAACGAGGTGAGTTTGCCATGCGGCAAGGAAGACGAAGGGCAAACGTGGTTATGACCAAGGTTATTCAGCAAAAGATGTCACAGTTGTTATCCAGCACGCGCTTACTCGGGTTATTAGCTTTACCGGTGATGATGTTTAACGCCCAGGCGGAAGCTCCCCCGGCAGGAGCTGGCGTGCCTGGCGCCCAGGCAGAGGCACCCGTTGCAGCGAAAAGCGAAGCTGAGTCCACGGTGGAAGCTCCCTCTATCGGGACGAGCGTGATTGACGATCTGGCTAAAGCGCCACCGACAGCAACAGTAGAAACCCAGACGGTAGTACCACCGGCGGCGGTAGCAGAAGTTCAGGCAGTAACACCTGCAGCAGAAGCCCAGGCAGTAGCACCACCACCCGCAGAGGCTCAGACCATTGCCCCACCGGCGGTGGCAAATGCGGCGGACATCCCTGCGCAAGTGCCTGCGGCCGTGACCCCGATAGAAAAGCCAGCGGCAGTGGTCAGTGAGGTCAAGGCGCAGGCATCTCCGGCGCAAGAGCTGCCGGAACTGGGCAGCGCTGGCGTCAACGATGCCGAAAAAGAAAAAGAGTGGGCTACGCGGGCGAAAAAGCTGGCAGAGCAGAATCTTAACCAGATATCCAGCGAGCGGGCGCGCGCCGATACCAAAGATTACCTGACCAACCAGGCCAGCTCTGTCCTACAGCAGGAGACCGAGGAGCTACTTTCACCACTCGGCACCGCTAAACTGTCGCTTGCGGTTACACCTGAAGGGGATTTCACCGGCAGCAGCGGTCAATTGTTCAGCCCGCTCTATGACGTGGATGGCTTGTTGACCTACAGCCAGGTGGGTTATCTGCAAAAGGCTAACGGTTCACAGGGTAATTTTGGCCTGGGGCAGCGCTGGATGGTGGGGGATTGGCTGCTGGGCTACAACTCCGTGCTCGACACTGATTTCCAGAATCAGCGCAACCGTGGCAGCATCGGTGCCGAAGCCTGGGGTGACTATCTACGCTTATCGGCCAACTATTACCACCCGCTGTCGTCATATTCTCCACAAGCAAATAATGCCGTCTTTCTCGGCCGTCCGGCGCGTGGCTACGACATTACCACCCAAGGTTATCTGCCGTTTTACCACCAGCTTGGGGCCTCACTCAGCTTTGAACAGTATCGCGGCGCCAGTGTCGATCTGCTAGGCAATGGCAACAAACAAACGGATCCTAGCGCTATGCAGGTGGGGCTCAACTATACGCCGGTCCCGTTGGTCACGGTCAAAGCCTTGCACAAACTGGATAATGTGGGCGAAACCCAGGACAAGGTCGAGCTGGCCATGACCTACCGCCTTGGGGTGCCGCTGCTCAAACAGATTTCTCCGTACTACGTGGAACAGGCCAAATCTTTGCGCGGTAGCCGCTATGACAGCATTGAACGTAATAATGTGCCGGTGCTGGAGTTCCGTGAAAGTAAAACGTTGCAGGTGTTTCTGGCAACGCCGTCATGGAGCCTGAATCCAGGGGAAACGCTGCCGTTGGTGCTGGAAATCAAAGCGGCCAATAAGATCACTGCGGTCAACTGGCAAGGGGACACTCAGGCAGTCAGCCTGACGCCGCCGGCGAATACCAACGATCCGCAGGGGTGGACCTTGACGGTGCCTGAGTGGGATGAGACGCTAGGGGCCAGCAATCACTACCAACTGTCCGTCACCCTTGAGGATGAAAAGCAGCAGAAAGCCACCTCGAACTGGATCACGCTTCAGGTTACCGCTCCCCTGAGCTTGTCTATCGAAGGGGAGCCTGGGCTACCGCCGCCGCAAACCCTGCAGCCACCGGCAATCCCTGCGGTTACCGGGCCGTTGCACCCACAGGGTAACTAATCTTTCTTATTGCCCAACACCCAAACGGCGGCTTCTACGCGGGATTTCAGTTTCATCTTCTTCAGCAGGTGTTTCACGTGCACCTTGACGGTACTCTCGGTGATGGTCAGTTTACGGGCGATCAGCTTGTTTGGCAGCCCCTGCGCGATCAGCTTGAGGATATCGCGCTCGCGCGGGGTTAACTGCTGGATGTCGCGTTCTACCGCCGGGCGGTTTTCCCGCAGGCTGGCCGCCAGCACTGGCGTCAATGCCTCGCTCAGTACCATTTGCCCTGCCGCCGCCTGATGCAGCGCCTTGAGCAGTTCCTCTGGTTCCATATCTTTCAAGAGATAGCCATCAGCACCGCGTTTTAGCGCGCTCACCACATCGTCTTCATGGTTGGAGACGCTGAACACCACCACGCGGCCGGAAAGGGCGGTTTGGCGCAGGCGATCCAGCGTTGCCAGACCGTTCATTCCGGGCATGTTCAGATCCAATAGGATCAGGTCGGGATCGTGCAGCTCCGCCAGTTCCACCCCTTGTTCGCCATTGCTGGCTTCGGCGATGACTTGTAGCCGCGGATCCATGCTAATCAACTGCTTGACGCCGTTACGCAACATGGGGTGATCGTCAATCAGCAGTATGGTGGCAGCTTCTTCGGTTGTCATAATATTTCCTTATTCGATAGCAGAGTTATCCGGCCGGAACGTTACCCGTACTTCGGTGCCGCCGCCGCTGCACGGCAAGATTTCGCACTGGCCCCGCAGGCTTTTGGCGCGATCGCGCATGATGATCAGGCCGTAGTGATCGGGCCGTTCGCAGATATCTGGCAGGCCACGGCCATTATCGCTGACGCTCAAGGTGACTTCGCCCTGCAGGTTTGTCACCCGAATCGCGACCTGGCTGGCCTGCGCGTGTTGGTGAATGTTACTCAATGCCTCACGCGCGATCTGCAGCAGGTGGATCGCCTGGTAGGCCGGTACGCTACGTGGGCCTAACTGATAATCCAGTTCGATGGTGATCCCCAGCCGCTGATTGAATTCTTGCACCGTAGACTGTAGTGCCGCCAGCAGGCCAGGTTCGGTCAATCGCAGGCGGAAGGTGGTTAACAGCTCGCGTAACTGGCGATAGGCGGCACTGATCTCTTCACGCATCTGTTGCACCAGCGCCAGGCTGGCCGGAGGGAGTTCGCCCCCCTGCATTTGCAGGCAGCTGGTCTGCATTTTCAGGCAGGTGAGGGATTGAGCGATGGAGTCGTGTAACTCGCGGGCAATCGCGGCCCGCTCTTCCATCAACATCAACTGCTGCTGGTGGTCAACCTGGCGCTCTATTGCCAATACGCTGGTCAACTGCTCCATCAGGGTATTCATCAACTGACATTGCTCATCGCTTAGCCGTTGTTCTGGAGCATGTTGAGCGACGACGATGCCATAATTGCCCAGTTGGTCACTCAGGCTCCAGCTAAGAGAAGGATGGCCCTGACTATGCGGCTGATGTTCGCTTAAGCAGGCGCTACAGACCGGATTATGGCAATACTCAGGCCTCAACGGCTGGTTCCCGCTTAATTGCAGAAACTGGTCCTGACTGTTGTTTTCATACAGCCGTACCTGGATGCTGTGTAGCGGCGTCAGCGTTTGCAACTGGTTGAGGATCGGCGTCAGGCGGCTACAGATCGGTTCGCTGGTGTGTAACTGGCGGCTGGTGCGATACAGAAAGCCCAGCACCTGGTTTTTCTGTTGCAGGTCGGCGGTCTTTTCTGCGACACGTTGCTCCAGCCTGGCATAGATGGTTGCAAGCTCGTCGGACATGGTGTTGAGCGCAGCGCCGAGGGAAGACATCTCGTCCTGATGCCCACGTTGGGCAAAGCGGTGGCTGAAATCACCGCGGCCAACCGCCAGTGCCAATGCCACCAATTGACGCCAAGGGTGCAGCAAACGGCGGCGTAGATAACAGATGGTGCCGACCAGCAGCAACAGCGTCAGGGCGATAAATCCCCCCTGAACCAGCGTCACCATCAACAAGCGCCGTTCGGTTTGATGATCGATATCGGAAACCAGCTTGTCCAACAGGCTGACAAAATGGGCCACTTGGGGGGCCGCATCGGCGGGGCGTTGCGCCTGACGCAGCCGTGGTTGCAGCTGGTTTAGCCAATAGTCACGTAGCGTCAGTAACTGCGTGGTTAGTCCTTCGCGCTCCAGCGCCTGCTGCAAGTCGCGGCTGGTTTCATCCTGATCCAATCCCTGCATGAGTATGTCACTGTGGGCATCCAGAGGAACCTGGGAGAGCAGACGGTAGCTCTGCATCCTTAGGGAGCCTGCTTTGTTGATGGCATGAGCATTGCCCTGAATGCTTTGCGACATCCAGGCGGAAATACTCATTCCGGCGATACCCAGCACTCCCAACAGTAGCATTAACAGGGCAACCTGGTTAACGATGGAAAGCGGGGCCAGCAAGCGTTTCATCGAATACGCATCTCCCATAGAGCAGCAGAAACCAGAGAGGAGATACCTGCAACTCCGGCCGCCAAATTACGTCAATAGCAGCCATTTTTCCTCATCCCCCGGCGTAACCCCATACCCCTAACGAAGTACCCCTTAGTTTCCTGCAGCCTGGGCCATTGCCAAACCTTTCTCACTACTGTGGTATAACCTGCTGAATACCAATAGATTAGCTAACCTTGATTGGCTACTCACTAAGGGATGTATGCGGTTTTTCCGCCATGAGCTACCTGCTTGCTCATTGATTTGCGTCAACTTTACCGCTTGAGGGGATCAACTAGGGTGTGCGCAGTTATCACCGTGTTTCTGAGGTTATTATGTCGCAATCTGCAACGCCTTTAGCAAAAAAAACGGGTGCGGTTATTCAGGACTGGCAACCTGAGAACAGCGAATTCTGGCAGCAGAGTGGGCACCGCATTGCCCGCCGCAACCTGTGGATCTCCATACCCTGCCTGTTGCTCGCCTTCTGCGTATGGATGCTGTTCAGCGCCGTGGCGGTTAATCTGAACAAGGTGGGTTTTAACTTCACCACCGATCAGCTGTTTCTGTTGACCGCATTACCTTCGGTTTCCGGCGCGATCCTGCGCGTGCCGTATTCCTTCGTGATCCCGATGTTTGGTGGCCGCCGTTGGACGGCTATCAGCACCTGTTTCCTGCTGGTACCTTGCCTGTGGCTGGGTTATGCGGTGCAGGATCCGACCACCTCATTCAACGTATTTATCATTATTGCGCTGTTGTGTGGGTTTGCTGGGGCCAACTTTGCCTCCAGCATGGCGAACATCAGCTTCTTCTTCCCGAAGGCGAAGCAGGGTGGCGCGTTGGGGCTGAATGGTGGTCTGGGAAATCTGGGTGTTAGCGTGATGCAACTGGTGGCTCCGTTAGCCATCTCGCTCGCCATGTTTGGCTTCCTGGGTGGCACTGGGCAGACACAGCCAGACGGCAGCCAGCTGTGGTTGGAAAACGCCGCCTGGATTTGGGTGCCTTTCCTGCTGGTGGCAACGCTGGCGGCCTGGTTCGGTATGAACGATTTGGCCGCCTCAAAGGCTTCTTTGCGCCAACAGTTGCCGGTACTCAAACGGGGGCATCTGTGGGTTTTGAGCCTGCTGTATCTGGCAACTTTTGGTTCCTTCATTGGTTTCTCTGCCGGTTTTGCCATGCTGGCGAAAACCCAGTTTCCGGACGTGGTGATCCTGCATTATGCCTTCTTCGGGCCGTTCCTTGGGGCGCTGGCTCGTCCCGTGGGTGGGGCGCTTTCCGATCGTTTTGGCGGTATTCGTGTGACGCTGCTGAACTTTATAGTCATGGCTATTTTCGCTGCCTTGCTGTTCATGACCTTGCCGGGTAGCGATCATCAGGGTTCATTCATGGCTTTCTATGGCGTGTTTATGGTGCTGTTCCTCACCGCCGGGTTGGGCAGCGGCTCGACCTTCCAGATGATCGCCGTGATATTCCGTAAAATCACCGTGGACAGAGTGAAAGCCGAAGGAGGAAGCGATGAGTTGGCACAGCGCGAGGCAGTAACCGATTCGGCTGCGGCTTTGGGCTTTATCTCGGCGATTGGTGCAGCGGGGGGGTTCTTTATTCCCAAGGCATTTGGTACTTCGCTGGCGTTGACTGGCTCACCGGCTGGGGCGATGAAGATCTTCCTGGTGTTTTATATTCTGTGTGTCGTGGTGACCTGGGGTGTTTACGGCCGTAAAAAGGTTTCACGCTAGTTTAGTTAAGCGGAGGCAGCCTGCGGCATCCCTTCGGTCGAACATATGGACGCCTACCCATTTGCCTGTCAGTAATCTGACACTCCCCGCTTGCCGGGGAGTGTTTTGCTTCTCAATTCCTACACGTTGTTTCACTGATAGCCAATCGGTGAATTCATCGCTATCTTGCCAGAACCACACTGTGTAATATTACCGACACTTGGCATTTCTCGGGTATATATTAATGCCGCCTTTATTTTGTTGAGTTGTTATAAGATGATTCCATGCTTATCTGTTGTTAAATCTTGATGTCCACGGTGTCATCAGAAAAGAAAGCCCCAAATCCTTGGTGCGAGGTATTAATATCTGAATTGCCCATGGACCAGGAGAGAAGTGAGTTTTTCTCGTTGAGTTGCATGATTTCACAAAGTTGTGAAAAACAGGTGAAATATAAATTAAGTCTATTTCACTGACTTTATATTTAAATTCTTGAACATTTTTTCATATGTCTATACAAATGAGGACGCTGTGAACTCATAAGGGAAATGAAAAGTGGACGCTGAAAAGGAAATAAAAATCATAAATTTTGATGTTTTGCTCCCCTCCAGGCAGCGTTCACGCCTGCGTTGGAAAGAGCTTCAGATCCTTTCCCTGCTGGTTAACCGGTCGCCTGAGTTGGTGAGCCGCTCAGAAATCATTGAGACTATCTGGAAAGGCACCTATTGCTCAGACTCGACAATAAATCAGACGATTAAGTCCATTCGCCAGAAAATTGGCGACACGGAACATGCTCTCATCAGAACCATTCCTCGTCTTGGTTATAAGGTGGAAGATAAAACGATTTTTAACTTTATATCGACAGGGGAATCTGCCGTCGCTACGGAGATTATTCCTGGGAATGATGATGCTGAAACTTTCAATCGTGATCTGTCTGAGGGTAAATTAAATCATATGGCCGATGAAATTATTGAAGATGCAACGGTGTCGGAAGGTTATTCCCTCATGAGTCCGATATTAAGCGAAACGGCTTTGGTTGATTCCAGGCGAAACACGTTAACGCCGTGGGGCAGAATATTGAAGTATCTGGCGGCGTTTATTGCATTGTTGACGGTTTCACTTTTATCCTATGCATTGGGCAGCCGAACCAAGCCTGCAATACAGTATGAGCAGCCCAACAGCCCTCGTATGGTCCTTTCTTTTTCATTAGACACCTCCCCTGGTGTTAATCCCCAGGCGCTGAACTGCGTGTATCTGGCAGGGAATGAAAAGGAAATGC
This sequence comes from Serratia sp. Res13-Sevr-LER1-36-b, assembly GCF_015673035.1. Classification (NCBI taxonomy): domain Bacteria; kingdom Pseudomonadati; phylum Pseudomonadota; class Gammaproteobacteria; order Enterobacterales; family Yersiniaceae; genus Serratia; species Serratia sp. Res13-Sevr-LER1-36-b. The sequence goes on along the minus strand of NZ_JADACK010000018.1, from coordinate 39,350 downwards.
GGGTTGAATGCCGCACTCGTTAGCAGGGATCCCCCTTCAAGCTGTTTAAGATAGAAGTATTAAACTGCGCAAGATTATCCCGATTAAGCTCGCTCACACATCCGTTTTACCGCCACTACCCCCAAATTTCCGTTTCAGGAGGTTCGCCAGGTGCTTATCCCTGTAAATCTATTATTCTTGTTTTATTACAGTTGGATAGCGTTATTTTTAACGATCATCCTTTAGTGGTATTTTCACCTTTCCCCACGTTTTCCCTCACTGATTCCCTTGATCGCAATCAAGTTACGCCCGGCAGAGCATCAGTAGCCTTGGCCGCAGATTGAGCAATGTCACTTGGCAACTTCTTACAACAACATACCCGTCGTCTTTCAAGCTGCGGCTTGAAATTCGAGTGTAACGAGCCTTCAGGAGAACTCCGGATGAGCAAATTTCTAGATCGGTTCCGCTACTTCAAGCAGTTGGCCGAACCTTTCTCTGGCGGCCATGGCCAAACGCTAAACACCAACCGCGATTGGGAAGACGGTTACCGCAGCCGCTGGCAGCACGACAAAGTGGTGCGCTCCACCCATGGTGTTAACTGCACCGGCTCCTGTAGCTGGAAAATTTATGTGAAAAACGGCCTGGTCACCTGGGAAACCCAGCAGACTGATTATCCACGTACCCGTCCAGATTTGCCCAACCATGAGCCCCGTGGCTGCCCACGCGGTGCCAGCTATTCCTGGTATCTCTACAGCGCCAACCGCCTGAAATATCCGCTGATGCGCAAACGCCTAATCAAGCTATGGCGCGAGGCTAAAGCCTTGCATAGCGATCCGGTTGATGCCTGGGGTTCGATCGTTTCCGACCCGGAAAAAGCCAAAAGCTACAAAGTGGCTCGTGGCCGCGGTGGTTTTGTCCGCTCCAGCTGGCAGGAAGTCAATGAACTGATCGCTGCCTCCAACGTCTATACCGCCAAGACCTTTGGCCCGGACCGTATTATCGGCTTCTCGCCGATCCCGGCGATGTCGATGGTGTCTTACGCGGCGGGGGCCCGTTACCTATCGCTGATTGGTGGTACCTGCTTGAGCTTCTACGACTGGTACTGCGATTTGCCACCGGCCTCGCCGATGACCTGGGGCGAGCAGACCGACGTGCCGGAATCCGCCGACTGGTACAACTCCTCGTACATCATTGCCTGGGGCTCCAACGTGCCGCAAACGCGCACCCCGGATGCCCACTTCTTCACCGAGGTTCGCTACAAGGGCACCAAAACCGTCGCAGTGACGCCAGACTACGCGGAAGTGGCCAAGCTATGCGACCAGTGGCTGAACCCGAAACAGGGTACCGATAGCGCAATGGCGCTGGCGATGGGCCACGTGATGCTCAAAGAGTTCCATCTGGATCGTGAAGTTGGTTATTTCCGCGACTATGTCCGTCGCTATACCGATATGCCGATGCTGGTGTTGCTGGAGCCGCGTACCGAAGGTTATTACGCCGCTGGCCGCCTGCTGCGCGCCGCCGATCTGGTGGATGGCCTTGGCCAGGAAAACAACCCCGAGTGGAAAACCGTCGCGCTGGATCAGACCAGCGGTGAACTGGTGGCGCCGCAGGGCTCTATCGGTTTCCGTTGGGGTGAGAAGGGCAAATGGAACCTGGAACAGCGTGAGGGTAAAGCCCAGCAGGATGTGGAGCTGCAACTCAGCCTGCTAGGTAGCCATGATGAGGTGGTTGACGTTGGCTTCCCATACTTTGGCGGTGCCGAGAGTGAGCATTTCAACAGCGTGGCGTTGGACGACATCCTGCTGCACAAACTGCCGGTAAAACGCCTGCAACTGGCGGACGGCAGCCAGGCATTGGTGACCAGCGTCTACGACCTGACGCTGGCTAACTACGGCCTGGATCGTGGCCTGAATGATGCCAACTGCGCCAACGGTTATGATGAAGTCAAAGCCTATACACCAGCCTGGGCAGAACAGATCACCGGCGTCTCACGCCATAACATCATCCGCATTGCGCGGGAGTTTGCCGAAAACGCCGAGAAAACCCACGGCCGCTCGATGATTATCGTTGGTGCCGGTGTCAACCACTGGTATCACATGGACATGACCTATCGCGGGCTGATCAACATGTTGATCTTCTGCGGTTGCGTTGGCCAAAGCGGCGGCGGCTGGGCGCACTATGTCGGTCAGGAAAAGCTGCGCCCACAAACCGGTTGGATGCCGCTGGCCTTTGGCCTGGATTGGCAACGGCCGGCTCGCCATATGAACAGCACCTCGTTCTTCTACAACCACTCTAGCCAATGGCGTTACGAAACGGTCGGCACCGAAGAGCTGTTGTCACCGATGGCGGACAAGAGTCAGTTTGCTGGCAGCCTGATCGATCTTAACGTGCGTGCTGAACGCATGGGTTGGTTGCCATCGGCACCGCAACTGGACACTAACCCGCTGCATCTGGCCGCTCAGGCCAAAGCGGCCGGTCAGACGCCGCTGGATTTCACCGTGGAGAGCCTCAAACAGGGCAGCGTTCGCTTTGCTGCCGAACAGCCGGATAACCCGCAAAACTTCCCGCGTAACCTGTTCGTCTGGCGCTCCAACCTGCTGGGCTCCTCCGGCAAGGGGCATGAATACATGCTCAAATACCTGCTGGGGACCGAGAATGGCATCCAGGGCCAGGATTTGGGCCAGCAGGGCGGCGTAAAACCGCAGGAAGTCGAGTGGTTGGATAACGGCGGCGAAGGCAAGTTGGATCTGGTCGTGACGCTTGATTTCCGCATGTCCAGCACCTGCCTGTATTCCGACATCGTGCTGCCTACCGCCACCTGGTACGAGAAAGACGATATGAATACCTCGGACATGCATCCGTTTATTCATCCGCTGTCTGCGGCTGTCGATCCTGCCTGGGATTCCAAGAGCGACTGGGAGATCTACAAGGGTATCGCCAAAGCGTTCTCCGAGGTGTGCGTTGGCCATCTGGGCCAGGAAACCGACATTGTTACGCTGCCGATCCAGCATGACTCCGCCGCCGAACTGGCACAGCCCTACGGCGTGAAAGACTGGAAGAAAGGCGAGTGCGAGCTGATCCCGGGTAAAACCGCGCCACACATCATGGTGGTCGAACGCGATTATCCCGCGACCTACGAGCGCTTTACCTCGCTCGGTCCGCTGCTGGACAAGCTTGGCAACGGGGGGAAGGGAATCAGTTGGAACACCCAGACTGAAGTCGACTTCCTGAAAAAGCTCAACTACGTGAAGACCGAAGGCCCGGCAGTTGGGCGGCCTAAGATCGAAAGTGCTATCGATGCGGCGGAAGTGATCCTCTCGCTGGCACCGGAAACCAATGGGCAGGTGGCGGTGAAAGCCTGGCAGGCGCTGAGCAACATCACCGGGCGCGATCACACCCATCTGGCGCTGAACAAGGAAGACGAAAAGATCCGTTTCCGCGATATACAGGCCCAGCCGCGCAAGATCATCTCCAGCCCTACCTGGTCTGGTCTGGAGGATGAACACGTCTCTTACAACGCCTGCTACACCAACGTGCATGAGCTGATCCCATGGCGCACCCTGAGTGGCCGCCAGCAGCTTTATCAGGATCACGAGTGGATGCGTGCCTTCGGGGAAAGCCTGCTGGTCTATCGCCCGCCGATCGATACCCGTGCCGCGCAGCCGTTGCTGAATAAAAAGCCAAACGGTAACAAAGAGAAGGCGCTGAACTTCCTGACGCCGCACCAGAAGTGGGGCATCCACTCCACCTACAGCGACAACCTGCTGATGCTGACCCTGTCACGCGGCGGGCCAATCGTCTGGCTGAGTGAGGACGATGCCAAAGATCTGGGCATTGAAGATAACGACTGGATCGAGGCCTTCAACGCCAACGGAGCGCTTACCGCCCGTGCGGTGGTCAGCCAGCGTATTCCTTCGGGGATGACCATGATGTATCACGCGCAGGAACGTATCGTGAACATTCCAGGCTCGGAAATCACCAGCCAGCGCGGCGGGATCCACAACTCGGTGACCCGCGTGTGCCCTAAACCGACCCATATGATCGGCGGCTATGCGCAGCTGGCCTACGGTTTTAACTACTACGGCACCGTAGGCTCGAATCGCGATGAGTTTGTGGTGGTGCGCAAAATGGACCATATCGACTGGTTAGACGGCGAAGGTAACGACTACGCGCAGGGCAGCCAGCAGGAGAAAGCCAAATGAAAATTCGTTCGCAAGTTGGCATGGTACTCAACCTGGACAAGTGCATCGGTTGCCATACCTGTTCGGTGACCTGTAAGAACGTCTGGACCAGCCGCGAAGGCATGGAATATGCCTGGTTCAACAACGTGGAAAGCAAGCCGGGCATCGGCTATCCCAACGCCTGGGAAGATCAGGACAAATGGAAGGGCGGCTGGATACGCAAAATCAACGGCAAGCTGGAGCCGCGCATGGGTAACCGCATTGGCCTGCTGTCGAAGATCTTTGCCAACCCGGATGTTCCCGCGCTGGACGATTATTACGAGCCGTTCGATTACGACTACCAGAACCTGCATACCGCCCCGCAGGGCAAGCATCAGCCGATCGCCCGTCCGCGCTCGCTGATCACCGGCCAGCGGATGAACAAGATCGAAAGCGGCCCAAACTGGGAAGAGATCCTCGGCGGTGAGTTCGACAAACGTGCCAAAGACAAAAACTTCGACAACATGCAGAAGGCGATGTACGGCCAGTTCGAAAACACCTTCATGATGTATCTGCCACGCCTGTGCGAGCACTGCCTGAACCCGGCCTGTGTGGCGACTTGTCCGAGCGGTGCGATTTATAAACGCGGCGAAGACGGCATTGTGCTGATCGATCAGGATAAGTGCCGCGGCTGGCGGATGTGCCTGACCGGCTGCCCGTACAAGAAAATCTACTTCAACTGGAAAAGCGGCAAATCCGAGAAGTGCATCTTCTGCTACCCAAGGATTGAGGCTGGCCAGCCGACCGTTTGTTCGGAAACCTGCGTGGGGCGTATCCGCTATCTCGGCGTGCTGCTGTACGATGCCGACCGCATTGAACAAGCGGCCGCGACAGAGAACGATAAAGACCTGTATCAGAGCCAAATGGATATCTTCCTCGATCCGCACGACCCGGCGGTGATTGAGCAAGCGTTGAAAGACGGTATCCCGCAAGGGGTGATTGAGGCTGCGCAGCAGTCGCCGGTTTACAAGATGGCGATGGACTGGAAGCTGGCGCTGCCGTTGCATCCGGAATATCGCACTTTGCCGATGGTGTGGTATGTACCGCCGTTGTCTCCGATCCAGTCGGCTGCGGATGCCGGTGAGTTGGCCCACAGCGGCGTATTGCCTGATGTCGAAAGCCTGCGCATCCCGGTGCAATATCTGGCGAATCTGTTGACCGCCGGGGATACCGCTCCGGTGCTGTTGGCGCTGAAACGGATGTTGGCGATGCGCCACTACAAGCGGGCAGAAACCGTGGACGGCGTTGTGGACACCAGTGCGCTGGAGCAGGTGGGGCTGACAGAGGCGCAGGCGCAAGAGATGTATCGCTATCTGGCGATCGCGAACTACGAAGATCGTTTCGTCGTGCCTTCCAGCCACCGTGAACTGGCGCGCGAAGCCTTCCCGGAAAGCAAAGGCTGTGGCTTCAGCTTTGGCGACGGTTGCCACGGCAGTGACAGCAAATTCAACCTGTTCAACAGCCGCCGCATCGATGCCATCGACGTGACGCAGAAAACCCCGCGCAAGGAGGATGCCTCATGATCGCTCTGCGAATTATTGCCCGCCTGCTGGATTATCCTGAGCAGGAATTGTTTGACCATCAGCAAGAGCTGGTGGAAGCCCTGGAACCGGCCTGTGAACTGGACTTGCATCACAGCGCCCAGTTGATTCTGTTTATCCGCCGCTTCTGTGCCCGTCCGTTGCTGGATGTGCAGGCGGAGTATTGCGAGCTGTTCGATCGCGGCCGTGCGACTTCACTGTTGTTGTTTGAGCATGTTCACGGTGAATCCCGCGATCGCGGCCAGGCTATGGTCGATCTGATGGCGCAATACCGCGAAGCCGGGCTGGAGATCGACAGCCGCGAACTGCCGGACTTCCTGCCGCTGTATCTGGAGTATCTGGCTAGCCGCAACAAAGAGGAAGCTCAGGGCGGATTGCAGGATATCGCCCCCATTCTGGCTCTGCTGGGTGCTCGTTTGCAGCAGCGTCACAGCCCGTATGCGGTGCTGTTCGATCTGCTGCTGGTGTTGTCTGCTAGTGGCGTTGCAGCCAAAAGTTTACAGCCACAAGTTGCTGGTGAAACACGTGACGACACGCCACAGGCTCTGGATGCCGTCTGGGAAGAAGAACAGATCAAGTTTTTGGGTGAGCAAGGCTGTGCTTCGGCGCAGCAGGCCACCCACCAGCGGCGCTTTGCTGGGGCGGTGGCGCCACAGTATCTGGATGTGGGTTCAATGACCACGGCAACCAAAGGACGCTAATCATGCACTTTCTGACGCTTTTCTTCTTCGATATCTATCCGTATATCGCCGGGGCGATCTTCCTGATCGGCAGTTGGCTGCGTTACGACTACGGGCAATACACCTGGCGTGCTGGCTCCAGCCAGATGCTGGATAAAAAGGGCATGCGGCTGGCCTCTAACCTGTTTCATATTGGCATTCTGGGCATTTTTGCCGGGCACTTCCTTGGCATGCTGACGCCGCACTGGATGTATGAATCTTTCCTGCCGATCGCCGTGAAACAGAAAATGGCGATGTTTGCCGGTGGGGCCTGTGGCGTGATGATGTTGGTGGGCGGTGTGCTGTTATTAAAGCGCCGTTTGACCAACCCACGTATCCGCGCCACCAGTAGCGTGGGGGATATCCTGATCCTGACGTTGCTGGTCGTGCAGGTGTGCCTGGGGCTGTTGACCATTCCGTTCTCTGCTCAACACATGGACGGTAGCGAGATGCTGAAGTTGGTCGCCTGGGCGCAAGCGGTGGTGACCTTCCATGGCGGTGCAGCTCAACACCTGGAAGGGGTTGCTCTGATATTCAAGATCCATATCGTGCTGGGCATGACCCTGTTCCTGATATTCCCGTTCTGCCGTCTGGTGCATATCTGGAGCGTGCCGGTGGAATATCTGACTCGCCGCTACCAGTTGGTACGTAACCGCCGTTAATTCCCCACGTTATCCAGCGGCAAGGTCTTTGGACGTTGCCGCTGTTCTATTTCCCTCGTATTGCCGCTTAACCAATACCCTTTTATCGTTGACTCAGTCTTTGATTCTGGCCTGCCTTAGCCTCCCCGAACCAGGCCAAACAGCTTATTCTTATAGATCTCTTTTCGGCGTTGATCTAGGCTGTGCCATTAGGTTAACGGCATGGTTTACCAGGTTAGTTAAGCGAACGGAATCAATCAGTAAAATTTCCTGTTAGGATTTTCATTATGCTGATGTTAAATAAGGGCTAGATCAAAAGAGCGTAAATGGTTTGATTAATTACGCTGGATGCTAAGCCAAACGAGTTAGGGATAAGCAGACTGAACACCTATGACCATTGATAACCTGTCCCACCCCGTCCTGCCGCTGAAAATCATCGCGACCGGTGCGGCGTTGCCTCCTGGCTGCATCGAATCTTCGGCGTTGGATCGACAATTGAACAAACACGTCGGCTATGTAGAAAAACGCTCGGGGATTATTCATCGCTTTCATGCCAGCAATCAGGCCAGCCAGGCCGAACTGGCCGTCGCCGCATTGGATGATGCGTTGGCTCGCCATGCTATCCCGCGTGACTCCATCGATCTGTTGATCTCGGCTTCGGCTATTTCCGTACAGGCATTACCCTTTAGTGCCGCGCATATTCTTAAAATCGCTGGCTTACCCTCAGGTACCGCAGGTTTTGATATCAATACCAGCTGCGTCAGCTTCATTAGCGCATTGCAGGTGGCGGCTGGGCTTCTCAACACAGGCGTTTACCGGCGAATTGCCATTGTCTCCGCCGATATCGCCTCGCGCGGTATCGACTGGGAAGATGAAGAGTCCTCACTGATTTTTGGCGATGGCGCCGCCTGTGCCATTGTGGAGCGCGGCGATGGGCGCAGCGGTATTTTGTCCTACCTGATGGAAACCTACCCGGAAGGCAGCGATTTGTGTGAAATCCGCGCCGGTGGCACGCGCTGTAACCCGCGCGCCGGGATGAACGACAGCGATTTCCTGTTCCATATGAAGGGCAAGCAGCTGTTCCGCCAGGCTTCGGCGCTGATAGAAGGCTACCTTGAGCGCTTGCTGAGCGCCGCAGGGCTCACCTTGACACAAATCGCCACCGTGGTCCCGCACCAGGCCAGTCATCTCTCGCTGGAACATATGCGCAAAAGGCTGCATGTAGCGCCAGAGGCGTTGGTGGATATCTATCGTTACCGGGGCAACCAGGTGGCGGCGTCAATTCCTTCCGCGCTGCACGAGGCGGCGATCACCGACAGGCTGAATGCCAATCAGCCGGTAATGTTGATCGGTACCGCTGCTGGGCTGACCCTGGGCGGCATGGTTCTGCTGCCATGAAAGTCTTGGTAACCGGGGCGACCAGTGGGTTAGGGCGCAATGCGGCCGAGTGGCTGTTGGCTGCCGGGCATCAGGTGCATGCTACCGGGCGTGATGAGGCCGTTGGCCGTGAGTTGGTGGCACTGGGGGCAAAGTTTACCCCGTTGGATCTGACCCGTGCCGGGATGGAACAGTGCGAACAGCTGATGAGGGGGTATGATATCGTCTGGCATTGTGCCGCCAAATCTTCCCCGTGGGGCGATCGCAAGGCGTTTTTCCAGGCCAACACCTATGTTACGGAAAAGCTCGCCAAAGCTGCCGGGCGCTGCGGGGTGAAACGCTTTATCCATATCTCGACGCCGGCGATCTATTTTGATTTCAGGCATCATCACAACATCACCGAAGGTGAACCTGCCCGCCGGTTTGCCAATCATTACGCTGCCAGCAAGTATGCTGCCGAACAGAGCATCAGCGCGCTGCTGCATCGCTATCCGCAAACCACCTACCTGATCCTGCGCCCGCGCGGCCTGTTTGGCCCGCATGACCGAGTGATCGTACCCAGGATCCTGGCCCAGATGCAGCGTGATAAAGGTACTCTGCGCCTGCCCGGCGGCGGTAAAGCCTATCTGGACCTGACCTTTGTGCTCAACGTAGTGCATGCGATGGATCTGGCCAGCAACCGGGCGAATTTGCCTTCCGGCGGCATTTATAACATCACCAACCAACAGCCACAGCGGCTGGAGGATATGCTGCACCAACTGCTGGCCCAGCAGCTAGGCTGGCAATATAGGGTGCAGGCATTGCCTTACCGGCTGCTGTGGGCGGTGGCAGGGGGGATGGAATTGATAGCCCATTTTACCGGCAAAGAGCCTATGCTGACGCGCTACAGCGCGGCGGCGGCCTATTTTGATATGACGTTGGATAACAGCCGCGCGATTGAAGATCTGGGCTACCGGCCACGTTATAGCCTGGAGCAGGGGATTGAGCTGACCGGGCAATGGATGAAACAGCAGGGGATGGCGGCGCATGGCTAACATCACCACCTTCGAAATCGGCTATTGCACCCACCTTGGCTGCATGGCGCTGCGTGGCTCGCCGATGCGTAGCTGCAAATTCCCCTCCCGTGCCTACCTGTTGGAGGTGGGCGAACGTCGCTGGCTATGGGATACCGGCTATGCCAGCTATTTCCAACAGTACACCGCCAGCGGTATTTTCCGGTTGTATAGCCAGATTACCCCGGTCTATTTCAGCCCACAGCAGGCGCTGCTTGAGCAGTTGCGTAGCCGGGGGGTAGGCGTGGGTGATATTGAGGCGGTGATTATTTCCCATTTTCATGCTGACCATATCGCTGGCCTGCGTGATTTCAGCCGCCTCAAGATGATTTGTTCCGGTGAGGGCTGGCAGCAAACTCGTGAGCTGCGTGGCTTTGCCGCCCTGAAGCGGGCTTTTATACCGGGGTTGATCCCCGAGGAGTTTGAATCCGCATTGCAGTTTGTGGAGTCATTCCCGCTACAGAGTCTGCCAGCCGAACTGGCACCGTTCCAGCAGGGGTATGCACTACCAGGCAGCGAAGGGCAAATCCTCATTGTGCCTCTGCCAGGCCATGCGGCGGGCCATCTTGGTGCCTTTGTCCAAACCGACGCGGGCTGGACGCTGCTGGCAAGCGATGCCGCCTGGTCGCCGCTGAACTACCAGCAACTGCGTGGTCCTTCACGGCTGGCGAACCTGATCATGGATAATCCGCGTAGCTACTACCAAACCCTTGAGGCGCTTAACCAACTGCATCACGGCGGCGCGGCGGAGATCCTGCTGTGCCATGAGGGGGATTTATGATCCCGCTGATGACGCTGTGGCACTATCTGCGAGCGCGCAGGCTGCATTTCACCGAACGGGCAGAACTGGAGGCTTACCAGGCGCGTCAGTTAAAACGCTTCGCCCGTCGGGTATTGGCGTATAGCCCCTATTTCCGGCCATACTGTCTGTTACCCGTGAGCGAATGGCCAGAAATGGACAAAGCGATCATGATGACGCATTTTGATCGGATGAATACCGCTGGGCTGCAACTGGAGGCGATGTTGGCCTGTGCCCGGCGCAACGAAACCGATCGTGACTTTACCCCCAAAGTGGGCAAATACAGCGTAGGTTTATCGACCGGTACCTCCGGGCGACGAGGCGTGTTTGTGGTCAGCCCGCAGGAACAGCAGATCTGGGCTGGCGGGATGCTGGCCAAAATGTTGCCGCAAGGGGTGTTTGCCGGTGAGCGGGTCGCGCTGTTTCTGCGTGCGGACAACAATCTGTATCACAGCGTCAACAACCGCTGGTTGAGCCTGACGTTTTACGATCTGTTTGCTCCCTTTGCCGAGCACTTACCGCAGATTGAGCGGGAGCAACCCACCATCGTGGTCGCACCTGCGCAGGTATTGTGCGCGTTGGCTAACGCAGTTGAACGGGGCGAACTGCAATTGCGGGTGAAGAAAGTGATCTCGGTGGCCGAGGTGCTGGAGCCGCAGGATCGCCAACTGCTAAAGCGGGTATTTGCCGACGTAGGTGAAGTCTATCAGGCCACCGAAGGTTTTCTGGCAGCCACCTGTAGCCACGGCACCTTACATCTGAACGAAGAGTTTATTCACGTGGAACCGCAGTGGATCGATGAGCAGCGATTTACCCCGCTGATCACCGATTTTACGCGCCGTACGCAGCCGATCGTGCGTTATCGGCTGGATGATATTCTGGTGCGGCGTGCGGAGCCTTGCCCATGCGGCCAGGCCAGCATGGCGTTGGAGCGGATTGAAGGGCGCTGTGACGATCAACTCTTGCTGCCAGGATTGCAGGGCACAGCGCAGCGAGTCTTTGCCGATCTATGCCGCCGTGTGATTGCCAACGCGTTACCCGCCGTGGCGGATTATCGCCTAACCCAGTTGTCTAGCCAGCGGCTGCATCTGATGGCCGACTGTAGCCCTGCCGAGCTGGAACATTGTCAGCAGCACCTGATGGTGCTGTTTACCCAGCAAGGTATCGCGGTGCAGCAACTGGAGTGGCAACTGACCGCACAGAGCATCATGCCGCAGTTCGATGCCAAACGCCGTCGCATCGTGCGTTTGCCGGAGGCATCATGAAAGAGGTGATCTATCGCCTATGGCAAATGCTGCTGGGCTGGGGCTTTGTTGGCCTGATTTATAACAGCACTGACCGATGGCAAGGAGCGGGTTATCAGCTGACGCCGAGTTGGCTGGATCGCGCAATTCCCTTTAGCCCGCACGCTATCTGGTTATACCTGTCTTTTTTCCTGATCGTTCCGCTATGCTATCTGTTGTGCCCGCTGAGCCGGATCAAATGGCTTAGAAGCTCGATGCAGCTTGCCGCTATTGTTGCGGGGGCCATCTATCTGCTGTGGCCGACGACGATGGACTACCCGGTCGATCACGGTAGTTCACTCAGCTCCACCATGCTGGCGGCATTGATCGGGATTGATTCAAAACAAAACTGCTTACCCTCTTTGCATATAGCCTTGACGGCCCTGGCGGTGTGGGCCGTGGCGGACAGTCGGAAAAAATGGCGCAGTGTACTGTTGTCGGTTTGGGGACTGGCGATTGCCTTCTCTATTCTGCAACTGCGCCGTCACCTGCTGGTGGATTTGTTCAGTGGAGCGGTGTTGGCCATGGCCGTCGGCTATGCCTGCCAGCATGTTCGATGGATTGTCAGTGATTTTCGTCAGGGAGAACGACCATGACCGATCTGGTAATACCGATAGTCTTTATGCTGTGCGTGGTGCTGGGCGAAGCCCTATGGCTGCAAAAGCGCAACCGGGGCAGCGTTGATTGGCACGATGTGATCTTCAACCTCAACTCCGGGCATATCATGCTGTGGCTGTTCCGGGGGCTGGAGATCTTCTGCTATGGCTATGTGGCGACCCATTTCAGCCTGGGCCTGGTCGATAGCTGGCCGGTTGCGCTGGTGTGGCTGTTTGCCCTGCTGGCGTGGGACTTTGGTTTTTACTGGTTACACCGTCTGCATCACCGTTTCCGTTTACTGTGGGCGGTGCATGTGGTGCATCACCAGGGCGAGCATTTCAACCTTTCGTTGGGCGTGCGTAACTCGTGGTATTCGTCATTAACGTCGATCCCGTTCTTTATGCTGCTGGCGTTGGCCGGTGTGCCGCTTTCGGTGTTTATCACCGTTTCGATCCTGCACTACGGCATTCAGCTGTTTAACCATAATGCGCTGACCCCAAAACTGGGCTGGCTGGAAAAAATCTTTGTTACCCCGGCGCACCATCGGGTGCATCACGTCAACGATCTGGCCTATTCCAACCGTAATTTTGGCGGCAGCTTTATCTTCTGGGACAAGCTGTTTGGCACCTTTGGCCCGTCGCTGCCAACCGAGCCTTTTGCCTATGGCGTACGCGGGGAGAAATCTTCGGTTAATCCGTTCTGGGCCAGCAATCAGCCGTTTTTGCGCTACTTCAAGCTGCCTTACAAACCTTCGGCCAATAGCGCCCGTTTCCGCAGCTCCGCGTGGTGTATGGTGAGTGGTGCGTTGCTGCTGTTCGCCCTGGTGCTGGGTTATGTGTATCGCTTTGGATATGGCTACAACGGCCTGACCGGCGAGCAGGCGGTACTGTTTATGCTGTTGGCGGTAGGCGCGGTAGCGCTGGGGGGGATTGCCGAAGGCCGTAGCTGGGGCGTCAAGGTTTGGTTACTGGTGGCGTTGGCCGCTCCACTGCTGTTGCTGTTGGCGCTGGGGTGGCACCAACCTTACTGGTGGCTGATGACTTGCGGCATTGCGGTGCATGGCTGCGCCGTCGCCGCGGGCTGGGGACGCCAGGAGGAAGCGGCCCATGGCTGACTCTCTGCCGCCACTCTCTTTCCCTGCGGATGGGGAACAGGCGTTTCATCGTGAACTGAAACGTCGGGCCCATGCTTATCTGAGCGGCCGTGACGATCACCGCTTTGCCGATGTGGCCCGTTGGGTCAAGGCTATCGTCCTGCTGTTGTTGTGCGTGGGGTTTTACCTGCTCAGCCTGATGCAGCAGCAGGGGCTGGCGTTTATGCTGTGTTACTTTGCCTTTGTCATGATGGGCATGTTGCTGAACGTTAACGTCAATCATGACGCATCGCATAACGCGTTCGCCCGCACTCCTTGGGTGAATCGCCTGGCGGGGCGTTTGGTGACGATCCCGCTGGGGGTCGATCCGGACTATTGGCGGACACGGCACGTCAGCTATCACCATGTGTATGCCAACGTCGAACATTACGATCTGGACACCGAAGAGAACGGCTTTTTCCGCCAGACACCGTTCCAGCAATGGCGAGCGCACATGCGCTATCAGCACCTTTACTGGCCGCTGATTGCTGCCTTGTCGCTGCCCTATATTGCGCTGGTGTTTGATTGGTCAGACCGGTTGGGCAAAACCCCGTTGGCCACCGAGGGTGTACTGGCCGGGCGCAAGGGCTGGGCGGTGTTTATTGCCAGCAAACTGTGCCACATAGTGGTGGTGCTGGTGATCCCGTTGGTGGTTTGCCAGCAACACGGTATCGGCTGGCAAACGGTGCTGATCGCTTATCTGTTGAGCCAGATGCTGGCCTCGCTGCTGGTGGTGTTCTTACTGTTGGGTACCCACTGGGCGCAGGCCGAGTTTTACGCGGTGCCAGAGGGGGGGCAAATGCCGCAGGGCTGGTATCGGCACAACTTTGCCACCGCCTGCGACTGGGAAACCTCGCCAAAGTGGCTGCATCACCTGACCGGCGGGTTGAATTATCATCTCACCCACCATCTGTTCCCCGGCTGGAATCACCGCCATTATCCCGCGTTGGCCGCCATCCTGGCTGAACTCGCGCCACGCTATGCCATGGATTATCGCTGCATCGGCTATCGCGAACTGTTGCAACAGCAGCAACGCTTCCTACGCACGATGGGGCAACAGCCGCGATGAAAATGCCAGACACCACGCCGTTGCGGCCCTTGGCGTTCCAACGGGAGAACCGCGACATTCATCTGGCGCTGATGCGTGGCAGCCAGGCTTATCTGGCGGAGCGGGGCGACCACCGCTTTGCCGACCGCGGAATGTTCGCCAAAGTGTTGCTGCTGATCCTGGTGTGCGCGGGCTTTTATGCACTCAGTTTGCAACAGCAAAACGCCTGGGCCTATTTCGGCTGCTACGTCGGCTTTATTTTCTCCGCCATGATGTTGACGGTGAACGTGGTGCACGACGCCTCACACAATGCCTTTTTCAAACAGGCACGGCTGAACCACTGGCTTAATTTTATTGTGAGCATCCCGTTGGGGCTGGATGCGGACTGTTGGCGGGTGCGCCACGTCATTTTCCACCATGCCTACAACAACATTGAAGGTTACGATCCGGATATCGAGCCGAACGGCGTGCTGCGGCAAACGCCGTTCCAGCAGCGCAAAACCTTTATGCGTTTGCAGCAATACTACTGGCCGATAGTGGCGGCACTGACTTTCCCGTATTACATCTGGCTGTTTGACTGGTTGGATCGGGCTGGCAAAACGCGCATGACGCCCAAGATGATGTTGCAGGGGCGCAAAGGCTGGGGCGTTTTCTTGCTGAGCAAGCTGGCGCACTTCACGTTGGCGTTGGCAATCCCGCTATGGCTGATGCCGCCTGAGGTCAGTGCTACGGCGATCTGGTTGACTTACCTGCTGAGCCAGATGCTGTCGTCGTTGGTGTTTGTGATGTTGATTGTCGGTACCCATTGGGCCAAAGCCAATTTTTATCAGGTTCCCGAGCAGGGCAAGATGGTGCATGGCTGGTATCAACATCTGTTTTCCACCACCTTCGACTGGCAGGCCACGCCACGCTGGGTTGGCTACTGGCTGGGCGGTGCCAACCTGCACCTGACTCACCATCTGTTCCCGCATTGGAGCCATCGGCATTACCCGGCTCTGGCGAAGATTATTGCCGAAGTCGCTGCCCAGCACGGGCTGGATTATCAGTGCCTGGATCTGAAAACGCTGTTGCAGATGCAACAGCGTTTTTTGGGGGCGATGGGGAAGCCGTAAAGTTATTCCGGCTTCATCCCGGCGGCGGTCATCAGCAGGCGGAATAGCGAAGCGACCAAAAACAGCCCCAGAACGCTGGCACTCCAGATAATCACCAACCAGCCGACGCGTTTCCACCAGGGAATGGTGGCGGTGTTCTCATTCATCGTCTTATTCATCAATGATACCCATCCTCATGGCTCACCTTGCCGCGGAACACGTAGTAGCTCCAGAAGGTGTAGACCAAAATAATCGGAATAATAAACAGTGCGCCCACCAGCATGAAGCCCAGACTTTGTAGCGGTGCAGCGGCTTGCCACAGGGTGATAGTCGGCGGGATCAGCAGCGGCCAGATGCTGATACCCAGGCCGCTTAGCCCCAGAAATACCAGCAACAGCGTCAGCAGGAATGGCGAATAGTGGGCATCGTGGCGTACGCCGTGCCAGATCCCCCAGGCGCTGAGCAGTACCAGCAGCGGCACCGGCAGCAGCCAGAACAGGTTCGGCAGACTGAACCAGCGGGTCGCAATTTCAGGGTGAGCGATTGGCGTCCAGACGCTGACGGCCAGCAGGATTAGCAGCAGGCTAACCAACAGCGGTGTGGTCAGACGATGCATCCGGGCCTGCAGGCTTCCCGCTGTTTTCATGACCAACCAGGTACAGCCAAGTAACGCATAGGTCACTACCAGGCCCAAACCGCAGAACAGGGCGAACGGAGTGAACCAGTCGAAGGGGCCGCCAACATAGGCGCGGCCTTCCACCGGGAAGCCGTCGATAATCGCCCCGACGACCAGGCCCTGGCAGAAGGTGGCCAGGATTGAACCGCCGATAAACGCCTTGTCCCAAATATGGCGTTTCTCCGGTTTGGCCTTGAAGCGGAACTCAAAGGCCACGCCGCGGAAGATCAGGCCAAACAGCATTAGCGTGAGGGGAATGGCCAACGCATCCAGGATCACCGCATACGCCAGTGGGAAAGCCCCAAACAGGGCGGCCCCGCCAAGCACCAGCCAGGTTTCGTTGCCGTCCCATACCGGTGCCACGGTATTCATCATTACGTCGCGATCGTGGCTGTCTTTCACCCACGGGAACAGAATTCCGATGCCCAGATCAAAGCCGTCCATGACCACATACATCATGGTGCTGAACACGATGATCACAAACCAAATCAGCGGAAGATCGATACCCATGTTCAGCTCCTGTCGTCCAAAGTTTCGTGTACCGCTGAGAGCGGGCGTGCCGGTGTGCCGTGGCCGCTTGGCTCGTCACCTTCATGGGCCAGCGGGCCTTTGCGGATCAGGCGCATCATGTAGGAGTAACCGACGCCAAACACCGAGCAGTAGACGGCGATAAAGGCCAGCAGGCTCACGCTCATATGGATGTCGCCATGGGCAGAGACGGCATCGGCGGTGCGTTGCAGCCCGTAGACGACCCACGGCTGGCGGCCAATCTCGGTGGTGAACCACCCCGCCAGCAAGGCAATCAGCCCTGAAGGCCCCATCCACAGAATGAAGTACAGGAAGGGTTTGGACTGATACAGTCCGCCGCGCCAGCGTAGCCACAGGCTCCACACGCCAGCCAGGATCATCAGCATGCCCAGCGCCACCATGATGCGGAACGACCAGAACACCACGGTGGAATTCGGGCGATCTTCCGGTGCGAAGGATTTCAACGCCGGAACCTGCTCGGTGAGGCTGTGGGTGAGGATTAGGCTGCCTAGGTAAGGAATTTCCACCTTGAAACGGGTTTCTTCACGCTCCATATCCGGCCATCCGAACAGGATCAACGGCGTGGCCTCTCCTGGCGGGTTCTCCCAGTGGCCTTCGATGGCGGCGATTTTGGCCGGTTGATATTTCAGCGTATTGAGGCCGTGTGCGTCGCCGATCACCGCCTGAATAGGGGCGACGATCAGTGCCATCCACATGGCCATCGACAGCATCTTGCGCATGGCTGGCGTATCACGGCCACGCAGCAGGTGCCAGGCCGCCGAGGCACCGATAAAGAAGGCCGACGACAGGAATGCCGCAGTGGTCATATGCAGCAGGCGGTAAGGGAAGGACGGGTTGAAGATCACTTTGAACCAGTCAACCGGTACGACGACTCCATTGATGATCTCGTGCCCCTGCGGGGTCTGCATCCAGCTGTTGGAAGCCAGGATCCAGAAGGTGGAGATCAGCGTGCCGAGTGCTACCATACAGGTGGCAAAGAAGTGCAGGCCGGGGCCAACACGATTCCAGCCAAACAGCATCACGCCCAGGAATCCGGCTTCGAGGAAGAAGGCGGTCAGCACTTCATAGGTCAGCAATGGGCCGGTGATACTGCCGGCAAATTCGGAGAAAAAGCTCCAGTTGGTGCCGAACTGATAGGCCATTACCAGGCCGGAAACCACGCCCATGCCGAAGTTGACGGCGAAGATTTTGGACCAGAAGTGGTACAGGTCTCGGTAAGCCTGATTGCCGGTTTTCAGCCATAGGCCTTCGAGCACCGCCAGATAGCTGGCCATGCCGATGGTGATCGCCGGGAAGATAATATGGAAGGAAACGGTAAAGGCGAACTGGATCCGTGCCAGCTCCAATGCATCAAGTCCGAACATGGAGCCTCCTTGATTTGTTCATAATCGGCCTCTTAGGAAAGCGAAAGCTTGCTTATTAAAACTTGCGCTAAGTAGAGCATGGAGTAGAGTAACGATAACAGTGACAGTTATTTTACTTTTTCCTATAACAGTTGGAATTGTATGACCAGATATGAACAGCTTGCCAAGCAGATCCGCGAACAGATCCAGAACCGGGTATGGCGTGCCGGGGACAAACTGCCCTCGCTGCGGGAAAGCGGTAAACGTGCCGGGCTGAGCCTGATGACGGTGGTGCAGTCATACCAGCTACTGGAAAGCCAGGGTTGGATCGTAGCGCGGCCGCAGTCTGGTTACTATGTGGCGGCCCGTTCACAGGCGTTACCACAGCCCATCCGGGGTGAGAAATTGCTGGTGAGCGAACAGGTGGATATCAACGCCTTTATCTTTGACGTGCTGCAAGCCTGTAAGGATCCAGAAATTGTCCCCTTCGGCTCGGCTTTCCCGGATGCCACCCTGTTTATGCAACCCAAGTTGGCCAGGGCGCTGAGCAGCGTAGCCCGGAAATTCACGCCTCACAGTTCGCTTGCTAATCTGCCGCCCGGCAACGAGGCATTGCGTCGCCATATTGCTCAACGCTATGCGCTGAATGGGATGCAGGTATCCCCTGATGAGATTGTGATCACCGCCGGGGCGATGGAGTCGTTAAGCCTCAGCCTGCAAGCGGTGACGCAGCCGGGCGACACGGTGGCGATTGAATCCCCGGCATTTTACGGCGCGTTGCAGGCGCTGGAACGCCTGAAGCTGAAAGCGGTGGCGATTGCTACCCACCCGCAGCACGGGATCGATCTGGATTCGTTACAGCAGGCGATTGAGCAGTATCCGATCAAGGCCTGCTGGCTGATGACCCATTTCCAGAACCCGCAAGGGTCGAGCATGTCGGACGAGAATAAAAAACGGCTGGTGACGATGCTGCGCGAACATCAGATCTCGTTGCTGGAGGACGATGTGTACGGCGAACTCTATTTCAGCGCCGAGCGGCCCTTGCCTGCCAAAGCGTTGGATCAGGGCGGGCAGATTTTGCACTGCTCGTCGTTCTCAAAATGTCTGGCTCCAGGGTTCCGTGTGGGCTGGGTGGCGGCAGGGCGTTATGCGCCGCAGATCCAGCGCTTGCAACTGATGAGTACCGTTTCAACCAGCGTGCCGACCCAGATGGCGATCGCCGATTATCTGCTGCATGGCGGCTATGATACCCATCTGCGTCGCCTGCGGCGTTTATTGGCCCAGCGCCAAAGCGCCATGCATCAGGCGATCGCCCATCACTTCCCGCCAACGGTGAAGGTCAGCCAGCCGGACGGAGGCTATTTCCTGTGGCTGGAGCTGGAGGCGACACAGTCTTCCATGGAGCTTTACCAGCGTGCGCTGGCTGAGGGCATCAGTATTGCGCCGGGGCGAATGTTCACTACCGGCGATCGTTTCAACCACTGTTTTCGCCTGAACGCCTCTTTCGAGTGGAGCGACAGGCTTGAAACCGCCATCAAGACCTTGGCCAGGCTGATCCGTAACCTGGGCTAGGCCAGATAATGCTTCAATGCGCGTCCGGCCTGATGAATAGCCGAATGGACCGCCGGAACCTGGGCGAGCGGGTTTAACAGGCCGTAATCGTGGATCAGCCCATTGTAGCGGGTGGCGGTCACCTCGACGCCAGCCGCGTTTAGCAGGCGGGCGTAGGCTTCCCCCTCATCCCGCAGTACGTCCAGCTCGGCGGTTTGGATCAGCGCAGGTGGCAGCCCTTGCAGCTGTTCCAGGCTCGCATTGAGCGGTGAGGCGTAGATCTCCTTACGCTGGGCCTTGTCGGTGGTGTAGTTGTCCCAAAACCACTTCATCATATTGCGCGTCAGGAAATGGCCTTCGGCAAACTGATGATAGGAATCGCGATCAAAACTGGCGTGGGTGACCGGCCACAGCAGGATTTGGCAGCGCAGTGCCGGTGTGCCTCGCTCTTTAGCCATCAGGCTGACCACCGTCGCCATGTTACCGCCAACGCTATTGCCCACTACCGCCAGTCGGCTGCCATCGACGTTGATTTTCTCTCCGTATTCCGCCACCCATTCCGTGGCCGCGTAGGCTTGCTCGATGGCGGTGGGATAGTGGGCTTCTGGTGACGGTGTGTAATTGACAAATACCGCTACCGCACCGGAACTGTAAACCAGATCGCGCACCAATCGTTCGTGGGTCGGGAAGTCACCCAATACCCAGCCACCGCCGTGGAAAAACATAAATACCGGCAATTTACCTTTCACTCGTGGCGGGCGCACGATGTGCAACAGGATGTCCTGATCGGCCACGTGAATGGTTTTCTCTTCGATCTCGACCTCACGCTGTACCACCTCCACGCTGCGTTGCGCGCCTTCCAACACCTTACGTGCCTCCTTCGGCTTCATCTGTTCCATCGGTTTGCCGCCGCTGGCATTCAACTCCGCCAGAAAGGCGGCTACGTCTTTAACCGCTGCGGGCTGGGTGGCATCAAAGGTTTTCTTGCTCATGTTGGGATCCTTAAGGTTGAGGAGGAACATTGAGTAGGGGGTAGCTTAACAGTGTAGTCAAAGACTGGAGGTTAACCCGTAATATGGTGCTCTCACCCCAACCCACTCCCAAAGGAGAGGGAGCTGATAGCTCCTGCTCTGGTGGAAGTGAAGAGGCCCTCTCAGCAAACTCACCTCCTCATGCATAAGTGAATCACCGCAGTTTCAGATCTACTCGATCGGTCCCCTCCCAAAGGACGAATACCTAGATAAATTGTGGCACGAACTGTTCCCTCTCCCTGTGGGAGAGGGGCATTTTGCTGCGCTAAATGAGGGCACATTGCACGATCGCGGTGCAAAAGGGCGCTGTTACCGCCATCTAACGTAATTATTTTTGCGAGCAGGATCAGAAAAGCAGAAGAATTTTGCGATTGAATAGGATTTCTCCGTCGCTGATGATTTTAGGCCCTATTTTTGCCTTTAATCATTACAAATGCATAATTATTGAATATTTATGCAATATAACTCCTTGTTTTAACGAAAAAAATTAGTAAATCCGTCAAAAAGCCCGTTCTGGCACGATAGCTGCTCTACACTATTTATCAAATGGGCTGTATTTTAACTACTCATTAACATTTATTCCCCGCTCCGGGGCGCTAAATGCGGCATTAATAGTGAATAACCAATTTTATGTAACAGGTTTGTATCTGAATAGGCGGCGGTGAGCAGCATTATCGTCGGCCGGAAAAGACACCGAATAATAGGGTTAATTTGCTTTTTCGCCGGTCTTGCGCCGCCAGAGCGGTCCTTACCGCCAAAATTCAGCCTTTGCTGACGTTATGAGGTCATTATGGAACAGCCAATCGCAGTTACCCGCCAGTCTTTCGACGACTGGATGATCCCGGTTTATGCCCCTGCGGATTTTATTTTGGTGCGGGGAGAAGGCTCACAGGTTTGGGATCAGCAGGGGAAATCCTATATTGATTTCGCCGGAGGCATTGCCGTCAATGCTCTGGGCCACGCCCATCCGCAGGTGTTAGCGGCGCTGGTCGAACAGGCAGGCAAGCTTTGGCATCTGGGCAACGGTTATACCAACGAGCCGGTGTTGCGCCTGGCCAAACAGCTGATTGATGCCACCTTTGCCGACAAAGTATTTTTCTGCAACTCCGGCGCGGAAGCTAACGAAGCCGCGCTGAAGCTGGCGCGCAAATATGCGCTGGATAGTGGCAACAGAGAAAAGAACCAGATCGTCGCGTTCAATAACGCGTTTCATGGCCGCACCCTGTTTACCGTGTCTGCCGGGGGCCAACCAAAATATTCACAGGATTTTGCGCCACTGCCTGGCGGGATAACGCACACGCCGTTTAACGATCTGGGGGCGGCTGCGCAGGTGATTAACGACCGTACCTGTGCGGTGATCGTTGAGCCGATTCAGGGCGAGGGCGGTGTGGTACCGGCACAAGCGCAATTCCTGCAAGGGTTGCGTGAACTGTGCGATCGCCACGGCGCACTGCTGATCTTTGATGAGGTGCAAACCGGCGTGGGCCGTACTGGCTCGCTGTATGCCTATATGAATTACGGGGTGGTGCCAGACGTGTTGACCACTGCCAAGGCGTTGGGCGGCGGTTTCCCGATTGGGGCGATGATCACCACCGACAAACTGGCGAAAACCCTGGGCGTTGGCACTCATGGCACCACCTACGGCGGTAACCCGCTGGCGGCGGCGGTAGCTGGGGTGGTGTTCTCGCTGATTAACACTCCGGAAGTACTTGATGGGGTGAAGCAGCGTCTCGAGTGGTTTATCGCCGGGCTGACGGAAATCAACCTACAGTATCCGATCTTTAGCGAAATCCGCGGGGCGGGTCTGTTAATTGGTTGCGCTCTGAACCCGGAATATGCCGGTAGAGCCAAGCAGATCACTCAGCTGGCTAACGAGGAGGGGGTGATAGCCCTGATCGCAGGCCCGGACGTGGTGCGCTTTACGCCTTCGCTGATCATCCCTGAACAGGATGTGAAAGAGGGGCTGGCGCGATTCGCGCGTGCTGTGGCGCGGATTTGCAGCTAATCAAGGCGGCTGCGCCCGGTGCGCAGCCGATGACTTCCGAGGTTCGCATTATGATGATTATCCGCCCCATAGAGCGTCGTGACCTGGCTGACCTGCTGACGCTCGCCGGTAAATCCGGTATTGGCCTCACCTCTTTGCCGCAGAATGAAGAGACGCTGTCGGCACGTATTGAGCGGGCGTTAAAAACCTGGCAAGGCGAACTTCCCCAAAGCGATCGCTGCTATCTGTTTGTGATGGAGGATACCGAACGGCAACAGGTCGTTGGCGTCAGCGCGATCGAAGTCGCGGTTGGGCTGACTGAACCCTGGTACAGCTTCCGCGTGGGTACCCAGGTGCATGCCTCAAAGCAGCTTAATGTCTATAAATCGGTGCCAACGCTGTTTTTAAGCAACGATCATACCGGCCATTCGGAGCTCTGTACGCTGTTCCTCGATCCGGACTACCGCCATGGCGAGAATGGCAAACTGCTGTCAAAGGTCCGCTTCCTGTTTATGGCCGCATTTCGTAATCAATTCTCCCGCAAAGTGATCGCGGAAATGCGAGGTTATTCCGATGAGAATGGCCGTTCCCCCTTCTGGGAAAGCGTTGGCCGCCACTTCTTTTCTATCGAGTTCGCCAAGGCGGATTATCTCAGCGGCACCGGGCAAAAGGCGTTTATCGCCGAACTGATGCCGAAACACCCGCTGTACGTCGACTTTCTGGCCGAAGATGCGCAGAAGGTGATCGGCGAAGTTCACCCGCAAACCGCACCAGCGCGCAAGCTGCTGGAAGCTGAAGGGCTGCGCTATCAGGGCTACGTCGATATCTTTGACGGGGGCCCGACGCTGGAAGCCGAGATCGACGAGATCCGCGCGGTCAAGCGCAGCAAACTGGTGAAGGTTGTGCTGGATGATGCACAGGTATTCAGCGAGGCACCGGCCTACCTGGTGGCCAACGACCACTATCAGAATTATCGCGCCCTGTTGGTGCATGCCCAACTGCATGATGACCGCTTGCGTATCAACGCCGAGACGGCTGCGGCGCTGGGCGTCGAACAGGGGAGCCCGGTACGGGTCATCAAGCTTATCGCTCAGGAGAAAGTGTAATGTCGCATCCTGCATTGTTAATTAATGGCGTCTGGCTGGCTGGCCGGGGCGCTGAATTCAGCAAAACCGATCCGTTGGATAACCTGCCGCTGTGGCAAGCCAACTCGGCTAATATTGACGACGTGACTGCGGCCTGCACAGCTGCACGCGAGGCTTTCCCTACTTGGGCGCGCACGCCGTTTGCAAAGCGCGAACAGTTGGTAAAACGCTTCGCGGCGTTGCTGGAAGAGCATAAACAACATCTGGCCGAGACCATCAGCCGTGAAACCAGTAAACCTCGCTGGGAAACCTTGACCGAAGTCCAGGCGATGATTGGCAAGGTGGGCATTTCATTAGAGGCCTATCAGGCGCGTACTGGGGTGACGGAAACGGCGATGGCCGACGGAGCCTCGGTGTTACGCCATCGGCCGCATGGCGTGCTGGCGGTATTTGGCCCGTATAACTTCCCTGGTCACTTACCGAATGGGCATATCGTTCCGGCGCTGCTGGCGGGCAACTGCGTGGTGTTCAAACCCAGCGAATTGACGCCGTTGACGGCGGAGGTGACGTTACAGCTGTGGCTGCAGGCGGGTTTGCCGAATGGAGTGATCAATCTGGTGCAAGGTGGACGTGAAACCGGTGAGGCCTTGGCAAGCTGTGCCGATATTGATGGGCTGCTGTTTACCGGCAGTGCTGGCACCGGCTATCACCTGCATCGCCAATTGGCCGGTCAGCCAGAAAAGATCCTGGCGTTGGAGATGGGTGGCAACAACGCGCTGATCGTCGAACAGGTAGAAGATTGTGACGCGGCGGTGAATCTGGCCATTCAATCGGCGTTTATTTCTGCCGGACAGCGCTGTACCTGTGCTCGTCGTATTTTGGTGAAAAACGGGCCGCAGGGCGATGCCTTTATTACACGCCTGGTTCAGGTGGCATCTACGCTGCGTATCGGCCGTTGGGATGCTGAACCTCAGCCGTTTATGGGCGGGGTGATTTCCTCCGCTGCGGCAGAGAACATGCTGGCAGCTCAGCACCATCTGTTGGCATTGGGCGGCAAAGCTTTGTTGACCATGAAATCGCTGGAGAGCGGCAGCGCATTATTAAGCCCTGGCATTATCGATGTGACCGGCGTGGCGGACGTGCCAGACGAAGAATATTTTGGCCCGCTGACCACGATCATTCGTTACGACCATTTCGACCAGGCGCTGCGCATGGCTAATAACACGCGCTATGGCCTGTCCGTTGGTCTGGTGTCCCCGCAGCGGGAGCAGTTCGAACGGCTGTTGCTGGAGGCGCGAGCCGGTATTGTCAACTGGAACAAGCCGCTGACCGGGGCTTCTAGTGCGGCACCTTTCGGTGGTGTAGGAGCTTCCGGCAACCATCGTCCAAGTGCGTTCTATGCGGCAGATTACTGCGCTTGGCCGATGGCTTCGCTGGAAAGTGCCAGTCTGACGCTGCCAACCAGCCTGTCACCGGGCCTGATATTTAACTGATCTGCCCCAGGCATTACCGTTCGCAGTCTACAGGAGAGCAAAATGTCCGGATATGAAGTCAATTTTGATGGGTTGGTTGGCTTGACGCACCACTATGCCGGGCTGTCGTTTGGCAACGAGGCTTCGACACAGCACCGTAACAGCGTATCGAACCCCAAGCTGGCGGCAAAGCAGGGGCTGCTGAAAATGAAAGCGCTGGCAGATATGGGCTTCCAGCAGGGCGTGTTGCCACCGCAGGAACGGCCTCATCTCCCTACGCTACGTAAATTGGGCTTCAGCGGCAGCGACGAAAGCGTACTGGCCCAGGCGATGCGCACCTCACCGCGCCTGCTCTCGGCGCTTAGTTCGGCTTCATCCATGTGGACGGCCAATGCCGCGACGGTTTCACCTTCGCCAGACAGTCAGGATGGTAAAGTGCATTTCACCGCCGCCAACCTGAATAACAAATTCCATCGCGCGATTGAGGCCGAAACCACCTCCAGCGTGCTGCGTGCCATCTTTAAAGATGAGCAATACTTTGCTCACCATGATGCCTTACCGCAGGTGACACTCTTTGGGGATGAGGGCGCCGCCAACCATAACCGCCTTGGGGGCGACTATGCCAAACGCGGGGTGCAGGTCTTTGTGTATGGCAAGCAGGAGTTTGGCGGGGAAAGTGCTCCCACGCGTTACCCGGCTCGCCAGACGCGCGAGGCCAGTGAGGCGATCGCCCGCCTGCATCAGTTGCACGAGCAACACACGGTATTTCTGCAACAAAATCCGGCGGTGATCGACCAGGGCGTTTTTCATAACGACGTGATCGCCGTCAGCAATCAGCAGGTGCTGTTCCATCATCAGCAGGCGTTCCTGCACCAGCAGCAGGGGCTGGATCAAATCCGCCGTAAGATGGCGTCGCTGGAGACGGATCTGGTGGCGATAGAAGTGCCAACCTCCCGTGTCAGCGTAGGGGATGCGGTGGCGACCTACCTGTTTAACAGCCAGATCCTGACCAAAGCCGATGGCAAGATGATGATCGTGGTGCCGGAAGAGTCCCGCCAGCATCCGGGCGTTTGGCATTATCTGTCGGAGATGGTGGCCAGCGGTGGGCCAATCGACGAGATCAAGGTGTTCGACCTGCGCGAAAGTATGCGCAACGGCGGTGGCCCGGCTTGCCTGCGTTTACGCGTGGCGCTGAACGGTGCCGAGTTGAGGGCGGTGAACCCACGGGTGATGATGAACGATACGCTTTTCGCCACCCTGAACGACTGGGTAGACCGCTATTATCGCGATCGCTTGGTACAGGAGGATCTGGCAGACCCGCAACTGCTGCATGAAGGGCGTGCGGCGCTGGATGCCCTGACTTCTATCCTTGGGCTGGGTAATGTTTACCCGTTCCAACAGTAACCGGAGGCAATAGTGAACAATTTATTGGCTCTGACGTTGGCAGGAAAGCAACCCGCCACCACCCAGGGTGAAAACGCTGCACTGCGCTGGAAGTGGCTGGGGGAAGGGCTATTGGAGCTCAGCCCACAGCAAGGCTATCGGCAAGCTGTGGTGCTTTCTGCCGGTATTCACGGCAATGAAACGGCGCCGATCGAACTGCTTGACCGGCTAGTGAACGAGATCTTCGCAGGCGTGCGGCCATTGGCGGTGCGCTTGCTGGTGGTGTTGGGCAATCCACCGGCGATGCGAACCAATCAACGTTATCTGGCAAGTGATATGAATCGCATGTTTGGTGGGCGCTATCGGCAGTTTGAGCCCTCTGGCGAAACGGCGCGGGCGCAGCAGTTAGAACAAGCGGTCAGCAATTTCTTTGCCGGGGAGCAGGCCACCCGCTTTCATTACGATCTGCACACGGCGATCCGCGGATCGTTGCTGCCACGCTTTGGTATCCTGCCCTATCAACCACAAAGTTACAGCCCCGAGATGTTGGCGTTACTAGACGCCGCCGAGTTGGATGCTCTGGTGATACACCAGGCGCCCGGCGGCACGTTCAGCCACTTTTCCAGCGAGCATGCGCAGGCGGCCAGCTGTACCCTCGAATTGGGCAAGGCGCGTCCCTTTGGCAGCAACGATCTGCAGCAGTTTTCCGCTATCAATAAAGCGCTGCAGGCGCTGGTCTGCGGGCAATCTCTCCCTTTACGGGGGGAGGCTCCGATTCGGGTGTTCCGTGTCGAGCGGTCGCTGATTAAACGCAGTGAATCGTTCAAACTCTATTTAAGTGAAGATACTGCCAATTTTACCGCTCTGCCGCAGGGCACTTTACTGTATGAGCAGCCGGGGGAAAGCTATCGGGTGCAGCATGAAAAGGAGTGGGTCCTGTTTCCCAACCCCAAGGTGGCATTGGGGTTACGTGCAGGCATGATGTTGACCGAAGTCCCGCGTAGTACCCTGTTTTAATCTCACCCGTTTATTACGCCACAGGTAGGTGACCTGTGGCGACATTTTTCCTTTCAAACCTTAATAGCGTAATTTATTTAATCAGTTGATAGGGTATTTTGCCTGTTACGTACCATTACTCGCTATGATTTACCCCAATGAGTAAAAAACAGATTAAAGATAGAGTTATTCGCACCATTTCCGCTAATCAGATTGATATAAGTTAAAAGTGTGAAATAAGTAACGTTATTGATTAGCATGCTAATTTTGTGGTTATTCAAAATCGTAGGTTAATCACACAAAATGAAACGTGGTTGCACCATTTTGGTGCTTTTCAACGTGAGTGTTATGGCTTATGCATTAAATATCTATTTAAATCATTATATTAGAATAGCACTTTTATGTAATATTTAGTTACAAATAAACATGCTTTATGCGCGCTGTTTCATGAACTTTTTTATTTTAAGTTTTTATTCATGATGCTAATGTCACATGGCGCTTTATTAAGGGGCGTAGATAAAAAAACAAAATGATAAAAATCACAGCCCAAAGCATAAATTGGGCGTGACGGGCAGCTTTTAATAAAATCTAGGAAAATAAATGATGAAACGCAGTGTAGTAGCCCTGGCGGTTGTTCTTGCCACCGCCGCCTCAATGGCCAATGCGGCCGAAATCTACAACAAAGATGGCAATAAGCTCGACCTGTACGGTCGTGTTAACGCCAAGCACTTGTTCAGCGATAACAAATCTGCCGATGGCGATGCGACCTATGTGCGTTTTGGGTTTAAAGGCGAAACGCAGATTAACAGCGATTTGACGGGTTACGGTCAGTGGGAATACAACGTCCAGGCTAACCACGCTGAGTCAGCGGGTACCGAAGGCACCAAAACTCGTCTGGGCTTCGCTGGCCTGAAATTCGCCAACTACGGTTCCTTTGACTATGGCCGTAACTACGGTGTGGTTTACGATGTAGAGTCGTATACCGATATGCTGCCGGAGTTTGGCGGCGATACCTATACCTACACAGATAACTTCATGAATGGCCGTTCTACTGGCCTGGCTACCTACCGTAACCGCAGCTTCTTCGGTCTGGTTGATGGTCTGAATATCGCCTTGCAGTATCAGGGTAAGAACGAGAATGACCGCAGCAACATCCACAAGCAGAACGGTGATGGCTATGGTATGTCTGTGGACTATCAGGACATCGGCGGTAGCGGCATTGGTGCTGCGGTAGCCTTCTCTGATTCTAACCGTACTAAATATCAGAAGGACGCTGCCTACGGCGCTACCTACGGCAAAGGTGACAGCGCAACGGCCTGGACCACAGCGCTCAAGTATGACGCCAACCAGGTGTATCTGGCGGCTATGTACGCTGAAACCCGCAACATGACCCCGATCACGGTTAACGGCGTTGCTGGCTTTGCCAACAAGACGCAAAACTTTGAAGTGGTCGCGCAATACCAGTTCGAAAATGGCCTGCGCCCATCACTGGCTTACCTGCAGTCCAAGGGTAAAGATATTGAAACCATCGGTGATGTCGATCTGGTGAAATATATCGATATCGGCGCGACTTACTACTTCAACAAAAACATGTACACCTACGTTGATTACAAAATCAACCAGCTGAATGACGATAACAAGCTGAAACTGAATACTGACAACATCGTGGCAGCCAGTTTGACCTACCGTTTCTAAGTTGTATTCAAACCTCATTCCTGTGTCGGAACGTGGTCCAAAAGGCAGAGCGCAAGCTCTGCCTTTTTCGGTTTGGCTTGAGGGATCAGAAAGGAGCGTACTCGCTGGCAGGCAGCCAGAAGCCGTCGATAAAGTCCTCGATCGGAAAACAGCCGGCATGGCGTAACCGTTGTTCTTTCATTGCTACCAGGCATTGATGCTCATCACGCAGCACGTCGACGACGATGTCGGCACAGCCGCCATCCAGATAGCAAACGAACATCACCAATGCGTACATAACCTATCGCGTCCCCCATTAAGGCTCCAACCCCCATTGTAGGTAAAATTTGGCTGAATTTAGCTAATTAATACAAAAAAATAATAATTGACCAGACAAAAACGGTATTTTCAGAATTATGGCAGCGTTTAATCATCCTTAAGAGGATTGAAGTTCCGCTCTGTACTGCTAAGCTTAATGAGTTTTAAAATTTCTTAACTATCCAATCATTAACGGGAGCGAATATGGGATTGTTTAACTTCGTCAAAGAAGCTGGCGCAAAACTGTGGGATACGGTGAGTGGTAACGCTGAGGATCAAAGCGCCAAGCTGAAAGCGCACCTTGATAACAGTGGCCTGCCCGATACGGATAAGGTGGATGTTCAGGTCGTTGATGGCAAGGCTGTGGTCACCGGGGACGGTATCAGCCAGGAACTGAAAGAAAAAATTCTGGTTGCTGTAGGTAACGTGGCAGGTATCAGCGGCGTAGAGGATAATGTTGCAGTAGCACAACCAGAAGCAGAAAGCCGCTTTTACACCGTCAAGAAGGGCGATACTCTGAGCGCCGTTGCCAAAGAGATGTATGGCAATGCCAACCTGTACAATAAGATCTTTGAAGCCAACAAACCGATGCTAAGCCACCCAGATAAAATCTATCCGGGCCAGGTATTGCGCATCCCACAATGATGCCGAAGGCCTGGGTAATCGAAGCGCGAGCTTAGAGCTGCGTAATCCGGCGCCCCATCTGGGGCGCTGTGCTGAAATTCCTCAACCAATGCGTACGTTCATACAGATGTTCACCCCTATACGTTTCCCAACCGCAATTCGATAAATCCAACGAATGTTTCCAGTCTGCATGCGGGTGACTACCCCTGAGAATCTTGACCCTGTTGCAGAAAATTGGTAGCGTCTGCATGCAAGAAAAATCTTAGTTATCGCCAGCGTAAATTTGGCTGTTACATGAGCCTGGAGTTACCCCCCTTTTTAGCATCAAGGCGTTATGGCAGGCGATAAGAGAGTAGAGGGTGTGAACACCCCATTAGACAACAAACATCAGGAAAACCATGGACAATGCGCAACGCGTTATCACAATGTTGACGGTAGTTGCTGCATATTGATCATTTTTACGTTGACGATCACACAGTGGGTGGGAATAACTTACTGTTTTTAGGAGATAAAATGGAACACAATCCGCATGATGAAACCAAGCTTATTGCGGTCATTGCCTTATTGGTCTCAGTGTTGCTTGTCGTGTCGATCCTGTTTGGCATCACGTATTTATCCGATCTGCGGCATATCGATCAAGAGGTCGATGCCAAAAGCTGTTACATCAAAGGCGGCTGAGGCCAGAGCTGCGTTTATCCGCAATCCTTGATTCGACGATGAAAAATTTTTGCCATATGCCTTGGTTTATTTGGGATTTAACGCACTAGCTGCGATTTAACCACTAATAAAGGTTGTGGCGAATTATTCGTCGGCAGCGTGTCGTTAACTCGGCAACGATCGTTGGATAGCGTTTTTCCCGCCATGGCAGAGCCGCTACAGCTCAGGCGTAGCAGGGGGTGACACATTTTTTGACGGTCTTTGCTTATGATGGTCAGGCAGCATGTTCTGCGGACTTGGTTGGTTAACTTTTCTAAATAAATTCACTTTAATTATATTTAAGTCGTAATTAATGATTAAAGTGAATGTATTTCTTAAATGTGTTTGTGATGTTAATCAAATATTGTTATTTACCCCGAATTAGCAGGCTGTCGTAAATAATCCAGCCCTGCTAAGCTAAGACTAATCTGTACGGAAGTCTCTGTCAGTTCTATTGCCGATGTAAGCGAGGTGTTTATGAGTCAATTACTCTCCCATGCAAGATTATCCCATGTTGTGATCGCCACGGCGGTGTTTTGGGTTTGCATTGCTGTACTCGTGGCGGTAGCACTAAAGTAACGCTGGATGACTAATCAACAACCCTGACATAGCTAGCATACTCAGCCAACGGCTCCTTTCTGGGGCCGTTTCTTTTGTCGTCATTTAAACAGCCCGCTGCTGCTCACGCCATCTTCTGGTGAATAATATGTAGCGGAGGCTCTATATGCAGATCGACATTTAGATCCTGGCGGAAGTCATAGGGCGTAATGTTGAAACGCTTTCTGAACATGTAGGTGAAGTGTGATTGGGAGCCGAAACCAAAATCCAAGGCGATATCGAAAATGGAAGCCTCGCTGCTGCGCAACTGGTACACCGCTCCGGCAAGGCGGCGCTCGCGAATGTACTTGCCCAGCGAGATCCCCGTCGCTTCTTTGAACAGCTTCTGCATATGCCACAGCGAATAGCCGGAATACTCGGCCAGCTCTTCAAGGTGGATCACTCGTCCCAAGTGGGTTTCGACCCATTTACTGAGTGCGCAGACTAGTGCGAGGTGATGTTCTTGTATCAATAACTTTACCCAATTGATTTTGTCGTTTAACCGCAGCGCAGAGCTTACGGCAGGCTCACTTAGCGTACCTTACAGGCCCCGGGTTGTCACCTTCGTGCCGGTTAAAGCGGGATCGTTTTGACCTTCGCCATCAGGCGATCTGCCAGACGGACAATCTCTGCCGGGTCGTCTGGAATAAACCCCATAGTGATCGCCATCCCCAACAGGACGTTATCCTGGCTGATAATCGGGCAGGCTATCGCTCGCGCCCCAGGGATGCCTTCGGTAACATTGTAACGTACCGCATAGCCCTGCTGGCGGATCTTTTCGAGCTCTTTAGCCTCGAGCAGTGGCGTAATAGAGCTATCAAACGCCTGATAGGCATAGCCTGCCGCACTGGCATTCATGGGGATGAGGGTGTTTTCAAGGTAATCGATATCAATATTTTTATGGCTGCGATTGTAGCGCGTCAGCAAGATGTTACCCCCTTGGCGCACCGCCCACCCAGTGGAGTAGTTCAACTCATCGCGCAGCTCACATAGCGCATTATTGATGATTGTCGCCAGCGTCTGCTGTTTGCCTGCCGCCGCGGCCAGCGCCAACAGCTTGCTGCCAAGCGAGTAGCGGCTGGTTTCCTGCTCCTGATACAACATCTGGCTACGGCACAGCGAAACCAGATATTTATGCAGCCGGCTTTTCGAAAGCCCACTGTGTTTGGCGATATCCGAAGCGCGGGCGTTTCCCCCCAATGCGGTGACACTCTCTAACACCGACACGGCAATATCGACCGAATTTACGCCTTGAACTTCCGACATTCTGCTTACCTTACTTGCTATTACCTCGATCCGATCACTTTACCAGTTTAAGGCGGTGAATGCCCCAGTTAACCAGATCCTGGCATCCTCAGCGGGAGCATTTTCAGCGCGTAAGGACTAACTATTTTGAGGTGGATTGATCTGCTTCAATATACCATTGGTTAACTCGGTTTATTTATAGTGAACACCAGGGCGTGTAATTACCGAGATAAAAACTATGAACGAACTTTCTTCACTCCGACTCAAACGGCGTACTTTGCTAAAAGGGCTGGGCGTTATTGGTCTGGCGTCAATATCCCCTTGCGCTTTCTCCTTAACATCCGAACAAAAAGAACCCTTACGCCGTATCCATCTAAAGCTGACGGATTATCAAACTTTTCGCTCAACCTGTGCGATGGAGTGCCTGCACTGCAACCTGACCGCTTACGTCTATCAGAAAAAGCTGATGAAGATTGAAGCGACGGAAGGCTTTAATGTGAAATGTTGCCTGCGGGGCATCAGCCGTACCAAATGGGTTTATCACCAGCAGCGCGTCACGACGCCTCTGCTGCGGGTAGGCAAGAAAGGTGAGGGCAAATTCGAGCCTATTACCTGGCAACAGGCACTGGATTTAATCGAAAAGAACATCCGTACCACCATCAAGGAACAGGGCAACGAAGGGCTGCTGCTGTCCACCCATGCTGGCAACATGGACTCGATAAAGAACGATATGGGCAAGGCGTTCTTCGACTATCTGGGCGGTTCTGTGAAACAGGCCGGATCGCTCTGCTGCTCGGCTGTGACGGCGGCGATGATGCCAATGGTGGGGCTACGCTATGCCGATACCCGTGACACCATTGCCGACAGCCGTTTGATCATCTGCTGGGGTAACAACCCAGCGGTAACCATGCAGGCCTATTTTAAAAACTATCTGCGTGCACAAGAGCAGGGCGCACGCATCGTGGTTATCGACCCACGTTTCAACGAAACGGCCGCCAAAGCGGACGAATGGATCCCGATTGTGCCGGGCACCGATACGGCGTTGGCGCTCGGGATGATGAAGATCATTATCGAAGAGCAGCATATTGACGCGGATTTCCTGCGCCAGCATACCGGCGCGGTGTATCTGGTGGATGCCAAAGATCAATTGGTGCGGGCCGATGCCACCGACAGTGAAAGCTATCTGGTTTATGACTGCACCAGCCAAAGCTTGGCGCGGCATGACCAGGCGGGTATCACCCCGGCGCTGTTCCAGCATCAACTGCCAACCGACAGCGGCTACCGTACCGTGTTCGAAACCGTGTACCAGCAGGCTGCGCCATGGACCCTCGATCGGGTTGCGGCTGAAACCGACATTCCCGCCCACACTATTTTGCGTTTGGCCCGCGACTATGCCACCACCGCTCCGGCGATGATTGTGCAAAATATGTCAGGCGCTCAGCGCACCGAATTTGGTACCTACGTTGCCGCCAGCCAATTCTACCTGGCCTTGCTCACCGGTAATATCGGCAAGCGGGGAGCGGGGATCTGTGACGCGGGCGGAGCACGCCAAATGGCGAAGTTCAGCCCGATCATTCCACCAGCTCCTGCGGTGAAGAAAATCACACCGATACCGGTTTCCAAGGTAGGTGAGTGGGTGGCCAATGACCGGCCTTACCCGATCAAATTCTGGTGGATTATGACCATGGGGGTCATGACCCAGTTGCCTAACACAAATATGGTCAGAAAGGCGTTGGAAAAGGTCCCCTTCGTGGTGGTGGCCGATAACCTGATGAGCTCTACCGCG
This sequence comes from Serratia sp. Res13-Sevr-LER1-36-b, assembly GCF_015673035.1. Taxonomy (NCBI): domain Bacteria; kingdom Pseudomonadati; phylum Pseudomonadota; class Gammaproteobacteria; order Enterobacterales; family Yersiniaceae; genus Serratia; species Serratia sp. Res13-Sevr-LER1-36-b. The sequence goes on along the minus strand of NZ_JADACK010000018.1, from coordinate 4,861 downwards.
CTGTATGCCGACCTGGTGCTGCCGGTGACGACCATTTTTGAAGATGTCAGCCTGATGGCGGGTGTGCGTAGCCACTATGTGCAACTGATGGAACAAGCGGTTGAGCCACCGGGTGAAGCCAAGCCGGATTATTGGATCTTTGCGCGTCTGGCGGAACGCTTTGGCTTTGGCGACGTGTTTAATCAGCCAATTGAGCATTACATCAATGCGTGCCTGCAAGGTTCCGGTATCACCCTGGAACAGCTGAAAAAAGGGCCGGTGCTACCGGTGAGCGGCGACTGGATCCCATTTGAAAATGGGGTGTTCCGCACACCGACTCGTAAAGCCCACTTCTTTATTGAAGAGTGGCAGAAGAAGGCGTTCTCGCCGGTCGTCACTTACCTGCGAGTGAATGAATCGCCGCAAGGCTCGCCGGAATTGGCCGCCAAGTACCCGCTGATGGCGGTACAACGCAAGCTGGCCCGCAGCATTCACTCAAGCCACGGCATGAACGAATGGATCCTTGAGGTGCAGCGCAATAAGCCTAATGTGATGATCCATCCGCAGGATGCACAACAGCGCCGGATCAAACACGGCGACTGGGCCACCGTATTTAACCAGCGAGGAGAGCATCGTGCGATTGCCGTAGTGACGACGCATATCAAACGAGGCGTAGTTTCTCTGGATAACGGCTGGTGGGAACAGCAGGGAGGCAGCAGCAGCCACGTCACCAATGACGCCGTAGAGGCGTTGGGTACCGGGCATTGCTGTAACAGTACACTAGTTGATGTACGGGCGGAGGGATAACCCATGACCAAACAATATGGCTTTCTGATTGATATTAAGCGTTGTTACGGCTGTAAAACCTGTTCCATGGCCTGTAAGTCAGAGAATCAGACGCCACCCGGCGTGCTTTGGCGGCGTGTGCGGGAGTATGAAACCGATGGCCCGAACTCGGAAGGGTTTATTTCGATGTCCTGCAACCATTGTGACGATCCGCAATGCATGAAGGTTTGCCCGGCGGATACTTACCATAAGCGCCCGGACGGCATTGTGGTGCAGGATCACGAGAAATGCATCGGCTGCCGCATGTGCATTATGGCTTGTCCGTACAACGCCCCGGTCTTCGATCCGCAAGAAGGTAAAACCAGCAAGTGCAATATGTGTGCCGAGCGTTTGGATGAAGGATTACCGCCGCGTTGCGTAGCGTCTTGCCCGGCGGGCGTATTGAAGTTTGGTGATATCGAGGAGTTAAGGAAGATCCACTCAACGGATTGGGCGGTACTGGAGGCTAGATATCATTTGCCTGACCATCGCATCAGCGGCCCGAACGTGGTCATTATTCCAGCGGACAAATAAAAAGGTGCTGCCATGAACGAATATGAACTGCCGTTGGTGTTTTTTACCGTGCTTTGCCAATGGGGCATTGGCGGTGTTATCGCCTTGACGCTCTATCGGTTGCGACCAACATCCCAGATGTCCGTTAAGCAACTGAAATATCTGGTCCTGGGATTGTGGCTGGTGGAGGTAGTTGGCTCCAGTTTATCACTGCTGCACCTAGGGAGCCCGTTTGGGGCCTATCGCGCGGTGCTGGGCCTGCCGCACTCTTGGTTAAGCCGAGAGGTGATCGCCTTTATCCTGGTGAATATCAGCCTGTTCCTGCTATTGGCAACTTGCTGGCTGCGGCCGCAGAAGTCGGCTTGGATCACCGCATTAGGGCTCGTCACATCGGTCGTGGGGATTGCCGCCATTCTGGTCTCGGCGCAAATCTACTACCAAATGGCCAGCCATCCGCTGTGGCATACGCCACTGACCCAATTGGCGTTTCTGAGTACCGCGTTACTATTGGGATTCGCCACCTTGGGGATCTATTTGAGTTGCTGCGGTTTGCCCGTTACGCGAACGGTTCGCTATGGCCTGCTGGCTGGTTGTCTGTTGCTGCTGGCGACGTTGATGGGGCGTTACCAGATTGCCGGGGCCAGCGCTCAAGGGATCATGCTTTGGTGGCAACTGGTTGGCAGCATGTTGGTGGGTGGTGTGCTGTTCGCGGTGCTGAGCCTGCGCCCGCGTTTGACCCCATCGATGGCCGTGATAGCCGGGGCGGCAATGGTGTCGGGGGAAATTGTCGGGCGTATGCTGTTTTATCATAACGTCATGGGCCAATTCCCCTGGTTCTGATGCAATAAACTGAGGTCGGTCCAGCCGTGCCACCGCTGAACGGCGGGCCGACCCAACATCCAGCAGAAAAAAGCTTCAATACAGGGCTTGCCAGCATTCGGAAAAACCAGCTAATCTGAACTTGCCCGCTACCGCAAATGCCAAGTAGTCTAGGCCAGCAATGTAATTAACCAAAACAGAGAGTCAGCCGTAACAACGCTACGTTGATGGGGTGATCGCATGTTAATGACAGTGATTATTACTCTTTTTGTGATCGTGGGCGTCGCCGCTTTTCTGGCAATGCCAGTGATGATGGTCAATAACACACAAGGCGTGGGAGGTGAAGAACCGTGAAACTGGCTAGCAACCGGAACCTGCAATGTTAACTCGAAATTCACTCGCAACCTGTTGACCGGCTCAGATATGGGCCGAGTCATCAACACTTTGTCAGCACGGTAATTCCCGCACGTTCCGCAACAAATCAGCCCGAAACGCTAAATCACCGCGTGAAGTGATGCGCATACTGCACTAACTGCTTGATGGCGCTACAATGAGTCTTATCTCCTCAACTTGCTCACGTATCAACGCGCTATCCACCTTTCCGGCCACAGTAAAGAGACCATAGCATTATGGAAATCAAGGATTACTACGCCATTCTAGAGGTTAAACCCTCAGATGATATCAAGGCTATCAAAACTGCCTACCGCCGCCTGGCACGCAAATATCACCCCGATGTCAGTACCGAGCCCGATGCCGAAACGCGCTTCAAAGAAGTCGCAGAAGCCTATGAAGTGCTGAAAGACAGCGAACGCCGCGCGGAATATGACCAAATGCGGCTGCATCATAACGAGCCTAACTTTGGCCGCCAGACCCGGCGTGAAGAGTATGGTGGTGCCGAGGATTTCTCCGACATCTTCTCCTCGATGTTTGGCCAGCGTGCGCGTGGCCGCCAGCAGGGCCAACCGCGTGCGGCCCGTGGGCAGGATGTTGAGATCGGCGTGGCGCTGTTCCTGGAGGAAACCCTCACTGAGCAAACTCGCACCCTGAGCTATAAGGTGCCGGTGTACAACGCCTTTGGTCAGACAGAGAAAGAGATCGCTAAAACGCTGAACGTGAAAATCCCGGCGGGCGTGGCAGACGGGGAGCGTATCCGCGTGAAAGGCCAAGGTGTGCCGGGTATGGCTGGCGGAGCCAATGGCGATTTGTACCTGATTATTCAGTTGGCACCGCATCCGTTGTTTGAGGTGATCGGGCACGATCTGGAAATCGTTCTGCCCTTGGCACCTTGGGAGGCGGCGTTAGGCACCAAGGTTTCTGTCCCCACGCTGGCGGACAATATCCTGTTGACCATCCCTGCGGGGAGTCAGACCGGGCAGCGTCTTCGCGTCAAAGGGAAAGGGCTGGTCAGTAAGAAAGAGACCGGTAATTTGTATGCGGTGATCAAGATTGTCATGCCTGCCAAACCTGATGCAGACAGCGCCGCACTCTGGCAACGACTGGCCGAGGCGAATCAGGCCTTCGATCCTCGTACGCAATGGAGTAAAGCATAATGGCCAAGCTACAGATAACCCTCACCATTACCGAGTTTTGCCTGCATACCGGCGTAACGGAAAGTGAACTGGCCGAGGTGGTGGGGTTGGGAGTGATCCAGCCTCGCGATCTGACGGTGGATGATTGGCTGTTTGATGATGGGGCGGTGGCGGCGTTTAATCGCGCCCAGCGTCTGCAACGTGAACTGGCTCTGGATTGGCCCGGCATTGCGGTAGCGCTGACGTTGCTCGATGAGATTGAACAGCTGCGCAGGGAGAACGCTCAGCTACGCCATCGTCTTGAGCGCTTTATCGCAGAGTGATGCCCTTCACCCTAGCCCTCTCCCACAGGGAGAGCAGCTGTGTTTAAAGTCAACGGGTGATGATTAATTTGTCACCCATTTTTTATTATCCCGCAGCATCGCATTCAGGATAGTTAGCAGCTTTCTCACACAAGCCGTCACCGCCACCTTGAACGCTTTCCCACGCCCTATCAGGCGTTCGTAGAACGCCCGGATTGTCGGGTTGTACCGCACTGCTGACAAGGTCGCCATGTACAACGCTGAACGCACTGCGCTTCGCCCTCCCCAGATACTTCGCTTCCCTTTCATTTTTCCACTGTCATTGGCGTAAGGACACACACCAACCAGCGCACTTATCTTGTGCCGATTCAGTGTCCCCAGCTCCGGCAACATCGCCAGAAGCACCGCCATCGTTGTCGGCCCGATACCTTTGACTTCCTCCAACAACGTCGCCTTTTCCCGCCACAGCGGCATCACTTTTATTTGCCTGTCGATGTCGTCATCTGCATCCCGGATTTCAGCCGTCAACCAGTCGATATGTCGCTTGATGCCCACTGAGACCACCACATCATCGCAGCTTTTGTAGCGGTTTATCTCCATGGTCCTGTTATCGACCAGTTGGCGACGGCGGGTCACCATCCCGGCCAGACGCTGCGTCTGTTCGTCCGGTGTGGGACGGGCTTCGGGCTCCATTCTCCGGCCAAACTCGCAGATGACACGGGCATCATTCGGGTCGGTTTTGTACAGAGTCCCTAACGCACGAGCGAAGTTTTTCACCTGGCGTGGATTGACCACGGCCACGGGTAACCCGGCCAACTCAAGCGTGGCGGCCAGCAATGAGTGATATCGGCCAGTCGCCTCCATCACGACAAGCTTGACGGTGATGGCAGAGAG